>NZ_JBIAIE010000014.1:0-213655 GCF_042871185.1 Streptomyces sp. NPDC006012
GCCCACGACAGGTGCCGGTAGAAGCCGGCGTTGTTGACGAGGATGTCGACGGGACCGTCCGCGGTGGCCGCCCGGGCGACCTCGGCGGCCGTCGCATCATCGGCCAGATCACCCAGCACCGCGGTGGCGCTCCCGCCGGCCGCACGGATCTCCCGCGCGACCTTCTCCGTGCGCTCCTGGTCCCGGCCGTGGACCACGATCGCGGCACCCTCGGCCGCCAGCAGCTTCGCGGTGGCCTCACCGAGCCCGAGACTCGACCCCGTGACCAGGGCACGCTTTCCGGTCAGATTCAGGTTCATGTCCTATGTCCCTCTCCTGGGATTCCCGTGCCACGACGGCCGGGAATGTCTGTCAGTACTGAAGTCTACATCCGTAGACTACGACTGCAGACTTCCCCCATGGCGGCAAGGAGGGGAGAAACGGAAGCCGGCCCGGGGCACGGGGCACGGAAGGGCATGCAGGGCGAAGTCGACGACCGGTTCCTGATATTCGGGCCTGTCACGCTCGGCAGCGGGGACACCCGTCCTCGGTACGCGGCCGGCCCTGCCCAAGAAGTGGGACGAACGGGCCGGGACGGCGCCCTCACGCCCCTGGAAACAGATCCGGATTCCCGGCCCCTTCGGTCCCTGTGGTCCCTGCCCCGGGCTGGTCGGCCCGGCAATCCAGCGCGGCTGTCGCCAGCCGCAGGGCGGCGTGCAGCTCCCGTACCTCGACCACGGTGGGCCGTACCGTGTCGCACCAGTCGCCGCCCAGCCCCGGCCACACCGCCAGCGGGACCGGGCCGGCGGCGAGCCCGAGCCGGGCCGTGACGTACACCAGGTCCTCGCGGGCGCCGGTCCACGACAGGACGATCTCGCCCAGCGGAATCCGCACGGGCGCGCTCACCGGCAGCCACACGGCCTGGAACCTGCCGCCAGGAACGCGGTCCACCGACGTCACCAGCGCTCCCCTGACGTCGCCCGGCATGGGTGACCTGGTCAGTGTCCGCAGGTCGACCGGGCTGCCATAGGGGTCACGGCCCCGTACCAGGGTCAGGGCGGGCCGGCCCGCCCGGTCACCCGTGAACGGGTGCCGCGGAACACCGGCCGGAATCATCCGAGGACCGCGCGAGGGCCCCGGCCGCCTGCCGAACGTCGTCATGGGATCACCTTCGTGTGGTGGAGCACGACACGGACCGGCGGCGTGCGGCCTGTCGTGCGCCCTGCCGCCGGGTTCCGCCCCGCACATCGGTCATCTGACTGCGGCCCGTGAGAGGCCCGGTGCTCAGTCGTCGGCCGGCAGTTCGCGGTCGTCCAGTACTTCGGTGAGGAAGGCGTCCCAGTCGAGGGCGGTCGTCTCCGCCTCGGCCGCCACGATGCCGTACGTGGCGTCGAGCCACTCCTCCAGCGCCGGGGCGGGCAGCTCGAAGACGGCACTCGCACCCTTCGACTCCAGCAGCAGCCAGACCGCCCTCCCCGCGTCGCACGGCGCGGGCCACACCTGCACATCGCCTTCGCCGCTCTCCTGCACGAGACCGTTGTGCAACAGCTCACGGCTGATGCGCCAGGTCACGCTGGACCCGAGCCAGGGCGTGAAGGTGACGGAAACGATCATGGGAGTGGCCGGATCGAACCGGAAATCCGCCCGCGCGGGTTGCCGCGGGACACCGTCCAGCACCCGGTGGATGGCCAAAGTGAGCGCGGGCAGCTCCTCATGCGCCGTCTGGCATATCCGAAGGCCGGACTGTTCGCCGTTCATGACGGGGATTCCCTTCCGTGGTGCGGGGCCGTTGTCGCTGACTCTGCTCCAGGACGGGGTGCCCCGGCATCAGTCACCTGACGGTGCGCGTGAAGTTTCAGCCAGCGGGCGCCCGTGTCCGGCTCTCCGGCGCCCCCGCGCCGCGCCCGGGCACGGGGTCATCCGCCGTGGGAGGCGAGCGCGGCGTCGATCAGCCGGAGTGTGCCGCGGTACCGGGTCCGCTCGGCGAGCCGGCGCAGTTCGTCCAGGGCGTCCCGGTCACCGATGCGCGCGAGTGCGTGCACGGCGGCGTTGGCCACCTTCACGTTGCGCGGTCCGTGGCCAGGCACCACGACCAGGCAGGTGTCGACGAGCGAGCCCAGGGCGAGCACCGTGTCCTCGTCGGGCGGCAGGAAGGAGAGCAGCCAGACCAGCCCACGCAGGGCGTCGGCGTTGAAGGGGTCGAACTGCTCGTTGACCGCCACCCACACATCGGTCGTCTTTTCGATGAGCGGACGGCTTCTGCCCTGCCCGGCCGACGAGAGCCAGGACAGAACCCGTTCCCGGACCGCCGCCTCGCCGACGTCGGCGATCAGTGCGCCGGCCGTCCGCCGCCACTTCGCCGTCGGCTTCGCGGCTCGCGCGGTCGCCGCATGGGACAGGATCGCGCACCAGGCAGGGCCAGACACAAGAATGTCGGCCAGGGCGGCCTCAGCCCACCGCTCCCCCGCGTTGAGCACGGGGTCCGTCAATCGGGCGGCCAGCGCGGCCCATCCGGGATCCCCGATCAGCTGAGCGGTACGGCGCACCGTGGCGACCACCGCCGGGGACAGTCTTCGGCCGGCGGTGAGCTCCGCGCGGGCCAGATACAGCAGGGCATGGTGCTGGACGCACCAGCGGTCCTCCATCGTGGCGACGGCCTCGATGCGCTCGGCCACCATGATGTCGGCGGGCAGGCCCTCCCCCAGGACGACGCCGAGGTGGAGCAGCCCCAGCTGGAGCGCCGAACCGGTGGGCGCCTTCTCGTACACGGCTGGCACCGCCTCCAGCAGACGGGCACGGACCTCGGCCGGCTGCCGCCCGAGGTACTGCACCAGCTCGCCCCACACCATCAGCAGGTCACCGGAGCTGGCGCGGAACGCGTCCACCGCCACGTGGAGCACGTTTTCCGGCACGTCGCTCCACAAGGCCGCGTCGGTTCTTTCCCGGTAACTCAGCCCGGCCATCGTCTTTCCCTGTCTTCTGAGTTCCCTGAGGCTCTGCGCCCCTGAGGCTGCTGAATCCCCGGAGGCGCTGAGTCCCCTGAGGCTGCTGGATCCCCGGAGGCGCTGTGTCCCCTGAGGGGCTTCTTGGTCCCCTGGGTCGTGCTATGTCCACTGACGCCTCTGTGTCCCCTGAGTCTTCCGCCGCCACCGGCGTCGAGGGCTCCGACACCGCAGAGGCCATGGCACGTCTGGTTTGCGGCTCCACCAGAGGGGGCTCGACACCACGGTTGCCGAGCCCCCGTTCCGCTCGCTCGCCCCCACGGTCGAGCGAGCGGGGCCAAATCGGGCGGGCTTTCCTTCGGGGGGTGACGAAAAGCCCGCCCGTCCCGCGGCCTCATCACGAAGGGCGGGAGTCACACACTTGATACACGCGATCGACGGACGGCGAGTTCACGGAAGATCACATGTTTCCTCACCAGCCGGCCTCGATCCCACGTCAGCAGGTGTGCCGGGCGACGGCACCGCAGGTGAGCCGTCCGGCCCGCGTTCAGCAGAAGTACGTGCTGCCCGGTCCGTAACCCGACATCGCCACCTCGGCCGTCCAGGCCCACACCTGCGTGGCGTCGGGCCACCCGTCGGCGTCGGCCGTGCCGACACTGCGGGGCGGCACCGGGCCCGAGCGGGCGTCACCGCGGCGAGAGACGAACGAAGCGAGCCTGGCGGCGGGCGTGGTGGCGGGTTTCGCGGTGATGTGCTTCGCGACGGGGTGTTTCGCAGTGATGCCCTGCGCGGCGGTGTGCATCGTGGAGGCCATGTCCCTGCCCGTCTGTCCGGCCGGCCTCGCCCGCCTGGGCGGTGCCGGTGCTGCCGTGGTGGTGAGGAGCGGGTCCCGTGCTGGGGGAAGTAGCACGGGACCCGCGGTCATGGGTCGGAGGTGTCTCTCCGGCCCTCCTCCGACCGGAGACACCCACTCCGTCACCGGTTGAGGCGGTGATGAGATCATGGCATCGAAATGCATCACCTGTCAATGCAGTGATGAATGAGGGCTGGCGAGTGTGCTCGCGGCCCGCTCGCCGCAGCCGTCTCCGGCGCTGTGTACAGTCTCGAACTGTCCACGACATGCGGACGGGGAGGTTCTGCGAAGTGCTGGAAGCCGTGGGAGTTTCACAGGAACAGGCAGCCGTATACCACATGCTCGTGACGGCGGGCGGAGCAACCGCCGAGGACGTCGCCCTGCGTAGCGGCATGGACGTCCTCGACGGCCAACTCGTGCTCCAAGCCCTGGTGCGCCAGGGGCTGGCCAGTCACACGGACGGCACCCCCAGGGTCTTCCGGGCGGTACCCCCGGACGTAGCACTCCTCCCCCGCATCAAGAACAGCGCCCAGGCCCTGGACGCCGCCCGGGCGGAGGCGGATCGCCTGCTTGAGGCGCACCGCAAGACCATGCGCCGCCACGACGCGGGGCATCTGCTTGAGATCATCACGGGAGGCGAGGCCCTGCGCCAGCGCCTGAAGAGCATCCAGGCGACGGCCCGCGAGGAGATGCTCTGGTTCTGCAAGGCGCAGTACGTGGCGATGCCTTCGGGCAGCAACACCGACGAGTTCGAGGCCCTCGCCCGCGGCGTGCGCTACCGCGTGCTGTACGAGAAGGCGTTCTTCGACGACGAGGGGGCCGTTGACAACGTTGTTGCGGGTGTGCGCGCCGGGGAGAGCGCCCGTGCCGTACCCGAACTCCCGCTGCGCCTGGCGATAGCCGACCGAACGGTCGCCGTCTTCCCCCTGGTCCCCGGCGGCCCCAACGGCAGTCCCGAGCAGCCGACCACCGCCCTGGTCCGGGACGGCAACCTGCTCAGCGCCCTGATCGCGCTGTTCGAGAGCTACTGGGAGAACGCGGTCCCCCTCAGCGTCTCGGACGAGGACGGCCTGACCAGGAACGAGACCGAGACCCACCCCTCGCTCTCACCGGCCGACAGCCGACTCCTCTCGCTGCTGATCGCGGGAGTGCCCGACAAGGCCATCGCTTCGCAGATGGGCCTCAGCCGAAGGACCGTCCAACGACGTGTGCAGAGCCTGATGGAACAGGCCGGAGCCGGCTCCCGCGTGCAGCTCGCCTGGCAGGCGGCCCGGCGCGGCTGGCTGTGAACCGAACCCTGCCGATCGGGCCGCCTTACGGCAGCGGAAACTCCAACCGTTACGGCAGCGGGAAGCCCAACTGCTCGGCGGTAGCCGCCAGTCCGGCGGGGCCCCACCGCTCCTGCACCGCCTCGACCGTGGACAGGGAGCGCAGTTCGGCACGGTCGAGGTAGAGCGCCCCGTCGAGGTGGTCACTCTCGTGCTGCACGATCCGTGCGCCGAGCCCGGCGTACTCCTCGACCAGGGGCGTGCCCCGCTCGTCCTCCCGACGCAGCTCGATACGGTCCGGACGAGCGACCACCGCTTGCCAGCCCGGCACGCTGAGACACCCCTCGAAGCTCGCCACCCGCTGCTGTCCGGCCGCGCGGTACGAAGGGTTGATCAGCACGGTGAAGGGCACCGGTTGCTGTCCGCGCTCGATCAGTCGCGCGGTCAACTGCTCGGGGGTGCCAAGGACCGCTAGGCGCAAGGGGATTCCGATCTGGGGCGCGGCCAGTCCGACCGCCGAGGGGGTGTCCTCCATCGTCTTGCGCATGCGGACGATCAGGCGTTGCAGGGTGGCGTCGTCGAGCTGCCCGTCAAAGGGCTCGGTCTTCTGCCGGAGCACCGGATCACCGGCGTTGACGATGCTCACGGGGCCTGTCTCGGCGAGGAGTTGGGCCACCTTCTCGGTGAGCTCGGTGCGTTCCATGCCTGACCCTTCAGGATGCTGTGGTGTGTTCCGTACGCGCTGTTCACTCAAGCACTCAAGTGGAGTCAGCGCACGGAGAGTTCACTGCCTCGCCGAGCAAGTGAGAATGAACACAGGTCGAGGACGTGGCAGCCGCTGCGTCGACCGTACGCCGACTGACGCACCCCTGACCGCAAGTAGGTTACATGGGCCTCTCGGGTAGCGTGTGATCGCACACGTATACATACGTTTTCTGAATGTCGGGCCACCGCGACTGGTTGACGTACCGCCAGCGGGCGGCCGACGGTGGCCCCGCGTACTGCCGTTGCGACGCAGCCGGAACCATCCGAGCCATGACATCGACGCCCAGGACGTCGCCACAGCGCCCGACAGGACGGGAAAGCGCTCCGACCGGAACGAACACGCTTCCGGGAGAATCGTTCTGAGCGAAGAATCGAACTGTTCGAATAAAGCGAACTTACGTACCCAGAAATCCGGTTACGCGCAATATTTCCGCTTCCCGCTTTCCGCTTCCCGCTTCCCGCTTCCCGCTTCCCGCTTCCCGCTTCCCGCTTCCCGCTTCCCGCTTCCACAGCGTCTCCCTCACGGCAGTGGCCGACGAGGCGCAGCATCAGCACGCGGATGCTCAGACTCCCCCGCCCCTATTACGCCGTAATAATGAACGACGAAGGCCGAGCAAGCAGCAACCCCTGTGGCCACCACGGGACTTGACCGTGGTCACCACAGGGGTTGCTGTTCACCCCGGAGTACCGAGTACCGGGCTCAGACTCAGGGCCGACGAGCTCGGCTACGACCCGGCGCGGTCCTGGCGGTGCTTGTTGAGGATGTCCAGCATCCGGTCGAACTCGACGTCGCTCATCTTGTGAATGAGGTGCATCGCGATGAAGGCGCCGTCCTCATAGGGAAGCCGCCGACTGGGCGAGACGCCCGCATCGGCCAGCTCAGATTCCGGGACGGAGACAGCGCTGTCGGACCGGGGCACCGGAACCGTCTCGGCCGGCTCCGCACTCCCCTTCCGGCCGACGGCACTCGCCGGTTGCGGGTCCTCGGCCTTCGTCACGGGAGCGGCAGGAACTGAGGAAGCCGGGGTGGGCTGGCTCTCCGGCTCATCCGTACGAGCGGAGGGAACGGTTGCCGGAGCAGCCTCTGACGTCTCGGACACCACGGGTTGCGCAGGCTCTTGCGCTCGCTCGACGGCTTTCGGCTCCTGCGCCGCCCGCGGCTCGGCAGCGGCTTCCGGCTCCTCCACCTCTAGCGGCTCAGGAGCAGGTGCCAGCTCCTCCCCCACTCGCGGCTCGGCGGCAGGTTCCGGTTCCACCACTGCCACCGGCACCGCGGCAGCAGCTGCCTGCTTTTCCGCGTCCTTCCGGGCACGCTCGGCCTTGAGTTGCTCAAGCGCCGACTCCTGCTGGTCCTGCGGGGCCTTCGCCACGGCCCGCAGGAACTCAACAGGCTCCTCGCCGACGACCGCCTGGAGTTCCGGCGTCAGGTTCAACAGGGCCAGGCGCTGTGACACCCAGCCTTGCGACTTCCTCAGCCGCTTGGCGAGCTTGACCTGCGAGCCGTGCAGGGTGAGCAACCGTTCCAAGGCACGCGCTTCATCCAGCGGATCCAGGTCATTGCGGTGGATGTTGGCGACGAGCGCGGATTCGAGGATGGCATGGCCGTCGCTGCCCTGCTCGTCGTCGACCATGACACTGAGATGCGTGAGACCGGCTTCGCGGGCGGCAGCCAGGCGGCTGCTGCCGTCGACGACGACATGGGTCGTATTGGGTTCCAGGTCACCTTCCCGCTCGGGATTGGCCTTGATGTAGGCATCACGGTTCATGACGGTGATGGCCTGCTTCTGGCCGTGTTCCTGGAGACTGCCCGCGAGTTCGCTGAGGTCGCCCAGTTCCCTGCGGGGGTTGTCGGGATTGGGGCTGATGCGGGAGACGGGAAGTCGACTCGGCGGGGCAACACCGTCCGTGGGCACACCCGTAGCGGCGCCGATGGCCGCACGTCGGGCGCTGACAGGCCGGGCGCTGCCTCCGAAGCGCCCGGCTCCGAGCTGATCGGCCTTGCTCACGAGATCTCCCGGGCCAGCGCGCGCATGCCGACAGCCTGCTGCGAGGCGGGAGCGTAACTCAGCAGGGGCTGCTTCATCCGCACAGCTTCTTTCTGTTCCTTCAGGTCGCTGATGAGCCCGACCACACGCGGATCCTTTATGTCGATCCATCCCTGCAAGGAGGATGTGGCGATGTATCCGCGTCGGCCGTCGTAGAGGTTGACGACGATGCCCAGATAGCCGACATCGAGTCCGAGGTCATTCCGCAGATCTTCGATCTGGTTGGTCAGCAGGTCGTAGGCGTCCGCCGAACTGTCCTCGGCCTGGACCACGATGAGCGCTCCGGACTGGCCGGGCTGTTCACCCTCGCGTCGGCGACCGTAGTAGGCGGCGGCGTCCATGCTGAGGCCGAGGCTGGGCGGGCAGTCGACCATGATGACGTCGTAATCACCTTCCAGCGGCAGCAGCGCCCGCTCCAGAGCCGCCTCGCGAGCACGCACGGCGGAGAGGCGTACGTCGAGAAGGAAAGCGTCGTGGCAGGCGGGCAACAGGTGCAGTCGTCCGCCGAAGTGATCGTCGTCGATGGAGACGATCAGGTCCTTGAGGTCACCCCGGGGGTCACCCGCCATGTGGTTGGTGAGGCTGTCGCCCTCCATGGGCAGAGGTGCGGCGCCCAGTTGATTGGTGAGGTGGCATTGCGGATCGAAGTCGACGAGCAGGACGCGCATGCCGAGCCCCGGAAGTTTTTCGACGGCGAGGGGGTCGTTGTCGGATCCTGCTGCGTCGTCCTCGCTCTCGCTTGCGCGGAGGGCGGTGGCCAGGGCCTTGGCCACCCGCACGGGATACAGCTGGTTGGGGTTCTCCGACAGTGCCTCCCCCATGCCCGCGGTGATGGCGGTCTTGCCGACGCCGCCCTTCTGGTTGCACACGACGATCCGGCGGGTGACCGCGGGCCGTTCCACGTCCGGTGCCGGATTGCTGTCCAACCAGAGCTGAACGGACTGGGCCAGCCCTTGGATGAGGGAGACCCTGCGGTCCTCCGCGATGCTTCGGAACTCCTCCCACTGCCCCGGAGGAAGGAAGGTGGAGAAGGACTCGGCTCCGGCCGTGTCGACCGTGGCAGTGCCGGAGGCGAGACCGCACCACATGGAGATCCCCTGCTCCACCGCGGTCTGGATCTCGATGCCGAGTTGGGCGGTTCTGATCTTGAGGTTCTGCCGGAGCCATCCCGGCAGTTTGGAGACGACCTTTGCCCGGTCGTTCGAGGTGGCTGGCATACTCATGGCGCTACCTTACTAACGTCCTAGATCATCCGTTGCATCGACACGTTAGTTAGTACGACTTGGTGATGCGTCAGCGCTCCCCAGCCCTATTACGGCGTAATAGAGGCCCCAGGTTCACAGCTCGGTCGCCCCGGACCCAGCGCGAGCGCGCAGCCGACTGCCTGACTATCTCACGCGAAGCTCGCCGGACGACGCTTCCGTCCCCGCGGGTCGGAGTCATCGAGACCCGCGACCTATTACGCCGTAATAGGTCGCGCCCTTGGATCAGGCTGCGGGACCGGTACTCGGAGCCGGTAGGAACCCAGCGGCGGTCTGCTGAGGCCCGTCTCGCGAGGAGCGCTCAAGCCCGGCCGCAGATCCACCCTCGTACCTGACTTCACCGAGCTGTCCCCGCGTGCCCGGCACACAGCCGATCGCCACGAAGCCGTCCGTGAACCAAGGGCTGTAAGCCGTGAACTTTGAGCTATAAGCCATGAGCTATAAGCCATGCGCCGTGAACCAGGAGCCGTGAGCCCAGGGCCGGGCCGCCTCCCACGAGGGACCAGCCACACCGCCTCTCCCTCGCCCTTTGCTATTACGGCGTAATAGGTCGGCGCGCGAACACACGAAGACACGACAGTGCGGCGGAGCCCGGCACCCCGCCCGGAATCGCGTCCCGAACCCGGCTCCTGATCACTCTTGCGTCGTCGCTGCCGCAGCCGACCCGTTGTCTGCCTTCGCTCCGTTCACGAACTCCGTAGCGGCAGCCAGGGCCAGCCGGGCGCCGGGGGTGAGCGCCAGGTTCGTCGTCGGCTGCCTCTCAAGCTTGCCGAAGGCCCGCACCGCTGCTTCCACATAGCGATGAAGGCTGACCATCTGCAGCGGCGTCCGGCAATGGGGGAGTACGGCTGCGATCTCCTCAAGCCAGTAGTCCGCATCGTCATCCGGTCGCAGGTCGTCACGCTGGTCCATGAGGGCAACGGCGATCGGGACCAGGAGCTCATGCCGCTTCTGGGCCGCTTCCTGGTTTCGGCGTTCAGCGGCCTGTTCCAGAATCAGCCGGCGCTCTGCTTGCAGTACGGCCTCAGGTGTCCGACGGACGGGACGGGCCTGGGGGGTCTCATCGGTCAGGTCGATCGCCTTCAAACGCTTCGCCTTGTTGTAGGCGGCGTTGGGCGCTGCGACGGCAAGTGCGGGAGCCAGTTGGCCCCACTGGACTCCGGCCTCCCGCGCATCGCTCACGGCACGGGCCTGGTGACCCTCGGCCTGCTCGCGCAGGTACTCCCACAGCTGTACTCGCTTGAGAGCCGCAGCGCCTTGGGCCGCACGGGACAGTCTTCGGAGGACGTGCGCATGCTTCTCGGTATACAACAGCGCACCGAACAATTCGTCGTCGGCCGGCATGCGTTCCACAGCCGGATCCTCTGCCTCTTCGTGCATCTGACGGAGTTCTCCGACGACAGCCCTCGCATCGAGTACCCCAATGCGCATGGGGGTCTTGACCAGCGGTTTCGTCGGCCGGTTCGTCACTCGTGCGCGCTTCGCCATGCTCAGATTGTGCCCCCTCGAAGGGCGATTCACAGAATGTGAATCGGCAGCTTCCAGACAGGGTCACGTCACGGAGCGCCTGGACAGGGCGTCGAAAAATTGCTGGTCACGGGGGAGTTGCGGGTAGGTGGGCAGGTGACGGCAGAGAGTCGGATGGATGACCAGGCAGACAGCACGCGGAACGTTCAGACAACGCCCTCGCACCAGTGAGGACCGATCCTCGATCTATTACGCCGTAATAGCTGCACCGGTCCGACACCTACACCGGTCCCAGAGCAGCGTTCTCATCACTGCGCTGTCTCGCCTTCAACCTGCTCCACCGTCCCAGGTGGGGTCGCTGGCGAGCAGGCTCTACGGGACGGTCCAGGAAGGACCCGAGATGCTCACTGACACCGCACCTATTACGCCGTAATAGGTGAACGGTCTGTCGCCGAACACTTGTCCCGTCCGGAACGGAGGGCAGCGGTTCCTCCGAGCCAGCATCACTCTCTCGTCGACGGCCCTCTCCAACGCACGCAAGCTGACCGGCTGTCCAAGGCTGGACAGCACCCATGGCCCAGCGAGGCGGCAATCCGGAAACCGATCCGATCCCCCTGTACGGCCCTTCATGCGCAACGACCGGATCTGCGCGATCCGACATCACTCGCTCGCTGCCGGGGAGCGGCCTGCACGGGGAGGGGGAGTGCCCCTGCTTTTTGACGCAGCCACCCGCGCACGACGAGCACGCCTACCTGAGCTATTACGGCGTAATAGGTTTCGCGCGGATAGGTGCGCACAGAGCATCCAGATTGCGGCGCAGGGATTGGACTGGGGGAGCGCAGAGCTGCGACGTCTCATGACCACGGTCCACGCGAGCACGGCCGTGACCTCAGAACAAGCAGCGCGCGTGGAAGGTGGCGCCTCTCGGACCTCGTGGCGCCTCACAGACCGGCGATCCGGTCGTAGGACTCCAGCGCGATCTGCTTGAGCCGGGGGAGACACGCCGCCGGAACCACTCACTGCGGCGACTTCGGATCGCGGTGCTGGCCGAGCAGGTTGTGTCAGAGATCATCGGGGCCCAAGCCCGTTTTCTGCTGCCGGGGCCCCACCACGCCCGCCACTGCGCCGTCTAGTGCGCCCTTCCCACTCATCCACCACGTGGGCGAGATCCACCTGTGCCAGCGAGACGACGTGCACTTCGGCCCCTCAATAACCGCGACGGGATGGCCGTCCGAGTCGATGACCACCGAACGGCTCCCGACTTCCGGAAGAAGCTCCCCCGCATGCTCCTAGTCGACGACGAGCCCTGTCCTGGAGGTTTTGGAACCGTTGAGGATCGCTGCGACGAGCTGGTCGCGTAGTGCGCAGGGGAAACCGGACTCGGCCCGGGATTCTTGAAAACGGCCAGGGATACTCCTCGCATCACTCGCTCTGGTGTTCAACGAAGTGGGGAGTTTCGAGGAGCGTGGCCCTGGTCGTCGGCTTGGGTTTCCGGCTCGTGGGGCGCGCGGGCCGCGTTGAGGCGTCGAGACGCTGGCTTCGTGTCGGTGGCCAATCCGTGATCCTCACGCACGGCCACACCAGCGATCAGCTGCCTGCGGAAAGGCCCCCGTCAAGGAGCCGTGCCGTGAGTTCCATGCACCGCGTCCGAGCCGCGGAGAAGCCATAGGGCATCTTGGTTACCGCTTCGAAGGCACTCATCTGGGCGTCCTCCTCGCCGCTCGTCTCGGCGTCGTAGATCTCGAAGAGCTTCTCCTCGGCCACGTCCAGTCCGGCCGCTTCAATGGCCTGGAGCAGGGCCTTGTGGTGGGCGCAGTGCTGCGCGGCGAGTTCCTCGACCCGCGGGTCGTGGGGATCGACGGTGTCATCGAGGGCGGCGTCGGCCGCGTCGAGGCGGTCTGCCTCGGCCCGTAGGCCGGGATGGGTCGCCAGGGTGATGAACACGCTGGCCTGAATTGCCGCTCCCAGCGGCCCGAAGATCCGTTCCGTGACCAGCAGGGCGTCCAGGTCGGAGGGGCGCAGTGCGCCAGAAGGCAAGTGGCTGAGCCGGTCCGTGACCAACGGGGAGAGCAAGCCCAGTGAACTGCCCACGGCCCGCAGGCACTGGACTGCCGCGCGCTGACTCTTGATGTCGGCCTCCTGAGCAGCCAGGGTCTCCTCCAGTCGGCCCAGGACGGCCTCAACGTCCCGGGCTTCGTCGAAGGCGGCCCGCATGTCGTCCAGGCTGATGCCGGCCTCTGACATCTTGCGGATCCACAGGAGGCGGATCATGTCGTCGTAGCCGTAGCGGCGGCGTCCGTCTCCGCCCCGCTCGGGCTCCGGCAGCAGACCGATCTGGTGGTAGTGACGAATGGCGCGCGGGGTGGTTCCGGCGAAGGCGGCGGCATCGCCGATCTTGACCTCGCGGGGAGGCGTGGCGGAGGGGTACATCGCAGACAGGGCCTTTCGTCCTGTGGTGCCCTCGACGACACCACATGCCGCTACGGCATGTGCAACTACACACCGCCCGGACCCTGACGGGCTATCGGGTGGTCCCTCGCCGTGGGTGTCCCGTCCCAGCACAGGCCCGGAATGGGTGGGGAAATCCGTCGAGCAGGTCTGATGGCACCCCGAGCAGGGGTTGGGGATTTTTCAAGGAGCCCCATCACTGTCTGGACGGCGGGCAGGCACCAGCAGGCCGGGGCGCCGCAGCGCAACGCAGGCTCTACGTCGGCGAGAGACCCAGTCGACCAGGGGCCCAACTCCCCAGCACGACAGACCTCGACGGCCGTCCACGTAAATGAAGATCCGCGTCCAGCGGCGTTATCCGAAGATCCGAAAGGATGGTTCACCAGTGACGGCTGTTGACCAGGGACCAGGCCTGGCCCCCGCCTGACCGGCGGCGCGGGGGCACAGTCCCTTGCTCTGAACACGAGGGCAGGGACTGAAAAGTTCAGTGCGGGTGAGGGACTGGCGCTCGGCCGGGGCCGAAGGACGTAAGCCGGAGTTCTCCACCGGTAGGGACGCCCGCAGGGCGGGAAGAGACCAAGGGACCAAGAGACGGGGACTGAAGGGTCTGTGAGTCCTTCGGTCCCTGGTGTTCAGTCCCTGATGTTTTTGCAGGTCAGAGGCGTTCTACCAGTCCATCAAGGGACTGTAGGGACTGAACAGCGCAATTATGACGTAGACATGGATTATGTGTGTTCATATGCACGCGCGCATACAACACATATCAAGTACAGCTCATAATGGGCGAGTTGAGTCCCTACAGTCCCTTATAGGCTAGGGAAAACTCTCTGACCTGCGAGGATGTCCAGTGACCGAAGAGGGACTCCAGACTCTCTCAGGCCCTGCCTTTTGGTCCCTGAGGCACTTTGGTCTCTGCCCGGCTCCGGAGACATGGCGTCTCATGCCTTGTCGCTTCCGAGTCTTGAGTCCCTTCAGCCCCTAGGGTGGAAGTGCCCCCCAGTACCCAGGGACCCAAGGGACCGAGGAAACTGATAAAAACAGGACTCGGTCCAGTTCCCCCTAGATCCGGGACGATGGGTCCTACACTCGTTCGGGAATTAGAGTCCCTTCGGTCCCTGACTGCTTTTTCAGCCAGGTGGCCGTGCAGGGAACCAGCAATGAGAAGTGACGAGGACGATCCCGTGCCGCGCGAAGGTGACAACCGCGAGAGTGCTGCCCGAGGCGGGCACGCACCACCCCACGCGATTGCCCAGTGGTGCGCCGCCCAGGGCTGGCCCGTGCACCCGCTGGCTCCGGGACGCAAGACCCCGGCCGGGAACTGCCCCCGGTGCAGGACCGACCGGCACGAACCCGCCAAGTGCCCTTGCCTGCCCGCAGGACTGCCCTGTCACGGCTTCCACGCGGCGACCACCGACCCGGAGCTGATCGACCGTTGGTGGAGCGGCAGCCCCGCGGCGGGAGTCGGTGTGGCCTGTGCTCCCGCAGGACTCGTCGTCATCGACATCGATGCCCACGCGGCTCCGGTGGCCGACCGGTCCCGTCTGCTGCCCGGCATCCCGATCCCCGAGCAGGTGAGCCTGGCCGGACTGGCGTCGGGTTTCGACACGTTGGCGTTGCTGGCGGCGTATCGGGGCGCCCCGGACCCTGCGCAGGACACGGCGACGCTGCGGGTGCGCACCCCGTCGGGCGGCCTGCACGTCTGGTACCGCAATCCCGATCCTGCGCCCCGCTTCCGGTGTTCGACCGGGTCGGGTCGCAACGCGGCGCTCGCCTGGCAGGTCGATGTGCGTGCCGACGGCGGCTACATCGTCGCGCCCGGCACACGAACCACCCAGGGCGTCTACCGGGCTGAAGGAGCCGCCCGCAGCCCCGCCCCGCTGCCGGACTGGCTCCTGGGCGAACTCGTGCGCACAGGACACGTCGTCGAGCCCCGGAAGGCCCTGCCGGACGCCCCCGGAGCGGGCGGCGTCCCGTCCCGTCCCGGAGGCCGGAGAAAAGCCGGTACGGCCCACCAGATAATCGATCCGCTGATCGCGCACGTGGCCGGATGCGTCATGGCGCCTGAAGGGACCGGTTTCACGGAGAAGCTCAACCGGGCCGCGTACACGGCCGGCGGTCTCGTCGGAGCCGGACACCTCGACCACACGGCCATTCGTGACCGGCTGGTCCGTGTCGCCTGCCACGCCCGTCCCTGGCAGCGGACCAGAAATGAAATGATTGTCGATGATGCGCTTGCCGCGGGGGCAGCTCGCCCTCTCCACCTCAAAGGAAGTCCATGAGCAGCAGCGCCGAAGGCTCTCAGCGTTTCGACCCGCAGGCTGTCGCTCAGCAGATGCTCGACCTTCAGCTGGCGGAGGAGGCCGCGCCCACCCGTCTGCCTGCTCAGACGATCTCCGACACACTCACCGAGTTTCCCGCGGCAGCCCCCCGGCCGGTCGGTGCCGGACTGCCGCCGCTGCCGCCGTCGTTGTCGGACCGGGGCAACGCGAGGCTGTTCGCCCAGCTCCACCGCGATCAGTTCCGCCATGTCGAGGGACTGGGCTGGTTCGCGTGGGACGGGCACCGCTGGAAGCGCAGTGGGGGAGAGAAAGCAGCTCTCTGGGCTGCGGGGGAGATGGCCGAAGAGATGCCCGAGAGCGATCCGCGTGGAGTGTTCAGCGACCGTGAGATCACCCAGCACAAGCGGCGCACGCTGTCCACGACCGGGATGAAGGCGCTCCTGACCCAGGCGAAGGCATCTCCTGATCTGTCCGTGGACCCCGACAGCCTCGACGGGGATCCGTACGCCCTGTGCACCCCCGCGGGCGTGGTCGACCTGCACACCGGCAGTCTGCGCAAGGCCGATCCCACGCGTGATTTCCATTCCCGGGCCACCAGCGTCGCTCCCGAGGGCATGGAGACCCCGCGCTGGCACCGCTTCCTCGCCGACACCTTCGGGGACGACGACGAGGGCCGGGAGATGATCGATTTCCTGCACCTGTTGCTCGGGTACTCCATCACCGGTGACGTGGGCGCCCAGGTGCTGCCGTTCCTCCACGGTGAGGGAAAGAACGGCAAGTCGGTGCTGCTCGACATCATGATCCAGATCCTCGGTGACTACGCGGACGCCGCTCCGCCGGGCTTCCTGATGGACCGGGGCGCCTTCTCGGAGCACTCCACGGAACTGACGGAGCTGCACGGCCGCCGCCTGGTGGTGTGCAGCGAGCTGAAACCGAACGACAAGTTCGACGAGGCCCGGGTCCGGCTGCTGACCGGCGGTGACAAGATCAAGGCCAGGCGGATGAGGCAGGACTACTTCTCGTTCACCCCCACCCATCACCTGTGGCTGCTCGGCAACCACCGTCCCGAGGTCTCCACGGGCGGCTTCGCCTTCTGGCGCCGCATCCGGCTGCTGCCCTTCACGCGGACCGTGCCGGCCGCGCGCAGGATCGACAACCTCGCCTTCGAACTCGTCCGGGACGAGGGCCCGGGAATCCTGCGGTGGCTCATCGAGGGAGCACAGCGCTATCTGGCCACCCGGGACCCGCTGGAGGGCCCCGACCGGGTCCGCATCGCCACGACCGCCTACGCCACCACGGAGGACCACATCGGCCGGTTCCTGGCCGAATGCTGCACGCGGGACGGCGACGCCGGCCGGGACCTGCGGGTGGAACAGGGCCTTCTGTACACGGAGTACAGCTCCTGGTGCAATGCGGGGGAGGGGATCAGGCCCGCGACGCCGCGGGCCTTCGCCAACCGGGTCCGCCAGGAGGTCGGCGTGGCCTCGCCCGCCGACATGATCAAGTCCAACGGCCGGAAGTACTACCCCGGCATCGCCCTGCTGGAGCACTCATGACGGCTGTCGTGAATGAGCCGTCGAGGGCACGCGGCCTACACGCCTGTCGTCGCGCGCTCTACCATGGACGCCAGGCCCCACATACGGCCGCCACCGGGCGGTACACGGGTCGGAGCGATACGGACACAGGCCCGGCCACGTCTCCCTGGCCGGGGAGCACGCCGACGAAGGAGGGGCTGCGGCCATGAGCTCGCTGTTGACCGAGAGCGACCTCATTCACGAGGAAGAGGTCGTGTGGCTGGAGAACCCCGAGCGGCTGGACTACGTCCGTCAGGCGCTGGACAAGACCCGGCGGCGCAACACCAAACCGCCGTACGCCCGGGACGGGCGCATGGTGGGGTACGCGCTCCTGGACGACGCCGCCACCCCTGACCCGGACAGCGGCCTGTACAAGCGGCGGGTCTTCTTCCTGCTGCCCCACGACCGGGACAGTCTGCCCGACGGCCTGTACCGGGAGGGGGCTCCGGGTGAGGCGGTCGACCCGCGCACCATCGCCCCGAAGAAGCCCGGAGCCAAGACTCCGCGGTCGCAGAGCGGTTCCGTGGCCATAGCGACGTCCGCGCCGTGACGGCAGGCACGACGGAGGAGTGCGGACCGGTTCGGTCGGCCCGACTCCCGAGGGTCCTTCCGTGCCATGCAGAAGCCCGCCCAGCAGGCGCGCAGGGCGGGCCTGGGCATCTTTGTCCACGGGCTTCCGTACAGCGCCGCTGAAGGGCTGTGACGGCGTTTACGGGGGCGGCGGCGCAGCCCGCTGTCGACGACGGCCTCCTCGACTTGGGCCAGTGACCTGCCGCTGACGGCGGACCTGGAGCGCCCCGTTCCCCGTTTCCGGTTCGAAGCATCCGCGTCCAGCAACGGCCCCCAAGTAACCGCGTCCAAGCATCCGCTTCGCGCGGGCAGAGCGGGCAAGGGCCCCACCCCGTAGGGACGCTGTTGGTTAATTCGGCCCTTGCTGTGCCCCGTCGAGCGTCAGTTCGACGGGGCACAGTGCTGCGAAGTGGCTGGTGCGGGTGCGGGCTCGGGGTGTGCCGGTGAGGTGGGCGTCGATGCGGGCGAGGTTGATCGCTGCCCCGGCGAGCTGGTGCTGGATGCTGGTCTTCGTCAGCCCTCGGTAGCGGGATCTCCGCAGGCCGCAGCGGCCGACAGCCTGAGAGATGGTGCCCTCGACACCGGCATGGATCTTGTAGCGCTCTTTCCAGGCGTCGGTCTGCTGCTCGCGCCGGATGGCACGGATGGCGTCGTGTTCAGCTTGCTGTCGGCGCAGCATGAGTTCGCGTCGGCGACCGGTGGGCGAGCTGACGCAGGAGCGCAGGTAAGGGCAAGGACCGCAGAGGCTGACGGGGAACCGCACCTGGATGACGGGCAGTCCTTTGGAGTCGGTGCGGGGATACCAGCTCGTGGCGGTGACACCGCCGGGGCAGGCCACCTGCTGGTGGCACCAGTCGATGGTGAACGCGTCCAGCCCAAAGGCACCCTTGGCCTGGGACGAGGTGTTGTCGCGTTTGACCCCGGCGGGAGACCAGGCGGGCCGGCCTCGTGAGGCGAACAGATCCGCGAAGTCCTCGTCACGGAACACCGGTCCAAGTTCGTCCCGCACCCGGATCGCCAGACTCCCCTTCGGAAAAGCGGCCCGCGCCACCCGCACCGTCTCCGCCGGGATCTCACTCGACCCGCTCGGCTGCATCGACATCCGCACCCACCCCATACGACAACGTCGGCCTTCAAGACCACAACCGGGTCTTGAAGGCCGACGTCACGCAAAGGGCCGAATTAACCAACAGCGTCCCCTGGCCAGGGGTGCGGCCCTTGCGTGACCGGCTCGGCGTGACGCCCGTACGCGCGCCTACCGGCCGTCGCCGTACGGGTGTTACCCGGCGTCGCGCTCCGAGGCGGCGGGCTGCAGCACGAAGTCGCGGACCACGGCGGTGAATTGCTCGGGTTCCTCGATGTGACCCATGTGGCCGCTGTTCTCCAGGACGACCAACTGGGAGCCGGGGATCAGGTCGTGGAGCTCCGCGGACCAGCGTGGACCGCAGATCACGTCGTGCCGGCCGACGATCACCAGGGTCGGTACCTCAAGGCCCCTGAGCGCGGCACGGTCGTCGATGGGATCCGGCGACAGGTCCTCGTCCAGGCCGGAGATGTAGCTGGCCCGGACCGCGTCCCGGATCGGGGCGAACCGGTCCTCGTTGCCCCAGTAGTCGGCGAAGTACGACGGCAGCACGCCGCGGGCGACGGCCTCGGTCGACGCATCGTCGTGCATGGCGGACATGGCGCCGAACGCGGCGAGCACACCGGCGAGTTGCGGATGGCCGGCGTGCTTGGCCGCGAACTCCTGCACCCTGCGGGCGGCTTCCTCGCCGTGCTCGGGACCGGTGACCGGCGCCCCCTCGTACAGGATGACGCCCGCCAGCCGCTCCGAGCGGTACAGGGCGTGATAGGCCGCGACGAACGCACCGTGGGAATGGCCCAG
Organism: Streptomyces sp. NPDC006012; assembly: GCF_042871185.1. Lineage (NCBI taxonomy): Bacteria > Bacillati > Actinomycetota > Actinomycetes > Kitasatosporales > Streptomycetaceae > Streptomyces > Streptomyces sp. NPDC006012. The sequence goes on from NZ_JBIAIE010000014.1 coordinate 19,338, forward strand.
AAGATGTACCTCGGGCACCCCGAGCCGGTTGATCAGCACGTCCAGGAAACGGCTGTAGCGGTCCCGGGTGTAACCGTGCGGATGAGTGGGGAGCCGGCCGGAGTCGCCGGTGCCGACGGGCTCCACGTAGACCATGGTCAGGTGCGCTTCCAGGAGTGGCATGCGCAGGTAGTCCCAGAAGATGCCGGGTCCGCCGGAGTGGACCACACAGACCGGACCCTGGCCGTACACGTGGTAACGCTGGGTGATGCCTCCGATCTCGAAGGAGTGGGTGCCGTGGGCGAGCGGGCCGTCCTGGGCCGGTGTGGCGGCAGCGGGGTTCGTACGGGGGCTCATGGCGATCTCCGTGTGGTCGAGAATGTCACTGACACCGACACGGACCCGGGAGAGCACCGAAGTTCGGTTCATCTGGAGTGATTCAGCTCACACCGCGGTGGTCCCGCGGGTGAGCTGCGGGGATCAGGTCACGGGCGGCAGGGCGGGCCCGGTGGTGCCGAGCTGCTCGGCGGCGACCACGGGCGGCACCGGCCAGGTCACGCCCGGCGGCGGCCAGCTCTGACCGGTCGCCCGCAGGAACTCGGCGGGCGGTTCGTACAGCGGGGGCTGGGTGCCGTCGGGGATCATCGAGGTCCAGGTGATCCCCTCGGTGCGGTCCTTGAACTCCTGCTTCATCGCGTCCAGCCGGTCCGGCTGTTCGATCAGGTCGATGGCGCCGGCCGCCAGGTAACGGGCCGCGGACAGCAGGGCCTGATGTCCGATGTTGGTGGCCGCCGTGGCGGTGACGCCCCAGTTGTGGTTGGGCAGTCCGGGCGGGTACGCGGCGGAGAGCAGCACCGCGGTCGGCGCCTGCCAGCTGATGTCGGCCGTGTCGGTGGCCAGACCACCTGTGTAGGCCGCGGCCGGCGGGGCCAGCGGCGTCAGGTCCGTCGGCATGCCCACCTCCGGCTTGCCGAGCGACTTCTGCACGGCCTTCGCCAGGGCGTGGTCGGCGTCGGTGAACTGAGGGGCGCCGATCTGCCGCATGTTGTCGTTGAGCAGCTCCGCACCGGCCTTGCTGGCCAGCAGGTTCCAGGTGGCGGAGTGGAACTTGTGCACCAGACGGGTCTGGCTGGCCTGGGCGGCGGCCTGCGCGCACGCCACGATCTTGTCGTAGAGGACCTGGGCGCGCGCCGGGCTGCCCTCACGGACGAAGAACCAGATGGAGCACATGTCGGGGGTCACGTTCGGGGCACCGCCGCCGTTGATGACCGCGTAGTGGAACCTGCCCGAAGGAGCGACGTTCTTCTCCCGCAGGTACTCCGACATCGTTGCCATCAGCAGCGCGCCGTCCAGGCCGCTCTTGTTGCCGAGGGGGGTGCCGCCGTGCCCGGAGGCGCCGAGGAAGGTGAAGGTCGCCGATATCAGGGCGCTGGTGGTGTTCCAGAACGGCACCGTGATGTTGAAGGGATGCCAGTCCAGGAAGGCGTCCAGCCCGTCGTACACACCCTCCTTGACGGCGTACGCCTTGCCGACGAGCTGTTCCTCGCCGGCGCTGCCGAACAGCTTCACCGTCGCCTTCAGCCCGCCCGCACGGATCGCCTGGGCGACGGCGATGGCGGCGGCCGTGCCGCCCGCGCCCAGCGCGTTGTGGGCGTCGCCGTGCCCGGCGCCGTAGGTGGGGCCGTAGGCGTCGTAGTTGTAGACCAGCGGGTCGTGGGCGGTGGCGCCCTTCTTCTGGGAGAGACCCGGCAGGGCGTCGTACTCGGCGTTGAAGCCGATGACGGGTCCCTCGGTGCCGTAGGTGGCGACGAAGGCCGTCGGGAAGCCCGCGGTGCCCCACTTCACGGTGAAGCCGTTCGCCTTGAGGAGGCCGGCGGTGGCCAGGGAGGACTTCCACTCGCGCAGGGACAGCTCGGCGTTCGCCCAGACGTCGTCGCTGAGCTTGGTGACGGCGCCCTGGTTGGCAGTGATCCACTGGAGCGCGGTCTGCTTGGCCGCGGTGTCCCTGGCCAGACCCGTGGGCGCCCGGTAGGTCGCGGGGGAGACCCCGGTCTTCTCGTCGTGGCCGAGGGTCGCCGCGAGTACCGGATCTGCCTGGAGGATCGCCGCGGTGGTCGCGGTGGCGCTCAGGCCGAACATCTTGAGCAGGCGTCGGCGACCCATGTCGAGGTTGTTCATGTGGGTTTCGTTCCTCGGAGGGTGAGGGATGTCTGATGGCCCGCCGGCGGCCCGGGATCGGGGTCGTTGCCCGGTGCGTCCCGCCCGGTGGTCCGGCGTGGCATCTGACGGGGTGACAGCACACTGCGCAACTTCGGGGCAGTGTAGCCACGTTGCCGACGTAGACACGTATCTTCAGGCGCTAGAGATACGTGTGTCGGATCCCGGTTGCCCGTGACGGCGGGCGGAACAGGTGGACGCCCTCCTCGTGTCCACCGGCCTGGACCCGCCGGGCGGTCACTTCGCGGCGCGCTCGCGGGCGAGTTCGGCGGCCCGCCGCGCCGTTCCGCGGTACACCGGGCCGTGGCCGGGCAGTACGACGTCCGCCGCCACCTCGTCGAGCACGGACAGGGAGTCGAGGGCCCGCGCCCGGTCGGTGTGGAACATGCCGGGCAGCAGTTGCGGGCCGCTGACGCGGGACGTGGGATGGGCGGTCACCAGGGCGTCGCCGCTGACCAGGATGCCGCTGTCGGGCAGGTGATAGGCGCTGTGCCCCCTGGTGTGGCCCGGCGTGTACACGGGCACGGGGCCACCGGGCAGGTCGAGCCGCCCCGGTGCCGGGAACGGCCGGGGTTCGGCGACCGGCACGTGCGCGGTGCCGCCCGCTCTGAGGGCGTGCACGGCCCAGGGGACCACGCCCGGCCGCCAGGCCCGCAGCAGGACCTGGCCGACGGTCACCTGGTCCAGGAAGTCCCGGCGGGCGTGCGGCACTTCCTCCTCGTGCATGAGCACCGGGGTGCCGTACGTGGTCCGCAGGTACTCCGCGGCCCCGATGTGGTCGTTGTGGGCGTGCGTGACGAGGACCGCGCTCACCGCTTCCGGCGCGAGCCCCACGGCGGCCAGGGAGGCGAGGACGGCCTCGCGGTCCCCGGGGTATCCGGTGTCGATCAGGGTGCAGGCTGCGCCGTCCGTGACGATCACCCAGTTGGTGTTGCTGCCGGAGACCAGGTGGACGTTGTCGTCGACCCTGACGATGGCGTCGTCGCGCAGAACCGTGTGCATATCCGTTCCTCTGGCTCCGGTCGTACCACCGGGGTGTTTCCGGGTGGCGAGCAAGAACAGGCTAACAACACGTGTGCTGTGCACCTGGCCAGGTGCACAGCACACGTGATCATTCACCGGCCGGTTGCCGGAGCCTTGGACGCCGCGGGCGTCACGCCTCCTTGGGCGCCTCCAGGCTGGCCGGCGTGGCGCCGGGCGGGCCGAGGATGATGTCCCCGAACTCCTCGGTGACGGCCTGGAACAGCCCCATGTCCCACTCGGTGTCGGGCGTGGCCAGGTGCGCGGGCGTCCCGGTGCGGCGGATCAGCTCGGCGAACCGGGCGGGGGAGGTGATGGCCAGGGTGCGGGCGCCGTCCGCGCCGGCCTTGATCGTGTGCGGCGTGTTCATCGGCACCCGGTAGAAGTCACCCGAGCGCAGGGTGTAGGTGTCGGGACCGGCCCACACCGTCAGGGTGCCCTCGACCACCCAGATGCGCTCCTCATAGCCGGTGTGCACGTGCAGAGGTGTGCCGGCGTTGGCGGGAAGCCTGACGTCGGAGATGTCGTGGCGGCCCTCCGTCTCCTCCGCGGAGGCGAGGATGGAGAGGTGGAGGTGCTGCCCCAGGACGAATTGGCGGTCCTGCGGGACGGGCGGCGGCGAAGGGAAGTCGAAGTTGCTCATGGTGAGTGGCTCCTGGCTCACAAGGACACCGAGACCCGGTGCCTGGACGACGTGCAAACAGGAATGCGTGAGGACACCGAGTGGGTCTTCATTCGATAGAGGGAGTCTATACACATGTGCGGTGTGGGCGTGACGGAGTGGCCGCCGCCCGCGATGACGGCGCCGGGCTCACACTCGTCGCACACCTACACACTTGCATGCGTACACCCGGGACACGCGGCTCAGCGGGCCCGGCACGCGGGGCTCGACACCCGATGCGCGATCCCCCTGGGGCGCCCGGCGGGCGGGTGCAACCTGTCGGCGGGCACGCGCGGTTGACGGACAGGACCTGGTCGGGGCACGCCCCGTTGGCTGACGGGGCCTCGCGGGGCACGCCCGGTACGGCCGTAGCAGGCGTGTCCCGGACTGGTCGGTCGCGTCACAGGGCGCGTTCGTAGCCCGCCCAGGCGATGTGCGACTCATGAAGGGTCACGGCGATCCCGGTGATGCCACGCGCCCCCTCGCCCAGCGCGCCCTGGTGGATGCGGTCGGCGAGGCGGTCGGCGATCACCTTGGCCAGGTACTCGGTCGAGGTGTTGGTGCCCGCGAAGTCCGGTACGTCGTCGAGGTTGCGGTAGTTGAGCGCCCCGACGATGAGGCCGAGCTCCTGGGTGGCCAGACCGATGTCGACGACGATGTTGTCGTCGTCCAGCTCCGGGCGCCGGAAGGTGGCGTCGACGAGGAAGGTCGCCCCGTGCAGACGCTGCGCCGGGCCGAAGACCTCGCCACGGAAACTGTGGGCGACCATCAGGTGATCACGAACGGTGATACTGAACAAAGTACGACTCCAAGTGCCCTGTGGGTGAGCGGGGGCCGAGCCGTACGCACTGGTGGGCTGGTTGGCATCGGCGCCCTGACGACGGGCACACAACGTATCCCGACACGTGCGGCCTTCACGTCGTCCCCGTTATCCACCTCGTCCGCGACACTCAGGCCGCCGGCATCGGCATTGGCATGGACAACGACATCGACAACGTCTGTTCGCCTGTACAGTGTTCGGGCCGTGTCGGTCGGCTATCAGGCGGCTGCTTCCGAATTGCGCTTGTCCGCGGACCCGCGTGGCTCTGCCTGAGTAATCAAGCCGAGCAAGTCTTTGGGTAATATCCGGCCATGACTCAGAAGATTGTGACCGTTTACTACGACGACCTCACCGGTACGGAGTCGGACGAGGTCGGCACGCACAGGTTCTCTTTGAACGGCGTGGACTACGAAATCGATCTCACTCCGGAGAACTACGACAAACTGGACGCGGCGCTCCGGCCATTCATCGAGAGCGGCCGGAAGCTGGGCCGGGTGAAGGGCGCGGGTCGGGTGCGCAAGGTCGCCGCGGACGGTCCCAGCGCGGAAGAGGTCCGTGCGTGGGCTCGCGAGAACGGCTATGAGGTGAACGACCGCGGTCGCGTCCCCAAGGAAGTCCGGGACGCTTTCGAGGCCTCCCACTGACCAACGAGCGATGGCCCCGGCATCCTGCCGGGGATGTCGTGAAGGCATAAAAAAGGGCGATGGTGTATTCACCTTCGCCCTTCGCTTTGCCCGAACTGTCAAAAACCCTGCAAAGGTTGACAAGGTCAACTGCTGTCGCCCCCCGGGCATTCTGCGTGCCGGATCGCGGACATTCGGCACGGCACGGGGGAGAATCATGAACATGTCGCGCCATGTGATGGCCGCCGTTCCTGTGGCCGCTGCAGTCGGCCTGCCGGCCGCATCACCCGCGGCCGCTGGTACCGCCGAGTACTCCGGGTGCATTTCCACGGCATGCGGGAGTGCCTACGGCATGCGGGGGTTTCCATGGCACGCGGGAGTTTCCACGGCTGCTCGTACGAAGCCCGCCCCGGATAGGGCACGTACGAGTCCACATCGGCAGCGTGATCGTCCGCGGGCGACATGGTGAAGGATCCGCCGCCGGGCCGCCGGGCCGCATGGCCCGCCGGGTTGCGGCCTCTAGGTCTCCGGGTCTCCCGTTCTCCAGATCGCCGGTCTCCCGGTCCTCAAGGCTTTTGTGTGCTTTCAGGTGCTTCCGCCCGTTGGACACAAGACCTACGGACCGTCTCCATTACGGTGCGCCGCGTTGACATCAAGAGGTCGTATGAACTCTGCGCGGCGTCCTCTCGTTTGTGTGGGTGTAGCGGGAGCCCGGCGGCACGCCGTCGTCGCCCACCGGGGCTGGAAGGAGCTTCGTATGCGCGCACGGGCCGGTGTCCCCGCTGGTCAGGTCGGAGTGGTCCCCGGGATTACCGATCCGTCGCCCGTCCCACCGTGGTCGGGGCGTTTCCACCGGCAAGGGAGGCAACCATGGACGCGCAGCACGGCAGTCGTCTGCAGCAGGCTCTGGCGGCGTTCGTCAGGAAGCACGAGGCTCTGCTCAAGGCCGAGCTGAAGCTGACGGAGCTGTCGGTGACGGCCCAGTCCAGGGACGGCGCCGTGGAGGCCACTGTGGGCGTCGACGGCGAGACGTCCGGCGTACGTTTTCCGAACAACATGTTCCAGGGCATGAGCGGTCAGGCGTTGGCCGACAGCGTCATGGAGGCCTTGACGACGGCGCGGGCCGAGGTCGCCGCCCGGCGCGTGGGCATCATGGAAGCCGCTGGTCGCCACCTGACCGGCGGGCCCGGCCACCTCGCGCCGGACCGGCGGGGCCTGGCCCTGAGAACCGAACCGGTCACGCCCCCGGACGCGTTGCGGCCGCCGCGACGGCGGGCCAGGGGCGTCGGCTGGTGAGACGCCGGGTCCGCCGGGCGGCCGGAGGTCCGGCCGTGCGTCAGGCCGCGGACCATTTCTGGTTGTCGGAGCCGGCGCAGGACCACAACTGCAGCCGGCTGCCGTTCGCCGTGCTGAGGTCCCGTACGTCCGCGCACTTGTCCGCGAGACCGCTGACCAGGTCGTGGTCCGAGTTCAGCCCGAAGCTCTGGGCCGGGCCGCCGTCGCAACGGGCCAGTTCCAGGTTCGTCCCGTCGGCGGTCGAACCGCCCGCGAGCTGCACGCACATGCCGAGCGCGCGCATGGTGCCGTCCGCAGCGAACGTCCACCGCTGGGAGGCCGCCTTCGAGCAGTCCCAGATCTGCAGGGCGGCTCCCTGCACGGCCCGGCCCCCCACGACGTCGATGCAGCGGCCCGACGCATGGCTGTACACGGCCGTACCCGGCACGCCGGCCGACGGGGCCGGCGGAGGCTGCACGGGCCGGGTGGCGGTGGGCCCGGTGGTCCGGGGTGCGGGAGGCGCGGGCAGGTCTTTCGGCGACGCCGAGCCGTGGCCCGGCGCGGAGCCCCGGGACGGGGAGGCCGACGACTTGGGGGAGTGCTCGCCGGGTTTGCCGGACGGATCGGCCGACGGGTGCGGAAGGTCGTCCGACAGGTCGGCGCCGGCGCCGTAGTCCCCGGGCTTCACGAACGACGACGCTCCGTCGTCCTTCTCGCCGTTCCGCGTGCCGCCCATGCTGAACGCCACGACGAGGCCGGCCGCGGCGAGCACCCCGACGAGGGCCAGGCCGACACGCAGCCGCCTGCGCCGGGCTGTGCCGCCGAGGAGCGGGTCCGGGCCGTCGCCGGCGTCCGGTGCCTGGTCGCTCGTGGAGTTCGTGGCTGCGGCCTGCGATTGCGGGTCCCGCCGGCCGGCCGGCGGCCGACGGGACCCGAGGGAGGCGTACTGGGCGAGACGGGGCAGGGCGACACCGTCCTGTGCCGTGCTCCGCGCCCGCTGTGCGTTCTCCGGCAGGCTGCTCTCCTCACCACCGGCTGCGGACCCGCTCCCGGTGGGCGCGGCGGCGGACCCCACGGGCCTGGCGCTGCCCGGAACACGCACGGGGAGGTCCGGTTTTGACTGCGGTGTGTGTGGAGGTTTCATGGGTTCCTTTCGAACTTGGTGCGGACCCGGGCCGACGTGTGACGTGTGGGGCGCCGGACCGGTCCTGCGGGTGGCACCTGGCGGACACCGACCCGCGCCCGGAGCCCCGCACCCGTGGACCGGATCCGGCAACAGCCGGGTTCAGCTGTGTGACGTGCGACTCATCAAGAAACGGAAGTGACGGATCCAGCCGTCGCACATGAGGCGGATGCGGGCCGGGCTGTGGCCTGGCACCTGAACATACCTGTCTGTGCGGGAAGGCCGCTGCCGGGTGTGATGCCCGGGGCTGCCGCGGCGGCACGGCGGCGGCACGAATTCGGCAGTCTTCTGGCACTCACACCCGCCTAGGGTGCGGACCGCGGGGGCTGCATCCGGCCGCCGTTCGCCGTATGACACAGAATCAAGACGCAGAGGACCATGTTTACGCCTCCCATGGCTGAAAGCCGGTCAGACACCCTAGGCGCGATCATGAACGAATACCGGGACGGACTCGTGTCCTACGCCGAGCGCATGCTCGGCGACCACGGGCTGGCCGAGGACATCGTCCAGGAGACCGCCATCCGGGCCTGGCGGAACATCGACCGCCTGGTCGGCATGGAGGGCTCGGTACGTGGCTGGCTGTTCACGGTGACCCGGCACCTGGTCGTCGACTGGGTGCGCAGGCCCCACACCCGCAAGGAGGTGGTGGGAGCCTCGTACGAGGATCCCTCGTCCCACGCGAGCGGCATGGACACGGTGCACGACTCCCTGGTGACCAGGCCCTTACTGCGCCTGCTGTCACCGGAGCACCGCGCGGTCCTGGTCCACATCTATCTGTGCGACCGCACCATTCAGGAGACCGCCGGCATCCTCGGTGTGCCGACCGGAACGGTCAAGTCCCGTCAGCACTACGCGCTGCGCAAGCTGCGCGCCGCGGCCACCCTGGAACTGGTGTGACCCCGGCCGTCACGGCATCCCGGACTCCAGGCACATCTCCAGCGCGGCGGTGAGCTGCCGCCGGAAGGCGTCCACCCGGGGATCGTGGCTCAGGTCCTGGATCAGAGCCGGCAGAACGTACTGTTCGGTGACGATCCACTGCGCCGCGGCCGCCCGTTCCTTGAACTGCTGCGGACGCACACCCGACCGCGGGGCGGGCAGGGCCACCTCGGCGACGTGCGGAGCGAGCAGGGTGGTCGCGGCGTCGGCGGTGTGCAGGTAGTGCTCGAACATCCGGGCCCGTGCCTCGGCGAGCGTGTCCGGTCCGTCCACCGTGCAGCTGAGTTCGGCCGCGTAGGTGTGCAGCAGACCGTGGCAGGTGTACCGGCCGGGCGTCTGCTCGACGACCATGTGACGGTCGACGAGTTCGGCCATGTGCGCGCGTGTCGTCCACGGGTCGGCACCCAGCAGACTGGTCGCGGCAGGCAGCGCGATGTCGTGGGAGGGGTGCAGGCTCAGCAGCCGGAACAGGGTCGCGGCGCCGCCGCTCAGCGTCTCGTAGGAGCGCGAGAAGACACTGCGGACGTCCGTACGGGCATCGTCGTGGCTGGAGAAGGTGATGAGGCTGTCCCGGTTGTCGCGGAGGTCCCCGGCCAGCGAACTGAGCGGGAAATTCGGGTGCATGAGGGCCCGCGCGCCGAGGATGGCCAGGGCCAGCGGCAGGCCGCCGCACAGGTCGACGATCTCCTGCGCCGTCGTCAGCGCGCCGCGGACCCGGTCCGCACCGAGCCGGCCCTCCAGCAGTTCCACGCCCTCCTGCCGGGTCATCGGGGCCAGCGGGACGAGACGGGCGTTGTCGGTGACGGCCAGGCCCTCCAGCCGCCGCCGGCTGGTGACGATCGTCAGGCAGCCCGGGGTACGGGGCAGGAGCGGACGCACCTGTTCGCAGTCGCGGGCGTCGTCCAGGACGATCAGCAGCCGGCGCCCGGCCAGTGTGCTGCGGTAGACCGAACACAGTGCCGTGTTTCCGCCCGCCGGGTCCGGACTCGCACCGAGCGCGCCCAGGATCTCGGTCATGGCCGGGACGGGGTCCAGGGGCGGCTGCGAGACGTGGTGTCCGCGCAGGTCGATGTAGATCTGCCCGTCCGGGAACCGGTCGGCGACGAGGTGGGCCCAGTGCAGGGCCAGCGTGGTCTTGCCGACCCCGGCCATGCCGCAGAGGGCCACGGTCGTCGACGGCGGGTGGCTCTCGCCCTCCAGGGGCAGTGACTCCAGGCACTGGCCGAGCACCTTCTGCCGTCCCGCGAACGGCAGGTGGGCCGCGGGGAGCTGAGTGGGCCTCGGGAACGGGGCGGCCTGCGGCAGCGGCTTGCCCTCCTCCCGCGACACCCTGCGCGCCAGCAGGTGCTGCTGGGCCGAGCGCAGGCCGGGACCGGGTTCCACACCGAGTTCTTCGGCCAGGATGCGCCGGATGCCCTCGAAGTGCCGCAGTGCTTCGGCCTGTCGGCCGGTGGCGGCGAGGGCCGCGATGATCCGGGAGTGGACGGCCTCGTCGAAAGGGTGTGAGTCGACCGCGCGGCGCAGCGCCGTCAGGATCTCCTCCGTCAGCGTGGGCGCGGCCGTCAGGACCACGTCCACGGCCTCCTTCACCGTCGCGACGTACTCGTGTCCCACCGACGTGAACAGGGGGTGCTGCGCCACGTAGGTGCCGGCCGCGACGGTCGGGCCGCACCACAGGCCGAGCGCCTCGACGAAGTCCTGCGCGCCCTGCTTGGGGGCACCGGCCTTGACCGCGAGTTGAGCCTGTGCGCGCAGGTCCCGGAAGCGGAGCAGGTCGGAGTTGGTCGAGTCCACGAGGAGCCGGTATCCGTCCGCGGCCCGCACAAGGTGTTCGGCCTTGGTCCGGTTGTGCAGCCCGGGCTCCAGCGTCCGGCGCAGGGCACCGATGTGACGGTGTACGACGTTGACGGCGCTGGGCGGCGGATCCTCGTCCCACAGGATGTCCACGGCCTCGCTGAGGGCGAGCGGGCCCGGGGCCCGGAGCAGCAGGAGCGCGAGCAGGGCCCGTCTCTTCGGTGGACCCATGTCCAGTTCTGTGTCGCCGCGCCGGACACACACGGCACCGAGGATCGAGTAGCGCACTCTTGCATCCATCTCGCGGCTGACCTCGCTGTTCCTTCCGAATCACGCCGTCTTGAGCCCCAGATCTGAGTAACCGGCCTAACCGGTTATGTCACCGTCTCATCCGTGAGCGCGAGCAGTCAAGCGGACACATGCGGGCCAGTGGCCACTTGCCTCCCTTTTGATGAACCGGTGGCACACGAGAGTTGGTTCGAAGGAACGCCGTATCCGTTCTCCGGTGTGGGGGATTTCGGCACGTTTGTTACGTATCTTCCTGTCGCGCATGGTCGCACGCTGCCGGACACGATCGGACGGAGAGCAGTGGAAACGGGCACCTGGCCCGCCGGGCGGCACACGCCCGCGCAGCTGCCGGCCGCCAGCACCGAGCGGCTTCCGTGGTGCGTGCGCCTCAGGTGAACCATTTCGCCGTCCGCGTTCGTGCAACAACTGGAGGGGGCGGCGTGGGGCCCCTGGTGACCGCCTGGCATGACAGCGTTGAGGAGAACGGCGATTGAAGACCGGCATCGGGCTGCCCAACCGGATTCGCGGTGTCCGGCCCGCCGTTGTCCCCGAGTCGGTCAGGCGCCCCCGCTCTCAGGAAGCCGGCTCGGGCTTCCGCTCGCCCGGCTCACTCGGACGTGTCTCCTGTCCAGGAGAGACGGGCACGCTCGCGCCGGCAGCCACGCCGGGCGCCGCGAGTGAGACAGGTCTGATGAGCGCTGTGCCGCTCGGGCCGGCGGACCTGAGCCGAAGCCGTCCGGTGGACGTCAGCGGAAACCGTCCGGTGGACATGAGCGGAGGCGCTCCAGCGGATATGCGCGGAGGCGGTCCGGTGGGAGTGAGCGGAGCCCGTCCGTTGGATGCGAGCGGAGGCGGTCCGATGGACATGGACCATGGCCGGTCCGGGACACACGGGCTGCAGTGGCCGCAGCGCCCCTCGACCCGCCTGCCGGGCACGCGTGTTCGTACATCGGGCGCCGAGCGGCCGAAGTCCGGGTTGACACCGGCAGTGCCCCGCCGAGCCGCCCTACGGCGGGGCATGTCGTGCGTGCTACCCGGGATCGTGCGGCGGGCCGGACTGCGAGTGGTGTGTATCAGTCCTCGTCGTCCGGCAGGTCCTCCGCCGCGGTGACACGTGCCGCGGGCTCGGCGAGGGTGTACATCACCGAGCGCTGCTGCTTGTGGCGCCGGATCCGTCCCTTCGCGACAAGCGATTCGAGAGTGTTCCGCACGACCTGCGGGGTGGGCGAGCGGTCCGGGTGCTTCTCCATGAGTTCGTCGCGCAGTTCCTTCGCCAGGCGCGGTTCGTGGTAGGCACCGAGCAGGTCCGCCAGGAGATCCCCGAGCAGGGGCTGCCGCGACTTCCCCTTCGCGGCAGCCTTCGTCGGCGATGTGCTGGTGCGCTTGCCCGTGGACGATGCCGGGCGGCGCGCGGGTGTGTCGGTGGAGCCGGACTCCTGCTTGGCCTTCGGGTGGGACTTCGTCCGCGTGATGACGGGTTCGTCCTGCGCCTGCTCGGGCAACGGGGACAGTTCCTCGGAACCCTCGTAGCGCTCGGCTAGCACTAGGATGTCGACCAGGAGTGCTTCCTCCTGCTCCAACATCTTGATCTTCTCCGCCAGTTCTTGCTGTCGGCGACGGTTCTCCTCCAGATCCGACGCGGCCTGTGCTACGTACCGCGATCGGAGCGTGGCGGCTGAATGGCTGGTCACAACCGTTCACTCCCTCGTAATGGTTGACGCTGCGCATGGTACCTATGCCGAAGCGTCCGTGCAGGGGAGCGCTGACGACGTGAAAGTGCTCCCAGGAGCCATGTTGCAGGTGGCGGCGGTCGCCGGTGCGTCAGGTCTCGGCACGAATATGCCCTTGAAGTGTGCAAGCGAACCGTTCCTGGCGGCGCCGGTGTCGGTGATGTGTATCAGATTTCCAGCGTTATATGCGATGAAGAAAACACGATAGTACAGATATGTTCCGAGCCGGGGCTGCACATGTGCCCTTTCGGTCATCAAGTCCTGCTCGACCGGGCTGCGGCCGCGCGGCGGACCCGCCAGGCGGACGGGAGACAACCCGGCCGGGTCGTCCGCCGGCCGGGTCCGAATCCGCCGACCACCGTGTGACCCGTACGCGGACCGCGCCCGCCGCCTGCTTCTGCGGCGCGCGCTCCTTGTGTCCCGCGGCCCTCGTCCGTGCGTCGTGGCGGCGGCGGTGTTCTCGGCGGGCGGTCCACCGGATGTCGCACCCGGGGGTGTGGGCGGCGGGACGGCAGTCGGTCCGGCCGAGGCGGGGTCCGACATGGACATGCTGTTCGCCGGACGGATGGGTGAGGGTTTCTCCGGCCTTGTGCACGCTGAATCTATGGCCGGATCCAGCGGTATCCGTGAGGGAATGGTCCCGACGGTGCCCCAGAGTAAACACGTGTGAGTGAAGGTGTGTCCGTCGCCGAGGTCGGAACGCGAGTGATATTCAACTCATACCGGATGGTAGGTTTCTGGAGCGCGGCACATCCGCGGCGGCTGCGGATCGGCAATCACTCCTGGTCAGAGCGGACTTTCCGGTGGGACGCCGATGGTTCACCCGTTGCGCCGCGATGGCAGGTCACACGTGAGTTACATGCTCGGAAGTCTCTGATATGTGCACTGCATAGAGTGTGCGTGCAGAGACTGAGTCCGGTCTGTGTGACAGAGAAACAGGATGGCTCAGAGTATGGCTACGCTCCCCACGTCCGTCACCCGGTCGGATCTGCTGGGCACGATCATGAAAGAACACTGGGACCAGCTCGTCTCGTATGCCGAGAGGATGCTGGGCGACCACGGAATCGCGGAGGACATCGTCCAGGAGACGCTCATTCGGGCCTGGCGGAACATCGACCGGCTGCACGGGATGGAAGGCTCGGTCCGGGGCTGGCTCCTGACCGTGACCCGGCATCTGGTCATCGACTGGGTGCGCAAGCCCTATGCGCGCAGAGAGATGGCCGGAGCCGCCTACACCGATCCGCAGTCGCAGGCCGACGCCTACGAGGCGGTGCACAGCGCCATGGTGGCCAGGCCGCTGCTCGGCCGGCTGTCTCCGGAGCACCGTGCGGTGCTGATCCACATCTACCTGTGCGACCGCACGGTCCAGGAGACCGCCGGCATACTCGGAGTGCCCCCGGGCACGGTCAAGTCCCGTCAGCACTACGCACTGCGCAAGCTGCACACCGTGCTCAGCTCCGAGGCCGCCTGAGCGGACCTCCGGTGCTCCGCCGGTGTCCGGCGAGGGTCCGTGTACGGCGAGGGTCCGTGTCGGCGGCACGGAGACGAGCGGCAGGTCAGCGGGCGGCCAGGACAGGAGCGTTCTTCCTGCGGGCGCGGTAGGCCGCCGCCTTGACCCTGTTCCCGCAGGATTCCATGCCGCACCACTGGCGCCGTGCGCCCCGGGAGCGGTCGACGTAGACGTCGGTGCACTCCGGGCTGCTGCATTTCTTGAGCAGGTGTGCCTCCGGTCCGCCGAGCAGTTCGACGGCGTGCCGGGCCACGGTGGCCAGGGCCTGGTCGGGCGTCGCCGCCGTCAGGCGCCGGGGCGGGGTGAACTGTGGTGCCGCGGAGGGCCTGCGTGCCGCGGCGTTCACCACGGCGAGTGCGTTCTCGTCGTACGGTTCGCCGAGCAGGCGGGCCGCCACCAGTTCGTAGACCGCATCCCGGACGGTCTTCGCCCGCTGGAGGTCGGCTTCCCCGGCCGGGGTGACCGAGTCGACGAGTCCGGACTCCCGGTACCAGGCGTCGAGCCGGTCCGGTGTTGTGAGCATTTCAAGGCGCAGCGATCGTCTGGCGCGCAGCGTCGCCGCGAAGTCGAGCGCGGGATCACCGCACACGAATACATGGTCAGATTTCATGTAACCATTTTGACGGGTGACGCACGGGCGTGCAAGGTTCCGTAACCGTTTTGTTGGGTTGCCATGTTGACGGCCGTTGCGCGGCGTGCAAATATCGTAACCAGTTAAACTGGTTACTAGGGTTGGCATCGCCATCAGAGGTGTGCCGGCACACCTCTGATGGCGACACCCGCGCGCCGCGAAGACCGTCGCGTCGCACGCCGCGTACGTCGAAGGAGCAGCGAACATGGCAGATCAGCCGATACGGCGTGCCGACGGCGCACCCGTGGGGCGGCGCACCCTGCTGGGTGTGCTCGGCGCCGGGGCCGCGGGGCTCGCCGCCGCGCCGTACCTGCAGGGCGGCTGGGAGAAGTTCCTCGCCGCGGTCTCCCAGGTCGACTCGACCGGGCTCACCGGCCTGCTGCCCAACCCGGGAGGCTTCCGCTACTACAGCGTCGTCGGTTCGGTGCCGCACAAGGACGAGACGAACTACCAGCTGAAGATCGGCGGCCTGGTCGACCGGCCGAAGACCTACTCGCTCGCCGAACTGCGCGCGCTTCCGCAGACACGGGTCGTCCACGACGTCCTGTGCACCGACGGATGGCGCGTGGACGACACCCCCTTCACCGGTGTGAAACTGGGCGATCTCCTCGATGCCGCCGGAGTGCGGTCGGAGGGCGCGGCGGTCCGCTTCACCTGCTTCGACGGCGCCTACAGCGAAAGCCTCACCCTGGAGCAGGCCCGCCGCTCCGACGTCCTGGTGGCGCTGAACATGCAGGACAAGCCGATCACCCACGAGCACGGCGGCCCGGTCCGGCTGTACGTGGCGCCCATGTACTTCTACAAGTCGGCCAAGTGGCTGTCCGGCATCGAGATCACCGACAAGGTGGTTCCCGGCTTCTGGGAGGAGCGAGGTTATGCGGTCGACGGCTGGCTCGACGGCGCCGACCGGCGCGATGACGCCGCCTGAGGCGTCCGACCAGGTCCGCCGGTTCAGCACCGCCGAACGCTGGGTCCACCGGGCCACCGGCTTTCTGATGCTGCTGTGCGTGGCCTCCGCTGCCTGTCTGTACCTGGGCCCGATCGCCCAGCTCGTCGGCCGACGGCACCTGATGGTCACCGTCCACGAGTGGTCGGGCATCCTGCTCCCGGCGCCCTTCCTGCTGGGGCTGATGTCCGCGGACTTCCGCGCGGACCTGCGCAGACTGAACCGCTTCGCGGTGTACGACCGGCAGTGGCTGCGGGCCGTCCGCAGGCGTCTGACGTCGCCGCAGGCCCGCCCGGCCGGCAAGTTCAACGCGGGCCAGAAGCTCTACGCGAGCGGGCTCGCCGGCGCCGTGCTGATGATGATGTTCACCGGTCTGCTCATGTGGTTCATGGGCCTGCTGCCCTTCATCTCCCGCACCAGCGCGATCTTCGTCCATGACTGTCTCGCCTGGGCCATCACCGCTGTCCTGCTCGGGCACATGCGCATGGCGTACCGGGACCCGGAGGCGAGGCTGGGCCTGCGGACCGGATACGTCAGCCGGTCCTGGGCGGAGCGGCACCATTCCCGATGGCTTCGGGACGACCGTCTCGGTAGGGTGGCGAAGAAAGTAGATGATAAATGACATTCCGCTCGAAGCGGTCTCACCGTGACGCCGGCGAACGTGTGTGACCCGCCGCCGGAGACCGCCGTCTGAGACGGCCGACGATCCGACGCCGACCTGCTTGCCCGCCGGCGTCGGGCCCCGCTGACGAGGCGGGGAAGCCCGTGCCGCGCCCTCCCTCCGTTCAGGGCGCACCGGGCAGACGTGGCAATGAGGACAGGGACCAAATCTGTGGGTGACAGACCACACGCAGAAGAAAAGCACGACGACACATCAGTAGCGGCCCTCGGCGAGGACCTGGCAGCCGCACTGCACTGCGCCGTGCACGAAGCGGTGCACCGCCTCGGTGCCTCCGCCGCGGCCGTGTACCTGCTGACCGCCGACGGCAGTGAGCTGCGGCCTGCCGTGATCGGCGGCGGCTCGCCCGCCGTCCTGACCCTGCCCGGGCGCATGGCCCTGGACACCCTGTACGCCTCCGCTCACGCGCTGGTCACCCGCGAGCCGGCGTTCCTGGCCGACCCGGACGCACAGCCGGAACCGGAGCCCGGCACGGTGGCCTACCCGTACAACGTCGCCGCGGTCCCCCTCATCCAGGGGGAGCACCGCTTCGGCTCCCTGACGGTTCTGCGGCCCGCGTCCGGCGGCGATTACACCGACCTGGACTGCCGGCGACTGCGCCGCATCGGCGACCGGCACGCACGCGCCCTGGCCGGCCTCCTGGACGAGGGCGCCGTGCTCACACCCGGGAACCTCCCCCTGCTCGTTCCGGTGTTCGGCACCCTGGCGTCCTCGCTGCCGCAGGACATCGCCGAGATCACCTGGGGAGTGCCGGGCGTCGCCGGGTCCGCCGGGATGAGCCTGATGTACCCCCTGCACCGGCTGGCCGCCATGCTGAACCGGGCCACGAGCATGGAGGACATCACCGCGGCCGCGGAGTTCTGCCTCCGGGCACCGTTCCGCGCCCATGCGATGGCCCTGGCGTCGGCGGCCGACGGCCGCCTGTGGGTGGTGGGACACAGCGGGCGGTCGTCGTGTCTCGTCCGCGAGGTGCACGGCACACCCCTGCACGCCCGCACACCCGCGGCCCGGGCCGCACAGAGCCACGCCGGACGGGCCCTGTACTTCCCCGCACCGCCGGACGGCGGGTTCGCCGGGGGCGCGGGCGAGGACCGGGGCCACTCCCTGGCCTGCCTCCCGCTCATCGGCAGCAGGCACGTCATCGATCTGCCGATCGCCCGGGACGACCACACCGTCGGGGTCTGCTGTCTGACCTTCGCCGGACCACGGACCTTCGCGCCCGAGGAGATGGCCGTGCTGAGCATGATGGCCGGGCTGCTCGGTTCGGCGGTCGAGCGGGTCGTCCTGGGTGCCCGGTGCAAGGCGTTCGCCGAGAACATCCAGGCGCGGCTGCTGCCCTCCGGGCTCACGGAAGTGCCCCAGCTCACCACCGCGGCCCGGTACCAGCCGGCCACGGTCATCGGGGAGACGGGCGGCGACTGGTACGACGTGATCCGGATGCCGGACGAGCGCGTCGCGCTGGTCATCGGTGACGTCGAGGGGCACACCATCGAGAGCGCCGCCGTCATGGGGCAGCTGCGCAGTGCCGTGGCCGCCTACGCCACCGAGGGCCACGGGCCGGCGACCCTGCTGCAACGGACCGGCGCCCTGCTGGCCCGGCTCGGCACCGACCTCCTCGCCACCTGCTGTGTGGTGGCCCTGGACACCGACGACGGGACGGCCGAGGTGGCGCTGGCGGGGCACCCGATGCCGCTCCTCAGGCTGCCCGACGGCACCGTACGTCCGCTGTGGGCACCCTCGAACGTCCCGCTCGGACTGACCGACGGCAGGCCCTACCACGCCTGGAAGCACACCCTGTCGGCGGGCGCGTTGCTCATGCTCTACTCGGACGGGCTGCTCGATCCCGTCGATCCCGGCGGGAGGGGCGCCGGCGACCTGCTGGCGGCCGTCGGCCGGGAGGCGGGCGACAACCTCGAAGACCTGGCCGATCGCCTGATGCAGGGCATGACCGGCTCGTGCGGGCGGCGCGACGACACGGCGCTGCTCCTGGCCCGGTACGAAGGAGCGGACGACGCGGCGATGACCCGGTCCGGGCGGCTGCACATCCACCGGCGCGACCTGTGCGCGGTCCGACAGGCCCGTGGCTTCGTGCATCAGCGGCTGCGCGACTGGGGGCTTTCGGAGCTGTCGGACGACCTCCAGCTCTTGACGTCGGAAGTCGTGACCAACGCCCTCGTCCACGCCGGAAGCGATGTCGACATCCGGATCAGGTTCCTCGGGGACCGCGTCCGTCTTGAGGTGCGGGACGAGGACACCGACCCGCCCGTGCCCGCCCTGTATTCCCTCTCGGAGGAGGGGAGCAGCCGGGCGGAGCACGGGCGCGGCCTCTTCCTGGTCGAAGCCCTGGCCTGCGCGTGGAACACCTCACCGAACGGACGGGGCAAGACCGTCTGGCTCGAAGTGGACGTCCCCGGGGCGGCAGACCGTCGAGGGGCCTAGGTGTTCTGTCCACAGGGTCGGTGACGGACGGCACGGCTTGACGGTCCTGAACGAGTGGGGGCCGTCCGGCTTTCCACAGAGGTCGGTGACGGACGGTTCGGTGTGGGTCGCGACATCCCTCTTTCGGCGACCACACCGATGGGCGGCGCCGAGCACGACACGGTCCTCCCGCTCGTCGCTCGGACCTACCGCGCGTTGTCCCGGACCGCCCTGCCCGGAAATGCCGGCGCCCGCGCGGCGACCATCGGCGACGTGGGCACGCTGCTCGACCGGATGCGCGCGCAAGCCGCCGAGACGGGCGTGGTGGTCGTCATGCCGACAGCCGTGACGGCATGGAGCGCACTCCCGCTGCCCGCGGACCCCTGAGATCTGAGTCCTCGACGTCACCGGACAGCTGCCCCGGTCGTCACGAACAAGATCAGCAGGCACCCCGGACACCCTGCCGATCAAGATTGCCGAGCGCAGGACCACCGCTCAACTCATTCTGCAGTCATCAGCAGGTCCGCCCGACAGACATCTGACTGCAGACCCGACAGACATGCGCCTGCCGGATCCGCAGACGCATGTGTCTCTGGATCATTGCCTACGTCGCTGGCCAGCCGCTCCTTCCAGCGGGCGAGCCCGGTCCGATCTCTCTCCCGGCCAGGGTCGGTGCAGTGCCGCTCCTGTGCGCGGCCGCCCTGGTACGGCGTTTTCGGATGACCGTCAATTGACTGATGTGCCGGGGAGAGACCCAGGCCAGAGTAGGTGACGTCGACGTCGGTGGAGTTCGCGGCGCACTCGCCCGATCACACCAGTCGCCTTCGTAACCTGCTTGACCGGTGATGCATGTTCGTGTCATCCTCTTCCCGATGCCCGAGGCAAGGACATGTGCACACATGTGTAACCGCGGTCGGGCAGACACCTACTTCTGGATAGGAAAGTCATGAGACGACTTCTGACCGTCCTCGCGGCCGGTGTGCCGCTGGCCGGGGCGGTGTTCCTGCCGACCGCCTCGGCGGACACCGGGAGCTCCGCCTCCGCTCCGCGCACCTGCTCGTCCCTGCACGTGGCGGCGCCGGCCGGCACCAAGGTGGAGAACGTGACCGCGGTCAGCCGCCCGGCCGGCACGGTGGATGTGCCCGCCATCCCGCCGCTGGACGGCGCGCAGATCCCCGACGTACCCGCCTACTGCGACGTGACCGTGACGCTGACCCACCCGGGCCAGGGCGACCACGCCAAGATGAAGGTCTGGCTGCCGCAGCACGACTGGAACGGCCGCCTGCAGACGGTCGGCGGCAGCGCCTACGCCGCCGGCGACTACGGCGCGGGTCTCGCCGCCGCGGTCAAGAACGGCTACGCCGCCGCGACCACCGACGCCGGCGTGGGCACCTACCTCGACACCAGCTGGGGGCTGAACAGCAAGGGCCAGGTCAACATGGCGCTGCTGAAGAACTTCGCCTCCCGCTCCGAGCACGAGACGGCGGTGATCGCCAAGGAGGTCATCGACGGCTTCTACGGCCGGTCCGCCTCCTACGCGTACTTCAACGGCTGCTCGACCGGTGGCCGCCAGGGCTACATGGAGGCCCAGCGCCACCCCGACGACTACGACGGCATCCTCGCCAACGCGCCCGGCATCAACTGGGACGAGTTCGAGGTCGCCACCCTGTGGCCGCAGGTGGTGATGAACCAGGAGAAGACCTACCCGACCGACTGCGAGTTCAACGCGTTCAACGCCGCCGCGGTCAAGGCCTGCGACCCGCTCGACGGCGTCAAGGACGGCCTGGTCGAGAACCCGAACCGGTGCGACTTCGATCCGCGCAGGCTGATCGGCACCACGCTGGACTGCAACGGCAAGCAGGTGACCATCACCGCGGCCGACGCCGCCGTGGTCCGCAAGATCTGGGACGGCCCGCGCACCGCGTCGGGCACCAAGCTGTGGTCCGGCGTGCCGATCGGCGCCGCGCTCGGCTTCCCGAACCTGGCGGGCACCCAGCCCGGCCCCGACGGCAACCCCAAGGGCGCCCCGTTCCCCGTCCCCGCCTCCTGGGTGTCGACCTGGCTGAAGAAGCAGCCGTCCTTCGACGTCTCGACCATCACCTACAGCCAGTTCACCCAGCTGTTCAAGCAGTCCCAGGCCGAGTACGACAAGGTCATCGGCTCCGACGACCCGGACCTGTCGGCCTTCCGCAAGTCCGGTGGCAAGCTGCTCACCTGGCACGGCCAGGCCGACCAGCTCATCCCCACCCAGGGCACGGTGCAGTACCGCAAGCAGGTCGAGCGGACGATGGGCGGCGCCCAGCGGGTCGACGACTTCTACCGCCTCTTCCTCGCCCCGGGCACGGCCCACTGCGGCCTCACCGGCCAGACCGACGACCTCGGCGCCCTGCGGACCTGGGTCGAGCACGGCAAGGCCCCGAAGACGCTGACCGCCACGCTCACGAACTCCTCCGGCAAGCAGGTCACCCGTGACCTGTGCGCCTACCCGATGGTGTCCCGCTACCAGGGCCACGGTGACCCGGCCGCCGCCGACAGCTTCCGGTGCGTCCGCGACACCCGGCACGACGCCCGGCACTGACCCTTCCCACGACGCCCGTCACCCCAGAAAGGCCCCACCACCATGAGCACGAACACTGCGACACCCGCGCCGCCCTCTGCGGCCGGTGAGCGCTCCTCCTTGCTGAGGCTCTACCTGTCCCGAGGCATCCTGGCCGTCGCGTGGGCCGCAGTGTTCGCCAAAGCCCACGCGAGCGTGGACGCCCTGGCGATCACCCTGCTGGTCGTCTACCCGCTGATCGACGCGGTCTCCTCGTTCATCGACCGCCGTGCCCTGCCGACGGGTTCGGAGCGCCAGGTGACCACGTTCAACGGGGTGCTCAGCACCCTCGCCGCCATCGCCGTCGGAATCGCCGGGGGCGGGGGAGTGGCGCCGGTGCTCCACGTGTTCGGTGCCTGGGCGATCCTCTCCGGCGCGGCCCAGGTGGTGGTGGGGCTGCGGCGCCGCGGCCCGGAGCTGGGCAAGCAGTGGCCGGTGCTGATCGCGGGCGGCCTGTCCGTCCTCGTCGGCATCGCCTACAACATCCAGGCCGGGGGCGACGATCCGTCGCTGGACGTGCTGGCCGTCTACGCCACGGGCGGCGGCGTGTTCTTCATCGTCCAGGCCCTGCTGCTGGGCTGGAAGGCCCGCCAGCTGCGGACCCGGACCGTCTGAGGACCACGCGTCGCGTCCCGGTCCGCACCCGCACGGGGGCGGACCGGGACGCTGCCGTGCCACCGGCCGGTTTCACCCGGAAGGGGTGGCGGTCCCGTCCGGGACCGCCACCCCTTCGGTGTCCTTGGCGCCCGCCACCGGCGCACCGGGCGTGCGGCCGGCCGGCCCCACGCCCGCGCCGGAGCGCGCTCAGCCGATGCGGTAGCGCACCGGCAGCGACACCACGCCCCGCATGATCCCGGACGGGATCCACCGGAGGGAGTCCACCGGGACGGCCAGCTCCAGCTCGGTCACGCGGGCCAGCAGGGTACGCAACGCGATGGTCGCCTCCAGCCGGGCCAGCGGGGCACCCAGGCAGTAGTGGATGCCGTGGCCGAAGGCCAGATGACGGGCGTGCGGACGCGTGACGTCCAGCACGGCGGGATCCTCTCCGCCCGCCTCCAGGGCCTCGTGCCCGGCCGAGCCCAGCGCCACGGCGACGATGCCGCCCCGGGGGATCCGCACCCCGCCCAGCTCGATGTCCTCGGCCGCGAAGCGGTTCGTGGACCGCTCGACCGACGTGTCGAACCGCAGGAACTCCTCCACCGCGCCGGGCAACAGCTCGGGACTGTCCCGCAGCAGCCGCAACTGGTCGGGGTGGCGCAGCAGCGCGAGGGTGGCATTGCCCAGGAGATTGACGGTGGTCTCGTGGCCCGCGACGGTCAGCATCAGGGCCGTACCGACCAGTTCCTCCTCCGACAGCCGGCCGTCGTCCTCGTCCCGGACGGCCACCAGGGCGGAGAGCAGGTCGTCCGCGGGGGAGTGCCGCTTGTCCGCGATCAGCCCGCGCAGCAGACCGTGCAGGCCGGCCAGTGCCGGCCGGTGCTCCGGCGAGGCGACCTGAAGGGCGTGGCTGGACCAGTGCCGGAAGTCCTCCCGGTGCTGGGCCGGGATGCCGAGCAACTCGGCGATGACGGCCACCGGCAACGGCGCGTTGAACGCCTCCACGAGATCGATCTCACCGGCGAGCGGCATGGCGTCGATCAGGTCGTCCGCGATCTGCTGGATGCGCGGCGCGAGTTCGGCCGTACGCCGCGGCGTCATGGCCCCCGCGGCCAGCCGGCGCAGCCGCGTGTGCTCCGGCGGATCCGCCTCCAGCATCTGCGCGCCGAGTCCCACCCCGGGCTGGTGCAGTACGTATCCGGCGGCGGCCAGGGCGTCGGCGGCGGGCCGGTCGTCCTTGAGCAGCGCCGGGTGGGTCAGCGCCTCCCGGGCCAGGTCGTGCCCGACGACCACCCAGCCCTTCAACCCGAGATGGAACTCGGCCGGATGGATGGGTCCGAGCGCCCGCAGCCTGGCGTACTGCGCGGGGGCGTCCGCCTTGAAGGCGGGGCTCAGGAGCACCCTCCCGTCCTTGAGGGGGCACTGGTCTTCCTGCGGGTTCATACGGTTCTCCCCGGTCTGCGGGCCCAGGTTCCCGGGCGGGTCGGTACGGTGGGCGGCGTGCCCCGGTACGGCGTTGCGCACCTGGTGGCCGGCTCGCGGCAGCCGGTGCGCAGCGGTCGCTCCCACGTGCAAGCACGCGAGGACGACCACTTCTGCCCCGCCGCCCATGACCAGCCAATCACCATCATGGCGGCGGGGGTCTCCATCTGGCACAACGAAAGAGGACTCGGCCGGGGTTCACGGCACCGCGCAGCCCGGCCGGTGCGTCCCGGGGCGGTGCCCCACCGTTGCGGCTGTGGCCGCTGATCGGAGGGGAAACGCCGCGGCCGTTGCCCCTGTCCGGAGGGGAATCGTCACGCTCGGACGCACGGCCTGCCGGCCCTCCCGAGCCGCCGGCCGGGCTACAGTCATGACACACACAATGTTTCTACTGCGAGATACATGTTCAAGGGGTGCCCATGCCAAATGTGTCCGGATCCGGGGGCGCGTCCCCGGATCACGCCCTGCCCCTGCCGGGCCTTGGCGAAGACCCCGTCGCCGTCCTGGAAGCCGCTGTGTGGGCCATGGCCGCGGTGGTGAGTACCCAGCGGCAGGCCCTCGCGGAACCCCTCGAAGTCGTCCTCGCCGGCGATCCGCAGCGCGCCGCGGTCCTGGCGAGCGTCGGGCTGCTGAGCAGGAACGGCGACGGATTCGACGTGCACCCCGCGCTGCGCCCGCGGGAGGGCGCCGACGCCCGCAGCGCGGTGGAGGCCAAGCTCAGCTCGCTGCGTCAGGCGGTCGCCGCCGCGGCCGCCTCGCCGGCCGGTGAGCAGCACGATGGCTGGGCGGCACAGACCGACGAGGTGCTGCTCGGCCAGGGCCGTGCATCGGCCGGGACCGGCCGCGCGCTGGCCGGCAAGGTCGTACCTCAGCTCGCCGGCGCCGCGGACCTGCTGGCCGCCGAGGACAGCCGCGTCCTCGACGTGGGCACCGGTGTGGGGCTGCTCGCCCAGGCCCTGGCCACCTCCTTGCCGCACGCCCGGGTGACGGGCATCGACGTACTGGAACGGGCGCTGCGCCTGGCCCGGCAGGAACTGGCCGGGGCGGATCCGGCGGTGGCCGCCCGGGTGACCTTCCGGCGGCAGGACGCGGCGGACGTGCCGGAACGCGACACCTACGCGCTCGTCTGGCTGCCGGCCCCCTTCCTGTCCGAGGAGGCGTTGCGGTCCGCCCTGCCCCGCCTCGCATCGGCCCTGGTGCCGGGTGGATGGCTCGTGGTGGGCACCAACCCGGCCGCCGGTGACGCGCTGCGCCGGTCGGTGGGCCAGTGGCTCGCGGTGCGCAACGGCGGCAACTCCTACGACACGGCGCGGATGACCGAGGTCCTCGAATCGCTCGGCCTGCGCGAAGCGCGGACCTTTCCCACGGTTCCGGGCGGCCCCGTCCTCGTGGCGGCCCGGCGCCCGACGAGCTGAACCCGCCGAACGACGTCCGGCCCGACCCTGGGCCGCGCTCGCGGTCGCGGAGGTTTCTTGCTTCCCGGCCGCGGGGGTTTCACGCTTGCCGGTCGCCGGGGTTCCGGCCTCCCGGCCGTGGCGGTTTCCTCGCTTCCCGGTCGTGGGGTTTCACGCTTCCCGGTCTGCGGACGTCGTGCCCAACGCGTCGCGCAGCGCCGCGCGCGAGGCGATGCCCAGTTTGGGAAACACCCGGTACAGATGGGAGCTGACCGTGCGCGGGGACAGGTGCATTCGCTCGCCGATCTCCTTGTTGGTCAGGCCACTTGCGGCGAGATCGGCGATCCGGTGCTCCTGCCAGGTCAGCGAGGCCAGGTGGGCGGAGGAGGCGGGGGCGGACATGCCGGAGGCCCCCAGCTCGGCACGGGCCCGCCGGCCCCAGGCCGCGGCGCCGAGCCGTTCGAAGGACTCGGCCGCGCGGGTCAGTACCTGACGGGCGGCCTTGGGACCCTGCGAGTGCCGGATCCGGATGCCGTGGGCGAGCCGGATCCGCGCCAGTTCGAACGGGAACCCGGCCTCGGCCGAGAGGGCTTCGACCCGCTCGTACATCTCGGCGGCCTCCTTGTCCTCCGCCGCCGTCATCGCCAGCGCCCCGTAGGTGATCAGGGCCAGCCGGGGCGAGATGCCGGGCAGTCCGGCTTCCTGCGCGGCCAGCGCGTGCCGGCGGGCGTGCTCCGCGCGGCCCGTGTGCACCGCCGCCTCCACCAGGTCGAGCAGGGTGCGTGAGGCCTGGTGGGCGTAGGGCTCGAACGAGCCGGGGGGCGTGATGCCGATGGCGTACAGGTAGGCGGTTTCGTAGTCGCCCTCGCTCAGCGCCGCGGTCGTACCGACCGCGTCGGCGATCTGGGTGAGGAAGCCGACGCCGCGGGGGCGTGCCCAGGCGTCGACGGCGGCCTGCAGTTCGCGCGCGCGGTCCGTCTCGCCGCGCATGGCGGCGAGCAGGGCCAGATAGGCACGGCTGTGGTGGGCGAA
The DNA here is from genome assembly GCF_042871185.1 of Streptomyces sp. NPDC006012. NCBI lineage: Bacteria > Bacillati > Actinomycetota > Actinomycetes > Kitasatosporales > Streptomycetaceae > Streptomyces > Streptomyces sp. NPDC006012. The sequence goes on from NZ_JBIAIE010000014.1 coordinate 45,149, forward strand.
CAGCGCGTGCTGGTGTGTGGTCGCCAGTTCCAGCCCGCGTCGGCCCGTGCGTTCGGCCGCGTCCCATTCACCGACGGTCATCTGATCGAGCATGATCAGGTGCAGCATGGTCATGCCGCTCGACATCGCCCCGGTCTCGACCTCGCGGTCCACGGTGCGCTGGAGATAGGGACGGTAATGGTTCAGCACGTCGACGTGGTACGCCGCGACACCCAGGCGTGTGACGTCCCACGGTTCGAGGTTCGGGAGGCCCGCCAGGGCGCGTTCGACCTGCTCGTGCACGCCGGTGCCGTGACGCACCACGTCGCTCCAGGCGTCGCGGTAGACCAGTGATCTCGGCGGAACCAGGTCGCCCAGCGATCGGAGGAGTTCGCGGGCCTCCTGCCAGGACGTCTGATCGCTCGCGTACTGGCAGATGGCGAGCAGCAGGTTCACCAGGCGGGTCAGGATCTCGTCCGGCCCCTCGACCCCGTTCGCCCGCATGGTCTCGATCGCCGCCATGACCTGGCGGCGCGAGGACCGTACGTCGCCGTCCTGGTACAGCGCCAGGTAGGCGGCGGTCACCACCGAGGAAGGAGATTCGTTTCTGCCGGGTGCGACGTCGGAGTGGACCAGGCGCTGAGCCTGCTCCAGGAGAGCCGCGTGCCCGGCGATGAAGGCCGCGTCACCCAGGCGCCGCGACCGGTCCTCGCGGTGCTCGCTCAGCTCCGCGGCACGGGTCAGCCAGGCCATGGCCGCCAGTGCGCCACCCCGCCGGATCGCGGAGTCCGCAGCCGCCTCCAGCGTGGCCGCGACCCGCTCGTCGGGGTCCACCGTCGAGGCCGCCAGGTGGGTGGCGTGCCGCTCGATGTCGTCCTGGTGCACCTGCGCGAGGGCCGCGTGCGCCGCGCGCCGCTCGTTGGGGGTCGCCAGTTGGACGACGGTCGACCGCACCAGGGGGTGGCGGAAGACGAAGTCGCCGCTGAGCGGGTCGATGTCCAGGAGGCCGACGAAGGCCGCCTCGTCCGCGTCGGTCATGCGGTACCGGGTGCCGCCGCCGATCCGGCCGCTTCCCTTGCCCGCCTCGACACCGTCCAGGGCGCCGCGCAGCAGTTCCGCGCGCACGGTGGCGCTCAGGTCCTTGATACGCGTTCCGTAGACGTGCTGGAGCCGGCGGGGCAGCGGGACACCCCGGTACCCGGACGACTCCTCGGTACCGCGTCCGGCCCGGCCCCCGCTCAGAAAGGGAGGCAGCTCCAGCAGGGCCAGTGGGTTGCCCTGGGCCTCGTCCAGGACGACGCGGCGGAGCTGCGGTTCCAGCCCGGGGTGATACGTGTCCAGCAGCTGTTGTGCATCGGGTTCGGACAGCGGCGGCACCTGCAGCTCCGGCAGGGCGGCCGTGTCGAACCGGGACGGGATGTCGGAGCGCAGTCCGATGACGAACTTCACCGAACTGCCGGCGAGCCTGCGTCCCGCGAATCCGCACACCTCGGCGCTGGAGGTGTCGAGCCACTGGCCGTCGTCGACCAGCAGCAGGAGCGGCTGCTGCGAGGCGGCGAGCGACAGCAGATCGAGGACCGCGATGGCGAGGGCCATCACCGACGGGGGTTTGTCCTCACTGCCTCTGAAGACGACGTCGAACGTCGCGCGGGTCGCCTCGTCCAGCCGGTCGATGTGCGAGAGCAGCGGGTACAGGAACTGGTGCAGACCGGCGAACGGCAGATCCGACTCCGCCTCGACCCCGGCGGCCCGGATCACCCGGTGGCCCTCCCGCGCCGCGAGCCGGGCGACGTGATCGAGCAGGGCGGTCTTGCCCACACCCGTCTCGCCCCGCAGGGTCAGGGCCTGTCCGCTGGAGCTGTTGACGAACGCGGACAGCGTTTCCCGCTCACTCTCACGGCCGATCATGGCTCCGCCGAGTGACTCCACCGTCCCGCTCCCTTCACCGCCGAACCAGCTCGGTCCGACCACGTCGGCACTGCTCAGCGCGCTTCTCACGGCTCCGCCCGACCACCGCCAAGCAGAGTAGACGCCCGACATGGCTCACGTCATCCGGAAAGTGGAAGGAATCACACACTGGACGGATATCACAGTGTCGGAGTGACATGTTTCATGTGTCGGCAGGGCTGGGACGGGCTCGGAAGGGCTGGGACGAGGCGGGACCGGCGGGGCCGACGGGACCGGCGGTGGACACATATGCGGAAGACGCCTGGGGCGCCTGGGGTGACCGGGGCGCCTGGAGTGGCTGGGACACCTGGTGCACGCGAGACACCTGCCGGCATCACGCTGCCGTGTACTCCGCGGCGATCCGGTCGAGGAGAACGGCCAGCCGCTGGTTCATCGCACGATGGTCAGTGCGCCGCAGTGACTCGGGCTCCTGGACGAACGGGTGGTGCCGGAGGGCGGCGAGTTCCGGCCCCGCGGACTCGATGAGCGCGTCGATCAAACCCCGGTCCAACTCCAGATGGCACTGGAACCCGTACAGCAGCCTGCCGTAGGCGACGATCTGCCGGGGGCAGCCCTCGCTCGTGGCCAGGACGGTCGCATCGGCGGTCAGCCCCGGCATGTCACCGTGCCAGTGCTCGACCTCGAACGTCTCCTCGAAACCGTCGAACAGCGGATGGCTCCGGCCGGCCTCGGTGAGCGTGACGGGGAACGCGCCGACCTCCGGCTCCGGGCTGCGCTCGCACGGGGCGCCCAGTGCCTCGCCGAGCAACTGCGCGCCGAGACAGACCCCGAGGACGGCCTTGCCCGCGGCCGCGCAGGAGACGATCAGCGCCAGCTCCGCCGCCGCGTCGAAATACGGGCACTCCGCCGTGGTAGTGGCGGGGGACTGAGGGCCGCCCATCACGACGAGGAGGTCGATGCCGTCGGGCCCCGCAGGGAGCCGTTCGCCCGCGTACAGCCGGGTGCTGGTGACGGTGTGGCGCCGGTCGACGGCCCACTGCTCGATGGCTCCGGGTGCCTCGAAGGACTCGTGAACGATGAAATGCACACGCATGTGGGCCGCTCTCTCTGGGTCTTCTCGACGCCGCCGTACGGGCCCGGAGCCCGTTCTCTCCGGTGCTTCGTGCTCCCGTGCTCCGTGCTCCGGTTGGTTGTGGGACAGCGGCCGCTCCACACCATTCTCCGGTTCTCCCGCCAGGTGGGACGGCGGCGTCCGCGTACGGGCGTGACACCGCCGGTGTCCGGTGCTCGGTCCGCGGATGGACGCCCGGCCGCGGGACGGAGCCGACGCCCGGCCGCGGCCCCCGGCTCAGGACGGCTGCGGTTCGGTGCGCGGAACAGTGAACCTCAGCACCTGTCACATACGTTTCACCATCGATCGGATTCCGTCGCCCGTATCTGCTCGTCTGCTTATCTGCTCTGTGCTGTGCGACGCCGGAATGTTCATGTACGGGGTGCTCCGCGCGCCGTGAGCCAGGTTGTGAGATCTAAATGAGTGCACATCTTTCAAGTCATGCCGGGACGAGCCTTCAGCCGGAGGACATAGCTGCTCTCCGTGAAGCCGTGAACGGGCCGGTGCTGACGCCGGAATCCGATGGATACGACGTGGAATGTGCCACGTACAACCTGAACACCGGCTTCCGGCCGGCGGTCGTGGTCGGCGCGGCCGACGACAGCGATGTGCGCGCGGCTGTCCGGTTCGCCGACCGGTACGGCCTGCCGATCGCCGTGAAGGCCGCCGCCCACCAGGTCGTCTCTCCGGCCCACGACGGGCTGCTGATCACCACGGAACGGATGAAGGGCATCGTCGTCGACGCTCAGGCGCGGACGGTCCGGGCGGAGGCCGGAGTGCGCTGGAGCGAGGTGCTGCCCCGCACGGCCGAGTACGGTCTGGCGGCGATCGTCGGGTCCGCACCGAACGTCGGCGTCGTCGGGTACACGCTTGGCGGCGGACAGAGCCCGCTGCTGGGCCGGACGCTGGGCTACGCGGCCGACCACGTGCGCCGCCTGAACGTGGTGACCGCGGACGGTGAACTGCGTCACGTCACCCCCGACAGCGAACCGGACCTGTACTGGGCGCTGCTGGGAGGCAAGGGCAACTTCGGTGTCGTCACCGAGATCGAGTTCGACGTGTTCCCGGTGACGCGCTTCTACGGCGGCGCCGTCTACTTCCCGGGTGAGCACCTGGCCGAGGTGCTCAGCGCGTGGTCCGACTGGCTGCCGACCGTGGGCGAGGAGATGACCTCCTCCATCGGCATCCAGCGGTTGCCCGACCTGCCCGTGCTGCCGGAGCCGCTGCGCGGTGCGTTCGTGGTGCACCTGCGGATCGGCTACCTGGGCTCGGCCGCCGAGGGCGAGAAGCTGATCGCCCCGCTGCGGGCGGCGGCGCCGGCCCTGCTCGACCTGGTGGCGGAGAAGCCCTACACCTCCATCGGCGAGATCCACCTCGACCCGGTCGACCCGATGCCGTACTTCGACCGCAGCGTCTGCCTCACTGAGTTCACCGAGGAGACCGCGCGGAAGCTGGTGGAGCTGACGGGAGCGGAGTCCGGGTCCGTGCTGGCGAACGTGGAGATCCGCGCGCTGGGCGGCGCGTTCGACCGCGAGCCCGCCGCCGCCAACTCGGTACCGACCCGAGGAGTGCCGTTCGTCGTGTTTGGGTTCGGGGCGGGCGGCCTCGATCAGGCGGAGGTGCTGCGCGGGGAGTTGGCCAAGGTGGTGGACGGGCTGGCGCCCTGGGCCGCGGAGCGGAACATGGTGAACTTCCTGTCGCCGGACGAGGCGACCGACGCCGAGGGCGTGCGGGCCGTCTACGGACCGGAGCGGTACGCCAGGCTCGCCCAGGTGAAGAAGGACTACGACCCGGCGAACCTCTTCCGCTACAACCACAACATCGTGCCCGCCTGACCGGTCCGCGTGCGCTGTGCACGCACACCGGGTTGCGGACCGCCACGGGGGAGCCGGCGTTCCCGCCGCCGGCGGCGGTCCGATGCGGGCCGCGTGCGATCCTCTGCGGGCTGTGCGCGATCCTCTGCGGGGCGCGGCGGGTCCGGTCCGCGGGACTCGTGTACGCCGGTGACGTGGGCGGGGACACCGGGCTTTCGCCCGGTGCCGTCACGACGCAGAGGCCCTGTTGCGGACCGTGCACCCGAAAGAGGCGAACGCGAGGGCAGCAGCACCACACCACCGCGCGGCCTCGCCATCAATACGTGCCCGGCCCGCTCACCGCCGTTGTCGGTGTCACCCACCGACGATGTCCGGCCGCGTCACCTCGGCGCGGCCGTGCCCGGTGAGGGAGACCCCGCTCGGTCGTCGAGCGGGCCACCTCACGCTGCCGCCTCACGGGGACCAAGGTCCTGGTCGGCCTACTTGACCTGCTCGGCTTGGTCGGCCTGGTCGGACGGCTAGGCGTCCGAGGCCGGTGCGGCCGTCCGCTCGACCGGTTCGGCGGCGGTGTAGTAGACGGAGCTGCCCTGCTTGTTGCGCTGAGCCGCGTTCTTGGCGACGAGTCCTTCGAGGGTGGTGCGCACGACGGTGGGCTTGATGCCACGCTCCGGGTGAGCCGTGGCGAGCGCGGAGGTGACCTCGGCCGCGGAACGCGGTTCATTCTGCGCGGTGAGGTGACGGCGGACCAGCTCCACCAGCGTGGGCTGAGCCCCCTTCGCAGCCGCGGCCTTGACGGCGGTCTTCTTGGCGGAGGTATCCGCAGCCTTCTTGGCGGGCGTTTCCGCGGGCTTCTTTGCGGAGGTTTCCGCGGTCTTCTTGGCGGGCGTTTCCGCGGTCTTCTTTGCGGAGGTTTCCGCGGCCTTCGTCGCCGGAGTCTCCGCGGGCTTCGTCTCCGTGGCCTTCTTCACAGGGGTTTCGGCGGTCTTCTTGCCGCCCCCGGTGCTGCCGGTCTTCTTTCCCCGCGCCGGCTTGCCCGCGGCGGCGGGCCTGCCGGAGGACTTCTTGCGGGGAGCCGGCACAGCGGCACTCTCCGAGACGGCCTCGGGCTTGGTCTCAGGCTTGGACTCGGGCTGCACCGGCGCCGGTGAAACGCCCAGCACCTCCTGCACGTTGACCAGCACGGAGTGGTCGCGCCGCAAGGCTTCCAACCGCTCCTGCAACGCGGTGATCTCCGCGCTGATGCGGTCCTGTTCCTTGATGTTGTGTGCGAGGTCGCTGGTCACCTGGGCGGCGTACTGCGACGTCAGACCGGTGCCGGCCGTCGTGCTCTCCGACATGGGGTTACCTTTCTTCCGTTTCAGGACTGGGCATCCAGCCCTTGTGGCGCAGGCATGAAAAACAGCCAGGCGCATGTGTCTCCGGGCCGGCATCCGAGTGGCCATGGCAGTACTCGAAGCGGACAGCCCGACGTAGAGATAGTACGGATGAGGCAGACCCGTTGTTCCACCCGAGTCATGTCATTCTTCATGCCGGGGGCCCTTGAGCATGACTCAGGTCGCACATCAGCGCAAGAGCGGGAACGTGGGAGCGATTTCGCCATGGTGTCACGGCGCGGCGGCCCAAAGGCCGTGGAAATGGATCAGGCACGGCCACCGTTGACCAACGTGAGTTGCGGACCGGCGACGAGATGGTGGCCGCAGGCCATGCAACGATCCCGCCGATGGCGGGAGGCGTGCCACGAGGTGGCCATGGGCCGGTTCGCCCCAGCCGAACCACGACTGCGGACGTGGATACGTCAGTTGTAGGTGTGGACCACCTGGATCCGCACCTTGCCCGCGGCCGGACAGCCCCTCGGCAGATTCTCAGCACCCATTGAATGCCGACGTGCGACTGAATGCCGATGTGCGACGTGCGACGTGCGACTGAATGCCGACGTGCGACGCGCCGACGCGTCCGCGTGCCGAGTGTCTGCGTGTCGGCAGCCGAGCCCGGCGGGTGATGCGTAACCGGTGGTGCCGGGCATCACCCGCCAGGGTTCGGCTGCCTGCCCGGCCATGCTAGAGACCGGGCGAAGACCGGTGTGGGGAGGCTGCCGGTCCGGTGGCCGCCACCCACTGGCGTACGCTCGCGATCAGCGAACGGCTGGCCGAGAGTGCGGCGTCGAGTCCCTGCTCGGAGCCGGCCCCGGCCCGCTGATGGAGAACGACGCCCAGGACGAGCCAGTCGTGTCCGGTGCGGTCCGGCGCGCTGGCCGCCCACATCAGGTTGCCGCCCGCCGGGGTGCTGGACCCGGTCTTGACACCTATCACACCGTCCTCGCCGAGCAGGGTGTTGGTGTTGCGGAGGGTGCCGGGCACCCCGGGCACGGTGGCCTCCCGCTCGGCGACGACGGACCGGAACACCGCGTCACGCATGACCTGCCGGGCCAGCTTCAACTGGTCCTTCGAGGTGCTGACCGTCGTGGGGGCGATGCCGCTGGGGTCGGTGTACGTGGTCTGCGTCATGCCCAGATCGCGGGCGGCGCGGTTCATCTTCCGTACGAACACATCCTCCGAACCGGCGTCCCAACGGGCCAGCATCCGGGCGATGTTGCCCCCGGAGGGAATCAGCATCAACTCCAGCACCTGACGCTCGCTCAGCCGTCGTCCAGCCTCGATCTGCACGGTCGACTCCGCACCCAGGCTGGACTCCTGCGCGGCCTGCGCATCGACGGTGATGCCGGCTCCGCGCCCGCCCTCGGGTATCGGGTGGTCGCGCAGGATGACGTACGCCGTCATCACCTTGGTCACGCTGGCGATGGGTACCGGCTCCTGCGCGCCGTGGGAGCCGAGGTCGCCGCGGGCCCCCAGGCCCTCGACGAAGACGGCGGCCTGCCCCTGCGCCGGCCAGGCAGGCGACCCGGCCCGGGCCGGACCGGCGGCAGGGCCGCCGCCCGCCTCCGTGGTGGCCAGCACCACCAGGGTGGCCAGCGCCGCGACGCCGACGGCCCCCATGGTGGTCAGGCGCGACGGGCGCAGCCGCCCCATTCGGGACTCACGGAACGGGGGACCGGACGGCGACGCCTGGTCCGGACGCGGTTCGGGCTCGCCGGGACCGGTGACCGGGCACATGAGAACGCACCTCCTGCGGGTACGTGCGTGACCTTCACGCACCCCGGCCACCTTGCGCGGCGGGGATGTCGGGACGGCCGTGACCGGATCTCCCGCATCGCTCGGCTGTGTATCCGCCCTGTATCAACGGCGGGATGGCGGGTCGCGGATGCCAGGTGGCCAGGTGGCCAGGTGGCCAGGTGGCCAGGTGGCGGGGTGGCGGGGTGACGGGGTGGCGGACGGAGGCCGGAGGTTGGCGGAGGGCGGCCGGAGGTTGGCGGATGCCGGAGGCCGGCGGGAATGCTCAGGAAGCCGCGGGGAGCCGCAGTACGGCCACGGCCCCTCCGTCGGGCGCGTTGGCGAAGTCCAGCCGGGCACCGATGACCTGGGCCTGGCCCAGTGCGATGGTCAGGCCCAGGCCGTGTCCCCGGCCGCGTTCGGCCGTCCCGGTGCGAAAGCGCTGCGGGCCGTGGGCCAGCAGGTGTGCGGGGAAACCGGGACCGTGGTCGCGTACGGTCACCGTCGTGCCCGCCACCTCGACCTCGACGGGCGTACGGCCGTGCTGGTGGGCGTTGGCGACCAGGTTGGCGACGATCCGGTCCAGGCGGCGCGGATCGGTCTCGGCCCGCGGCTCCCCGTGCGCGGTGAACCGTGCCTCAAGGCCGGTGCGGGCCAGCGAGTCCCGGACCACCGCGGCCAGCGGCACCGGGCGCGCGTCGGCGGTCTCGGCACCCGCGTCGAGCCGGGCTATCTCCAGCAGTTCTTCGACCAGGTTCCGCAGTACCGACACCCGGTCCTGGACCAGATCGGTCGCCTCGCCCGGGGGCAGCAGCCCGCTCGCGGTGACCAGCCCCATCAGCGGGGTGCGCAGCTCGTGGGCGACATCGGCGGTGAACCGCTGCTCGGCCCGCAGCCGTTCGTGCAGGCTGTCCGCCATCGAGTCCACGGTGACCGCGATGGCGCCGATCTCGTCTCCCGCGCCGCCGGCCGCGGTCCGTGCGGCGAGGTCCCCGGCCGAGATCCGGCGCGCGGTCCGCGCCACCCGCCGCAGCCTGCGGTTGGGCAACTCGGCGGCGAGTGCCGACACCGGTACGACGACGGCCAGCACGGCCAGCGAGTACTTCCACATGTGCCGGTCGAGCGCGCGCCGGGTGAGCAGATCGGAGGTCATGTCCACGCTCACCGCGAACGGCTTGCCCCGGTAGGTCTGCGCCGCCCACATGCTGGGGTGCACCGGATCGCCGTCGTACCAGGTGGCGGCGCCGCCGGTCGACTTCGGCCGGTCCTTAAGCCGGTGCCGCAGTGCGTCCGGCATCGAGCCCGGATCCGGCACGTCGCCGGCGGACGTCGTCCCGTCCCGCCCGTACGCCTCCACGGAGTGGGACAGGACGGTCAGCGCCTTCGCCGCGCCGTCGTTCATGGAGCGGTCCAGGGTGCTGCGGTGGACCAGCAGACCGACGGTGAGCGCCACCGCACCCGAGGCCGCGGCCACCAGCAGGGCGATCTTCCAGCGCAGTGAACGCCAGTTGAGCAGGGCGCGGGCGGCGGGCAGCGCACGGGCGGAGAGGAAGGTACGGGCGGCGGGCAGCGCACGAGGAGCGAGCGGTGCGCGGAGGGCGTGCAGTACGCGAGTGGCGTGCCGTGCTCGTCTGGCGGGCGGCGTGGGGGCGGTCGGCATGTCAGAGCCGTCGCAGCTTGTAGCCGAAGCCGCGGACCGTCTCGATCCGGTCGGCGCCGATCTTCTTCCGCAGCCGCTGCACACACAGATCGACCACTCTGGTGTCGCCGTCCCAGCCGTAGTCCCACACGGTGCGCAGCAGTGTCTGCCGGTCGAGGACGACCCCCGGGTTCGCGGCGAACTCCAGCAGCAGCCGCAGTTCGGTGGGGGCCAGCGCGACCGGCTCACCGCCCCGGAACACCTCAAGGCCGGCGGTGTCGACGGCCAGATCGCCGAAGACCAGTCTGGTGGTGTCGCGGGTGCCCGGGTCCGCCGGGGCACCGGCCCCGCCGAAGGTGACGCGCCGCAGCAGCGAGCGGATCCTGGCCACCAGCACGGCGGTGTCCACGGGCTTGACCACGTAGTCGTCGGCCCCGGCCTCCAGGCCCGAGACCACGTCCAGCGCGTCGCCGCGCGCGGACATCATGAGGACGGGGACCGTGCTGGTCTCCCGGATCCGCCGGCACAGCCCGATGCCGTCCAGGCCGGGCAGCATCACGTCCAAGAGCAGTACGTCGTGCCCGCCTTCCCGGAAACGTTCCAGCCCGGTCAGTCCGTCGCCCGCCGAGGCCACCCGGTAGCCGTACCGTTCCAGCGCGAGCGTGACGGATCTGCGGATCACCTCGTCGTCCTCGACGAGCAGGATCGCGGCCGAGGCCGGGAGGTTTTCCGGTGCCGGTGCGACGGACATGTCTTCCCCTCCGGGAAACGAGTGCGGGGGGCACCATCATGCCGCCTCCGGTCCGACGGGGTGGCGGCGCCCACCGCGTCTGAGCTCAACCAAGATCGGGAAGAAGTTCAGAGGAAATACGTTCACCTCGGCATGCCCGCTGTCCGGCGACAGGTATCCCGCACCAATGAGTCAAGAAGCCCGACGGAGACCGCTGCGGCCGCGAGCATGCTGCCCACGGCCGCAGCATCGCCGGCGCGACCTCAGTCTCCGCTTGCCGTATCGCCTCGCCGCTGACCAAGAGCGATAGCCTTGACCGACGCCGTGCCAGACGTCACGATCACCGCCACCGCCGATGCCTGTTCAGCCGCCACCACGTTCAACAGCACCAAGCCGCACAGCGCCCCTGAGCGACGCGGCCCGGTGGGCGGAGCACGGCAGCCGGCTGGAGCAGGCGGCACCCGGTGGGCGGGGTCAGGCTCGGCGGCCGGCAGCCCGCGGCCCGCAGATCTGATCCCGTCGTATCTGATCCCGCCGTACGCCGCGGGGTGTGAGGCAGTACGGACACCGGCATGAGAGTGTCTCGCCCGGCACACGTATCAGCAGGACGTCCCACAGTCCTGCCGTCGCTTCCGGGGCCGGACGTCCGTCGTTCGCCTGTCGGGCGGTCCTGTGTCATTTCTGCGTCGTGCCTGGTCGGGCCGCAGTTGTAGGTCATCGGATGGCATACGTCACGCTGCCGAACCCGTGGCCCGGGGCGGCGCCGTGCCACCGGATCGGCATCGACTAGCCTGGCCCGGTCCAGGACCGATGTGCTCGACAGGCATGTGCGTCGCCCGCCGCGAACGCCGCCCAGTGAGGAACACCGCGATGACCGCACCCACCGCCCCGCCGGCCATGCGAGAGGCGACGTACGACACGGGCCGGCAGAAGATCTTCGTCACCGAGGCGGGGGACGGTCCGGCGGTGCTGTTGCTGCACGGCGGCGGTCCCGGCACCGACGGTGTCTCCAGCTACGTCCGCAACATCGCGGAGTTGGCGAAGGACCACCGGGTCATCGTGCCCGACCTGCCCGGCTACGGCCGCAGCACCAAGGGCGTCGACCGCACCGACCCCTTCGGACACCTCGCGGACGGCATCCGCGCCCTGCTGGACGAACTGGGCCTGGACAAAGCACATCTGGTCGGCCATTCCTACGGCGGAGCCTGCGCCCTGCGCCTGGCCCTGGACACCCCCGACCGGGTCGACCGCATGGTCCTGGCGGCCCCCGGCGGCATCGGCACCACCCGCGCCCTGCCCACCCCCGGCGTCAACCGCCTGCTGAACTACTACACCGGCGACGGTCCCTCGCGACGCAAGCTGGAGGAGTTCATCCGCCACTACCTGGTCTTCGACGGCGACGGCATCCCCGACTCCGCCATCGAGGACCGCTATCGGGCCAGCCTCGACCCCGAGATCGTCGCCGCACCGCCGCTGCGCCGTCCCGCCGGCCGGGGCGCCCTGCGCACCCTCTGGAAAATGGACCTCACCCGTGACCAGCGCCTCGTCCGCCTGGCCGTGCCCACGCTCGTCGTCTGGGGCGCGGCGGACAAGGTGAACCGGCCCGCCGGCGGCCGGATGCTCGCCGACCGGATGCCCTCCTGCGACCTGTATCTGCTTGCCAGAACCGGACACTGGGCCCAGTACGAACGCCCCGAGCTGTTCAACCGGCTGTGCGCCGGCTTTCTGGCCGGACGGCGCTGAACCCGGCCGGGTGGCGATGAATCCGGCCGGACGGTGCTGAACCCGGCCGGCCGGGAACTGGAAACGGTCGGCCGGGAACTGGAAACGGTCGGCCGGAGACCGGAACCGGCAGGCCGGAGACGGGAACAGCTCTCCCTGGGCGTCGGGCGGGGCGGCAGCAGGTCGTGTGAGGGTGGGGGCGCCGTGGCCGGCCCCGACCACGACACCGGTTTGCGGCTGGTCAGTGGGTGCCGGGCCGGTCCGTACGGGTCCGGCTCAGCGAGCCGGGTCGAGCAACAGCTTGCCGGACGTGCGCCGTGATTCGATGTCGATGTGGGCCTGCTCGGCCGCGTCCAGCGCATAGCGTCCGGTGATGTCGATCCGCAGCCCGCCTTCGCGGATCTTCTGGAACAGGTCACCGGTGTGTTTCAACAGCAGTTCCCGACTGTGAACGTGGTCGGCGTACACCGCATAGGTGATCTTGATGCTTCTCGGCAGGTCGAACATCCGCACCGTGGGGATGTCACCGATCAGCGGACCGTAGTAGACGAGTGTGCCGACCCGTCCCAGCACCTCGATCGACGGCCAGAACGTGCTGGCGCCCCCGCCGTCGAAGACCGCCTGCACCCCTTCGCCGCCGGTCAGGTCCTTGACCCGGTCCACGAAGTCGCCGTCGGAGGAGACGAGGACCTCGTCAGCGCCCGCCGCCTTCGCCGTCGCGACCTTCTCCGCACGGGACACCAGACCGATCACCCGCACGCCGCGCAGCTTCAGCAACTGGACGACCGTACGCCCCACACCGCCGGCGGCGGAGTGCACGAGCGCGGTGTCGCCCTCGGCCAGCGGTGCCGACTCGGTGACGAAGTGGTGCGCGGTCAGTCCCTGCATCATCGTCGCGGCGGCGACATCGCTCGGGATGTCGTCCGGCACCGGGACCACCTGGTCGGCGGGGACCGCGATCTTCTCGGCATAGCTGCCGTAGACCGAGACCCAGGCCACCCGGTCACCGACGGCGAAGCCGCTGACCCCTTCGCCGAGCGCGGTGACCCGGCCGGCACCCTCCACCCCGGGGATGAACGGGACACCGCTGGGCAGTCCGAATCCGACCCGTGAGCCGGTGTCCATGAAGTTGATGCCGGCGAATTCGATGTCGACGAGCAGTTCGCGAGGTCCGGGCTCGGGGTCGGGCCATTCCTGCACCTGCAGCACTTCCGGGCCGCCCAGCTCCTGCATCACCACAGCGCGCATGGCGCACACCTCTTTCTGTCGATACGCCCGCCCGGTGACCGGCGGTCAATGCGGAGGGGAGTATCTTTCCCCGGGAAATCTGTTTGCATATGTGAAGATGAATGCGAACGTGAGGGAGTGTCGCCACCGGCGGGCCGCCGCGTCACGACTGCGATCGTAGGGCGCAATTTCTGGACCGGCAAGTCCAAGAATTGCGGCAAACCTGACCGGGGGAACAGGAAGCGAACAGAAAAAATCCGGGCATGCCACGGTAGATACGTGTGGACCAGGCACCGTCCCATGGCTGGGTACTCTGAGCGCATGGCACTGACGGCGAAAGGCCGCGCAACCCGGCAGCGGATCATCGAGGGGGCGTCGGCACATCTGAGAAGCGACGAGCCGGGGAACGTGACGCTCGACGACATCAGGGAGGTCACCGGCACCAGCAAGGGGCAGCTGTTCCACTACTTTCCCGGCGGCAAGGAGGAACTCCTGCTCGCCGTCGCCCGTTTCGAGGCCGGACGGGTCATCTCCGACCAGCAGCCGCACATAGACGCGCTCACCTCCTGGCCGGCCTGGGCCGGCTGGCGGGACGCGGTGGTCGCGCGCTACCGGGCCCAGGGCGCGCGCTGTCCGCTCGCGACCCTGATGGACCAGGTCGGCAGCACCCCGGGCGCGGCGGAGGTGGCCGAGTCCCTGCTCACCCGCTGGCAGCAGCTCATCCGCCAGGGCATCACCACGATGCAGGCCGGCGGCCTCATCGACGCCGTGATCGACGCCGACCGGGCCGCCGCCGCGTTCGTCGGCGGAATCCAGGGCGGTGTCCAGATGCTCCGGTCGACCGGCACCACCACCCACCTCGAAGCGGTCCTCGACATTCTGATCGATTACCTCAAGGCCCAGCACGCCCCTGTCCGTTGACGCAGTCGGCCCGGACAACGCCGGTGAGCCGTACCGTGGCGGCCACGCCACGGTACGGCTCACCGGCAGCCTGAGCCAGGCGGCCTATTGGGTTGAACGGCCCCATAGGCTCACCGGCTCAGCGGCTGAGCAGTCGGCAGAGCCAGCGGAAACGGGCCCGGCGGGCGTCTCTGGAGAGACCGGCGTGCGGTGCCATTTGATCGAAGCCGTGGAATCCACCTGCCCAGACGTGCAGCTCGGCGTCGCCGCCCGCCTGCCAGATACGCGTCGCGTACTGAATGCCTTCGTCGCGGTAGGTCTCCGCGGCACCGACGTCGAGGTAGGCGGGCGGCAGCCCGGACAGGTCCGTCGCGCGGGCGGCAGCGCCGTAGCAGGAGACCTCCGGGCTGCGCTGGTTCCCGCCGAGGTGGGCCGTCCAGCCCAGTTCGTTGGCATGGCGGTCCCACACACCCAGGCCGGTCATCTGTATGGCCGAATGAGTGTTGTTGTGGTCGTCGAGCATCGGGCACATCATCAGATGGCCGAGGATGCCGGGACCCTGCCGGTCACGGGCCATGTGGGCCAGGGCCGCGGTGAGACCACCACCAGCACTGCCGCCTGCGATGATGATGCGCTGCGGGTCCGCGCCGATGGTGTCGGCGTGCTCCGCGACCCACCTGAGCCCGGCATGGCAGTCCTCGATCGCCGCGGGGTAGGGGTGTTCAGGAGCGAGCCGGTAGCCGACGGACACGACGACCATTTCGAGGGGTTCGGCCCACTCCTGGAGGATCGGCTGCACGCCGGTGCGCTGCGTTCCGCTGATCATGCCGCCGCCGTGCATGTGGTACAGAACGGGCGCCTGTTGATGCAGACCGGCAGGGCGTGCGACGAGCAGGGTGATGTCCGGTGCCCCCTCCGGTCCGGGCACCAGAAGTTCCCGGACCTCGAACCTGCCCTGGTCGCGCAGTTCGTCGAGGGACGGGTCCGCCGCTGCCACGTGTGTGCGCCACTGGGGGATGTCCTCGTGCGACATCGGTACGTTCGACTGTGACAGACCCAGTTTCTCCAGCGTGTCGGCGAGTTCGGGGTCGAAGGGCACGGGCGGGGCCGTGTGCTGCGTCTGGTCAGGTGTGGTGTTCATGGGTCTTTCGTCCTTTTTTCGAGGTGGGGAGCATGGGGCGGTCGTCTCGCCGCCCCGTTGTCCGCGGTCCGTGAACTGAACCGGTCCCGGTGGCCATCGGACGGCCAGGGCCCGGGTCAGGTGTGTCACCTGTGGTTTTCCGCCCTTGGACCGCACTCAGGCGCAGTCGGTCGGGTCTCTTGCCGGTCGGATGGTACGACGCGTAGCAGCCGGTGCTCTGCGGAAGCTGTCGGCCGCTGATCGACCTCGGGATCGCCGGACGCGGTGGAGGCGACACCACCGGACGCGGTGGAAGCGACGTAGCGGGCGTGCAGTTGGCCACAGGCGGCATCTATGGACGAGCCGAACTGACGTCGTCTGGTGGCGTGCACACCGAGTGCGCGCAGACCGGCGACGAAGCGGTTGACCTGCGGCGACGACGGTGCGTGGAAGTCAGGGTCCGCTCCCACCGCCTTGTTGTAGCGAATCACGCTCACGTGGAACAGCTCGGGCCTTGAGCGCGCGGTCACGATTTTGGCGAGGCGGTGCAAATGGTCTTGGCTGTCGTTGACTCCGGCGATGAGCAGGTAGGCGAGATAGATCTTGCGGCGGGCGACGGCCACGTGCTCGTCCAGGATCGCCAGGTTGTCACCCAGGGGGAAGCGCCGTTCCAGCGGGATCAGCCGGGCCCGCTCGTCACTGAACGGCGAGTGCACGGACAAGGTGATCGTGACCTGCGGGTGCTCCTTGGTGAGCGTGCGGAGGTTCGGGGCGAAGCCCACGGTGGACACGGTGATCCGGCGTGGTGAGATATCGCCGAAACCGCGGTCCGAGAGCAGCGTGAGTGCATCGAACACATGCGGGTTGGCCAGTGCCTCGCCCATGCCCATGAACGCCACACTGTCCGGCAGTGCGTTGTCGTGCTGGCGCCAGCGTGGGTGCACGACCTGGGCGTAGATCTCGTCGGGCGTCAGATTCCTGGCGAGGCCGGCGGCACCGGTCGCGCAGAAGGTGCACCCCAGTCCGCAGCCGGCCTGGGACGACACGCAGATCGAGGACCAGCCGGCCCGGTAGCGGGAGAGAACGGTTTCGAATCGCGTTCCTGGATCCGACTCGAAGACGACCTTCTCCACCTGCTCCGCGGACTGGCAGGAGACCGCAACGATGGGCAGCAGCCGCGGCCCGAACCGTTCGGTGAGGCTGCGCCGCAGGTCAGCGGGTAGTTCGTGGACGGATTCGAAGGTGTCCGTCTCGCCACGGCGTATGGCGGTGACGAGTTGGCTGTAGCGGAACCGGGGGACGCCCATGGCGGTCAGGTGGTCTCGGATCGATGCCATGCGAGTGCCCGGCGGGGGATTGGCGAGCGGGACGTCGGACCGACGTGCGCGAACGCGTGAACCATTGGCGTGCTGGTGGTGGGTCATGACTTTTATACATGCCATCTTGAGAAGGGATTGTTCGTTTGCTCAGGTGAGTGCGGCAACGCCACACCCACCGCTGTGCGGAGGCGATCCGGGAATTACCGTCGCTGTCCGCATCGCGCGGTGCCGAGGCCGTCAGGATCCGCCGCATGCCAAGGAGCCCCGAGCCGAAAGCGTTCCGAGCCGAAACGTCCGGAGACGTCAAGCTCCGAGGGGAACGCAGAAAGGCGAAAGGGGCGATGAAGGAATGCGGGGAATGGCGGCCGAAGAAAACGCCACGTTGCCACGCAACTCCGACTCAAGCGTGGAACTGGGATGCCGCGTCCTCAGGAGCGCAGGCCGGTGGCGTGATGAATGCCTGGCGCGGCTACAGTCTGTCGACCTCGATAAGCATGGCGGTCACCCTAGCACACAGAAAACATGCGTCCAGTGAATATGGGAGCCATGTGTTTGCCGGGGATGTGAGGGGCGTCTCGTAGCCCCGTCCGGTCCGAGGCCGGACGCCCGCCGCGACCCTGCAGGGCAGGGCGGCTGCCGGTGGCGGCGCCCGTGGCGGGAAGGCCGCGAACGGTCGGGCGGTGCCCGCCAGTGAGTCTTTTCGCGGCGGGTCTTTTCAGCCTCGTCTCTCCCGGGTGCCGACGGACAGGCCGTAGCCGGCGATTGCGGCGGGTTCGCGGACCTCGCGCCTACCGCAACGAGGTCTGACAGCGGCCTTCACCGGGACGGCATCACTCGTACACGAGTACCGGGACGGCATCACTTGTACACGAGCAAGTAGTCACACGTGCTCGTGCCGCCGTGGAGCGAGGTGTCGCTGTTGAGGACGTAGAACGCATTGGCGAATCCGGTGGCGGTCATCTTCGGAACCACGATCAGTGTCTGATGCGCCATGTTCAGCCCGTTCGGCACCACCACATTCGAGGACAGCAGCGCGAAGAGATTCTGCGTGAGGTTCGGCAGCCTGAGAATGCGGTACGTGCGGTCCCCCGCACCCGGCGGGCCCGAGACGGATGCCTGGTTGGCCGGGTCGGCCCAATGTGCGGGCTGGGTGGCCATGCGGCCCATGGATTCAAGTTCCTGCAGCCGCCTCTGCGTGCTCGGCCGGACGCCGGCCATGTGAATGTGCAACTGATGGAAGTGCCGGGCGTCCTGCGAGTTGATCCCCAGCCCGATATCGGCGTATTGCACGGGGACGCTTCCGCCGCTCCTCGCGTTCTGCCATGCGTCGTTCCAGTAGTTCGCCGACGCGGGGTTCTCAAGAAACGGGCACTCGATACCCGTGATCCGGCAGCTGGGGAGCAGCAGATAGTTGTGCTGGTTCTCCGGCTTGCCGTGCAGCACGACGTAATTCGGGGTTGCCCGCAGGCAGTCGGGCTTGGGCTGCGGAGGCGGCGGGACCGTCCCGTTCGTGCAGTACCGGACGTCGTGCCAGAGTGGGTCGTCGTCGGTGGGCTTTCCGCAGAGCGGCTGCATCTGAGCAGGTGGGCAGGGGTTTGCGCCGCCACCGGGAGGCGGTGTCGGGCACGATCCGTACGTGGGCTCGCCGGGTCCCGGGTCCGTTGTCGCAGCGGCGCTCTCGGTCGCTCCCGTACCGGTCAAGAGCGTGGCGGCACCAATGGCGCCGGAGAATGCGACGAATTGACGCCGAGGCATCGCGTTCGACTTCTTGTGGTCATTCATGCCTGATCTCCGATGGTGATGACCGCTGCCTGGAGCTACTGGCCAGGAGGAAGAAAGCGCATCTAGCCCCGTCCTGTCCGGCCGCCGCTGAGCCCTTCACAGGGTAAGCAGCGGCGAGCTGATTTCCCCTCAATCGAACCTGTGGGGGGTCATGTGTTCCGCCATCGAGCGGTTCTCTCACGGAGTGCGGCGATATCGCAGTGACGGTCTGGCGGCTACGACCCCTCCGGCCTCCATCTCGGCGGCGCGGAGGAAATCAGCGACCCGGCTGGACTTCTCCACAATCGGGGCGGCGCACCCCTTCATGCCGGCGCTCGGTCAGTCCGTCACCGAACAGCTCATGGAGGAGCACGCGTCTGCCGTGGGCGCCCGGGTGCTGCGTGGAGAGGGGGCCGTCTCGCTCACCCAGGGGCCGGACGCCGTCGAGGCGGTGATCCGGGCCGGCTCCAGTCACCGGACCGTGCATGCCCGCTGGGTGGTGGGCTGCGACGGCACCCGCAGCGCGGTGCGCCGGGCGGCCGGCGCCGTACCGATGTTCCCCGAGGCCAGAAGAGGGCACGGCGTGTCCGGCTGCCGTAACTTTGCCGCTGTTTCACGGCCTCCCACCTGCATATTTACTCAAGCTTTACGTCTAGGCGGTCTTGAGCTTTGAACCATGGCTCCATATCTTTCCGGGCAACGGTCGACGGCGCCAGAAAGGTCCCCGCCCATGGAGGCAAGCGCGATCCGGCTGCAGGGGCTGCGGAAGTCCTTCGGCGAGACGACCGCGGTGGCCGGGGTCGACCTGGAGATCCGGGACGGGGAGTTCTTCTCGATGCTCGGCCCGTCCGGCTCGGGCAAGACCACGGTCCTGCGGCTCGTCGCCGGCTTCGAGACCCCCACCGAAGGCCGGATCGAACTCGCCGGTCAGGACGTCACCGACCGCGCCCCCTTCGAGCGGGACGTGCACACCGTCTTCCAGGACTACGCCCTCTTCCCGCACATGACGGTCGAGCAGAACGTCGCCTACTCCCTCAAGGTACGCAAGGTGCCCAAGGCGGAGCGCCTGGTCCGGGCCCGCCGGGCACTGGCCGACGTACGCCTCGACGGCTTCGGCAAGCGGCGCCCGGCCCAGCTCTCCGGGGGCCAGCGCCAGCGCGTCGCGCTCGCCCGCGCCCTCGTCGGCCGGCCCCGGGTGCTGCTGCTCGACGAGCCCCTGGGCGCGCTCGACCTCAAGCTGCGGGAGCAGATGCAGGTCGAACTCAAGGCGCTCCAGCGCGAGGTCGGCATCACCTTCGTCTTCGTCACCCACGACCAGCAGGAGGCCCTGGCGATCAGTGACCGCGTCGCCGTCTTCCAGCAGGGCCGCGTCGAACAGGTCGGTACCCCCGCGGAGATCTACGAACGTCCCGCGACCCCGTTCGTCGCCTCCTTTGTCGGCACCTCCAACCTGCTGGCCGGCGAAGCCGCCGAACATGTCGTCGGCACCCCCGGCACCTACAGCGTCCGCCCCGAGAAGATCCGGCTGCTGAAGGAGTCGGCCGTCCCCGGCGATCCCGGGCACGCCACCGCCACCGGCACGGTCGCCGAGGTCGTCTACCTGGGCGACACCACCCGCTTCCTGGTCGACCTCGACGCAGGCGGCCGCCTCACCGTGCTCCAGCAGAACCTGGAGAACACGGCCGAGGACGTCGCCGCCTACCGCGGCACCCGGGTCCGGCTCCAGTGGCACCACCGCCACACGGTCCAGGTCCCGTCCCCCGCTGACTCCCTCCACTGACCCCCCGCTGCCCTCCACTCACTCCCCCCACTGCCCCCCCACGTAGGGAGAACCGCGTGCGCCCCATCCGAACCCTCCAGACGGCGGCCGTCGCCGCGCTGCTCCTGGCCGCCACCGCCTGCGGCTCCTCCGGCTCGGGCGGCGGGTCGGCGGCCGGCGGCCTCAACCCGCCCGATCTGAAGGCCCCGTCGAAGCTGGGCGCGACCGAGGGCAGCGTCAATCTGATCGCCTGGGCCGGGTACGTGGAGGACGGCTCCAACGACCCGAAGGCCGACTGGGTCAGCGGCTTCGAGAAGCGCACCGGTTGTCAGGTCCACTCAAAGGTTGCGGCCAGCTCCGACGAGATGGTCAAGCTGATGAAGACCGGGGAGTACGATGCGGTCTCGGCCTCGGGCGACGCCTCCCTGCGACTGATCGCCTCCGGTGCCGCGGCCCCCGTCAACACCGCGCTCGTCCCGAACTACAAGGACGTCTTCGCCGACCTGAAGATGCAGCCCTGGAACTCCGTGGACGGCACGGCGTACGGCATCCCGCACGGCCGGGGCGCCAACCTCCTGATGTACAACACGCGGAAGGTCACCCCCGCCCCGACGTCCTGGTCCGCCGTCTTCGACGACGCCGCCGCCCACCGGGGCCACGTCACCGCGTACGACTCGCCGATCTACCTCGCCGACGCCGCGCTCTACCTCAAGGCCAGCAAGCCCGAACTGGGCATCAAGGACCCCTACGCCCTCGACCAGAAGCAGTTCGACGCCGCCGTCGCGCTGCTGAAGAAGCAGAACGCCGACATCGGCGAGTACTGGAGCGACTACCTCAAGGAAGTCTCCGCCTTCAAGAGCGGCGACTCCGTCATCGGCACCACCTGGCAGGTCATCGCCAACCTCGCCGCCGACGAGGGCGCCGACGTCAAGGCCTTCGTCCCGAAGGAGGGCTCGACCGGCTGGTCGGACACCTGGATGGTCTCCGCGCAGGCCGCACACCCCAACTGCGCCTACAAGTGGCTCGACTGGATCATCTCGCCGAAGGTCAACGCCCACGTCGCCGAGTACTTCGGCGAGGCCCCCTCGAACGCCAGGGCCTGCGAGGAGACCAGCGACAAGAACTTCTGCACGACCTACCACGCCGCCGACCGTGCCTACTGGAAGCGGATCGCCTTCTGGAACACGCCGATCGAGCAGTGCCTGGACGGCCGTACCGACGTCAAGTGCGTGCCGTACGCCAAGTGGGTCCAGGCCTGGACCGAGATCAAGGGCTGACCATGACCGTCGTCGCGCAGGCCGCCGGGCGCAGCACCGCCCGGCGGCTCGCCGGAGCGCTGCACCGCCGCCCGCGGCTCCGTCTCGCCCTGCTGCTCACCGCCCCGCTGCTGTGGCTGGGCGTGCTCTACCTCGGCTCGCTGGCCGTGCTGTTCGTCTCCGCGTTCTGGACGACCGACTCCTTCACCTCCGAGGTGGTGAAGGTCTGGTCCACCGACACCTTCCGCGCACTGCTGACGACCCCCGTCTACCGGCAGGTCGTCCTGCGCAGCGTCGCGGTAGCCCTCTCCGTCACCGCCCTGTGCGCCGTGATCGCCTTTCCGATGGCCTGCTACACCGCACGCATCGCCCGCCCGCGCCTGCGCCCGCTGCTCGTCGTTGCCATCCTCACCCCGCTGTGGGCGAGTTACCTGGTCAAGGTGTACGCCTGGCGGCTGATCCTGTCCCAGGGCGGGCTCGCCGACTGGATGCTGGCGCCGTTCGGGCTCTCCGGACCAGGCTTCGGGCTCCCGGCCACCGTGCTGACCCTGACGTACCTCTGGCTGCCGTACATGATCCTGCCGATTCACACGGCCCTCGCCCAGTTGCCGGACAGCCTGCTCGACGCCTCCGCGGACCTCGGCGCGCGGCCCTGGCGCACCTTCCGATCCGTGGTGCTGCCGACGGTGCTGCCGTCGGTAGCCGCCGGGTCGGTGTTCACCTTCTCGCTCAGCCTCGGCGACTACATCACCGTGCAGATAGTCGGCGGCAAGACCCAGCTCATCGGCAACCTCGTCTACTCCAACATCGAACTGAACCTGCCCATGGCCGCCGCGCTCGCCACCGTCCCGGTCGTCGTCATCGTGCTGTACCTGCTGGCCGTGCGCCGCACCGGTGCGCTGAGCAGCCTGTAGAGGAGCCCGCCGTGCAACTCTCCCGTACCGCGCGGATCGTGCTGCGCGTCACCGCCGGGATTGGTTTCGCCGTCGTCTACGTGCCGCTGCTGCTGGTCCTCGTCAACTCGCTGAACCCGGACCGCAGCGCGAGCTGGCCGCCGCCCGGGTTCACCGGGCACTGGTGGTCGGTCGCCTGGGACAACACGGGCGCGCGCGGCGCGCTGTGGGTGTCCGTCCAGGCCGGCCTCGGCGCCACCGCTGTTGCGCTGGTGCTGGGCACAATGATCGCCTTCGCGGTGGCCCGGTACCGGTTCTTCGGGCGGCACGCCGTCTCCTTCGTGGTCGTCCTGCCGATCGCACTGCCCGGCATCGTCACCGGCATCGCACTCAACTCGGCCTTCGGAACGGTCCTCGAACCGCTCGGCGTGGGGCTCGGACTGTTCACCGTGGTCGTCGGGCACGCCACCTTCTGCATCGTGATCGTCTTCAACAACGTCGTCGCCCGGCTGCGCCGCACCTCCGCCGGGTACGAGGAGGCGGCGATGGACCTGGGCGCGCACACCTTCCGGGCCTTCGTGGACATCACCTTCCCGCTGGTGCGTTCGGCGCTCGTCGCGGGCGCACTGCTCGCGTTCGCTCTGTCCTTCGACGAGATCGTGGTGACCACCTTCACGGCCGGCCCCGGCATCCAGACCCTGCCCGTATGGATCTTCGAGAACATGACCCGGCCGCAGCAGGCCCCGGTGGTGAACGTAGTGGCCGCGGTACTCGTCCTTGTCTCCGTGATCCCGATCTACCTCGCCCAGCGCCTGTCGTCGGACACGGCGGCCGCCGCGGGGAAGGCAGGCGCACGATCGGCCGGTGCGTGAACGTCCGCCGTGGCTCGCACGGGCGGCCGGCGGGCCGCCTTGGCAGGTGTGATCGGCGGCGCTCATGACGGCACTCATGGCCGGTGGCGTCAGCGATGGCTGTGGTCAGCCGGTCAGGGGTTGCCACCGGTCTTTCCGGGCGGGGCCGACGCTGCTGAGCCACACCAGCGCTCCACTGACCAGGCCGGGTTCGTCCCGGGTGGCCAGGGCGGGCGCTTCGAGCATGTCGGCAGCCTCTTCCAAGTAGGTGACCAGCGTGTCGAGTTCGTCGTCGGGGTCTTCGTAGTGGCGGGACCAGCGGCCCAGGTAGCCGGTCGCGACGTCCAGGTACAGACCCGAGGTGTGGTCGGCCGGGCCCAGGGCGACGACCGGAATCCAGGTCGGCCGCCACACCGTGATCCGTTCGGCTTCGGGGCGGTCGGCGGCGTGGGCGTCCTCGTGGGCCTGGAGGTCACTGCTCCGCCGGTGGACGGCGGCCACCGCGTCGAGGGTCAGCAGAGCGTTGTTGCCCGGAAGGCATCCCTGGCCGTCGACCCCGTCGTCACCCGCGGTCAGCATCCACAGGACGTGCAGTTCGATGGGTATCCGGACGCCGAGATCGCCTTCCAGGGCGGCGATGGCGGCGGCGCCGGCACCCGGGCGCAGTGCGGCGTAGGAGTCGGGAGCGTTGCGCCGGAGCCAGCCGGTGATGCGCCGCCAGGCATCGGCGACCTCCCGTACGGTGACCGCGGCGGCGGGGGCGACAGGGCCGGCGGGCTGCACCTGCCCCTGGTCCTGCTCCTGCCCCCGTTTCTGGTCCTGGTCCCGGACGTCTGTGGTGGGCTCGGTGGGCTCGGTGGAGGGGGCCGGGCTCACGTACCGGATCTCGACCCGGTCGGGCTCGCGGACATAGCCGATGTGCAGGGCGGGGCAGTCCTCGAACAGGTCGCCGTCGACCGTCACGGTGTAGACACCGGGAAGCCCCGAGGGCACGCCCATGGCCGGGTCTTCGGCCAGCTGACCGGCCACCGCCTTCAGCGCGTAGGGAACACCGGTCCCGAACTGCCGGGCGGCGTCACGTACGTGCTGAGCGATGTCGACGTCCACGGCCTGGCGCTCCTTGCGGGTCGATCGGAGGGCGATGTCCCGCACACAGTAGGGCGTCGGACGGCTCGGGCCCCGGCCCGCCGTGGGAACGACGTGACGTCTCGACGGCCCCGAGCATCACCACGGCGGCGAGAGGCGCTTCGCGGGCCCCGGCTTCGAGCAGCCTCCTGTGCACCCCGCCCCGGCATGCGCGGCGGGGACGAACGCGTCCGGGGGCCCGACCCCGCCTCAGCACGTGGCGACGGGGCCTGCGCGGCGGCTCAGCCGGCGGTCACCCTTTGTTCGACACTCAGTGAACGCGTGCTGGATCGATCAAGGAACCTCGCCTCGTCGGCTGCAACGAGGTCGGCAGCAGCTCGGATCTTGGCGTACCACGCCAGTTGCTCGGCCGGGTCCGCCCATCCCATTTCGGTGACGACATCGAAATCCACGCCTTCCTCCCTCAAGTTGCCATCGTCACCGCGCATCAGGTAGTGGCGCTTGTACACCAACGGTGTCGGGGCAAGGCTGAGGATCAGGGGTACGTGCCGGTTCTCGTAGTACTCGATGAACGCCTCGGTACTGATGTCGTCCCGCTTCTTCAGGTACGACAAGCGCTTCAGCATGACTGACCTCCACACATAACCGGGGGATTCCCCGATTGGCTTGCTGTACGCTAACCGGAAGATTCCCCGCTTGGCAAGAAGGGGCACCTGTGACCGAAGTACGACGATTCACCCTCCCCCCGCTGCGCGCAGACGCTCGTCGCAACTACGAAGCGCTGGTCGCCGCAGCGAGCGAGGTGTTCGCCGAGCAGGGTCCCGACGCACCCCTGGACGTGATCGCACGGCGCGCAGGTGTCGGCAACGCGACGCTGTACCGGCATTTCCCCGTGCGGCGTGACCTCATCGTCGCGGTCTGTGTCAACGAAGTGGAGACGCTCTGCGCGCTGGGCGAACGCCTCGGGGCCGGCTCCCGTCCTCGCACCGCGCTGATCGACTGGGTACGGGCCTACATCGAGCACGTCAGTGCGCACAGGGGCCTGGCCGCCGCCTTCACCGGCGATCACAGCGAGGACTCGGCTCTCGTCGGAGCCTGTCGTGAGGCTGTCCGCAACGTAGGGGCAACCCTGCTCAAGGCCGCCAAGGAGGACGGCGCGGTGCGCGCCGATCTGCGTATCGACGACCTGCTCGCGCTCGTCAACGCGGCTGCAACAGCTGCTGAAACCGGTGACCTTGAGCGCGGCGAACGACTACTGCACCTCATCCTCGAAGGTATTGCCGGATAGGACTTCTCCGTCGTGCGGTGGAGCGGCGGCCGCCCGCTGAGCGGTGGGGCGGGAGCCGCCGGGCTGTGCGCGGTGCAGGAGCCCGACCTCGCGGGCATGATCCCGGTGCCGGTGCCGGTGCCGGTGCCGGTGCCGGTGCCGGTACGACAGAGGGAAGATCATGGCGATACGGGCCGGGTAGGAGTCCGGCAGCGCGGCGCGCATCCCGGCCGCGGCGCGGGAAGAGGAACGAGGAGGCAGCCTTGCCACATCACCGTCACGTCCGACCGGGTGGCATCGACATGCACATCGCCGAGCAGGGCGAGGGACCGCTCGTCCTGCTGCTGCACGGCTTTCCGGAGTCGTGGTACGCCTGGCGGCACCAGATCGACGCCCTGGCCGCCGCAGGCTACCGCGTCGTCGCGCCGGACCAGCGCGGCTACGGATCCACCGACCGTCCCGACGGCGCCGACCAGTACTCGATCTTTCACTTGGTCGGCGATGTCGTCGCCCTCATCCGTGAGTTGGGCGAGGAGCAGGCCGTCGTCGTCGGGCACGACTGGGGCTCGACCGTCGCGTGGCACACGGCAATGCTGCGCCCCGATCTCGTGCGCGGGGTGGTCGGCATCAGCGTGCCGCCGGCGCCGCGCGGAGCGCTGCCGCCGCTGACCGTCTCCAAGAAGCGTTTCGGGGAGGGCTTCTACCAGAACTACTTCCAGGAACCGGGAGTCGCGGAGGCCGGCTTGGGCGCGGACATCGCGGCCACCATGCGCATGACCTTCGGCTCCGTGCGCAATCCCGAGCCGACGGAAGGGTTCCTCGGCCTGTTCCTCGAACCCGAGGCGCTGCCGGCCTGGCTCACCGAAGAGGACCTGGCGGTCTTCGTCGAGCAGTTCACCGCGAGCGGCTTCACCGGCGGCCTGAACTGGTACCGCAACCTCGACCGCAACTGGGAGCTGACCGCCCCCTGGCAGGACGCGCCCATCACCCCGCCGTCGCTGTACATCAGCGGTGAGAACGACATCGTGCGCGCCTTCTACAAGATGGACGAGGCCGCCTGGGCGAGGGTGCCGAACCTGCGGGGGATCGTCGACGTGCCCCAGTGCGGCCACTGGACCCAGCAGGAACGGCCCGAGGTGGTCACGGACGCGGTTCTGGAGTTCTTGCGCGGCCTGTGAAATCACGCCGGGTCGACGGGAGTTGGTGCCGGGTGGCCGGGTGGCCGGGTGGCCGGGTGGCCGGGTGGCCGGGTGGGGGTGCCGAGTGTCGGATGCCCTTCCTTCCCGTTCCCGCCCGGTTCGGCGATCGGCGGGCGAGGGGTCCGAGAGGGGTTCGCTCAGCCCCTCTGGATGTCGGCTCCAGCAGGGGACGTGCGGCCCGGCGAACCTTGCGCGCCGGGCCCGCGTCTTCCCGCG
Organism: Streptomyces sp. NPDC006012; assembly: GCF_042871185.1. Classification (NCBI taxonomy): domain Bacteria; kingdom Bacillati; phylum Actinomycetota; class Actinomycetes; order Kitasatosporales; family Streptomycetaceae; genus Streptomyces; species Streptomyces sp. NPDC006012. Next base: position 72,013 of record NZ_JBIAIE010000014.1, read on the forward strand.
TGACCGCCACCGCATGTGCAGGAGAACTGACCATGGCTGACAGGGACGTTGAGCAGACCGACCAACGGGGTTACGTCCCGGGCCCCTGGTGGGCGGACCTCGGAACGTGGGGGGCCGCCGCACTGATCGTCTTCGGGGGCCTCGCGGCGGCCTGGGTCTTTTTCCGGCTGCCCGGCACTCCAGTGGAGCCGTCGTCCGGCTATTACGGGGCCGCCAAGGCCATCGTCATCGGCCTGGTGACAGTGGGATGCGCCTTGCTGGGCCGTCGTCGCACCCGGGCCGCGGCCGTCGAGGAGACGGACCAGCGGGAACGCGCCTGACGCCACCGGCCGGTGAGCAAGTCCCCTGCGACAGCGGCCGACGCTCACGCCGCACCCCAGCCGGTGCCCCGCCTCTACGGTCCGGGCCGGTCCACCACGTACCTACATGTTCCGCCGGTCCGCCCGTCCGCCGGCCGGTCCCTCGGCCGGGTCGGTCCTTCGGTCATTCCGTCGGTCCGTCAGGACGCTCCGAGCCCATGCAGCAGGGTGTCCACGACGACGTCCGCGGCCTGTCCGGGGCTCAGCTCCGGCAACTGCCGGGACACCAGGTGCATCAGTTGGGGCAGCAGCGCGCCCACCCATCCCTCGGGGAGTCCGGTGCGCAGGAGTTTCTCGTCGGTGGCGCGGCGCAGGAAGTCGTCGACTTCCTGGACGGAGGCGTCGCGGCGCTGCCGGATGGCGTCGTGGGCGAGCATGCGGGTGAGGTCGACCGGCCAGGTGCGGTTGACGGTGATGATGTTCTCGACGTAGCGGTGCAGGGCGACGGTGACGGGTGCCTCGCGCAGCCGGGCGTCCTCGATGGCCTGCTCGATGGCGGTGACCCGGGCTTCGTAGACGGCTGCGAGGAGGTCCTCGCGGGAGGCGAAGCGGCGGTAGACGGTGCGTCGGTCGACGCCCGCCTCGGCGGCGATGCTCGCGATGCTCGCACCGGGATCGGCGGCGAGCATCCGTGCGCCGGTGGTCAGGACGGCTTGCAGATTACGTGCTGCGTCGGCTCTCACGGGTCCGAGTCTATCTGCTCAATGTGAAGCCTGAGACATCTAGCGCCTCTATTGCGTGAATCACTGCCCTCTAAATGCTACAGTAGCGAGGCAGATAGCTCGTGTAGTGCTAATTAATTGAGGCGGTCCGTCGTGTTGCGGCGGTCCCACCGCCCCTGCTGACCCTTGGAGAAAGGCCCGGTTCCATGGAGAAGACACCACAGGCCCCATCACCCCGCAGGGGTGGTGTCGCCGCCGCGATGAGCGCCCTGGTCCTCGCGGTCCTGCTCGCGGCCCTGGACCAGACGATCGTCTCGACCGCCCTGCCCCGGATAGCGGAGGACCTGCACGGGTTCGACGACATCGCCTGGGTCAGCGCCGCCTATCTCCTCGCGTCGACGGCGGTCACCCCGCTGTGGGGCAAGCTCGGCGACATGTTCGGCCGCAAGCGGCTCTACCTGGCCGCGACCTCGATCTTCCTGATCGCCTCGGTGGCCTGCGGCCTGGCGCAGAACCTGCTCGAACTGATCGGCGCCCGGGTGCTCCAGGGCGTGGGCGGCGGCGGAATGATCGTGCTGACCTTCGCCCTGGTCGGCGACATCGTCGCGCCGAGCGAACGCGGCCGTTACCAGGGCATGTTCGGTTCGGTCTACGGCGTCGCCAGCATCGTCGGCCCTCTGCTGGGCGGTGTCTTCACCGATCAGCTCTCCTGGCGGTGGGCCTTCCTGGTCAACCTGCCGATCGGCCTCGTCGCCCTGGCCATCGCCGCCCGGGCACTGCCCACGGCCACCCCGGGCAACAAGGCCCGCATCGACTACCTGGGCTCCCTGATCCTGGCCGCGATCGCCACCGGCCTGGTCCTGACGACGTCCTTCGGCGAACGCTGGGGCTGGGCCTCGCCGGCCATCATCGGTCTGATCGTCGCCACTGTCGCGCTGGCGGCGCTGCTGGTGCCCGTCGAGCGCCGCGCCCCTGCCCCGGTCCTGCCCCCGGCCATGTTCGGCTCCCGGACCGTGGTCTTCTCCTCGCTGATCGCGTTCTTCGCCAACGCCGCGATGTTCGCCGTCCTCGTGTACCTGCCCACCTACCTCCAGATCGTGCACGGAGTCTCCGCCACGCTCTCCGGCATCTACCTGCTGCCCCTGGTCGCCGGTCTGGTCGTCAGTCAGTCCCTGACCGGACGCTGGGCCGCGAACGCCGCACGGCTGCGCGCGATCCTGCTGACCGGACTGCTCGTCAACTTCGCCGGACTGCTCCTGCTGGGCACCGTCGACGCCACCACCGGCACCCTCGTACTGAGCGCCTACTTCCTGATCACCGGCATCGGTATCGGCATGGTGCCGATGGTCGTGCTGACCACCGTGCAGAACAGTGTGCCCCCCACCGATCTCGGCGCCGCCAGCGCCGTGGTCACCTTCGCCCGTTCCATCGGCGCCGCCTTCGGAGTCGCCGTCTTCGGCACCCTGCTCAACACCGGCTTCGTCGACCGCACCCACGGCCTGCCGACCGCCGGCGGCTTCGACGCCGCCCGACCCGACACCATCGGCCGGCTGCCCGGCGCCCTGCGGGACTCCGCACTGGACGCCTTCGCCCACGCCACGGCCGCAGGCTACTTCTGGATCGCCCCCGTCCTTGCGGTCGGCGTCCTTCTCACCCTCTTCCTCAAGTCGGCACCGAAGCCGGGGGAGGCGAACGGTACTTCCGGACCCGCGGCCCGCAGCACCCCCGCCGACGCCGAGGACACCGTCCCCGCGGCCTGATCCACCGGACACCGCGCCCTCGACCGGCCGACGCCCTCCCCGGGTGCCGGCCGGCGGCGTTTTCGCGGCTGTCGGCGGTGAACCCGGCTGTCCGTCGACACCTTGATAGGGTGCCCCGGCTGACACCGCCTAGAGAGCACGGGAGTGCTCAAGGCAGAAGGGGCCAGGCGACGATGCAGACGGCAGAGGTTTCGCGCGCGGTGGCCGCGGTCATGTCGACCGTCTCAGCACTCGGCCTGCCCGCCGAGGACGCGATCGTTCTTCACAACTCGAACAAGCTCAGTCTGCGTCTGCTGCCTTGTGACGTCATGGCCCGGGTGGCACCTGTGGCATCTGTGACGCATCAGGTCGCACGGTTCGAGATCGAGCTCGCTCAGCGCCTCGCCGAATCCGGGAGCCCGGTGGCCGCTCTGGATCCTCGGGTGGCGCCACGCGTCTACGAGCGTGACGGCTTCGTCGTCACGCTGTGGACCTACTACGCACCCACGACACCTCCAGAGGTTCCACCGGCCGACTACGCCGATGTGCTCCAGCGGCTGCACGCCGGCATGCGCAAGGTCGACTTCCCCGCGCCGCACTTCACGGAGCGGGTCGAGCAGGCCCAACACCTCCTGGCGAGCCGCAACCGCACTCCGGAACTGGCCTACGCGGACCGGGAGTTGCTCGGCGACACGTTGCGAAGCCTGAGACGAGTGATCGGCGAGCACGGCGGCGCCGAGCAGTTGCTGCACGGCGAGCCGCACCCGGGCAACGTGCTCTCGACGAACAACGGGCTGCTGTTCGTGGACCTCGAAACGTGCTGCCGCGGGCCTGTCGAATTCGACCTCGCCCATGCGCCCGACGACGTCAGCGAGCACTATCCGAATGCCGATCACGACTTGCTGCGCCAGTGCCGGATCCTTGTGCTGGCGATGATCACGACGTGGCGCTGGGATCGAGCGGACCAACTTCCCGACGGGCGCCGACTGGCCGCACAGTGGCTCGGCCGGATCCGAGCGGCGCTCGATCGAGGCGGGCCGGACGGTCACGGCCACGGCTGATCCTCGGGCATCAGCGCGTCAGGGGGCTGCCGATGCCGTCCAGAAACGTGTCGACCACCACGTCGGCCGCCCGGGCGGCGTTCAGATGGGATTGCTGGTGTGGTGCGAGGCCCACCAGCCTGGCCAGTAGCGCGCTCGCCCATCCTTCCGGGAGTCCGGTGCGCAGGAGTTTCTCGTCGGTGGCGCGGCGCAGGAAGTCGTCGACTTCCTGGACGGAGGCGTCGCGGCGTCGCCGGATGGCGTCGTGGGCGAGCATGCGGGTGAGGTCGACCGGCCAGGTGCGGTTGACGGTGATGATGTTCTCGACGTAGCGGTGCAGGGCGACGGTGACGGGTGCCTCGCGCAGCCGGGCGTCCTCGATGGCCTGCTCGATGGCGGTGACCCGGGCTTCGTAGACGGCTGCGAGGAGGTCCTCGCGGGAGGCGAAGCGGCGGTAGACGGTGCGTCGGTCGACGCCCGCCTCGGCGGCGATGCTCGCGATGCTCGCACCGGGATCGGCGGCGAGCATCCGTGCACCGGCGGTCAGGACGGCTTGCAGATTACGTGCTGCGTCGGCTCTCACCCTTAAAAGGTACCTCAGATGGCGAGAATCAAGGCAGTACAGCTACTAAAGCGTGCAGGTACAAAATAAAAGTGCTACATTGATGTGGTGCCTGGATGGTGCGTTCGAACAGACTGAACCGCAGACACCGGAAGAGAGAAAGCACGTGATCACCTACGACCGGCTTTTCATCGGAGGTTCCTGGGTCGAGCCGAGCAACCCGGAGCTGCTCGACATCGCCTCGCCGCACGACCGGTCGGTGGTCGGCGCCGCCGCACAGGCGCAGCCGGCGGACATCGACCGCGCGGTGGCCGCGGCACGTGCGTCGTTCGACGCCGGTGCGTGGCGTGACACCCCGCCGGCTAAACGGATCGCGGTCCTGCGCCGGTTCAACGCGCTGCGCGAGGAGAACGCGGAGAAGATCGCGCGGCTGATCTCGCTGGAGAACGGTTCGGCCGGGTGGTTCACCCGTGCCGGACAGCCCGGCCTGACCCGCCAGGCGAACGCCTATCTGAAGGCGGCGGAGGAGTTCGGCTGGGAGGAGACGCTGGCGCCCTCCGACCCGGCGTCGCCGGTGCGCAGCGTGGTGCGCCGTGAGGCGGTCGGTGTCGTGGCCGCGGTGATCCCGTGGAACTCGCCGTTCTCCTCGGCCACTTCGAAGATCATCCCCGCTCTGCTGGCCGGCAACTCCGTGGTCCTCAAGGTGTCCCCGGAGAACTCGCTGAGCATGGGCTTCCTGGCCGAACTGGTGGAGCAGGCCGGACTGCCCGAAGGCGTGATCAGCGTGCTGCCCGCCGACCGCGAGACCAGCGAGTACCTGGTCGCGCACCAGGACGTCGACAAGATCGCCTTCACCGGCTCGACGCGCGCCGGCCGCCGTATCGCCGCGATCGCCGGCGAGCAGCTCAAGCGGGTCAGCCTGGAACTGGGCGGCAAGTCAGCCGTCGTCATCCTGCCGGACGCCGACATCGCACAGGCCGTCGCAGGGGTGAAGTTCGGCTCGCTGCTCAACAACGGCGAGTCGTGCATCGCACAGACCCGCATCCTGGCCCCGCGTGAGAAGTACGAGGAGGTCGTGAGCGCGTTGAAGGAGCTGGTGGAGTCGTTGAAGGTGGGCGACCCGGGCGACCCCGACACCTTCATCGGCCCGATGATCCGCCCCGACCAGCAGGAGCGCGTCCGCAGCTACATCCGGCTCGGCATCGACGAGGGCGCCCGCCTGGTCACCGGCGGCCCGCAGCTCCCCGAGGGCCTGGAACAGGGCAACTACGTCACGCCCACCGTCTTCGCCGACGTCGACAACTCCATGCGCATCGCCCAGGAGGAGATCTTCGGCCCGGTCCTGGTCATCATCGCCTACGACGGTGAGGACGACGCCGTCCGCATCGCCAACGACTCCGAGTACGGCCTCTCCGGCGGCGTCTGGTCCGCCGACGAGGAACACGCCGTGGCCGTCGCCCGCCGCATCCGCACCGGCACGCTCACGGTCAACGGCGCCTCCGTCGCCTTCGACGGCCCGTTCGGCGGCTTCAAGGCCAGCGGAATCGGACGGGAGTACGGCGCGGTCGGCCTCGGCACCTACACCGAGTACAAGACCATCACCGTCTGACCCGGTCCTTGGGCCACCGGACGGCTCGTCAAGCACGACCGGCTCACGCGGGCGATCCTGGACCGTCTCACGCCCGAGGAGACCGACCTCCTCCCGCGACGTGCCGTTGCTGCGCCGCCCGGCCCCGTACCCCTGAGCCCCCTGCACTGATCGAGGAGAGACATGCCTGTCACCGCCATGGACCCGAAGACCGCCCTGGTCGTCGTCGACCTCCAGAAGGGCATCGTCGGGTTGCCCCTCGCGCACCCGGCCGCCGACGTGCTCGCCCGGAACGCCGAACTGCTCACCGAGTTCCGCCGTCGCGGCCTGCCCGTCGTCCTGGTCAACGTCGCCGGCGGCCCCGCCGGACGCAACGACCTCGGCGCGCGCTTCCCCACCCCGACCGACGAGTGGACCGAGCTGGTCCCCGAGCTCGAAGCCACCGAGGACGACCACCTCGTCACCAAACACTCCCGCAGCGCCTTCACCAGGACCGGCCTGGACGCCTGGCTGCGCGAGCGGGGCGTGACGCAGGTCGTCGTCACCGGCATCGCGACGAGCAGCGGGGTGGAGTCCACCGCCCGAGACGCCCACGAGCAGGGCTATCACGTCACGGTCGCCGTCGACGCCGTGACCGACACCGACGGCACCGCCCACGACCACACCATCGCCAAGATCTACCCGCGCATCGCCGAGACGGGCACCACCAAGGACGTCCTGTCCGCCCTCGCCGACGCGAGCTGAGGCCCGCGCCGCGAGAACGCCGCGAGAATGCCGCGAGAACAGCCACCCGGCTGCCGTCCTGGCCGCCTCCGTCGGCGGCCGGAGCGACGGCGTACCCCCGCCCCGCCTGCGAAGGAGCCGACTGCCTGGAGCGCGCCGGATCACCCGTCGTTCCGATGACCAGCAGCGCCCTCACGTCGCCGTCCGGCGCGGGCGGGACGCGCCCGCGCGGCGCCGGCCGGATCGGCTGGGCCCGCGAGACCGTTCGTCCGGTACGGGCCTCCGCGGCGCCCCTGGCCCGGGCCTCCTCGGTGATCAGGTTGAGCGTGCCCAGCTCGTCGTCCGCACCCCATCGGCCCCAATTGCTCGGGAAATCCTGCTCGTTGGCCGTTTTGGTGACGCTGTCCTTCTCTTCCGCGCTCGTGGCGGCGAACCTACGGGAAAGGGCCGGCCGCTCCTTCAGGACGTCACGATGCCGTGCAGGAGCAGGTCGATGAGGCGGGAGGCCAGCTCACGCTGTTCCTCGCTGGCGGCCATGAGACTGATCCCGCCGAGAGCCATCAGCACGTCCTGGGCATCGACCCCTGACCGTGCCACGGACCGGTCCTCCAGCGCGTCGAGCAGGTGGGCGACGGCGTCGGCGAGCAGCGCGCGGGTGTGCATTCTCTCGCTGTCGTCGGTCAGCACCACGGCCAGCGCGTCGGCCATGCCCTGCTTGGCGGCCATGAAGTCGATGAACTGCTCCATCCAGGTCCGCAGCGCGTCCACCGGCGGCCGCGTGGCCGTGAGATGCGCCGCCACCTCGCACAGGCGCTGTACTTCCTGCCGGTAGACCGCCTCGATCAGCAGTTCCTTGGACGGGAACCGTCGGTAGAGCGTGCCGACGCCGACACCCGCCACGCGGGCGATGTCCTTGACCGAGGCGCCGGCCCCCTCGCTGGCGAAGGCAGCCGCTGCCGCTTCCAGCAGACGGTCCTCGTTGCGTTGTGCGTCGGCGCGCAGCGGCCTGCGGTGCCGCGCTGCGCCCCCCTCATGCCCGGTCACTCGCACTCCCTTCCCCTCCACACTTGCCAACCGGAACCAGTTCCGCTTACTGTCGAACCGGAACCGGTTCCGGATACGAGCGTACGGCGGGCCCATGCCCCTGCGCCAGCGGTCACGCGGCCCACCGCCCCCATGCCGCCGCCTCCGTTTCCACCACTCCCACCGCTTTCACCACACGCTTCCACCCCTTCCACCGCCCGCCGGGAGAACCACATGGCTGACGACCTCATCACCACCCCCTTCGGTGCACGGACGACCGCCGCCGAGGTACTGGCCGGAACCGACCTCGGTGGCAGGCGTGCCGTCGTCACCGGCGGAGCGTCCGGCATCGGGCGCGAAACCGTGCGCGTCCTGGCCGCCGCCGGCGCCGAAGTCGTCGTAGGCGTCCGCGACCTGGCCGTGGGCGCACAGGTCGCCGAAGAGATCGCCCCGGCCGGCGGCCCGGGATCGGTGCGCGCCGCACTGCTCGACCTCGCCGACCAGATGTCGGTACGTGCCTTCGTGGCGGCATGGCGAGGACCGCTGCACATCCTGGTCCTCAACGCCGGTGTGATGGCCTCGCCGCTGGAACGGACCGAGGAGGGCTGGGAAATGCAGTTCGCCACCAACCACCTCGGCCACTTCGCCCTCGCCACCGGCCTGCACGGCGCCCTGGCGGCAGCCCACGGCGCGCGCGTGGTCGCCGTCAGTTCCGTCGGCCACGTCAACGGTGGCGTGATCTTCGACGACATCAACTTCGAACACCGCCCCTATGACCCATGGGCGGCCTACAGCCAGTCCAAGACCGCCAACGTCCTGTTCGCCGTCGAGGCCGCCCGTCGCTGGGCGCCCGACCTGATCGCCGTCAACGCCCTCAACCCCGGCCGGATCACCAGCACCCGCCTCGGCCGCCACATCGGAGACATCTCCGACAGCCCGGCCTCCTTCGACCCCACCAGCACCGACGTGTCCTGGAAGAACATCGAGCAGGGCGCCGCGACCTCGGTCCTGCTCGCCGCCTCCGCACGGGTCGAGGGCGTGACCGGACGGTACTTCGAGGACTGCAACGAGGCCGGCCCGCACCGGCCGGGTGTGCGCCGGGGCGTGGCCGCCCATTCCGTGGATCCGCACAACGCGGCCCGCCTGTGGCAGATCTCCCTCGACCTGCTGGGCGGCGCGGCAGGGCTTGTGGCCGACGACGGGGCGGCCGTGGAACGCTGACCAGATGATGCCGGGGTCCTGCGGCTGACCGCCTTTGGCTGGAGTCACCGCAGGCGGCGACCGGGACCGGGTTTCGATTCGGGCCTGGTCGCAGGCTGCTGTTCCGGCTGGTGGTCGACACGGCACAAGCGGTGCGGACACTGCAAGTCCGACCGGATTGAACCGTGACTCCGTCCGGAACCGTTGCAGTCTCCGACGGACTGTGCAGGGGAAAGCCGGATGAAAGTCCTTTCAGCCAGAACCTGTTGGGTTCGTGACGTCCTGGCCGCCTGCCCTGCGCGCGGGGCAGGCGGCGGGATGAGGCAGATCGAAGCTCTCTTGACCGATTGGAGTGTCGCGCGATGAGCCCAGAGCGGCAGCCGAGGGAACAGTCCTCGGCCGAACGACTTGCACAACAATATGCGGAACAGGCCCGTGGGGAGCTATTCACCACCTACCAGAATTTGGGCTACTACAACGACCCAAACGCCTTTCGTCGAACGACCATGGTGCCTTCCGCTTTCGGGCGAGGCGAAGGCCGGGAACCCGCTCCGCAGCCCTATTCCACCTCCCTGGGGGCGGCCGCGGAGCACTACCTCCAGCAGACCGGGTCTGCAGCCCAGCAGTCTCGGACGGTTCAGGGGTACGGCGGCCAGGGGTACGGCGGCCAGGCGGACGGCACGGGTCAGGCGCCAGCGCATAACCCGATGACAGCGCCGGTCAGCATGGTGACCGCCCGCCAGACGGGGCCGGCGTCTCAGGAACCACCGCCCACGCCGGCGGTCAACACCTGGGCCCAAACTCTCACCCCCGCTGACTTCTCGAACAGGAGGCAGGCGCCTGCCGGGAGCCGCCCGGCGTACCAGGGGCCCAGCACGGCGAGCAACAAGAGATCGGGTCCCGGTCCCAAGTGATCTGTGGAAGAGACCGGGTCCCGGTCCCAAGTGATGTGTGGGGGTTCTTTACGCTGGGCCGACCTCATGCGGGTCGGGTGGAGTCGCTGCTGCCCGCCATGCGCGGCCAAACCGCCGCCGACCTGCGAGTCCTGCGCGGCAGCAGCACCTGACACATGCTCACCTCCCGCTGACGGAGGAGCGCGCTGCATTCCGCCAGGCGGCGATCCAGCTGCGGATGTCCTTCCTCCTGGTCCGGGACGGACCTGCGTGGCTGCTGGCACTCCTCACGGCCCCCCGCCCGATCCCACGGATCGGGCGGCGGGCCGGGCAGGGGTGACCCGCTGGTCGAGCCGCCCGGTGATCACCCGGGCCGGGTGGCAAGCCGTGGCCCAGTGATCGACAGGTTGCCGCCGAACTGGGCCAGCGGGGACACGGTCGCGTCGGTGAAGGTGATCATGCGTGTGGGGGTGGCCCGGGGCACCAGCCAGGGCGGTACGGCGTCGGGCGTGACGGTGGCGGTGCGGTCCGCCGGGAGTGGGGCGTCGCCGAGGGCCGTGACCCTGCCGGACAACTTGCGGACGTAGAGGGTCACCACGCCGTTGCCGCCCGGGCCCGTGAGCGTGGAGGTGGCTCCGGGCCCGACCGGCAGCCGCATCACGGTGCGTCCGCCGTCCGTGCTCAGGTCGAGAGCGGTGGCGGTCACCGATCGCGCGGTGAACTTCAGTACCCGGACGGGCCCGGCCGCCGTGCGCACGGTGACCACGCCGTGGAAGCCGAGAGAGCGGAGGACGAGCCGGTCGGCGCGCAGGACCCACGATGTGTTCGTGGGGCGGAACGGTAGCCGCTCCAGGGGTGCGGGGAAGGGGGAGGGGGAGTGCGTCGGCGAGGGATCCGTGGTCGTCCTTGGAGTGTTCGCGGATGCCGATGCCGATGCCGATGCCGATGCGGTGGGTGTGGACTGTCCGCCGGGACCGGGGAGAGGCGGCGGGGCGCCGGCCGGTTCCGGGACGGTGCTCGTGGCGGACGGTGTGGCGCCCGGCTCCGGCGGTGCGGTGGGCGGCGTGCGCGGCAGGAGGCTCGGCAGCGCCATGGGGCTGCCGGTGTCGCCACGGGGGGCGAAGGAGTTCGCCGACCCGGGGGTGGGAAAGTGCAGGGCCAGGGGTACGACGGCCACGGCAAGCGCGCAGGCGATGAGCCGGGGTGGACGGCCGAGCGCGAGGACGGGCTGCCGGGGACGGTCCGAAGGACGGGACTGGGGCTGGTGCTGGGGCCCGGGGGAGTCCGCGGACCGCATGCGGTGGTGGTCAGTTGCCACGTCGGGAATCTCCCGTGGGGACGGCCTCGGAAGTGCTGTTGGTCGTCGCCGTCGCCGTCGGCACCGTCGTTGTCGCAGTCGTCGTCGCCGTCTGCTGTGTGTGCGCCGCCGGCGATTCGGTGGTGTCGGGTGGGATCCAGGAGCAGGCGAGGGCGCCGCCGAGCAGGCCGCAGGCCAGTCCGAGGAAGAGGCCGCCGAAGTTCGCGACGGGAAAGGAGACGAGGGTGAGCAGGAGGGTGGCGATCCCGGCGAACATGCGAAGGTGCCCGCGGTACCAGAGGGTGAGGCCCAGGGTGATGAGCAGCGTCCCGATGATCAGGGATCCGGCTCCGGAGGTGGTCGACAGGGCCAGCGGGATCCCGCCCAGGTCGAGGTGTGCGTAGGGCCAGTACAGGATGGGCAGGCCCGCCAGCAAGGTGAAGAGTCCCGCCCAGAAGGGGCGTTCACCACGCCAGGTTCTGAACCTGTACCGGACGGATGCCGCGGTGCCGCGCGGTCGGGGGTGCCTGCGGAAGTAGCTGGTGATCACATGTCGTCCTGATCAGCGGTGCGGTGTGCGCCGGGGGCTGTGCATGGCGGGTGCGGGAGTGCGGCCGAGCGTCAGAAGCAAGGGCGGTCGCCCTGCTCGATCTGCACGCGCAGGCCGGGAACGTCGAACGTGCCGGCCGAGACCGCGACGGCGGTCGCCCGTACGTCGGTCAGGGAGACGGAATCGGCCTGCTGACCGAAGCCGCTCGGGTCGAAGAAGCGCGAGTCCCGGTCGCCCGGGTTGATCGGGCCCTTGGTGATCTCCCCCTGGGCGATGCCGATGTCGACGCCCTTGAAGTTCGCCTGCCCGGCTGCCTCGAAGGTCGCGTCGAGGAACATGTGCGACGCCTCGGCCGGACGGTCGTTGCCGCCGGTGAGCTTCAGTGTGTGCGAGCCCAGGCCCGGGATGTCGATCGGTACGGATTCGCACAGGCCGCCGATGGTGGCGTGCCGGGCGCCGGTGACCAGGACCGGTACCTTCTCGCCCTTCTTGGTCACGTCCACCATGCCGTAGATGCTCAGTCCGCGGGCGGTCAGCGTGTCCGCGGTGATCTGGAACTTCTGGCCGGAGATGAGGAAGGAGGCGGCGAGCACGCCCTGCGCCATGGCGATGCCGAGTCCCGCGCAGACCGCGACGCCGGGTACCAGGATGGTCGCGAAGCGCCGCCAACGGGTTCTGCCGACGTGGTGCGTCATCCCGTCTCCTTCGCTGGAAGTGAGCCCGCCCATGTCCCCGTACGAGGGAAATGATTCTTTTTTCCGGTACGGATCCTAGGCTTCCGGGTGCGTCAACGGGCTGCCTGTCAGGGCCGCCGTACGGGTGATGCAACTTCTATTGGGCCTTTCGGGGGACGGGCGGCGCGGGGCCATTCGAGTGGCGTGGGGCCGTGAGCCGGTCAGGGCGGTGAGCCCGGTGGCCCGTGACGGTTTTCGGCGCCTGCCGCCGTCGTATCCGCCCGGCCCGCGATCCAGGCGTGCGCGTCGTCCAACGCCCGGTTCAGGGGGTCGAAGACGGCGCCCTCGGCGGGGACGATCCCGCCCGGTCCCAGGTCCCGGTCGATGCCGGTCATCCGCAGCACGCGACCGAGGCCGGGCTCGACGCCCGAGAGGATCAGCCGTCCGCCCTGCTGCTCCAGTTCGCGGGCGTGCCGCCGGATCACCTTGGCCATGGAGGAGGAGGGCACGTCCGGAGCGCCGCGCAGGACGAGGACCAGGACCGCGCCGCGGGCGTCGTCGGTGCGGGGGAGGGTCTGTTCGATGTGGGGGAGTTCGGCGAAGAAGCTGGTGCCGGCGTAGTAGAGGACGGTGACGTCGCCGGGCGGCAGCCGGTCCGGGGGGTCGGCGAGGTGCCAGCGGCCGTCCGGGTCGCGGGAGAGGGCCAGGAAACGGGCGCGGCGGGCCGCTTGTGCGCAGTACAGCAGCAGGGAGAGGACCGCGCCGAGCACGATGGCCTGTTGGAGGGGGAGTTGCGTGGTGGCCAGGAAGGTCAGCACCATCGCCGCGGACGACAGCGGTGAGGTGCGCAGCACCAGCAGGATGTCGTGACGCTTGCCCCAGATCAGCTCGCCGCCCACCAGCAGGATCAGCCCGCCGATGACGGCCATCGGGATGTGCTCGGCCAGGGGCGCGCAGACCAGTACCACCAGAGCCAGCAGCACACCGGAGAAGATTCCCGCCCAGCGGGTGCGGGCCCCCGCCGAGACGGCCACGCCGGTACGGGAGAGGGAGCCGCCCGAGGGCAGGGACTGGAAGAGGCCGCCGGCCAGGTTGGCCAGGCCCTGGGCGGCGAAGTCGCCGTTGACCGAGGAGCGCGAGCCGTCCGGGTTGGGTACGGACGAGCCGATGCTCGCCGCCTGCGCCAGCGCCACCAGGGCGACGGCGACCGCGCCCCCGAGCAGGCGCGGTACGGCCGAGAGATCAGGGGCGGAGAAGCCGGGCAGGGCCGCGGGGATGTGCGCGATGTCGCGAACGTGCTCGACCCCCGTACCCAGGGCGGCGACCACGGCACTGACGACGATCATGGCGATCAGCAGCGCGACCGGCTCCAGCCGGCGCACCGTACGGGCGAGCGCCCAGACGGCCATCGTGGCGACGGCGACGAGGGTGGCCGCGAGCTGCCAGTGACCGATGTGTGCGAGCCAGTCGCCCAGCTGGTAAAGCCGGTTGTGGCCCTGCGGGCGGTAACCGGTGGCGTCCTTGAGCACCCCGGTGATGATCTGCAGGGCGATACCGGTGGAGAAGCCGGTCATCACGGCGTTGGAGACGAAGCTCATCACCGCGCCGAGCCGCAGGACCCCCATCAGCAGCATGACCAGACCTGCGAGCAGGCTGAGGGCGGCGATGTGCCCAGGGTTCGCCGGATCGAGCCCCGCCTCCTGCAGCACGCTCTGCGAGGTGAGCGCGATGGCGCTGGTCAGCGTGGTGACCATGAGCACGGTACGGGCGGTGAGGGAGCCGACGATCGCGGGGACGATGCCCGCGTACAGGCCCGCGATCGGGTTGAACCCGGCGATGGACGCGTACGCCATGCCCTCCGGGATCGAGAAGAGACCGGTCACCAGACCGGCGCCCGCGTCCGAAGGCGTCGGCCTGCCCGGCTTCGGAAGCGGTCGGAGCAGTCGTCGCATCCGGGCCCGGCCCGGTCGTCCGTCGGCGTCCCGCCGGGCGGCCGGTGCGCCGCCGAGCGGCCGGCTCACGGGGTGACGATGGCGAAGTCCGGGTCCGGGGTGGTGAGGTGACCGAGGAGTTCGGCGAGTCGGCCGGGGTCACCGGAGATCTTGACGGTGTCCCGGGCCGCCAGGTCTGCCGGGCCGACCGTGCCGAGCAGGACGGCCCGCAGGTCGCTCTCGGCGAGGGTGACCTCGATGTCCGGTTCGGCCGCCGCGGGCCCGGTGCCGATGACGTGGGTGAGGACGCCGTTGTGCAGCCGCTGGGTGTGCCCCTCGCCGTCGGTCAGGTTCCAGCGCACGGTGATGTCCGCGTCCCAGCTGCGCGGGCCGTCCACCCGGATGGCCAGGGCGTCGAACAGCTGGTCCAGGGAGAGGGCCGCCACCACGTCGGGCGAGGCGGTGACGGTGGGCGTGCCGACCGGGCCGTGGCGCAGTTCGTGGGCGCCCATGAGGAAGAAGTTCCGCCAGGTGCCGTTCTCACTGCCGTACCCGAGCTGTTCGAGCGCGTCGGCCTGCAGGGTGCGGGCTGTGGCGTTGCCGGGGTCGGCGAACACCACGTGGCCGACGACCTGGACCACCCAGCGGTAGTCGCCGTCCTCGAAGGACTGCCGGGCGCGGCGCAGGACTTCGTCCGCGCCGCCCATGAACTCCACGTACCGCTTCGCCGACTCGACCGGCGGGTGCTCCCACAGGTGTGCCGGGTTGCCGTCGAACCAGCCCAGATAGCGCTGGTAGACCGCCTTGGTGTTGTGGCTGACGGAGCCGTAGTAGCCGTGGGTGTGCCACGCCCGCTCAAGCGCCGGGGGCACCTGCATCTGCTCGGCGATCTCCAGACCGGTCAGGCCCTGGTTGAGCAGGCGCAGGGTCTGGTCGTGCACGTAGGAGTAGAGGTCGCGCTGCTCGCTCAGGAACTCGATGACGCGTTCCCGGCCGAAGGTGGGCCAGTGGTGCGAGGCGAACGCCACGTCACTCGATCCCGCGAAGAGATCGATGGCCTCGGTGAGGTAGCGGGCCCACACCCGGGGGTCGCGGACCTCCGCGCCCCGCAGGGTGAGCAGGTTGTGCAGGTTGTGGGTGGCGTTCTCCGCCATGCACAGTGCCGACCGGTCGGGGAAATGGATGTTCATCTCCGCCGGTGCCTCGGTGCCGGGGGTCAGCTGGAAGACCATCCGGATGCCGTCGACGGTCTCCGTCTGCCCGGTCCGGGTGATGTCCACGGTCGGCGGGATCAGCCCGACCGCACCGGTCGAGGTCGTCTGCCCGAGGCCCGCGCCGACCTGCCCGCGCCCGCCCTTCGGCAGTGCCGCGCCGTACATGTAGGCGGCGCGGCGGCCCATGGCCGTGCCCGCGTAGACGTTCTCGCTGACCGCGTGTTCCAGGAATCCGTGCGGCGCGAACACCGGCACGCCACCCGCGACGTCCGCCTCGGTGACGACACCGCGGACGCCGCCGAAGTGGTCGGCGTGGCTGTGGGTGTAGAGCACGGCGGTCACCGGGCGGTCGCCGCGGTGGGAGCGGTACAGGGCCAGCGCCGCCGCCGCGGTCTCCGCGCACAGCAGCGTGTCGATCACCAGGATGCCGCGCTCGCCCTCGACGATCGTCATGTTCGACAGGTCGAAGCCGCGCACCTGGTAGATGCCCTCGGTCACCTTGAACAGGCCGTGGTCGGAGCAGAGTCGGCTCTGCCGCCACAGGCTCGGATTGGCCGTGTCCGGGCAGTCCTTGCCGAGGAACCCGTAGGCGTCGAGGTCCCACACCGTACGCCCGTCGCGGTCCCGGATCACCCTGTCCTTCGCCGTGCCCAGGAAGCCGCGCCGCGCGTCCTCGAAATCCTCGGTGTCGTCGAAGGCGAACCGCTGCCGAACTGCCGCGTTGGCCCCGGAGATCTGCTGCTCGGCGGGCTTGGCGTCGATGGTCTGGGACATCATGATCTCCTTGGGGGCGGCGTGCCAGGACCGGCGACATGGACGGTCACGGACACCCACCACCCTCACCCGGCGCCGACGGCCGCACGATCGGGCGTACGCCATTCGAGGAGACGGCGGTGACCGGCCGGTCCGCGGCGGACGCGCATGCGGCGGCAGCTCATGGCGGCGGCCGGAAACCGCCCTGTAGGTGCTGGACGACATGGACCAGCGGGGCGAGCGCCGGCTCGGCGGCCGCCTGGTGGAGGGCGTCGCGCAGGGCGCTGTCGTGGGTGGGGCGGGCCTGTTCCAGCAGGTGCAGGCCGGCGTCGGTGACATCGGTGTAGATGCCGCGGCGGTCGGAGGGGCACAGGTGGCGCGCGAGCAGGCCCCGTTCCTCCAGCCGGGTCACCAGCCGGGTGGTGGCGCTCTGGCTGAGGACGACGGAGCCGGCGACCTGCCGCATCTGCAGATGCCCGCCCTCGCCGTCGTGCTGGCGGCTCAACACGTCCAGCAGCGCGTACTCGCGCGCACTCAGCCGGTGCGCGGTGTGCAGCGCACGTTCGACTCGGCTCTCGACGCGTCCGTGCAGCAGCGAGAGGGCCGACCAGTTGTGCGCCGGCGCGGCCGGCGCGGCTGCGGGGTCGGTGGCGGTCATGAACAGCTCCCTGGTCCGGTCGTACGGCGGCAGGCCCCTGTCGGAGCCGGCCGCCGTACCACAACCACACCACTCACTATACCCGCGTTTGCCATTAATCAGCGTCTGCAACTATTGTCTATGCGTGTAAGGCGCTGATGCGTGTAAGTCGCTCACGCATCTTCCCCTCCTGCATGTCAAAGGACCCTCGTCATGCCGCTCGCACTGCTGGCCCTCGCCATAGGGGCCTTCGGAATCGGCACCACGGAATTCGTGATCATGGGGTTGCTGCCCCAGGTCGGCGCGGACCTCGGCGTGTCCGTACCGACGGCCGGCTTCCTGGTCACCGGCTACGCCCTCGGCGTCCTGTTCGGCGCACCGCTCATGACCGTCCTCGGAACCAGGATCCCCCGCAAGAACATGCTCATGCTGCTCATGGGCCTGTTCATCCTCGGCAACCTCATCTCGGCCGTCGCCCCGGTCTTCGCCGTGATGCTCATCGGCCGCGTGGTCGCCGCGCTGGCCCATGGCGCCTTCTTCGGCATCGGCTCCGTCGTCGCCGCCGAACTGGTGGCGCCGGAGAAGAAGGCCGGCGCCATCTCCCTGATGTTCACCGGCCTGACCGTGGCCAACGTCGTCGGCGTGCCCCTGGGCACATACGTCGGCCAAAGCGCCGGCTGGCGCGTGACCTTCCTGATCGTCGCGGGGCTCGGCGTCCTCGGCCTGGCCGGCGTCGCCAAGCTCGTACCCGACGTGCCCAAGCCGCAGGGGGTGCACCTGCGGCACGAGGTCGCCGCGTTCAAGAACGCCCAGGTCGTTCTGGCCATGGCCATGACGGTCCTCGGCTTCGGCGGTGTGTTCGCCGCGATCACCTACATCGCGCCGATGGCGACCGGGGTCGGTGGCTTCGCGGAATCCTCCGTCACCTGGCTGATGGTGGTCTTCGGACTGGGCATGGTGACAGGCAACCTCGCCGGCGGCCGGTACGCCGACCGCAAGCTGATGCCCATGCTCTACACCGCGCTGGGCGGCCTTGCGGTGGTCCTGCTGCTGTTCGCCTTCCTGGCCTCCGGCAAGGCCGCAACCGTGGTGGCCGTCTTCCTCATCGGCGCCTTCGGCTTCGCCACCGTCCCGCCGCTGCAGAAGCGGGTCCTGGACCACGCCCACGGTGCGCCGACACTGGCCTCGGCCGCCAACATCGGTGCCTTCAACCTGGGCAACGCCCTGTCCGCCTGGCTCGGCGGCCTGGTGATCTCCGCCGGCTTCGGCTACGCCGCGCCCAACGCCGTCGGGGCCGTCCTGGCCGCCGCCGCGCTGGTACTGGCCTTCCTCTCCCACCGACTTGAGCTGCGGAGCCCCCGCACCGATTCGGCTTCCGCCCCGGCGGACCTCGAACACGCCTCGGCTTCCGACGAAGGAGCCGCTTCCGCTTCCGCCGCGGCCGGAGTCGTCTGCTCCTGATCCCCCGTACCCCCGCCCCGTCCTCTCCCCTCTACGAATCCCCTCAACGAATCCCCTCTACGAATCCCCTCTGCAAGTCCCCTCCACGAATCCGAAGAAGGACCCCTGATGACTTCCGTACCGAACGTGACGCTCAACAACGGCGTGAGCATGCCGCAGCTGGGCTTCGGCGTCTTCCAGGTCCCCGACGAGGAGACCACCGCCGCGGTCGCCACCGCCCTGGAGGCCGGCTACCGCAGCATCGACACCGCCGCGATCTACGGCAACGAACGCGGCGTCGGCCGGGCCATCGCCGCCTCCGGCCTGCCCCGCGAGGAACTGTTCGTCACGACCAAGCTGTGGAACGCCCACCAGGGGCACGACCGGACCCTGGCCGCGTTCGACGCCTCCCTGGACGAGCTCGGCCTCGACCACATCGACCTCTACCTCATCCACTGGCCCACCCCGGCCCGCGACTTGTACGTGGAGACCTACCACGCACTGGAGGAGATCCTGGCCGGCGGGCGGGCCCGCGCCATCGGTGTCTCGAACTTCCAGGTCCCGCACCTTCAGCGACTCCTGGACCACACCGGCATCACCCCGGCGGTCAACCAGGTGGAGCTGCACCCCGGCCTGCAGCAGACCGCGCTGCGCGCCTTCCACGCCGAGCACGGTATCGCCACCGAGGCATGGAGCCCTCTGGCCCAGGGCGCGGTCCTCGGGGACGCGGCGATCGTGCGAATCGCCGAGGCGCATGGCGTAACCCCGGCGCAGGTCGTCCTGCGCTGGCACCTGCAGAGCGGCACCATTGTGATCCCGAAATCCGTCACCCCCGACCGCATCCGGCAGAACCTCGACGTCTTCGGCTTCGGGCTCACCGACGCCGACATGACCGCCCTCACGGGCCTCGACCGGGGCCTGCGCACCGGCTTCGACCCCGACACCTTCAACTGACGAACGCCCCGGAGCGCCGGCACCAGTACCCGTACGGGCACCGGTACCCGCACCTGCACCAGCACCGGAAGCCGTACCACTCCAGCCGCTCCACCGCCTCGACGACGGGAACGCCTCATGCACATCGACCTCTCCGGCCGTACCGCTCTGGTCACGGGTTCCACCCAGGGCATCGGCCAGGCCATCGCAGGCGGGCTGGCCCGCTCGGGCGCCCGCGTCGTCGTCAACGGCCGCGGCGAGGAGCGCGTCGCGGACGCCGTACGCACCGTACGTGCCGAGTCCGGCAGCGACGACGTCACCGGCGCCGTGGGCGACCTGGCGACGGAGCGGGGCGCCGCCGCCGTACTGGAGGCGGTGCCCACGGTCGACATCCTCGTCAACAACCTCGGCATCTTCGGCGCCGCCATGCCGCTGGAGATCGACGACGACGAATGGCGCCGCTACTTCGAAGTCAACGTCCTCTCCGCCGTCCGGCTCATCCGTGCCTACCTGCCCGCGATGAAGGCACAGGGCTGGGGCCGCGTCCTCAACCTCGCCAGCGACTCGGCCGTGGCCATCCCGGCCGAGATGATCCACTACGGCATGACGAAGACGTCCCTGCTCGCCGTCAGCCGCGGGTTCGCCAAGGACGCCGCAGGCACCGGTGTCACCGTCAATTCCGTCATCGCCGGACCGACCCACACCGGCGGGGTCGAGGCTTTCGTCCGCGAACTCGTCGGTGACGAACTGCCCTGGGACGCGGCGCAGCACGAGTTCATGGTCAAGTACCGCCCGCAGTCGCTGGTGCAGCGCCTCATCGAGCCGGAGGAGATCGCCAACCTGGTCGTCTACCTCGCCTCGCCGTACGCGTCGGCCACCACCGGCGGAGCCG
The DNA here is from genome assembly GCF_042871185.1 of Streptomyces sp. NPDC006012. Lineage (NCBI taxonomy): Bacteria > Bacillati > Actinomycetota > Actinomycetes > Kitasatosporales > Streptomycetaceae > Streptomyces > Streptomyces sp. NPDC006012. The sequence goes on from NZ_JBIAIE010000014.1 coordinate 92,123, forward strand.
TGCGCGCCGACGGCGGCTACGTCGATTCCATCCTGCCCTGAGCCCGCCGCCGCCGTTGCGGCCACCGGCCGCGGCCACCGGTCCCTGCCCTGCCCCGGCCCGTGTTTCCTCCCCGCGCACAGGCGCTGAGCGGCTCACCATCACGTACGAGCCGAGCGGCTCACCACTACGCACGAGCCGAGCGGCTCACCACCACGCACGAAAGGAGGCTCCGGATGAGCCTCGCCCATCTGCTGCCCGGCCCGCTGGGCTTCGGTACCGCCCCCCTGGGCAACATGTTCCGCGCGATCCCCGAGGACGAGGTGCAGGCCACCCTGCAGGCCGCCTGGGACCAGGGCATCCGCTACTACGACACCGCCCCGTTCTACGGCGCGGGACTGGCCGAGATCCGGCTCGGCGAGATGCTGTCCCGGCAGCCGCGGGACTCGTTCGTCCTGTCCACGAAGGTCGGCCGGGTCGTCCACGACGAGGTGACGGACCCCGCCACCCGCGACCTGGGCGAGAAGGGCGGCCTGTTCGAGCACGGCCGTCCCAACAGGATGACCGACGAATACACCGCCGACGCCACCGCGCGCTCCATCGAGGACAGCCTCCGGCGGCTGAACACCGACCGGCTGGACATCGTCTGGGTGCACGACATCGCCCAGGACTTCCACGGCGACCACTGGCTCGCCCAGTTCGAGACCGCCCGCACCGGCGCCTTCCGGGTCCTGGACGACCTGCGCGACCAGGGCGTGATCAAGGCGTGGGGCCTGGGCGTCAACCGGGTGGAGCCCGTCGAGCTCACCCTCGCCCTGGACGAGCCGCGCCCCGACGGATTCCTCCTGGCCGGCCGCTACACCCTGCTCGACCACCGCCGGGCGCTCCAGCGGCTGCTGCCCGCGGCGGTGGAACAAGGCGTCGACATGGTCGTCGGCGGCCCCTACAGTTCCGGTGTCCTGGTCGGCGGCACCCACTTCGAGTACCAGCCGGCCCCGCCGCACATCCTGGAGACCGTCCGGCGCATCCGGGAGCTGGCCGAACGGTACGGCGTGTCGATCAAGGCCGCCGCGCTGCAGTTCTCCCTCGCCCACCCGGCCGCCGCCGCCGTGATCCCCGGCGCCACCCGTCCCTCCCGCATCGCCGAGGACCTCGCCGCTCTGCGCGAGGAGATCCCCGCCGCCTTCTGGCACGACCTGCGGGAGGCCGGCCTCGTCGACCCGGCCGCCCCCCTGCCGGCCGGCGCCTGACCCGCGTCGCTGCCGGCCGGCGCCCGACCCGCGCCCCACGACAACCCCAGCCCGGCGCACTAAGGACCCGACCATGGCATCCACATCCGTCAGCCGCGTCGTCCAAGCCTCCCCCGACGAGGTCTGGAACCTGATCGGCGGCTTCCACTCCCTGCCCGACTGGCTGCCCTTCATCCCGCAGAGCATCTCCGAACAGGGTGGCCGTGCACGCCGGCTGACCAGCGCCGACGGCGAAACGATCATCGAGCAGATGACGGCGTACGACCTGCTGGAGCGCTCCTACAGCTACACCTTCGTGCAGACGCCGTTCCCCGTCACCGGCTACCTCTCCACCCTCCGCGTCCACGCCCTGCCGGGCAGGCCGGAGGCCGCCGAGGTCCAGTGGAGCGGACGCTTCGTTCCCGACGGTGTGCGCGACGAGGAGGCCGAAGCCCTGTTCACCGGCATCTACCGGGACGGTCTCGACGCCCTGGCCGCCGCCATCGAGCGGCGTTGAACGGCAGCCGTCACTCAGGCCCCTGAATCGACCGACGAGCCTGACGCGGTCACGCGGTGCCGGGTCACCCGTGCGCGGCGCGGGAGGGGCACGGACCTGATCAGGCGTCCAGGGTCGCCTTCGCGATCTCGTCGGGACGGGTGGCCCGGTGACACACTCTCATACTGCATGTCTGAACACACTGTATGGTTGCTGTCGCAGGGCGGCGCACATCACCCGGATCGTGCCGCTCACGTGTGCGGCTGTGCCGCCCAGGCGTCAGGAAAGTGCTGTGGCTGAGAGTGTGAATCGACCTACGTTTCTGTTGGTGCCCGGCGGCCACCACGGGCCGTGGGTCTACGACAGGTTGCGGGAAGTCCTGACGGCCGAGGGCTGGTCCACGCGAACCGTGAGTCTGCTCAGCGCCGTGGCGGACCTGTCCGCGCCCGAGCCGCTGCCCGGCGTGTACGACGACGCCCGCGTGATCCGACAGGCCCTGCACGAGATCGACGGTCCCGTGGTCGTGGTGGCGCACTCCTACAGCGGGGTGCCCGTGACCGAGGCCATCGCCGGAGCGTCCAACGTCGCGCACGCCGTGTACGTCGCCGCCTACATGCTCGACGTCGGCGAGGGGATGTTCCAGACGCACGGGCTGTCCGCCCCCGAGTCCCTGGCCGGCCTGCGCCCGCCGGAGAACCCCGACCTGAATCTGCCCGCCGCCTTCTACGACGGTGACCCCACGAGCCCGGAGACGATCGAGGCATCGGCCCGACTCGTCCCGCAGACCGTGCGCGGCGACTACGAGACGGTCACGAAGGCGGGCTGGAAGACGGTCCCCAACAGCTATGTCATCCCGGACAGCGACGTCTCCCTCACCGGCACCGTCGCCGAGGCCATGGCCGAGCGCGCCGACACGGTGTACCGGGTCGTCGGCCACCACGCGCCCTTCTACTCCCACCCGCGTGAGTTCGCGGAGGTGCTGATGAAGATCGCGCAGAACCCCGGAACCACGAGGCCCCGGCAGACAACCTGACAGGCCGTCAGAGCGCCCGCGGCGAGACACCTTCCCCACGTCTCGCCGCGGGGCACCTACCGTGGGGGTGGGACCGACACCCCAGCTCGACGAACGGAAGGTGCCCGAATGAGACCCGTGACGCGCCGCCAGGCGGACCACCACGCCGCGCGTGCAGCCGCGACCAGGACCCAGCTGATGGCCGCCCTGGAACGGCTGCTCGACGCCGGTGAATCCTTCTCCGAGATCAGCGTGCAGCGGATCATCGAAGAAGCCGGCGTTTCCCGGGCCACCTTCTATGCCCACTTCCAGGGCAAGTCGGACATCCTGGTCCGGCTCACCGACGAACTGCGCCAGTCCCTGCTGGAGCTGGCACAGCAGTGGGACCCGCGCGCCGGGGAGGACGGGGCCGACCGGTTCACCCGGTTCTTCGAGGAGGTCATCCGCATCCACCGGGCCCACCGGAGCGTGCTCACCGCCGTCCGCGAGGCCGCGTCGTACGACCCCGCCGTGAGCGACTTCTACACCGCCGACCTCGAAGGCTTCGACGAGGCCGTGCTGCGGACCCTGCTGTCCGAACAGGCGGCCGGCTCGACCACGGCCGACCTCGACGCCGTCGCGGCGAGCCGGATCATCATCTGGGGAGGCGCCCAGGCGATCGCCCATCACATCAAGGTCGACGACGGCGGCGGTGACGCCGCCTTCGCCCGTGAACTCGCGTGCATCTGGTGGTACGGCGCGTACCGGCGCCCCTCCGACAACCCGTGAGGAAGGAACAAGAACGTGACCGACACAGCCGAGGGCCCGCCCACCACCCCACTGGCGGGCCGGACCGCTGTGATCACCGGCGGCGGCCGGGGCATCGGGGCGAGCACGACCGTGCTGCCGGCCCGCGCGAGCGCAGGCTGACCGCCCAGTACGCCCCGGGACGTCCGGGCGAGCCCGAGGACATCGCCGAGGCCGTCCTCCATTTCGCGTCCCCCGCCAGTTCCTTCGTCACCGGGCAGACGCTGAGCGCGGACGGTGGGTGGATCCCGACGCTGGTCCACTGATCGGCTCACGGGACCGGTCCGGATCTCCACGTCCGCCGCCTGCCGTGGCGCACGCCCCGTGCACGGCGCGGCCTAGCCCAGCCGACGCGACGGAAACACCGAGCGCGCTGCGGCGAGGCGGCCCGGCCCGCACGAGACCGTCAGGCCGGCCCAGCGGGCGGCCGTGCACCAGCCGAAGCGCGGGAGGGCTCCTGCGCCGCGGCGGACCCGGCACGGGACGGCACGGGCAGGAGCAGGTCCGACGCCGGCGGGCCGACGACGACCGCCACGGCCACGGGTGGGGAGAGCCGACCCTCGAACGCCTGCCGGGCGAGCGTTCCGGCGAGGTCCCCGAAATGGAAGAACGGGGCGAGGACCGCGGTGACGAGCGTGCGCACCAGCCGGAACAGCCGCATGGGATGAGCGGATCGACTCGGGATCGGTCCGGGCGTCACCTGGTGAGACACATGTCGAATTGGACACGAGAACGTGTGCGGTGAACACCGCGGCGGACGGCATGCGTGAACAGAGCAGAGCGTTCGCTCCCGTCCCTCACCATCGATCCCGAAATCCTGTGATGCTTCCACGAGTTCGCCTCCTGAGCGCCGTCGTCAGCACCTGCGCCGTCGTCGCCACCCTCGTCACCACCGCCGGCTGTGCCCCCGCCAAGGACCTGACCCCCTCCGGGTCATGGACACCGAAGGGCCGGAAGACGGTGAACTCCCTGACCGGCGCCGAGGGCGTGGCCACCAGGGAGAACGGCACCCTCCTCACCCGCGGCCCGGCCAGCATTCCGGTGTCGGTGCGGGCGCACGGCTTCCACCACATCGGGGACCTCGACCTCGCGGACGGGCACGTGTTCGACTCCTACCAGGGGTCGAAGGCGGGATCCGCCAAGATGTTCCTGGTCACCAAACCCGACGGGACGCGCCTGGAGTACCGGCACCGACTCGATCCGGGCGAGCTGTTCAACAACTCCTTCGCCACCGTCTCCCCCGATCACCAGTGGCTGGTCTCCGGCGAGTTCGGCGTCCAGAAGCGGTTGCAGGTCTTCCCCGCGCCGTTGCTGAACAAGTCCACTCCGGCGAAGGGCGGCGAACTCCCGCAGGCGGCGGAGATCACCCTCGACCGCCCGGTCAAGGACATACAGGCATGCGACTTCTTCACGGAGCAGCGCCTGGTCTGCGACGCCGACCAGGGCCGCGTCTTCCAGGTCGACCTGGACCGTGCCCTGGACGGCGAGCGGATCGGGGGCAAGGTGACCGACGTGCTGAACCTGCCGAAGATCAGCAAGTGCTCGGGTGCCTATGAGGCCGAGGGCCTCGACTACGACGTGCGGACGAGGACGTTGCGGGCGTCCATGCTCTCGCCCGGCCTGTGCAAGGGCGCCACGGTCATCTTCGCCTACCACTGGGAGGAGGACCGGTAGCCGCGGACGACGGCCGTGGCCCGGCCGAGAAGTCGTCTCGGCCGGGCCACGACTGAAAGCGGTCCCTGAGCGGTCGTCAGGTGGCGGCGACCACCCGGTAGCTCAGCTCCGCCACGGGGAGGTCGGTCTGGGTCAGCGAGCCGCTGGCCCAGGACCAGCCGGTGCAGTCGGCTCCGGAGTACAGCTCCACGGACGCCGAGCCGTTGGCGATCTGGATCGAACGGACTGGCTGCGACAGGTTGTGGCACGTGCCGAAGTCGGCGAGGTCGGGCTTGGTCACGGTGCCCGTTCCGGTGGTGCCCGAGTAGAGGAACGCGCCCGGCTGCAGAGGGGGCCAGCCGGCGGCGTTCGCCGCCCCGGCACCGAGGCCGATCAGTGCCGCCGCCATCGTCGCGGTGGCGGCAGCAGTACGGAGTTTCGCCCTGGGGGTGAACATGCAACCACCCTTTCTTGTGCCGACGTTGGGGGAGGCGTCGGCACGACTGGTTCGGTCGAATACGGCCGTCGCAGATTTTTGCATGTTCAACCATGTGCGGGGAGTAGGGATCCAGCCACACATACGTGTGCTGCCACCGGCGCCTGCTCGCCGGTGCGGGCTCAGGCGCCGTCCGACCGGCGTGCGGCGGTGGCCAGCGTCCGGAACCCGTCCCAGCGCACCTTCGGCCGGGCCAGCCCGCGCCGTTCCAGATAGCGGTTGGTGGCACGCTTGGTGCTGCGCATGACCTTCAGCGCGTCACTCGCCCGACCGGTGCCCATCGGCTCCACGACCTTGTCCGGAGCCAGCAGCAGACCGTCCCCGGCGGTTTCGAGCCGCCCCCGGACCAGCGCGTTGTGCATGTGGTTCATCTTGTCGTCGTGCCGATGCACCAGCAGCGAGGCCGGCCCCGGGACCGCGGCGCAGTCGGCCGGTACCTCCAGCGCGTACCCGCCGTCGGCGGGAACGGGCCGGGTGCGGGCGAGGACGGGTGCCCCCGAGACGTCGCGGGCGGCCAGCACCGCGCTGGAGTAGGCGGCGAGCTGCGCGGCACCCGGCAGCGAGCCGGCGGCATCGGTCCCGCCGGCCGTGTCCGGGCCCGGTGCGGCGAGCGGCGGCCGGAGGATCACCTGCTCGGGCACCACGGTGATCAGCAGGCGCAGGTAGTACCAGTCCATCGTCCACCGCGCGGGCGCGGAGACGTACGACTGGCTGTGCGGCTGACGTTCGAACAGCATCCGCCAGTAGTCCTCGGCTCCCTCGGGCCCGGTCATGATCTCATCGGGGCACTCGGCCCGGCCGCTCACGAAGATCTGCGGCGCGTCGGTGAGACCGCTGCCGGTGGGGTCCGAGAACAGCAGGGCGACGCGCGCGTCCCGGCGTATGTTGAGTGCCTTCTGGGCGAAGGCCAGCGACGTGGTCAGCAGGAGCGTGCCGTCCTCCTTGCGCCGTACGGCGGTCGGCCAGGTGGCAGGGGTGCCGTCACGGCCGAGCGTGGCGAACTCACAGGTGCGGTAGGCGTCCAGGACGTCCAGAGGGGATTCGTCAAGGGGCGTCACGGTTCTCATCTCCAGTAGCAGGGGAGTGCGTGGCGTGCGTCTTGCCCGCCGTCGGGCACGTGCACGCAGGAAAAGAAGGGGATGAGCTGGGCTTCGCCGTCGACGTGTTCGATCAGTACGAAGGTGTGCTCGCCGGGCGTCACGTTACCAGCGCTCCCTCCTTTCGCCGTTCCGTCACCCCTCACCGGCCAGGGCCGTTCACCGCGATCCGGTTGCTCTCCCGTGGCCACGGAAGCGGTCCGGACTTGTCGTACCGGAAAGACGTATGTTCCGGCAGGTGGTCGCATACCTTGCGCATCGGTGGGCGGACCTGATGTGCCGTCCACGGGTCACACGTGTGATGCGGACGGGTTCGGCGCCCAGACCTCCCTCTTGACGAGCAGGAATGGGCACAGGCTTTCGCGCTGCAGGTGACAGAAATCGACCCGCTGATCAGGGCGCAGCTGAATGCCGGTCGTATCGGTACGGATCGGTGGGAAACAACCAGTCTGCAACCTGCCCCATCACCTGGTGCGGCTGTAGCAGCGGGACAACTCCGAGTTCTGCGCGTCAAGTCGGGAGAGCGTTACGCTGCGGTCGTGCGCGGCGCCGGCGAATGATTGCACCTTCGACGAGAGTCCGGAACGCGTACGCCGACGACCGGCGTTCAGGACCGCTCCGTCAGCCGTGTGCCTGCTGGGCGTGCCTGGGCAGCAGGCCCACCAGCAGCAGGGTCAGGAAGTTCAGGCCCGCGGCGATGCCGAGGACCAGTTCCGCGGCGGTGAAGTAGGCAGGGACGGACGGGTGCCCGACCCGGGCGAAGAACACCGTGCCGAGGGCGGCGACACCGATCGCGCCGGCGAACTGCTGGACGGCGTTGAGCAGGCCCGCGCCGGTGCCGACCTCTTCGGCGGTCGCATCGCCGATGACGTAATCGACCAGCGGGACGAACACCAGCCCGGAGCCGAAGCCGGTGAGGAGCAGCGCGGGCGCGAGCTTCCACACGGTGATGCCGGTGCCCCAGTGGTCCACGGACCACCACAGGGCCAGCAGGCCGACGACGGCGATGGACAGCCCGAGGTGCAGGCCGGCGCGGCCCAGCTTCTCGGCGAGTACGGCGCCGGCGAGCAGCACGGCGACGGCGGTGCCGAGGGCCCAGGGGATCAGCGTGAGACCCGTGCGCAGCGGCGTCCAGTGCATGCCCTGCTGCAACAGCAGGTTGAGGACGAGGACGAACGCGCTCAGCGACGCGTAGAACCCGGCCACGATCACCAGGCCGACGACGAAGCTGCGCTTGCGGAACAGCGACGGCGCGATGACCGGGTGCATGCTGTGCCGTTGGGAGACGACGAACAGCGCGAGCAGGACGGCAGCGGCGGCCATCATGACGTAGGTCCAGGCGGGCCAGCCGAGGTCGCGGCCCTGGATGAGCGGGACGATGAGCAGGGCCGATGCCGCGGTGAGCAGGCCGACGCCGGTGAGGTCGAGGCGGGCGGACCGGTCCTCGCCGCCGTGGCGGGGCAGGACCCGCCGGCCGAGCGCGAGGGCGGCGATACCCAACGGGACGTTGATCAGGAAGATGGAGCGCCACTGGCTGCCGAACAGGTCCAGGTGGAGCAGCCAGCCGGCCAGGATGGGCCCGGCCACCATGGTCAGGCCCATCAGCGGGCCGACCGGGGTCAGTGCCTTGCGCAGGTGCTGGGGCGGGAACACGACCTTCACCAGGGCCAGACCCTGCGGGATCATGACCGACCCGAACAGGCCCTGGAGGGTGCGGGCGACGATCAGGAAGACCACGTGGGGGGCGAGACCGCAGGCCAGCGAGGCCAGGGTGAAGCCGGTCATGCCGAGCAGGAACAGTCGTCGGCGGCCGAGCAGGTCCCCGAGCCGTCCCGAGGTGACCAGGCCGAGCGCGAAGGCGGCCGTGTAGGCGCTCAGCACCCACTGCACCGTCACCTGGCCGCCGCCGAGGTCGGCGCGGATGGACGGGCCGGCGAGGTTGGCGATGCTGGAGTCGAGCAGATCCATGATGTCGGCCAGGACCACGACGGAAAGGACGAGCCACGCGCTGCGCAGCGGCAGCGTGCTGGTCGGGGGCGCCTGGGATATGTGCTGGTTGATGGACACGAACGCTGTTCTACATATGAACTCTGTTCCAGACAACACGAACAGCGTTCTTAGTGATGTAGAACACTGTTCGTCCGTTCGCTAGACTGCCCGCATGTCACCGACTCCGCAGGAACGGCGCGCAGCGCGGCACCAGTTCGGCACCGGCTCGGACACACCCGCGGCCCGGCGTGGTCCGTCCGGCGGGCGCAAGAAACCGATCACGGTCGATGCCATCGTCGACACCGCGTTCGGCATCGTGGAAAGGGAGGGATACGAAGCCCTGACGATGCGGCGCGTGGCCAACGCGCTGGAGACGGGACCGTCCTCGCTCTACGCCCACGTGGTCAACAAGGAGGACCTGGACGAACTGCTCATCGGCCGGCTGTGCGCGGAGATCGACCTGCCCGAGCCCGACCCCGCGTGCTGGCGGCAGCAGATCGTCAGCGTCTGTACCCAACTGCGCGACCAGTATCTGCGCTACCCGGGCATCTCCCAGGCGGCCTTCGCCGCCGCTCCGTCCAGTGTGGACACGCTGCGCGTCGGCGAGGGACTGCTCGCCATCCTGATCGCCGGCGGCATCGAGCCGCAGCCCGCCGCCTGGGCGGTCGACTCGCTGTCGCTCTACGTCAACGCCTACAGCCTTGAGGTCTCCCTGGCCAACCGGCGGATCAGCGGCAGCGACGACAACTGGGTCGTCAGCCGCGGTGAACTGCTGCGCCGGTTCGCCGCACTGCCCGAGACCTTCCCCCACACCAAGCGCCACGCCGCCGAACTCACCGCCGGAACCGTCCGCGACCGCTTCGACTTCACCATCGGCCTGCTGATCGACGGGCTCCCGGGCGCACGGCGGCAGCCGTGAACGGTCCGGACTCCGGGCCTGGCGCCGCCCCCTCGGAGTTCGCCGGCCGCCGGCTGCCGGTGCCCAATTGATCGATCAAATGGATGGGCAAGGGTGACAGCGGCCTCCTGGAATCCCACGCAAAGGGGCATGACAGACAGGAATGTGGCACTCAGTGCCGCATAAACGCCCCGCTGCTGACCCCGAGTGCACTCTCCGTAGCGGAATAGAGGATGCTGGAACTACCGCATGCGTCCAACCACCTTGATCCGTACGGAACTTGACGGAGGGCAAAGCCATGAGCGACCGCAGCGCCTCGGAAGCCGACCGCAGCGCGCCCGCACTGGACATCCGCATGGGCGGCTTCCGTATGACTCTTCAGCGAGTTCCGGTGCGACTCCTGACGCTTTTGGCCACCTGCTGCGGATCTGTTTTCACCGCGTGGTTGACGTCCCGGTAGGTGTGCACAGCCCGGCGAGAACCGGGAACACCGTGCCGGGCGTGTTGGTGATCAGCGGCGTGGACCGCCTCGGATCAGCGAACGGAGCCGGTGCGGTGACGGAAGTGGCGAAGGACGCGGCGGACGTGGCGGACGCCGGGTCGCGGACCGGCGGTGGCCCGAGCCTGTGGCGTCAGCGGGATTTCCTGCTGCTGTGGAGCGGTCAGACGGTCAGTGAGACGGGATCTGCGGTCACTCAGGTCGCCTTGCCGCTGCTCGCGGTCGTGGCGCTCGGGGCGAGCACGTTCCAGGTCGGATTGCTGACCGCGGCGACCACGCTGGCCTTCGCGGTGATCGCGTTGCCCGCGGGTGCGCTGGTGGACGGCGCTGCCAAGCGTTCCGTCATGATCGTCTGCAACCTGCTCCGCCTGGTGATCATCGGCTCGGTGCCGCCGGCGGCGGCGTTCGGCGTCCTGACGATGACGCAGTTGTACGTGGTCGCGATGGCGGCGGGTGTGTGCTCGGTGTTCTTCGACGTCGCGTACCAGAGTTATGTGCCGTCACTTGTCCGTGCCGATCAGTTGTTGAGCGCCAACGGCCGGCTCGGGACCACCCAGGCGCTCGCGCAGTTCGGGGGACCCGGTCTGGGCGGCGGGCTGGTCGGGGTGTTCGGCGCCGCGGGGGCGATGGCGGCCGATGCGGTCTCCTACGCGGTCTCGGTCCTCTCGGTCCTCGGGATCAGGACCCGGGAGGGGCCGCGGCCGGTGCGGTCGGCGGACGAGACGCTGCGGCGCCGGATCGCCGAAGGTCTGAAGTTCGTTTTCGGCCACAGCATTCTCCGCAAGGTCGTGGCGTGCACAGCCACCGCGAACCTCTTCTCCGGCATGACGTCGGCACTGGCGACGGTCTTCCTGGTCCGGGAGCTGCACGTGCGTCCCGCGCTGACCGGGCTGATCATGGCGGGCGCGGCCATCGGCGGGATCGCCGGGGGCGCGCTCGCCGGCCGGCTCGCCGAGAGGATCGGCTCGGCCCGCATCATCTGGATGTCGATGCTGGTCTTCAGCGCGCCGCAGGTCGTCGCGGCGGCAGCCTGGCGGGGCTGGGGCGTGCTGCTGTTCCCGCTGGGCTGGGGTGTCGCCGGTTTCTCCGTGATGGTCTACAACATCGCCCAGCTCAGCTACCGGCAGTCAGTGACACCACCGGAGCTGATGGCCCGGATGAACGCGGCCGTCCGCTGGGTCGTGTGGGGCACCCTGCCGCTCGGCAGCGTCCTCGGCGGGGTACTCGGCACCCTGATCGGGGTACGCCCCGCGCTCTGGCTGGCCTTCACCGGTACCTGGGGGGCCGGCTGGATCGTGTTCTTCTCCCCGCTCCGCCACCTGCGCGACGTCCCCCGGAAGAACAGGTGACGGGCACCGGGGCCGGGACCGGCGCGGGACGCCGCCGCAGGAGGACGGCGGCATGCCGCTACCCCGCTCCCGGGTACGTACTGCCCGCCGGACGGTCCGCGGGCTCGGACGGGCCCGGGTCCACGAAGCTGTACGGCGGCAGCGGACCATCGACGCGCACTTCCAGATGCGGGAGTTTCGCCTGCACGTCCGTCACGGCCGCCAGGAACGTCCGTGTCGTGTGCCGACCCACCAGGAAGGACCTGGCGATCAGGAAGTCCATCGGCTCCGGCCCGGCGCTGACGGCGACGGCCGCCGCCTTCAGCGCCCGCGTCATCGCGGCGACGTCCTCGGTCTGCTGGGCCCGCACCGCGGACACGACCAACTCGCCGAGCCTGACCTTCTGTTCGTAACTTCCGCCACCCGCCCGGCGGTTGGCCTCCGCCAACTCCCGGATCTCCGGGTGGTGGCCCATCACGAGGTGCAGCACGGCCTTCTCGACGGGGCTGGCCGTGACGTCGAACTCGACCATGCCGCTCAGCGCCCGCAGCCGCTCCTGGTAGTGGCCGGCCCGCTGGGCGAGTACGTCGGTGACGGTGCCGTCGTCGAGAGCGACGCTGCCGAACCGCATGGGCAGCACACAACCGGTCGCGCCGATCTCGGTGAGTACGTTCTGATGGGCGAGGAGGTCTCGTTGCTCGGGACGCAGACCTTCGGGCGCGTCACTGACGACGGCCGCCAGTTCACCCTTGGTGAGCGTGCGGACCGGACGGGCCGGGTCGCCGACGCCGGCCATACCGTCCGGCGGCGCGGGGTGCGATGCGGCTGTGATCCCGTAGACGTACGTATTCACTCCTGCTCCCCTCTCCTTCTCCGTCGTGTTTCCTTCGTGCCCTTCGCCTGCGTGCCTTTTTTCGCCTTCGCGCCCCTCCCACGTGCCTCTCGCCTTCGTGTCTCTCGTCCCCTTCGTGCCTCTCGCCACGAGCCCCGGCCGGGCCGGCCCTCGAAGGGACTCGCGGAACCCGGTCCGAGTGCCAAGTCCCCCGCCCCGCCCCTTTCACTCGGCGAGCCCCGTACTGCACGTCCTGCCGCACCTGGCCGCGGGCGTCGCGTCCCGCCCTGCCCGACCGCCTCCGAGCCGCAGTGGGTTTTGGTGGCTCGGACTTTTCGGCGACTGCTTCAATGATGAGCCGGCTGCGTCTGACCGATTTCTGTGCCTGGCCCGGCAGGGATTTAGTGCGGTATTCGGTCGGGTGTCAGGTTCGGCGGTTTGCGAAATCGTAAATCACTTCAGGTTATTCACCCATTTCGCCTCCATGATGCGGCGGGAAGTGTTCGATGCGAGGGTCGAATTATGGCCATCGGGCAAGGTTCCGCTGGTCATTGAGAAGCTGACGATTTATTGTGACCCAGGTCACATTGACCCCCTTCTGTTGTGTGCTTGAAGAAAGAAGTATCGTCGTTTACGCATCCCCCACAGGAGGCAGGAGGCTTCCATGTGCGATCTCGGGCGAGCCGAAAATCTCGTCGACGATGCAGCTTCAGGCCCTGTATGGCCGTGGGTCGGTTATTGTTCGCGCACCGTGGAAAAGGCCGGGCGAAATCACTCGACCGTCGAGACGGGGCCCTCTGCCGGGGGGTTTTCTGCCCGAGTTTCAGGGGGGCCGTGAACCTGCTTCGGTCAACACGGTGCGCAGCGCATCAAAAGCCTTGAGAAAAGGGCGCCGCGAGGACGAGAATTCGCTGTTTGCCTGGCATGCGGGAGAAGGGCATACGGAAGAAGGCAATATGAGGGCGGGCCGTGCAAGGGCTGGCCGTACCAGGTAGGGCCGCACGAGGTAATGGCCGTACCCGGACCTCAGACACCCCGGCCTCAGCTTCCACGCACCGGACCCGGCCCCACGCACCAGGCGCGGCCCCGCGCCCCACGTACCGCACCACCCGTGATCTCCACTCCCACCCTGTGAGAGGAGCGTGACGATGGTCAGGTCCAGGACCGCGGCAGCCCTGGCGGCAGGCACGCTGCTGCTGTCCACTCCCGCATGGCTGCCCCGCTCGGTCGTCGCCCTGCGCATGAAGGTGTTCGCCAAGGTCAATGGCGACGAGGGGATCACCTTCCCCAACGCCACCGTGGGCGCGGACCGCTTCCAGGAACTCTACGGTCACCCGGCGGCGAACGGCCGGAGCGAGGGCGCCGTCCTGTCCGACCTGTTCTGGTACTGGCTCGCGCCCGGCGCCGACATCCATCAGGAACACCTGGAGGCCGGCCCCCGCTACGACGAGGTCGCCCGCTGCACCCTCGCCTTCCTCGCCGGGTCCTCCGAGTACCTGTACGCGCGGGCCGCCCGGCACACGGCGGCCGTGCTCGACACCGTGGCCACCGGGCGGCTGACGCTCGTCCGGCTGCGGGACCTGATGATGCCGGTGTGGGCGGATTTCTTCCACGAGGTGGTCTTCGACCGGCCCTGCCCGGCACATGTGCGGCGGCTGATCGTGGACAACGCCGAGGACGTGGTCAACGGCCTCAAGTGCACCCGCCCCCGCCACCTGGGCCGCCGTGACCGGCTGACCCGTCACCTGCTCAGTCGGCTCGCCGCGGGCGACACCACCCGCCGGCCGCTGCCCACCTGTCTGACGCCGCTCCAGCAGGCGTACTACCTACAGGGCACCTTCTTCAACACGGCCGTCGTGCAGATGTCGGAGGCCATGGCCCACCTGCTGCTCGCGCTGGCCCAACACCCCGACGTACAGCGCCGGGTGGCCCGGCATCCGGACGATGACCGGTACCTCTCCCACGTCATCGACGAGACCTTCCGGCTCTACCCGCTGTTCGGTGTGGCGCACCGGATCACCAGCGACGACATCGCCCTGGACGGTCTGCCGACCATCCCCGCCGGGTCCGTGCTGTGCTTCAGCTATCCCGACTACCACGCCGGCGGATACCAGGACCCGGACGTCTTCGACCCGGAACGCTGGGAACACACCTCAGCCAGGAACGCACACCACATCCCTTTCGGTGTGGCCGCCAACCGGCCCTGCCCCGCCTGGCGTCTGGCACCCCTGATCATGCGTGCCGCGACCCGGGAGATCCTGTCCCGCTTCGTGCTCGACTCCTTCGTCTCCCACACCCGGTCCATCCCGCACCGCGCCCCCTGTCTGCTGATCCGCCGGGACGACGAGTTGCCGCGCCGGCAGCGGTCCGCGCTGCGCGGCGCGCTGTGGACGCGGGACCGTTTCGAGGACGTCGGGCGCAGCATCGCCCAACTCGGGTTCGGCACCTGGATGGTGCTGGCCGCCCGCCGTACCCGGCCGGCGGCCCGCCACTTCGCCTCCCATGACGGCCAGGGGCGCCCCCTCGACCGGGCGGCCCCGCCGGCGGACGGCGCCCCGCACCACGACACGGCCAACACCGTCCACTCGGCCACCGACACCGGCACCGGCACCGGCACTTGCGCCCACACCGACACCGACATCAGCACCGATACCCGCACCGGAACCAGTACCGGCACCGGCACCGATATCGGCACCGGTTCCGGCACGGCGCCACCCGCGCCCACCCGTGCCTGCCCGCACACGGGCCCCACCTCCTGACGGGCGTCCGCGGCCGCTGTCCTCGTCGTGCCCGGAGACGGCCGGACCGGGTCCGGCACCGTGCCCACCCGTGCCACCCGTGCCCGGCCCATCGTCCGCAAGCCTCGACGCGCACTCCTGGAGAACGCCTGTGAAGAATGACGTGACGCAGAAGACGCTGGACTACCTCGTCATCGGCGCCGGACCGGCCGGCGTGCAACTCGCCTACTTCCTCAAGCAGGCCCACCGCGACCACCTCGTCCTGGAGGCCGGATCCGTGCCGGGCGCGTTCTACCGGACGTTTCCGCGGCACCGCCGGATGATCTCGATCAACAAGCCGTACTGCGGATTCGACGACCCCGACAAGAAGCTGCGGGTGGACTGGAACTCGCTGCTCGGTGATGCGGACATGCCACGGTTCACGCAGTACACCGACCGGTACTTCCCGCACGCCGACGACTACCTGCGCTACCTCGCCGACTTCGCCGCCCATCACGAGCTGGACATCCGTTACGACACCCGCGTCACCGAGGTCGCCCGGGACGGCGAGCGCGGCCCCTTCCGGGTCACCGACGAACACGGCACCGTGCACACCGCCCGGCGCGTGGTGGTGGCCACCGGTTTCTCCCGCGCGTACGTTCCGCCGATCCCCGGCATCGAGACCGCCGAGTCGTACGCGGACATGACGCTGGACCCCGACAGCTTCACCGACCAGCGGGTGCTGATCATCGGCAAGGGCAACTCGGGTTTCGAGACCGCCGACCACCTCGTCGAGCGCGCGGCCGTCATCCACATACTCGGCCCCAGCTCCCTCAAGCTCGCCTGGAAGACACACTTCATCGGCCATCTGCGGGCGGTCAACAACAACTTCCTCGACACCTACCAGCTCAAGGCACAGAACTCGGTGCTGGACGCCACCGTGGACCGTATCGAGCAGCTGTCCGACGGTTACGAGGTCACCCTGACCTATCTGCGGCGCGACGAGACCGTCTCCTTTTGCTACGACCGGGTGCTCGCCTGCACCGGATTCGCGATGGACGCCTCGATCTTCGCGCCCGAATGCCGCCCCGAACTCACCATCAAGGACCGGTTCCCGGCGCTGACCTCGTCCTGGGAATCGGTCAACGTCCCCGACCTGTACGTCGCGGGCACGCTCACCCAGGTGCGTGACTTCAAGAAGTACACCAGTGCCTTCATCCACGGTTTCCGGTACGGCGTACGGGCGCTGACGCGGATGCTGGACCGCCGTTACGAGCACACCGAGTGGCCGCACCGGACGGTGCCGTCCGACCCGGCCGGTCTCGCGGACGCGGTGCTGGCGCGGCTGGCCACCACCTCCGCGCTCTGGCAGCAGTTCACGTTCCTGTGCGACCTGTTCGTGGTGGACGGGGACGGCGTCCGCCACTACGAGGAGATGCCGGTGGACTACCTGCACGACTCCGGATTCGGACAGCACGACAGCTATGTCACCGTCACGTTCGAGTACTTCCCCGGACATGACGAGCTGGACCCGTTCGACATCGCGGCGGGCCGCGCCTGGGAGCAGGAGCACCAGCACGACGACCGGTACCTGCACCCCGTGGTGCGGCACTTCCACCGCGGCGAGGCCGTCTCCGAGCACCGCGTGAAGGAGAACCTCGACAACGAGTGGACCGACCCGGTGGTGCACGTCAAACCACTGGTGGAGTACTTGACGGACACTCTGGAGCGTTCCCTCCTCACAAGCGGTGACCGGTGATGAGCACCTCGACGAACATCTCCACGGACACCTCCTCCACGAACCCCTCCCCGGCAACGGCGAGGCCGCTGAGCGTGCGCGAGTACGAACCGCTCGCCCGGGAACGGCTGGACCCGGTGCACTACGACTACTTCGCCGGGGGAGCCCACGACGAGATCACGCTTCGGTCCAACGAAGCCGCTTTCGCACGACTGGCCCTGCTTCCGCGCATCCTGCGCGGGCGGGGCCTGCCCGACCTGACCACCGACCTGCTCGGCCACCGCGCGTCCATGCCGGTCGTGCTCGCCCCGACCGCCTTCCACCGGCTGGCGCACCCGGACGCCGAGCGGGCCACCGCCCGCGCCGCCGCCTCCACCGGGGCCGTCATGATCGCGGCGATGCTGTCCACCGTGGCCATCGAGGAGATGGCCGCCGAGGCCCGTAAGACGGCCGTCGACGCACACCTGTGGTTCCAGCTCTACATCCAGCGGGACATGGGGTTCACCGAGGCTCTGGTACGGCGTGCCGAGGACGCCGGGTGCGCCGCCCTGGTCGTCACCGCCGACTCCCCGGCGCTGGGCCGTCATGTGCGCAACGACCGCAACGACTTCCACGACCTGCCGCCCGGGGTGGTGTGCGAGAACCTGCGGTCGCTGCGCGCCGACGAGCCGGGGCACGTCCGGCAGGTGGACCTGTCGCCCGAGCTGTCCTGGGAACACGTCGAGCGGCTGCGCGCCATGACCGGCCTGCCGATCGTCGTCAAGGGCGTACTGCATCCCGAGGACGCGCGCGTCGCGGCCGATCTGGGGGTGGACGCGGTGATCGTCTCCAACCACGGCGGTCGGCAGCTCGACACCACCCCCGCCACCGTCACCCAGCTTCCCCGGGTGCTCGACGCGGTGGACGACCGGATTCCCGTCCTGCTCGACGGGGGCGTCCGGCGCGGCACCGACGTCGCCAAGGCGCTGGCGCTGGGCGCGCGGGCGGTCGCCGTGGGACGGCCGGTGGTGTGGGGCCTGACGGTCGGCGGGCAGCAGGGAGTGGAACAGGTGCTGGGCATCCTGCGGGACGAACTCGCCCACACCCTGACCCTGTGCGGCTGCGCCGGCCCCGCCGAACTGGACCGGGACATGGTCGTCCGAGCGGACTCGGGACGGTGAGGGCCGCCAGAACGGGTGACCGCGCCTCGCGCGCGGTCTTCGCGACGGGCTCCCTGCTGGTCGTGGCCGGCGTGGCGCTGCACCTGCCCGCCTACTGGAGCATGCGCGACGAACACTTCGAGATGGCGGGCATGGGCATGGACCCGGCCATGACCACCGGCATGGTGCTGATGGTGCTGGGTCTGGGCGCCGCCGCCCGGAGTCTGCTGCCCGCCCGTGAACGGACCGCCGCCCGCGCCCCTGAGATCCGCACCCGCTACGCCGCCCTGGACGGCGCCCGCTTCGGCCGCGCCCACCGGGGCCTGGTGGTGGTGCTGTCGGTGGCGCTGGTGGTGGACACCATGAAGCCCGCGTCGCTCGGGTTCACGGTCCCGGGGATGCGTGCCGAGTACGGGCTGACCGCCGCGCAGGCGTCGCTGTTGCCGCTGGTCGCCATCGGCGGCACCATCGTGGGCTCGGTGCTGTGGGGCTGGCTGGCCGATCTCTACGGCCGCCGCTCGACGATCCTGCTGTCGGCGCTCATGTACGTGGCCACGTCCGTGTGCGGGTTCATGCCGTCGTTCGGCTGGAACCTGGTGATGTGCGCCCTGATGGGCATGGCCGCGGGCGGAATGCTGCCCACGGTGTACTCGCTGATGTCGGAGTCGGTGCCCGCCCGGCGGCGCGGCTGGATCGTGGTGGCGCAGAGCGGGTTCAGCGCCGCCGCGGGCTACCTCGTCGCAAGTGGCTGCGCGACCCTGCTCGTCCCCCACTACAGCTGGCGAGTCCTGTGGCTTTTGGGACTGCCGACCGGCCTGCTGCTGGTGGTGCTGCGCCGGTGGATCCCCGAATCGCCGCGCTTCCTCATCGAGACCGGGCAGCAGGAGGAGGCGGCCCGGGTCATGGCGCGCTACGGCATCCGGGCCGTGCCGGCGGACGCCGCGGACGTCGCGGACGTCGCGGACGCGGGGGAGACGGCCACGGGCGTCGGCACCGGAACACCGGCCGCCGCGACGCCTGCCCTGGACACCGACCTCGACACCGACCGGGACCCGCGCGCGAACCGCCCCGCGCCCAGGGGCCCGCTCGCCGCGCCGCGAACGACCGGAGCAGGCGCCGGACCCCGCCGGTTCGCCCAGCTGCTGTCGGCCCCGTACCGCGGGCAGACCTGGGTGATCGTCCTGTTCGGGGTGAGCTGGGGCATCGTCAACTGGGGCTTCATCACCTTCCTGCCCAACTTCCTCACCTCGGCCGGCTCCAGCACCCGGGCGAGCAGCCTGCTGTTCGTCTCCTCCGCCCTCGCCGTGCCCGCCACCCTCGTCGCCGCCGCCCTGTACGCACGGTGGAGCAGCCGGAAGGCGATGTGCCTCTACGCCGCCGCCACGGCCCTGGTCCTGGTCGGGTACGCGGTGCTGCGCCCCGAACGCGCCGGCCACGGCGACGCGTTGGTGGTGCTCACCGCGCTGCTGCTCATCACATCCGGCGGCATGGTCGCCCTGCTGGCGCCCTATGCCACCGAGGTCTACCCGACGGCGCTGCGCGCCACCGGCAGCGGTGTCGCCGCCGCCGGCGGCAAGGCGGGGGGCCTGTTCGGTCCGCTGCTGCT
Organism: Streptomyces sp. NPDC006012; assembly: GCF_042871185.1. Lineage (NCBI taxonomy): Bacteria > Bacillati > Actinomycetota > Actinomycetes > Kitasatosporales > Streptomycetaceae > Streptomyces > Streptomyces sp. NPDC006012. The sequence goes on from NZ_JBIAIE010000014.1 coordinate 111,617, forward strand.
CAGCTCGGCGCCGCGCCTGGAGGGCCTGGCCCTGGTGAGCGCCGTACCGCTGGTCGCGGCCGGGCTGGTGCTGTGGCGGTACGGCGCCGAGACACGCGGCAGAGCACTGGTCGAGGCGGACGGCCCGGCGAGGCCGGCCGGCATCGTCCGGACCCCGGCCGACACCTGAGCGCACGCACTCTCCCTTCGCTTCGCTCCGCCGCACCTTCCATCCCTACGTCGTACGACGCCCCGGAAAGACGAAGGACACCCATGGACGACATCGCCGCGGACACCCCCGCGAACCTCGCCGCGGACACCCCCGCGGACGTCACCGCGAGCACCCCCGCGGACAAGGAACTGCTGGCTGAGGCCGCGCTCCGCCGCCCCAACCAGGCCCCCCACGACCGTTTCCTGGACGCCTACCGGGCCCGCATGGGCTACCGCGGCGCACCCCTGCACCCGCCGGCCGTCCACGGCGTGGAGGGTGCGATCGACATCCACTGCCATGCCCACGAGGGCCAGCAGGACGCGCTGGCCGTGGCCCGGACGGCCGCCGCGAGCGGCATGGGCGGTCTGCTGTTCAAGAGCAGCCTGGGCATGCGGCGCCCCGACGTCGCCGGCCCGGCCGGTGTGATCCGCGAAGTCGACGCCGAGCTACGGCGCTGGTGCGCGGAGACCGGCATCGAGCCGATCGGCCTGTGGGCGGGCTGGATCACCAGCTTCACCAAGGGACTGCCGCTGCTGGAGGCCGCCCGCACCCAGCTCCGGGACGGCGTCAAGGCGGTGTGGATGCCGGTCTTCCGCAGCGCCAACACCCTCAGCAAGGTCGGCGGCCCGCCGATCTGGTGGGGCGGCAGCAGCGACCCCGCCGAGTGGAGCGACCCGCTGCCGTGGGACCGGGCGCTCACAGTCGGCGAGCACACCCTCGACGGGCACGGCCGGCTCAAACCCGAGTACAAGGAGATCTTCCGCATGGTCGCCGACCACGACGTAATGGTCTCCTTCGGACACGCCACCCACGAGGAGATCTTCGCCATGGCCGAGGCGGTGCGTGAGCTGAACATCACCAAGGCCGTCGTGGACCACCCCTTCAGCCCGTTCATCGACCTGTCGGTGGCCGAGATGCGGGAGCTGACCTCCGCCGGTGTCCACCTGAACTTCACCTACGACGAGATCTCGCCGCTGCTCGGCGTCAACCCCGCCGACATGGCCGCCGCCATCCTGGAACTGGGCACCGACCACGTCACCCTGTCCAGCGACGCCGGCGAGCCGCTGTTCCCCCACTCCGTCGAGGCGCTCCGGCTGGTGCGCGCCCACATGCGGGCGTTCGGCCTGAGCGAGGAGCAGGCGCACCAGGTGTGCGCGGTCAACCCCGGCGCACTGATGGGCGTGCGGTGACCGCGCCGACGAGCGGCATGTCACCGGCCCCCGAGGGCTGCCCGATGCGAGGAACCCCGCCGTCCCGGACGGTCCCTGGGCGCATCCCCGGCCACACCGAACCGTTCGTCCGGCACCGGCCTACGACCTGACCGCCCCACCCGCCCGCTTCGAGGAGAACCCGCCGTGGCCTTCCTTCCCGTACTGCCCGCCGACGCCACCGTCCTGGACGTACTCAAGACCTTCCCCGAACCCGCGGGACCACTGGTCGACTACCACCAGGTGGTACTCCGGGGGCCGTCCGAACTCACCGTCGCGGAACGCGAGTTGATCGCGGCGTTCGTGTCGGCGCTCAACTCCTGCCGGTACTGCCGCGGGGTCCACGAGGCGGTCGCCGAGCGGTTCGGCATCGAACACGGCGTCCTCGCGGCGCTGCTGGCGGACCTCGCCACCGCACCGGTCCGTGACGCGATGAAGCCCCTGTTCGCCTACGTACGCAAGCTCACCGTGACACCGGGCCGCATGACCGCGGCCGATGCCGAGGCGGTGCTTGCGGCGGGCTGGCAGGAGCGGACCCTCTACGACGCCGTGTCCGTGTGTGCCTTGTTCAACCTGATGAACCGGATCGTGGAGGGCCTGGGAGTGCGGGCGCCGGACGACGACTACTTCGCCGTCGCCGCCCGGCGCCTGTCCCGCGACGACGGCTTCGCCGACTACCGCGGCCTGGTCCCGCGCGCGCACGACCACGACGCCTGACCCGCGGACGACGGACGGTCCGCGGGCCGGCTGACACGGATCAGGCTGATGTGACGTGGGTGGGGCGCAAGGCCGGCAGAAGCGGAGATCCGCTGGTCAGGACTGCTTCGACACCTGGTAGTGGGCGATCTGCCACTGGCCGGCGATCTGCCTGAGGACAAGGGTGAGGGTGACCTTGACGGTCGGCCGGTCGGTGAAGGAGAAGTCGACACCCAGGTAGCCGAGCAGCACGTCATCGGCCAACTGCCGTGTTTCCAGAACCTGATAGTCGGCTCTCAGCCCGAGAGGCTGGGAGTCGTAGTACTCGAAGACCCCCGGACGTCCGACGCTGTAGGGGCGAAGCCCCTGGAAGATCGCGTCTTCCGTGAAGCACGCGGCGACCTGCTGCGGTTCGTGTGCGTCGACCGCGGACTTCCATCGGTCCACGACGCCGGACAGGATCGCTTCCTGTGCTGTTGTGCTGGTCATCTTGGTTCTCCTCCTTCGAAGGGCGGCGCGGGCGGCGGGTCGGATGTCGCCTTCCACGGCCATGGCCACCGCAAGGGGCGACGGGTACGGGGCTGGAGGGGATCAGTCGGTGGAGCCGGTCGCGCCCGGGTCGTTGGGGTGTGACCGCACGGCGGTGACCACCGCCGTCATCCAGGGCCACAGGGGCAGCGTTCCAAGAACCCTCTCGCGCAGATCCGCCTCGTCGTCCGCACGCCACACACCGATGCTCCGGAGCTCGCCCACCGGGCGCCACAGCCGGACCAGGTGGCCCGCGGAGGCAAGCTCCTTCGCCCGGACGGTCTCGGCGGCGCGGCGCCGGCTGACCTCGGCGGGGTCGGTGCCCTCGGGCACGGTCGTGGTGAGCTCGACCAGGAACTCCTTCATGGCCCTTCCTCTCTCGGTTCCACAGGGGTGCGTGCGACCCACGGTGCCGGACGCCTCGCTGTAAGGCGCGTCGAGACCTGGGGGCGGTGCTGACCGGATCAGATAGTAGTCGACCGGTCGGCTAGTAGCAATCTACGGAACGCGGCCTTCGCGGCGCGGGTGCCCGGCCTGGGTGCGGACGGGTACGGGACGGTTCCGGGGCGGGTGCCGGATGGCAGCGGGATGGGTACGGGGCAGGTGCCGGATGGCGGCGGGACGGGTGTGGGACGGCTCCGGGCCGCCGGGGCGAGGCCGGGGCGCGCGGCCCGCGTCCTTGCTCCCGGTCCGAGAGGCGCGGGCGGATGCGCTCCTCGGGTGCGGCGCCCACCATGGAATCGCACCGCCCGTGCGGCCCGCCGTGCGCCGGATGGTCACTCCCGGCGAGCGGGGACGGCTGCCTTCTTCCGCAGGTGCGGGTTCCCGCCGCAGGTGGCAGACCTGTCGCGGGGTCGCAGGACTCGGTAGCGCCGGGGGCGGTGAGGGTGGCGTTGAAAATAGTCGACCAGTCGTCTACTGTCCTTCGCGAGCCGACACACAGTCGCAGCGCACAACCATTCGGAGAGGGGACACTCATGAGTACTTCCGGTCAGAAGGTCGCCATCGTCACCGGCGCATCCCAGGGCATCGGCGCAGGTCTGGTGGAGGCGTACCGCAAGCTCGGTTACGCCGTCGTGGCCACGTCGCGCACCATCGCCCCCTCGCAGGATCCCGATGTCGTGACCGTTCAGGGCGACATCGCCGACCCCGCCACGGCCGAGCGTGTGGCCGCGGCCGCCGTCGAGCGCTTCGGCCGCATCGACACCCTCATCAACAATGCGGGCCTCTTCGTCGCCAAGCCGTTCACCGAGTACACCCAGGAGGACTACGACACGGTCATCGGCGTCAACCTGGCCGGGTTCTTCCGCATCACCCAGCTCGCCGCCGAGCAGATGCTCCGTCAGGGAGGCGGTCACATCGTCCAGATCGGCACCAGCCTCGTGGACCACGCCAACTCGGCCGTCCCGTCGGTGCTCGCCTCCCTCACCAAGGGTGGGCTGCATTCCGCCACCAAGGCCCTGGCCATCGAGTACGCCACCCGCGGCATCCGCAGCAACGCGGTCTCCCTCGGCATCATCAAGACCCCCATGCACCCGGAGGCGCACCACGAGACGCTCGCCGCGCTGCACCCGGTCGCGCGCATGGGTGAGATCAGCGACGTCGCCGACGCGGTCGTCTACCTGGAGAACGCACCCTTCGTCACCGGTGAGGTCCTCCACGTCGACGGCGGCCAGAGCGCCGGTCACTGACCCCAGGGTCCCCCAGGTCCCCGAGGGCCCCGGGCGCCGCGTGCTGCGCCCGGGGACCGGCATCCGACATCCGGTATAGACGATCGGTCGTATACTTTTGTCATGGGACGCACCAGTGATGCCAAGGAGAAGATCCTCACCGCCGCGCACTCGCTCATCGAGCAGCGCGGGTACACCGCACTGGGTATCGCCGAGATCTGCAAGGCCGCCGACGTACCCAAGGGCAGCTTCTACTACTTCTTCGAGTCCAAAGAGGCGCTTGCCCTGGCCGTGATCGACCAGCAGTGGGAGAGCCAGTGCGGCGACTGGGCCCGGGTCCTGCGGGACGACGCGGAGCCGTTGCGGCGACTGCGCCGACTGATGGAGGAGACCGAGGCGGGCCTGCGCGAGGGCCAGCAGAGCTGCGGGACCGTTTCCGGATGCATGTTCGGAAACCTCACCCTGGAACTGAGCAACCAGACCGAACCCATCCGCGAACGCCTGAAGGAGATCTTCGACGCCCAGGTGAAAATGGTCGACGAGGTCATCACCGAGGCCCGCGAGCGCGGAGAGGTCTCCGTCACCGACACCGGGGAAGCCGCCCGGTCGATCGTCGCCCAGCTTGAGGGCCAGGTGCTGTTCGCCAAGCTCTACAACAACACCCAGCGCCTCGAAGTCCTGTGGGAGAACTGCCTGTCACTGCTCTCCGCCGGCCGAGCAGTCACGGTGACCGCCTGAGCAGTCACGGCTCTGGTGCCACGCGGGGCTGGTGTCCCGGTCCGCAGGAACCGCACCCGGAGAACGGACAACCGCCGGACCGGCCGGCCACAACCAAAAGTTGTGCTCATAGAGTGTCGGCATGGACTTCGACACTGTCCGGACCTTCGTCGTCGTCGCCGACGTGGGGCAGTTCCAGGAGGCGGCCGCGGAGCTGGCGGTCACCCAACAGGCCGTCTCCAAGCGGATCGCCGCGCTGGAGCGCACCCTCGGCGTGCGGCTGTTCACCCGCACGCCGCGGGGCGCCGAGCTGACCATCGACGGGCAGGCGTTCCTGCCCCACGCGCGTGATCTGTTGCGGGTCACCGAGCGCGCGGTCGCGTCCGTGCGTCCCGGCCGCCGTCCGCTGCGCGTCGACATGATCGCTTCGCGCGGCGCGGCATCGGGCCTCCTGCGCGACTTCCACCAGGCGCACCCGGACATCGATCTCGACGTGATGACCCTGCTGGACATCGAGACGGCCGTCACCGCCATCCGGTCCGGTGCGATCGACGCGTCCTTCCGTGCCGTCGCCATGCCCGGCCGGCCCCTTCCCGAGGACATCGATTCCGTCCGGGTGCTCGACGAGACGCTCCAGCTCCTCACCGGCCCGGCCCACGTGCTGGCGGACGCCCGTTCGGTGACCGTCGCCCAGCTCGCCGGGCACCGGATCTGGATGCCCGGCGTCGTCCCCGGTACCGAGTGGCGTGCCTACTACGACGACTTCGTCGCCGAGTTCGGCCTCACCATCGAGGTCACCGGCCCCAACTTCGGCTCCGACGCCCTCCTCGACACCATCGCCGGCACCCCGGCCCTGGCCACCTTCATGGGCGAGCGGACCCGGCACGTCTGGCCCGCCGGCCACGGTCTGCGCCGCATCCCGGTGACCGACCCGACGCCCGTCTACCCGCACTCGCTCCTCTGGCGCCGCGACAACCCCCATCCGGCGCTGGCCACCCTCCGCACCCACCTCACCACCACGGCGGCCGTCCACGACGCCCCCGGGACCTGGCGGCCGGACTGGGTGATGCCGCGCTGAACACCACCGCGCCCGCGATCACCGTGGCGGGATCGACCGGGAAGCGCGGTGTCGGCGCGCGCCGTACGCGGCACGCCGTGGGAGCGGGAGCATGAATGTCCCGTTCTCGTCAGCGGGGGAGCGAACGCCCTGTTGTCAGCCACAGGAGAACGAACGCCCCTTATCCACAAGGCCGTTGGCGAATAACTTGGTGTCATCTAACCGTGCGAGTGGTTTACCGTTCCCGTCCGTGTCAAGCCGCTGGTCGTGTGCTGCTCATGCGCCCAATGTGATAAGCGATGAGTACATACGACATGAGCACCCCAGACGCGATCACTTCCGGCCCGGAGAACGCGGACACACCGAGCGAGAAGCAACCCGAGCCGGCGGCCTTGACCGCCTCGCAGCCCTCGCAGCCCTCCCCGCTTTCGCAGCCTTCGCCCCGTTCGCGCGGCGCGCGGCTCTCGCGACGTGCCATGGTCAGGGCGAGCGGCGCCGGTGCGCTCGCCGCCGGACTGACCGCCGCCTCCGCCACGCCTGCCACGGCGCTGAGCCCCGCCGTCACGCCCGCCTCGGCACCGGCGGCGGCGCCGCCCGGCACCGACCCCAAGGCGTACACCACGGTCGCCCGCGCCATCGCCGTCTACGACGACAACGACACATCCCTTGTTCCGGCCTATCTGAAGGCCATCGAGAACGGACTGCCCGCACGCCGGGCGAAGGCGACGAAGCGGGTCCTGGTCGTCGGTGCCGGACCGGCCGGTCTGCTCGCCGCCGACCTGCTCAACCGGGCGGGCCACGACGTCGTCGTGATCGAGGCCAACGGCAACCGCGTCGGCGGCCGTATCAAGACCTTCCGCAAGGGCGGCCACGAGAACGGCGAGCAGCCCTTCGCCGACCCCAGGCAGTACGCCGAGGCCGGGGCCATGCGGCTGCCCGAGAGCCACCCCCTCCTCATGGCGCTGCTCAAGAAGTACAAGCTTCCCCTCCAGGAGTTCTACCTCGTGGACGTGGAGGTCGAGAACCCGGCGAAGCAGGCCAACCGGGCCTGGATCCACGTCAACGGCGTCCACATGCGCCGGGCCGACTACGAGAAGCACCCCGAGAAGATCAACGACACCTTCGGTGTCACGGGTCCCCTTCGCACCAAGACCGCCGCGGCCATCCTCGCGGCGGCCCTCGAACCCGCGCACCGGCTCATCCGGGGCAAGCAGGGGACCGCCCTCGTGGACGGATGGGCCGAGATCCTCAAGCGGTACGGCCACTGGTCCATGTACCGGTACCTCACCGAGGTCGGGAAACTCGACATCAGGACCATCGATCTCGTCGGCACCGTCCAGAACGTGACCTCGCGGCTGCACCTCTCCTTCACCCACAGCTTCCTGTCCGCCGCGCTGATCGACCCCAAGACCAGGTTCTGGGAGATCAAGGGCGGCACCGCGCTGCTCGCGGACGCGATGTACGCGCCCGTGAAGGGAAAGGTGCGGCTCGACAGGCGTGCGGTGCGGATCGAACGCGCCGCAGGAAAAGTCCGGGTGCACACCGTTTCCGAGGACTGCCAGACCGGCCGGGGCGGTGTCACGGAGGTCTTCGAGGGCGATGAGGCGATCCTCACCGTCCCCTTCGCCGGACTGCGCCACGTGGCCTTCGACCCGCCGCTCACCTACGGCAAACGCCGGGCCGTCACAGAACTGCACTACGACGCCGCGACCAAGGTGCTGCTGGAGTTCTCCCAGCGCTGGTGGGAGTTCACCGAAGCGCAGTGGAAGAAGGCGTTGAACTCCATCGAGGACGGCCTCTACGACAAGTACCGGGCGGGCAAGGTCAAGGACGGCAGATACCTCGGCGCCCACAAGTCCGTGACGGACCTGCGCGTGACGATCCCGGGCGAACTCAAGAAGTGCTTCGCCTCCTTCCGCCCCACCGGCGCCGACCCCGAGGCCGCCCACATCCGGGGCGGCGGCAATGTGAGCGACAACGCCAACCGATTCATGTACTTCGAGCACGCGCATCCCATGGAGGGCAGCGACGGAGGCATCGTGCTCGCCTCCTACAGCTGGGCCGACGACGCACTCAAGTGGGACGCCTTCGCCGACGACGAGCGGTACCTGCGCGCACTCGCCGGGGTGCAGGCGGTCTTCGGCCGCCGGTGCGAGGTCTTTTTCACCAACAAGTGCAAGACACAGTCATGGATGCGCGACCACTACGCCTACGGCGAGGCATCGGTCCTCTTCCCCGGCCAGCACACCGAACTCTTCCCCGACGTTCCCACGTCGGAGGGTTCGCTGCACTTCGCGGGGGACCACACCTCCGTCAAACCGGCCTGGATCGAAGGCGCACTTGAGTCCGCGGTCCGGACCGCGCTGAAGGTCCATACGGGCTGACCGGTGTGCACGGTGGCGGGCGCGGCGTCGCCGGTGTCCGGTCGGACCTCCGGCCACCCGGCCGGGCAGACGCCATCCGCGGCCCGGCAACCATCACCGGCATGCACGGTCCAGGGCGGGTCCGGGCCCGCCGTCGGCCTCGGCACGCACAGTCCGGGACGGGTCCGGGCCCGCCGTCGACGTACGGCAGGTCCGGCCCCGATCCGCCGGCGACCGGGCCGTGTTCCGTCCTCGCCCCATCGGCGCCCGGGGTCCTGCACACCGTCCGCGCCAACGCCGTCCACCAGGAGATCCACTCGCGGGCCAGGGCTCGTACGCACCCTGTCGACCTGAGTGTCCTCACTTCGCGCTACAGGTATTTCCCCGAGCCCCCGGTGGCCTCCGCTGTTCTGCAATACCCTCGAACAGCGCGTCCTTGAATGGGGGTTGGGATGACGTACGTACGTGAGCTGGTGCGCCACGTGGTGGTGCAGGAAGCGCCGCACGAGGTTCCCGTGCTCGACAGTCTCCGTGACTTCGACGACGACCGGGCCCTTCGTGTCCTCAACCGGACGGGGCAGAAGCAGGAACCACTCGGTTTCGGCTACGCGGAGGCCGCCGCCGTGGTCACACCCGTCGTCTGGATGGTCCTCGACCAGGTCGTCCGGCACACGGTCGACAGAGCATCGGACACGGTGCTGACCCGCGGCAGAGAGCGGGTAAGCCGACTCCTGCGCCGCAACCCGGCGGAGGCGAACCGCGTCATGACCGTCCTCGACGCCGGTCAGCTGGCGACCGTGCGGACACATGTCCGCGACCGCGCGAAGGAGCGGGGCATGCCCGACGCCGCGGCCGAGGCGCTCGCGGACAGTGTCGTGGCGCGCATCGCGATCTCCCAGGACACGCCGCAGGACTCCACGCCCCGGCCGGCGGCGCCGCACGGTCCGACACCGCCCACCGGTCAGCCGGCGCACCAGCCTGCCGAGCGCCCCGGGCAGTCCGGCGCCGCCTCGTGAGGTTCCTCAACGCGCTGCGCAGCGGAAACGGGACCGGTCCCCGGTTCGCCCTGCTCGTGGCCCTCGTCGTGGCGGCCGGCGCCACCACACTCGACGTGGTGCTGTCGAGCTTCCACAACATTCGGTCCGACTCCAGCGAGGAGCCCCTGAAAGGCGCGTTCGGCTGCATGCTGGCAGCGGGCATCGACCCGTCCAGCGCCGATGCGGACAACATCAACGCCATCACCAGCCGCATGAAGCTGTTCGACCAGTGCATCGGCGCGCAGCCCACGTCGTACGAAGGGGTGATCGGCACACTCGTGCTGTTCGCCGTCGCCGCGGCGATCTACTGGCTGCTGCCCGTGTGGCGCAACCGTCCCCACCGGCTCGTTCCGGTCGAGGCCGTCGACGCCGACGGCGCCCTGCGGGCCGAACTCGCCGCGCTGTGCGAACGTGCCATGATCCGCTCACGGGTACGGTTCCGGGTCGACCCCAGGCGGATGACCGCCGGCGCGTGCGTCTTCGGGCGCGCGGGGAGCTACACCGTGAGCCTGCACGCCGGTCTGCTGGCCCGCAGAGGTGTGGACCCCGAGGGCTTCCGCGCGGTCGTCCTGCACGAACTGGCCCATCTCCACCAGCGGGACGTGGACTACGCCTATGCCGGCACGGCCCTGTGGCGGGCCTTCGTCCTCGGTGCGCTCGTCCCGCAGTTCGCCCTCGTGGCCTACCTGGTGGTCCTGGTACTGACCGGCACGGAGTCCCCGTTCTGGAACGGGGGAAAGCTGTTCTTCGCCCAGATCGTGTTCGGGCTGTTCCTCGCCGCCCTCGTCCATCTGGCCCGGGCGGACCTCCTGCGCCGACGGGAGCTGCAGGCCGACCTGCAAGCGGTGACGTGGGGCGCGCATCCCGCCGGCTGGTACCAGCCGGAGCGGCCGGGCCGGGTGCCGTCCCGGCTGCGCCGGGCCACCGCCCTGCTGCGGACCCACCCGGACTGGGCGGAACGCCGACTGGCACTCGCGGATCCGGAACGCTCGGCGCGGATCACCATGGTGGAGATGTTCCTCACCGGTGCCTCGGCGGCACTGCTGGCCGGCCTCGCCGCGGCCGTGCAGGCCGTTCCCTACGGGACGAGCATCTGGATCACGGTCGTGCTGGCGGCGGCGGTTCCCTGTTCGGTGCTGGGCCTGCGAGTCGTACGCAGCAGGCGGTCGCGCCACGGGCGGGCCGAGTCCGGCGCGTTCGTCGGCCTCTGGTTCGGCCTCGGGCTGATGACCGGCGACTACGTCGTCAGCAACCTGCACCGCAGCGACTGGCTGCTGCCCGAGCCGCTGTACCTGCTGGCCTTCCTGTTCATCGCCGCCGTGCCCGTCGTGTGGTGGTCGCAGAGCCTGAACCTGGCGCTCGGCCTGCCCACGCGCGGGCGGCGGTGGACGGCCGCCGCGGTGTGCGTCCTGACGACCGTCGTACTCCTGTGGGACGGACTGCAGTGGTGGCGGCTGGGCGGCGAACGCATCGCCCTGGGCGCGGGCGACGTGAACGCAGCCCTGGAGACCTACTACAAGCAGGTGGTCCCCGGTGACTGGTCGCCCTTCTCCTTCGACCTGCGGGTGCTGTCAGTCGGCATGGCGATGCTCACCCCGTTGTTCAACGAGGCGCTGACCATCGGCGCGGCGGCCCTGTTGTGGCTGACACCGCTGGTGCTCATGCTCACGCAGCGCGTACGGGCCGGCGTCCGCCTGCGCCGCACCCTGCTCTGGGGAGTGGCCGGCGGCCTGCTGTCCTGGGGTGCGCTGGCCGTGGCCCTGGCCGCCCTGCACGCGCACGGCCCGGTCGGCCGGCCGGAACGGGCCGGTCCGTTCTTCCTCGTCAGCACCTGGTGGACGATCGTGGTGGCCGTGGCGGCACCGGCGGTGACAGCCGCGGTGGTGGCCGCCGTCTCCCGGCGGCACTGGATGCCCCGTGCGCTGATCGCCGGGCAGGTGGCCCAACTCATGGCCTACGCCGCCGCTTTCCTCTTCTACTCCGCCGACGGCTGCCTCGGGCCGCTGAACAACGCCACCCACACCTGCGGGTGGAACGCCTCGAACGGGACGGAGCACGCCCGCCGCGTCATCGTCCTGACCCTTGCCGATACGGTGCTGGCCGTCGCCTGCGCCGCGCTGGTGGGCGCGGCAGCGGCCTGGGCGGTACGGACGGTGCGGGGCCGGCCCACCGACGTGCCCGCCTGGCCCGCCCCTTCGCTCTCCGCCCTGCGCCGGCCGGCCCTGCTCGGCACCGGCCTGCTCCTCGCCCTGAGCGTGCCGGCGCTCCTGCTGACCGGCGTGACCTCACCGAGGGTGACCGTCAGCGCAGACGAGTTCATGCAGAGCCGCGCCCAGCCGCAGCGACAACAGCCGGTCAGGTCCCCCGAGCAGCGGGCCAGGATGCGGTCCTGGCAGGCATGGGCCTGGATGTATCACGGCGGCAACGAGCGGTCCCAGCGGATCCGGCACGCCCTGGAGCGGCTGACCCGCCTGCTCGGCGACGGGCAGCAGCAGGGTGCGCAGCCGGACTGGGACGCTTACCGGCGTATCTGCGCCGCAGTGGACAGCACGGTCGCGGACGCCGGACAGTACTTCCCCGTACCGCTCGCGGACCTGCAGAAGGAGTGGGCGTCGGCGCTGTCGACGATGCGTCAGGGGACCCGGCGCTGCGTCACGGTGACGGGCACGCCCGCCGCGGGGCAGGACAGCACCCAAGCGCGCAACGCGACCGCCCTCGCGCTGTCCGTCCAGCAGATCGTGACGGGCGCGGTCGACTGGCAGAAGGCGTCCGTCCACATCAGGGACGTCGCGGGCGGCGGTGAACTGCCGTCCCCGTGACCGCGCGCAGCCCGGTGGACGCGCGCAGGTGCGCAAAGGGGCTTGAGCACCGCGCGCGATCCGGGGGAAGGCCCGGGACGACGGACGACGGGGAACGGAAAGGGACATGGGTATGGGAATCGTGGAAGTGCCGCTGGACGACGGCAGCGGTGGCGTCGTGCGGGTGCAGATCCGGGAGAGGGACGATGCGCTGGTGCCGGTGGGCCGGGGATCGCATGGTGCCACGCGTGCGGTGCGCTCCTTCGGCCAGTTGCTCGATACCGTGCGGCCCGTCGCCGAGAGCTTCGTGGAGCGGCTCGGCGGGATGCGGCGCGCTCCCGACGAGGTCACGGTGCAGTTCGGCGTGTCGCTCTCCGCCGAGGCGGATGTCGTCATCGCCAGTACCGCGACGGAGGCGAATTTCTCGGTCAGCCTGACCTGGAACAGAAGTGACGCGGCGGCAGCCATCGACGAGACTGACAGCGGGAGTTGACCCTTCGTGGGGCATGACGGGGACGTAGGGGGAGCTGTGCCTGCCGGAGCGACGACGGAGCCGGACCCGCCGGACGGAGCGGGCGGCGCGGACGGCGCGGACGCGGTCCTCGCGTCCGCGGTGGTGCGGATCGCGGGACGGGACGGCCCCGTGGGCGGCGCCGGCTTCGTCTGCGCTCCCGATCTCGTCCTGAGCTGCGCACACGTGGTCTCCGACGCGCTCGGGGCACCGCGTTCCGATCCGTCACCGCCGACCGGTGAGATCGTCGTGGACCTGCCGCTGGCCGGCGGCGGCTGCACGGTGGCCCGTATCGAGCACTGGGTGCCGGCCCGGGCCGACGGCTCCGGTGACATCGCCGTCCTGCGCCTGGCCGCGCCGCTGCCGCACTCCGCGCCGCTGCCCGTCGTCGAGGCGGTGGACACCTGGGCCCATCCCGTGCGGGCGCTGGGCTTCACCAGGCGCTTTCCGGGAGGCGTGTGGCACGCCGGCCGGCTGCGCGGCGGAACGGCGGAGAACTGGGTGCAACTCTCCGGAGCCGATCCGCAAGGCGTTCCGGTCGACGAGGGTTTCAGCGGCAGCCCGGTCTGGGACGAGCGGACCGGCGCGGTCGTCGGCATGGTGGCCCGCGCCCAGCTCGCGGGCGCACGCCAGGGCTTCATGATCCCCACCCGGGCGCTGCTCGCCGAACTCCCCGTCCTGCGGCCGGTGCTCGACCCGCCCTCGCCGTTCCGTGGCCTGGCTGCGTTCCGGGAGGACGACGTACACGTCTACTTCGGGCGGGACGCCGAAGCGGACGAGCTCACCGCGCTGCTCGACCGCCATCCCCGCGTCCTGCTCGTCGGGCCGTCCGGCTGCGGAAAGTCCTCGCTGGCGCTGGCGGGCGTGGCACCGCGCCTGCGCCGGTCGGGACACGAGGTGCTGGTGGTGCGGCCGGTCGCCGGCCTCTCCCTGTACGCGGCGCTCGCGGCGGAGCTGTCACGGATCGCCGGGAACGGCGCCCAGGGCGCCGGGCACGCGGCCGGCGCCGCCGAGGCGGAGGCGCTCCTGCGGCAGTGCGGGCTGCCCGAGGCCGCGCGCCGGCCGCTCGGCACCGGACAGCCCCGCCTCCTGGTCGTGCTCGACCAGGCCGAAGCCCTCTTCGCCGACCCCGAGCGGCCTGCCGACGAGGTCGCGAAGCTGCTCTTTCCCGACCGGCCCGCCGACGGCCTGCGGGTCCTGCTGACCCTGCGGGCCGACTTCCTGGACACCGCGCTCTCCGATCCGGCGATCGGCCGTACGCTCAGCCGCGCCCACGTCAGCATGCTGGCACCGATGACCCGCGAGCAGCTGGAAGAAGTGATCCGCCGGCCCCTCGCGACGGTTCCGGCGTGGACCTACGACCCCGGTCTCGTCCAGCAGATGCTGGACGACGCCGGTGACCGCCCCAGTGCGCTTCCGCTGCTGGGCTTCGTCCTGGAACTCCTCTGGGACAAGCGGCGGCCCGGACGGCTCGGCTTCGACACCTACCATGCCATCGGCGGTGTCCCAGGGGCCCTGGGCCGGTACGCGGAGCGGGCCTGGGCCGACTGCGTCACGGACGACGACCGCCCCGAGGCACTGCGGCTGCTCGCCTCCCTGGTGCGGGTCCTGCCCGGCGGCGAGGGCCCACTGCGGCAGAGACTCACCCGCGCCGAGGCGGGCGAGGAGCGCTGGCGTATCGCCCAGGCCCTGGCGGGACGGCGGATCCTGGTCACCGGCCGGGACCCGGAACGCCGCCAGACGGTGGAGATCGCCCACGAGGCACTGATCGCCGCCTGGCCCACCCTGCACCGGCACGTCGTGGAGAACGAACGGTTCCTCCTCTGGCGGGAGCGGCTGCGCCAGGACGTCGAGCGCTGGCGCGAGAGCGGCGAGAGCCCCCAGCAGCTCCTGCGCGGCGCCCCGCTGGAGACGGCCGAGGAACAACTCCGCGCCCGGGCGGCGGAGCTGACACCGCAGGAGCGGACGTACGTCGAAGCCGGGCTGCGGCGCCGCAGTGAAGAGGCCGCCCGGCAGGCACGGGAGAGGCGGCTCAAACGCGGCGGCGCGACGGTGCTGGCCCTGGTGACCGTCCTCGCCGTCCTCGCGGCCCTCCAGCTGACGCTCACCAACGGCGAACTCGGCGACCGGCTGCGTACCGCCGCGGCCAGGCAACTGGCCACCGGCGCCCAGCAGTTGGACGACGTGTCGGTCGTGACCTCCGCGCTGTTCTCCGCCGCCGCCTACCGCACGGCGGAGGAACCCGAGGCGCGCACCGCGCTCCTTGAGGAGTACCTGCGCCTGCGGCAGGTCGAGCGGGTGGCGGTGGAAGGCCGCGGCCAGGTGGAGGGCGTCGCCCTGAGCGAGGACGGCCGACGCCTCAACGTCGGCCTCGACTCGGGCCCCATCCTGGGACTCGACCTCAGCGGCCCGGGCACACCCGGGCCGACGCCCATCATCAAGACGTCGGTGCCGCGCACCGTCGCCCTGTCCCCGGACGGCCGGATCTCCGCACGGTCGTCCGCCCATGGGGTGGTGTCGATCGGTGTCCGCACGGGCCAGGGCACCTCCATGCGGACGATCGAGTTGCGCAGTGCCGAGCAGGCCCGCAGCAACGCGCGCCCGGCCGACGACGTGCGCTTCGACGCCGACGGCGGGCGGCTGCTGGCCGCGCTGCCGTACGAAGGCGTCCTGGTGTGGCGGACCTCGGACGGCCGGCGGGTGGGCAGGACGCTCACCGCACCGCGGGGGTGGAACGTGGCCCAGGCGTGGTTCGGCGCGGACGCCGGCTCGGTGATCGGCCGCATCGTTGCGCAGTCGGGTACGCAGGACCCCGCGGTCGGACGGCTGGTCCGCTGGGACCTCGGCAGCGGACACCGCGACTCGGGCCCGTGGGGCACCACACCCGCGGGCGCCGTCACCGTCAGCGGCGACGGCAGCACCTTGGTGCGCTGCACACCGCAGGGTGTGCTGGAGGACTGGAACCTGACCGGTGAGCCGACGGTCACCCAGCGGTACTCCACCGAGCAGCTCTCGATCATCTGTCCCCTATATGTGCCTCGGCTGGACCGGACCGGCCGCTTCCTGCTCAATCCCGTCCAGCGCTTCGGCGACACACTGGGCAGGATGCGCTTTTTGGTGCTCGACCTGGCCGAGGGACGGCCGGCCACCATCGACCTGCCCGCGCCCACCCAGCAGGACACCGCGCTGACCGGCGCGGACCTGCTGCCGTCGGTGTCGCTGGCCGGACCACCCGGAGACCTGCGGGCCGCTGTCAGCTCCGGCGGCACGGTCGTCATCGTCCGGATCCACGCGCCCAGTGCCTTCGACAGTTCCATGCTCACTGCCCGGATCAGAACCGTCGACGCGGACCACAACCGGATCCTCAGCGTCGACGCCGACGGCCGGGTGCTGCGGCTGTGGGACCTGCGCACCCACCGCCAGCTCGCCGCCGTGCGCTCGCCCGCCGAACTGGCCCGCGTCTACGCGGCGTTCGGCCCGGACGGCAGGCGGGCGCTCACCACGACCGCGGACGGCCGTGCCACGCTGGTCTGGGACGTGGCCACGGCCGCCGGGCAGCCCACGCTCACGATGACGCACCGGCTGGAGTTGCCGGGTCCGCCCGGTATCGATCCCGCCAAGGAGGACCGACGCACCGGGCTCGCACCGGAATCGGCGACCATGACCTTCCTCTCGCCCGGTCGCGCGGTGATATCGGCGCTCTCGTACGTCACCGAATGGGACCTCTCCCGCGGCGAGCGGACGGGCATGACCTACCGCCCGGCCGTCCAGGAACCCGCCGACATCGCCGCTGCCGCCGCCGGGACCTGGGCCGTGGCCCGCCCCGGCCACTCCCAGGCCGCCGTGCGCACCCCGGGCGGCAGGATCGTCCTGTGGGACTTCCGGAGCGGCCGCGAGGTGACCACCATCGAATCCGGGGCGGGCGTCACCGCGAAGCAGCTCGGCTTCGACCCCACCGGCCGCTGGCTCGCCGTGCTGTCCTACGACGGATCCCTGCGCGTGTGGGACATGGACGAGCGCACCTGGCACCGCCTGAGCTACCAGGGCGTCCAGTGGCTGGGCTTCTTCGCGTCCCCGTCCCGCCTGTTCACCCAGGGAACCCTCAACACGTTCACGCTGTGGGACGTGCCGAAGGCCACCGAGCTGTACCACTTCACTCCCGGGTACGGCGGCACGGCGGGCCTGACCCGGGCGGCGGACCGCCTGGGCCTGGTCGACGACTCGGACGCGTTCTCCCTGCCCCTCGACCCGAAGGTGTGGACCGACCGGCTCTGCGCGGTGGCCGGTCGCACCCTTACCGCGGACGAGCGGGACCTGGCCCCGGATGCCGCCCGGACGGACGTCTGCGGCTGAACCGGACCAGGCCCCGCCGTGATCCGCCACTACCGGGGCCTTCTGACGCATCTCCGCGACGCCGCCGGGATCCGTCAGAAGGACCCCTGGCGGACGCCGGACCTCACGAATCGGCGGCCATGTGGCGGGGAGGACGCCGGTGGCGGCCCTCGGGCTCCGGCGCGAGATCGATGCTGATGCGGGGAACCCGCTGGGTGAGCACCGACACCGACATGGCGCGGAACGCCGTCATCACCAGGACGACCGCCGCGACGAGCAGGGTCACCGCGGCCCCGCCCAACGCGATCGCCGGGCGGGGACCCCACGCCTGGGCCAGCCAGCTCGCGATCAGGGTGCCGAGGAACCAGCCCGCCCGGTAGACGAGTTGGAAGATCGCCATCACCCGGCCACGGAACTCCGGCAGCGTCTGAAGCTGCGCCAGGCTGAGCAGGCCCGCCCGCAGGACGAGGGAGACCACACCGACCGGCAGCAGCACCAGGCCGAGGGTCAGCAGCGACGGCATGGCCGCGGTGGCGAGTTCGAGGATCCCCAGCAGCAGGCTGCTCACCAGGACCGTGCCCAGCACGACCTTGGTACGCCAGGTCAGCCACGCACCGACGAGGGAACCGACGGAAATGACGGAGAGCAGAATGCCGTACGCCCCTGCGTGCGCGGCGAGTTCGCCGGAACACAGCAGGAGCAGCAGTGAGGGAAGACTCGTGCCGAAGAGGCCGACGATCCCGATGACGAGCAGCAGGAGGGTGAGGACGGGGCTGTGCCACACGTATCCCCAGGCGCCCCGCACCCGGGGGCGTCTGCCGGGCCGCGCCGCACGGACGTGGAGTCGCGCCGGGCGGATGAGCAGCAGCGCCGTGAGCATCGTCAGGTAGGAGAGCGCGTTCAGCAGGACGACCCCGCCCAGACCCACTGCTGCCATGAGCGGTCCTGCCGCGCTGGAGCCGACGACCAACGACAGGTTGAGGATGACGTTGTTGAGTGTGACCGCCTTCTTCAGCAGGGCGTCGCCCGCGACCTCCGAGACGAAGACCTGTTCCGCCGGCAGACCGATCGCGTTGATGCTGCCGACGCACAGTGCGCTGACCACGAGGTGCCACACCTCAAGCGAGCCGCTGTACGCCAGCAGGCCGAGCAGCAGGGCCAGCACCGTGAGCAGGGAGTGGCTGCACAGCAGGATCCGGCGCGGCGGGTAGCGGTCGGCGACCAGGCCGCCCACCTGGCTGAGCAGCAGCATCGTGAAGATCGGAGCCGCGGTGACGACACCGAGTACGAGCGCGTTGTGGCTGAGTTGGTACGTGTACCAGCCCAGCGCCACCAACTGCGTGTTGGTGCCGACCTGGGAGACGATCAACCCGGCGTAGTAGAACCGTGGATTGCGTGAGGCGAAGAGCCCCGGCGCGCGTACCCCGGGCGCGGCGTCTGCCGTCCCGCCCGATGTCTCCTCCGTCATCCGGCGACCTGTGCGTACAGGCCGGACACGTCCTCCATATAGGCACCGGCCGACAGCCGCTCCTCCGCCAGCGCCCGTACGCCGTGCCGGTCGACGCCCAGTGCCTCGCGGATGTCCTCCATGACGAGGGCCGGGTCCCGGTCGCTGCCGACGGCGGTGAGGTTGTACCGCAGGAGCGAGGCGATGTTGTCCGCCGTGATCAGGCCGGCGTAGCCGTGGCCCGCGCACAGGGTCGGAATCCCCGTCGCCATGGCCTCCATCGCACCGCGCCCGAGGGAGATGACCACGTCCATCTCCCCGAGCAGGTTGGGTATCGACTGGCACGGCATGTGGTTGATGAGGACGATCTCGCTGCCGAAGCGGTCGCTGGTCTCCCAGAACCCCGGGCCGTCGCCCGCCACGTACAGGAGGATCTCCTCGCGGTCGATGTTCTCGATGATCCGGCCGAGGACGGCCTCGCGCCCCGAGTCCAGGCGGCAGTAGAGCAGGACCCGCGGTTTCGGCCGGCGGCCCGTGGCGTCGACGGCGGGGAAGCGTTCCAGGTCGACCCCCTGGTGGACGAGGACCGCCTGATCCTGGGGGAGGTACTTCCGTTGCAGCGACAGCGCGTTCTCCGTCATGCACAGGAAGCGCGCGCAGCGCGCGACGAGGTAGTCGGACGAGCGGCGCCCCGCGTGGTGGACGATTCTGAACGCCGGAACGTACTCGTCGAACTGCCTCAGCATCTCGTCGGGCACCTCGTCGACCAGGATCAGATCGGTCTTGCCCGACGGATCGATCTCCTCCGTCACGGTGACGGAGTCCATACGGCGGAAGGTCGAGGTCAGGGCGAACTTGTGGGGATCGTCGACGATGAGCCGTACGGTATGGCCCGCTCTGCTCATCGTGCCTATCAGGTCGAGGACGAAGCTCTGCTGGCCGTAGGTGTGGTAGCGCCCGCGCTGACTGTACTTTCCGTCGTAGATGGCGTTGCTGCCGGTGGCGAGCAGATAGGTGATGTGCACGGTTCCTCATCGGATCGCTGAGTGGGGGCGGTGCGGGTACGGGGCGCCCGGTGCCGGGCACGCACCTGGACGCCATTCCGGTACCGGGGTTCGCCGCTCTTTCGAGGGTGGCGGCGGGCGCCCTGCCGGTGGGTCAGTCGGTCGTGGACCAGATGTGCGGCGCGTGGGCCGGGAACAGGGTCAGGCGCCCTTCGGGTACTGCTCGAAGCCGAAACGACGGTCGAACTCGGCCTGACGGTCCCGGTCGAAGAAGCGCACCATCTTGACCATCGGTCCCCAGCGCTCGTCCAGGCTCATGCCCTCGATGCTGAATCCGTGCTTGAGCTGGAAGATCATCGCGGTGCGGTTGCTCGGGTGGTGCTCGGAGGTCACCCGCTCGTACCCGAGGGCCTCCAGGTAGTCGAGCAGCTTGCTGTAGCAGAGCGCGGCGAGGCGCTGCGAGCGGTATTCGGGCAGCATTCCGCTCGTGCCGAGGTAGAAGGTGTCGGGGTCGGCCATCCGGCCCTTCAGCCACCCCATCACCTTGCCGTCGCCGTCCTCCATGAGGATCCGTTCCTGGTGCATCCGGCGGTATTCCGCGACCAGTTCATCCGACTTGGGGCGGTACGGGTGGGCGTCCCGGTCGGGGAAGACGTCCGCGTATATGTGGCCGACGGCCTCCCGGAACGTCGCTTCGTCGACGCACCGGCCGACGCCGCTCCCCGCGCCCGGAAGCCGCACGGGAAAGAAACGGGAGCGGATGTCGTCGATGGTTTCAAGAGTGTCGGTAGAAGGCATGGAGTTTCACCTGAGTTGGTTCTATGGTCATGGATGGGTAGTGCCGTGGCCCCGGCGGCGGTACGGAACCGCATGTCTTCGGCCTGCCCGCAGGGCATGAGGGCATGCTGAAGCGTTCAGGTCGCCCGGGGTGACAGGACGTCGGATTGCGACGCCGGTGCATCCGGGAGAGCAGCAGTTCTACCCCCTGCGGGGGTGTTGATGTTGGGGATCCGGGATCGCCGGACTTCCCTTTCCCTTAGACGGGAGCCGACGATCAACGGGTTCCCGTGAACCTTGCGGGGTCTGCGGATATGGGTGCAGATCTTGTGACGGTGCCCGCCGGATGACAGGCAAGGGGCGGGGGTGGAGCGGTGGGTGTCGGCTTCTGCCGCCGTCGGTGCCTAACGTGCGGTGAATGTAAGGGTGTTGCGTGCAAGTGCGGACAACTGGGCTCGCCAGAGGCGTACTTAGGACCGCTGACGAAAACGGCAGCATTCTCCGTCGCGGATCTCCCAGCGGGTCCGCAGCCGACGGAACCCATGCAGGTGGTCGAACGCGCGCTCCGTGAGCGAGGCATCCGCCACCGCATCGCCGGCCGCCACCCGGCTGGGCCGCCACCGCTGGGTCGTCGAGAGGACGGCGCCCTGGCTCGCCGGCTGCCGCCGCCTGCCCCGACGCTACGAAGGCGAGGCCGAACACTTCCCCGTCTTCGTCGACACAGCCGCCGCCCTCATCAGCTACCGCAGGCCCATCAAGTGAAACGACGCCAGTTGCTCTGAACGCCGGGGCTATGGCTGCGAGGGGGGTTGGGTAGGTGTGGGCGCCCCGCCCGGGGTGGGATGGGTTGCCCAGGTGCCGGTGGTCTGTGGCGCCCGGCTGCCCCTGCCGGACGTCCGGGCGCAGACCGCGAAGGTCACCCCGAGCAAGCCGAAGATGATGGCCAGGTTGCCCTTTGCTTGGATGCCCGCCTGCCGCGCCGCAACCTCCCTCTCCCAGAACGCCGCATCCTTCTGCATGGTCGACTGGTGCTCAAAGAGGCAGTCCAAGAGAGGCTGATCGGGCGGGGTGTCCGGTCCCTTGGTGTCGCAGTCGGCATCCTCGAAAAGATCTACCTTGTTGCTGTATTTGTCCAGCGGCTGATCAGGTACCTGAGAGGTCGCGGTCAGTGCGACCGCGGACAGGATCACCGCCGTGGTCATGCTGAGCATCGCCAATATGATGCAAAAGACGGTTCCGGCACTGCGGCCTTGGGATGACATGGCAGGGAGGTTAACGGCATGCGTGAACCACTGTCAGCCCGACTGCACTCACTGTGCAGTTCGCCGGATACGCCCTCCCTCGAATCCCGAGGGATCCTCGGCCCAGGAACCTCAACCTGAGCTGAGCGTCGAACCTTCGGGCACAGGCATGGTCCGTCGACGACCGGTGATCTGCACGAGCGTGGTACCGGGCTCGTCCCCAGGTGTCCGGCTCGGCGGCCGGCACCAGCCGCGGTCACCTCATCACCCCATCGCCCGCTCCCGGGCTGTCGGACCGAGGACCGGCCTTCCAAGACGGGTCGTGGTCCCGCACATAGACGGTGACTCGCGCCCCGTTGACCTGGGTTGTTCCGTACTCGCGGAAGTGGCGCCGCAGGGTGCTCGCTTTCGCTTCCTCCTGCGGGTTGGCCGGCGCGTGCGCCCCCGCCGGGTCGCGGACCGCGATGATCCGGTCGAATTCCAGCATGCGTGCCGCAATTTCCCGGGCGGGAAGCTCGACACCTGCAAGTGTGTTCGACGAAACGGGATCCTGTGCCAGGGCCAGATCCGTCAGGAAACGGGTGTCCTCGGGGTTGGCCGCCGTCCAGGCCCGGTGCAGGCCGGAGAGATAGAGCAGCCCGTCGCCGGGACGGCCTTCCTCGCGTACGGTGGCGCCGATGGCGGTGACGTCATTGCTCCGGCTCTGGGGCGTCCTCAGCGAAAGGCTCGGCTGGACGAGCGCGGCCAGTACGGCAACCGCCGCGATCCACGCGGTGCGGGAAGACCGCTGCAGCCGGTGGAAGTAGTCCATCCAGGCGCCCAGCAGCACGGCGATTCCGATATTGCTGTAGAGCACATACCGGTCGACGAAAAGCGGCTTGACCAGTGAAGCGATCAGCAGCAGAAGGCCCGGAAGCACAAGAATCGGCACAGCCAGCACGGAAAGCCGCACGGACCCCCTCACCCCCAGGGGCACTCGGGCACACACCACGCCCACGACCGCCACGACCAGGAAATACCGAAGCCGCACCGGTCCGCCGATCCAGGACACCTGCTCCGACTGCCCCGCACTGCGGATCGCCAGCGGCAACAGCCCGGCCACCACGCCCGCGGCGGCCACACTCCACGCCCTCAGCACCGGTCGTGGAACCCGGGAGACGACCAGTGTGACGCCGTGCGCAACCAGGGCGAGGACCGCGAACTCATGGAGCAGACAGGCCAGCAGCATGGTGGAGCCATAGACCGCCCACCGCCACCGGGCGCGATGCGGGACGCTGACCACGAGCGCATAGGTGGCCCAGGTGACCAGGGCACAGACCATGGCATACGAGCGGCCTTCCTGCGCGTACTTCTGTACCTGGGGGAGGAGCGGAAACACCAGCCCGGCCAGCAGCCCGGCACGGGCTCCCGCCAGGCGTAGCGCCAGCAGCCCGACTCCGCTCGCCGCCACGGACATCGCCAGCACGGACGGCAGCCGCAACGTCAGCAGCCCTCCGCCGAAGAGACCGAAGATCTCATGCATCACGGCGTAGTAGAGGGCATGGACCAGGTCGACATGCTGGGCGGTGTGCCATATCTGCGAAAGATCGCGGTGCGCGAGCTGATAGGTGACGGACTCGTCCCCCCACATACTGTTCTTCCTGCGGATACCCCAGAGCCCCAGAGCGATGGTCAGCGACAAGGGCGCGATGACGACAACGGCCCTGGCCGGGCTCGGCGATTGCCGACGGGCGGGTACGGGAGGGGGTACCTTCCTGGCCACGTCGGGGGCACGCTCATCAAGGGACATCGGCGGCAGGGCCTTTCAGCAGTGGCGGAGAAACTCCGCCAGCGTGCCCGGACCTCGTTGACCGGATGCTGACCCGACCTGACCGGCCGATCAGGAAGGCGGACCGGCGTTGTGCGAGGCTGCACCACATGCGCATCCTGGTGGTCGAAGACGAGGTGGACCTTGCCCACACCCTGCACACCGGTCTGACCGCCGAGGGCTACAGCGTCGACCTCGCCCATGACGGCCGACAGGGACTGTGGATGGCCCGGACCGGCGAATACGCCCTTGTCGTACTGGACTTGATGCTGCCCGGACTCAACGGCTACAAGGTCTGCGCCCAACTGCGCCGGGAGGGCAACGCGACCCCCATCCTGGTACTCACCGCCAAGGACGGGGACTGGGACCAGGCAGAGGCCCTGGACACGGGGGCCGATGACTACCTGGCCAAACCCTTCTCCTACCTGGTGCTCGTCGCACGGCTGCGGGCCCTGGTCAGACGAGCCGCCACGGCCGCCCCGCCCGTCCTTGCCGTGGGCGACCTCTCGTTGGACGTCGCCGCCCGGGTCTGCCGCCGGGCCGGGGCCCGAGTGGAACTCACACCGCGGGAGTTCGCCGTGCTGGAGTTGCTGGCCCGCCGGGCGGGCCAGGCGGTCTCCAAGACGGATCTGCTCTATCACGCGTGGCCCGACGAAGCCCAGGATCCCAACCTGGTGGAGGCGCGCGTCAGCGCCCTCCGCAAGAAGGTGGACGCCGCGTTCCACCGGCAGTCCCTGCAGACCGTACGGGGTACCGGCTACCGGCTGGTGGACGACCGTGAACGCGACTGAGCCGCGACGCCGCTGGTGGCCGCGTTCGGTACGAGCCCGCGCGGCCCTGGCCGCCGCCTCGACCGCCGCCGTCATCCTGGTCGGCATCGGCTGGTGCGTGCACCACGAGGTCTACCGCCAGAGCACGCGGCTCGCCGAAGACCAGGCCCGGGAACCTCTCTTTGCTCTCGCCGATCAGCTGAAGGAGGGTGTGGTTCCCAGTCGCAGAAGCGCCATGCCGTACGAGGTCGTCGCGACCGGCCGGCGCTCCGCTGTCGCCTACGGCGGAGGCATGGACGACTTCGATCCCGGCACCCGCCATGTGCTGCCCGCCCCCTCCGCGCTCTCCGCCCCACCGGATCCGGATCGCGGTGCGGGCTGGAGCTATACGATCCGTCCCATCCGCATACCGGTGGGCCGCGACTACTACCCCCGGGACGGATCCGATTGGGCCGGCGGGACCTACATGGTCTTGTACACCGATATCTGGGCCGGTGAACTGAGCAGTGACAAGGCCGCCGCGCTGGGCGTGACCGCCGACGCCACGCTGCGGGTCTATGCGGTGGTGCTCCCGCACACAGCCGAGGCGATCACCAAGAACACCGACCGCCTGCTGCTGTGGGCCGGGCTCGTCGGCCTCGTACTGATCGCCGCCGCCGCCTACTTCACCGTCCGCGTCGCGCTGCGGCCGGTGGAAGCCATCCGCGCCCTCACCGCGTCGGTCACCGCGAACGATCCCCGCGAACGCGTCACCGTCCCCGCCACGGGACACGAGATCACCGCCCTGGCCACCACCATCAACACCACCCTCCAACGCCTCGACAACGCCGCCGCCCAGCAGCGCCGCTTCGTCGCGGACGCCGCCCACGAACTGCGCAGCCCCCTCACCACGCTGCTGGCCAGCCTGGAAGTCGCGCTCGCCTACCCGGAACGCACCGACTGGCCGGCCGCGGCCACCACCGCCGCACGGCAGACCCGCCGCCTCCAGGCTCTCGCCGAGGACCTGCTGCTCCTCGCCCGCCTCGACACCCGCACGCCCATAGCCGGCCCCGAAACCGTCGACCTGACAGCCCTCGCTTTCCGGCTGACCGAGCAATACCCCCTCACCGGACGACCGTTGACCCTCACCTGCGACAGCGCCGCCCCCGCATACGCACACGGAAACGCCGACGAATACGAACGGCTGTTGCGCAACCTCATCGACAACGCCGCCCGCCATGCCGCACACCGCATCCAGATCACCGTCCGGAACCAGTACGCCTGGATCGTTCTCACGGTGCACGACGACGGACCGGGCGTGCCCACCGAGGACGCCGAGCGCATCTTCGAACGTTTCGTCCGGCTCGACGACGCCCGCTCCCGCGACCACGGCGGCACCGGCCTGGGCCTCGCCATCGCCCGCGACCTGGCCCACCGCCACCGAGGCACCCTCACCCTCACCCCCCGGACCCTCGGAGCATGCTTCCGGCTACGCCTTCCCCGAGCCCCCACCCCGGCCGGGAAATGACGCGCGGCGACCAGCGGGTGGTCGGTGTCGTCTCCGAAGCCGATCTGCTGGCGAAGGAAGAGACCCGGGACGGCGACGGCAACCGGGACCCGGCACATCCGGGGCAGGCACTGCCAAGGCAGCGGCGGTCTCCGCCGACCAGCTCATGAGCACGCCCGCGATCACCGTGACCGGGGACGCCACCTTGGCCTGCGCCGCGCGGGCCATGGCCCGCCACGGGTCAAGCAGCTGCCCGTCGCCGACGGCGCGGGCCGGCTCACGGGCATCGTCAGCCGGTCCGACCTGCTCAAGGTGTTCCTGCGGAGCGACGAGGAGATCGCCGAGGACGTACGCCGCAATGTCGTCGAGTGTCTCTTCGTCGCGCCGTCCCAGCCGCTGCGTGTCGAGGTGCACGACGGCGTCGTGACGCTGGCGGGCCGCGTCCGGGACGCCACGCTCGTGCCCGTCATGGCGCGGCTGGTACGCAGCGTCGAAGGAGTGGTGGACGTCGACTGCGCACTCATGGGACCGCTGACCCACCCGGGCCGCGATCCGGATCAGCCGGGGACCGCGGGAACCCGGCTTCTCTGACCCTCCCCGACCCTCCTTCCGGTCAGCGGCGGATGAGGCCGAGGCCGGTTGCGGCGGCGACGGCGGCGGTACGGGAGTCGACGCCGAGTTTGGTGTAGACGTGCGCGAGGTGGGACTTGACGGTTGCCTCGGTGAGGTGGAGGCGGTGGCCGACGGCCTGGTTGGACAGTCCTTCGGCCACCAGGGTGAGGACCTCGGTCTCGCGCCGGGTCAGGGCGGTGCCGGGGGTCCGCAGCCGGTTCATGAGGCGGTCCGCGACGGTGGGGGCGAGGGTGGTGCGGCCGACGGCGGCCGTGCGTACGGCGGCGGCCAGGTCTTCGGGCGGGGCGTCCTTGAGGAGATAGCCGGTGGCGCCGGCTTCGATGGCGGGAAGGGTGTCGGCGTCCGAGTCATAGGTGGTGACGACCACCACGCGGGGCGCACCCGGCCGTGCGGTGATCCGGGCGGTGGCCTCGGCGCCGCCCATGCCCGCGCCGAACTGCAGGTCCATGAGGACGACGTCGATGTCACCTTCGGCGGCGCGGGTGACGGCGGCCTCGGCGGTGGCGGCCTCGGCCACGACGGCGAGGCCGGGTTCGGTCTCCAGTACGGCACGCAGCCCGGCCCGTACCACGGGATGGTCGTCGGCCAGCAGGAGGCGGATGGGAGTCGTGGTCATGGGCGGGTCCTGGTTCATGGGCGGGTCCGGGTCATGGGTTGGTTCTGGTCATGGGCGGGTCCGGGACATGGGTCGGTTCTGGACTCGTCGGCGGGGTGAGGGGGAGCCGGGCCGTCAGGGCGGTGCCGTGGCCGGGGGCGGATCGGAGGGTCAGGGCGCCGCCGAGTGCGTCCACCCGGGCCCGCATCGCCGCCAGGCCGAAGCCGCCGCTTTCGACGTCGGGGGCGGCGAGCCGGCCGGGGTCGAAACCGCAGCCGTTGTCGACGACACCCAGGGTGATGTGCTCGCCGGAGTAACTGAGGGTGACCTCGGCGCCGGCAGCCCCGGAATGGCGGACGGTGTTGGCGAGGGCGGACTGGGCGATGCGCAGCAGGGCGACCTCGTGGGCGATGGGCAGCGGGGCGGCGTCGCCGGTGAGCCGGAAGCGGGCGGCGAGCCGGTGCCGGGCGCTGGTGGTGGCGCACAGCCGTGCCACGGCGTCGGCCAGGGTGGTGCCGTCCAGGGCGGGCGGGCTGAGGGCGGCGACGAAGCGGCGGGCCTCGGCGAGGTTGTCCACCGCGGCCTGCCGGGCTGCCTCCGCGTGCCGGGCGGCGGCCTCGGGCCGGTCGGGAAGGGCACGTTCACAGGCCCGCAGCAGCAGCTGAATGCTGGACAGGCCCTGGGCGAGGGTGTCGTGGATCTCGCGGGCCAGTCGTTCACGTTCGGCGAGTACGCCGGCGGCGTGCTGGGCATCGGCCAGGTCGGCCCGGGTCGCGGTGAGTTCCTCGATCAGCTGCCTGCGCTCCTCACTCTCCCGGTACAGGGCCTGATACCCCCGCACCACCGCGACCGCGACGGCGCCGCCGAGCGCGGGACCGATCACCATGGCCGGACTGAAGGAGTGCTGGTGGGCGGCGTAGCCGGCGACGGCCACGGCTGCGGTGGCGGCCACGACGGCCGGCCCGGTACGACGAGGCAGCAGGTGGAGCTGGAGGAAGTACAGCGGGAACGCCACCCATACGGCGTCGGGGGACAGGGCCAGCAGCACCAGCCACACGCCGCCCACGGCGGTCAGCCACAGCGCGGCGGCCCGCCGCGAGCGGCGTACGCCCGGCAGTACGGGCCCGGCCGTGTACACCAGAGCGCAGGCCGCCGCGGAAGCGACGACCGGTCCGACGTGGGGCCGGCCGTCGGCCACGGCCCGCCCGGCGGCCAGCGCGAGCAGGCCGAATACCAGCAGGTGCAGGCACCAGGCCAGGACCCGGGTGGTCGGGGTCAGGGTGGGGGCGGTGGCGTTCACAGTGCCTCCCAGGCTACGAAGACGGAACCTCTCGGGCCTCCATCGAAAGGTGGAACCCGCGTCCCGTCTTTCGGCCCGCGAAGTGCCGTCCTGCGCCGGACGCGCACCCGGGGGGCCGGCGGCAAGGGTGGAGGCACACACCGTCCACCGCTGGAGAAGGCAGGGCCGAGGCCGTGTTCGTCGCCTGGAGAGACCTGAAGTTCGCCAAGGGGCGCTTCGCCCTGATGGGGGCCGTCATCGTACTGATCTCCCTGCTGGTCGGGCTGCTGTCAGGGCTGACGACCGGACTCGGCCGGCAGAACACCTCCGCCATCACGTCCCTGCCCGCCGACAGGATCGCCTTCCGGGCTCCTGGCGGTGGCCAGAACCTGTCGTACTCCGACTCCACCGTCACCGAGCGGCAGTGGCGGCAGTGGTCCACGGCCCCCGGCGTCGAGCGCGCCGAGCCGCTGGGGATCACCGCCACGAAGGCCACCGCCGGGGACCGGCGCACCGGGATCTCCGTCTTCGGCGTCCGGCCCGGCTCCCGCCTGGCCCCGGACGGCAGCCGGATCGACGACGAGTCGGTGGTGCTGTCCCGCGGCGCCGCCGACGGCCTCGCGGCCGAGGCCGGGGACCTGCTCACCCTGGCCGGGCAGCGGGTGGAGGTGGCCGCCGTACGGGGCGACGCCTACTTCAGCCACACCCCGGTCGTCTGGACCAGCCTGGACACCTGGCGGAAGACCGCCCCACCCACCGGCAGCGGTACCGGCCCGGCCGCCACCGTCATCGCCCTGGACACCACCTCCGGGGCCGACGTGGCGGCCACCGACCGGCAGGCCGGCACCAGGACGGTCACCACCGGAGACTCGCTGTCCGCGATCGGCTCCTACACCTCCGAGAACGGCTCCCTGCAACTGATGCGCGGCTTCCTGTTCGCCATCTCCGCCCTCGTCATCGGAGCCTTCTTCACCGTCTGGACCATCCAGCGCAGCGGTGACGTCGCCGTCCTCAAGGCCCTCGGTGCCTCCACCGCCGGCCTGCTCAAGGACGCCCTCGGCCAGGCCGTCGTCCTGCTCGCCGGCGGCACCCTGCTGGGCACCGGAACCGCCGCCGCGCTGGGGGCGCTCATCGACGGCTCGGCCGTGCCGTTCCTGCTCACTCCCGCCACCGTCCTCCTCCCGGGCGCGGTGATGATCGCGCTCGGCGCGCTCGGGGCGGTCCTGTCCATCCGCCGCATCACCTCCGTCGACCCGCTGACCGCCCTGGGGAGCGCCCGATGAGCCTGCACCTGACCGACGTCACTCTCACCTACCCCGACGGCGAGACCCGGTTGACCGCTCTCGACCAGGTCAGCCTGGACGTTCCGCGGGGCTGCCTGACCGCTGTGGTCGGCCCGTCCGGCTCCGGCAAGTCCAGCCTGCTGGCCGTCGCCGCCACCCTGATCACCCCCGACACCGGCACCGTCACCATCGACGGGACCGACACCACCGGCATGAGCCGCGGCCGGCTCACCGACCTGCGGCGCCGCACGATCGGCATCGTCTTCCAGCAACCCAACCTGCTGGCCTCCCTCACCTCCGTCGAACAGCTCCAGGTCATGGCCCGGATCGACGGCCGCAAGCCCCGTACGGTCCGCAGCCGGGCCATGGAGCTTCTCGACGCGGTCGGCCTGGCCGACCAGGCCCGTCGCCGCCCCCACCAGCTCTCCGGCGGCCAGCGCCAGCGTGTCGGCATCGCCCGTGCCCTGATGAACGACCCCACCGTCCTCCTGGTCGACGAACCCACCAGCGCCCTCGACCAGGAACGCGGCGCCGTCGTCATCGACCTGATCGCCCGCATCACCCACCAGCGGGCCACCGCCACCGTCCTGGTCACCCACGACCGCACCCACCTCACCGCCGCAGACCGGATCGCCGAAGTCCACGACGGCCGCCTCCGCCTGCCGGCCTCGGCGCACTGACACAGCGGCCCGCGAAGCGGAGCGTCCCCGCGCCCTCAGGGGACAGCTCGTCCAGGAGCCGGATCCTTCCCGCCCCCGGCTCGCCGGAGAGTACGGCCGACTGTGTTTCCTCCGCTGCTCGGCCGGGCGTGGAACGCTGTCCTTGCCGACCGCGGGCCGGTATGGCGTACCGACGGGTCCGCCCGGGTCCGCCGCGGGCGAAGGCGACCGTCGGTCCGGCGGGCGGATCAGGTCCCCGGAGGATGGGCTCTCGCCCGGGAGACCGGCTGACGGGCTGTGCGGGAAACCGGCGCCACTGTGCAGACGAACTGCCGTTGCGCCGGGGAAGGTACCGCTGGACATCCGCAGGCCCGCGCTCGGTCCAGAAGGCCGGCGGACCCGCGGGCACGTGCTGGCCGGCGATCCGTCCGAACAGGCATCGAGCCTGGCGTCGTCCGCGGCACTTGTGCCGCCGCAGGGGGCTACGCTGGCCACTCTGGCGGTTCAGGTCATGTTGCACAGGGGAGTTGGTAGGAGTGTCGTCGGTGCCGGGGAACATGGGGGAGCCCGGGTCCGCGGGGTTCGTCGCCGGTTACGCGCTCCTCGGCAAGCTCGGCAGCGGGGGCATGGGCGTCGTCCACCTCGGACAGTCGCCTTCGGGCCGTCAGGTCGCGGTCAAGGTCGTGCACGCGCAGTACGCGCAGGACGAGGAGTTCCGGGCCCGTTTCCGGCGGGAGGTCGCGGCTGCCCGCCGGGTCAGCGGTGCGTTCACGGCACCGGTCGTGGACGCCGATCCCGACGCGGAGCAGCCGTGGATGGCGACGCTGTACGTGCGGGGCCGGACGCTCGGCAGCACCGTGGCGGAAACAGGACCACTGGCCGGGCGTGAGCTGCGTCAGCTGGCACTGGGCCTGGTGGAGGCGCTGCGGGACATCCACCGGGCGGGCGTGGTGCACCGTGACCTCAAGCCAGGCAACGTCCTGATGGCCGAGGACGGTCCGCGCGTCATCGACTTCGGGATCTCGCACGCGGCCGGTCACCAGTCCCTGACGGTGACGGGCCGGCTGATGGGCACACCGCCGTTCATGTCGCCCGAACAGTTCGACTCGCCCCGCGACGTCTCGGCCCCGTCCGACGTGTTCTCGCTCGGTTCGCTGCTGGTGTACGCGGCCACCGGCGAGGGCCCGTTCGACAGCGACAGCCCGTACCTGACGGGCTATCGGATCATGCACGAGCCGCCTGACCTGAGCCGTACTCCCCAGCCGCTGCGTTCCGTCGTCGACCGCTGTCTCGACAAGGACCCGCGGAAAAGGCCGGGACTGGACGAGTTGCAGGAGCTGTTCTCCTCGCTGCCGGACACCGCCTTGCTCCCGCCGCCGGCCGGGCCGGCTGCCGCGGCGCACCTGGCGTACCAGCAGACGCAGGTCGCAGGGGAGGGCGGCGAGGCGCCCGGTGCGAGCCCGTCCACGCAGGACAGGGGCCGCCCTGCCGGGCGAGGCCGCAGGCCGGGCCGGCTCGTCCTCACCGCCGGTGCCGTGCTGGCCGTCGTCCTTGCGGGCGCGCTGGCGTATCGCATGTCGCCGGGCGGGCCGGACGGCCGGGCCGCCGCCGGCACGTCCACGGCCCCGGTGCTGCCCGCCGGCTGGCGGTACTGGCGGACCAGTCTGGTCCAGCCCGTGAAGGGCGAACCGACGGCCACCAACGTGGACACGGTGGACTCCGGGTGCGTGGCCGACGGGGCGTCGGTGTACTGCGCGGGAACCGGCTTCACCGTCGCACGGATCGACGCGGCGACGGGCCGGGTGCGCTGGCGCTTCGGCGACAGCAGCCAGGCCGCTGAGCGGCCCCTCGGCATCCGGCGCGGCATCGTGTACGCGACCGTGCTGCCCGACGAGGACCGCGTGTACGCGGCGCAGCAGCTCGTGGCCCTCGACGCTGCCACCGGCAAGCAGCTCTGGACCCGCGCCGTCGACGCGGGCCACCCGGCGGACCTGTTCAGCGGTGGCGTCCTGGCGATGCCGGACGGCGCGCACGAGTTCGTCGCCTTAGACGGCGCGACCGGCAAGAACCTCTGGCACACGGCGGCAAAGTCCTCGCAGGGCACCGACTGCTCCCCGCTGGCACTGGCAGGCGTCCCCTACGGCCTGTGCACCAACGCGAACGACCCCTTCAAGGGCCAGGTCGGCTTCCTGCGCCTCGACCCCGCCGACGGCACCCCGCGGGAACTCGGTCCGCTGCCCCTGACGATGGAACCGCTCGGCTCGATCGCCGGACAGCCACTCTTCGCCGTGCGCGCAAGCCAGGACGCCGCGGACGACAGCAGGAACGACGTCCTGTACTCGGCCCTTTTGAGGATGGACCCGCGCACCGGATCCGCCACCCGGGTGCCCCTGAAGAACACCGCGCGGGGCACACCCCGCGTCATCGACGGCACGGTGTACTTCGTGCGCCCCGACGGCACGGTCACCGCGGTCGACGCCGCCAGCGGCGAGCGGAAATGGCAGAAGAGCACACAGATCGAGAACCTCTCGGTGCCCACCAGGTCCGCCACCTACGACACCCTCTACTTCGCCAACCGCTACGGCCGGCTGCTCGCCCTCGACCGTGCCACCGGCGGCCCCCGG
Source organism: Streptomyces sp. NPDC006012 (assembly GCF_042871185.1). NCBI lineage: Bacteria > Bacillati > Actinomycetota > Actinomycetes > Kitasatosporales > Streptomycetaceae > Streptomyces > Streptomyces sp. NPDC006012. Next base: position 144,329 of record NZ_JBIAIE010000014.1, read on the forward strand.
TGGACGAGGGACCAGCTGGACAATCCCGGGCCCTCGGCGCAGAAACGGCTCCCGAGCATCGTCCTGGTCAAGGACGCGATCGTGGCCGTCGCAGGTGACACGGCCTTCTCCGTACGCCCCGACCGGCAGACGCCCGCGGCGGGGTGAGCACAGCCGTCCGTGCCGGAGCCGACGAACCGGATCTCGTCATGCGAGGCCCTTGAGCAGGGCTGACACTCGGACATGTGAACACGACGGACATGTCATCCAGTGACTCTTCGAACCCGCGCTGGGCGCCGGACGCCGACGTTCTGGTGGTCGGGGCCGGTCCGACCGGCCTCCTGCTCGCGGGTGACCTCGCCCGGTCCGGGGCCAGGGTCGCCCTGTGCGAGCGACGCGAGCACGCATCCGATCTGAGCCGCGCCTTCAGCCTTCACGCGCGAACCCTGGAGCAACTCGACGCCCGGGGCCTCGCCGACGGACTCCTCCGTATCGGCACCCCCACCCGGGCGCTGCGTCCGTTCGGCCGTCTCAGCATCGACTTCTCCAGACTGCGCACGCGCTTCCCCTTCATCCTCACCATTCCTCAGTGGCAGGTCGAGCGGGCCCTGCTGCACCGGACCGAGGAAGCGGGAGCCACCATCCTGCGCGGGGCGCGGGTCACCGGGCTGCGGCAGGACCCGGACGGCGTCGACGTGGACGTGCGCCACGCGGACGGCACCACGGCCACGCTGCGGGCCCGATACGTCGTCGGCGCCGACGGGGCGCGCAGCACCGTCCGGCAGAGCCTGGGCATGCCGTTCCCCGGCAAGTCGGCCATCCGCTCCGTGATGCTGGCCGACGTACTGCTGGACCGCGCCCCGGACGACATCTTCAATTTCAGCTCCAATGCGGAAGGCTTCACGTTCTTCGCGCCGTTCGGGGACGGCTGGTACCGGATCATCGCCTGGGACCGGCGCGAACAGGTGGCTGACGATGCGCCGATCACCTTGGAGGACGTCCGGGACATCACCAGACGTACGATCGGCGACGACCTCGGGATGCACGAACCGCGGTGGCTCTCCCGCTTCCACAGCGACGAGCGGCAGGTACCCCACTACCGGCAGGGACGGGTGTTCCTCGCGGGCGACGCCGCACACGTCCACTCACCCGCCGGCGGCATGGGCATGAACACCGGCATCCAGGACGCCGCCAACCTCGGCTGGAAACTGGCAGCCGTCCTGCACGGCCGGGCCGGTGACGCACTGCTGGACAGCTACCACACGGAACGTCACCCGGTGGGGCGCATGGTCCTGCGCGTCAGCCACGCACTCCTCACGGCCGTCACCACCGGATCACCTCTGATCCGCGCGCTGCGGGCCGCCCTGGCCACCGTCGCGCACCAACTGGCCGTGGTGGAGGCGCGCGCGGCACGCGGCATCTCCGGCATCGGGATCAGCTACCGGGCACCCCGCCGCTCTCATCCCCTCGTCGGCCGCCGGGTACCGGATCTGCGCCTGGCAGGGAAACCGGACCGGCTCTACGAGGCACTGCGCGAGGGCAAGTTCGTGCTGGTGGGCCGCGCTGCCGCCGCGGTTGCCGCGCCGTGGGCGGAGCGGGTGGTGACGGCCTGCCCGGCGGCCGGCCTGCGCCCGACCCTCCTGGTCCGGCCCGACGGCTACGCCGCGTGGGCGGCCGAGGACCCCGACCCGGCCGAGGTGCGCAGGGCGCTGACCCGGTGGCTGGGCCCGGCGGACCACCAGGGAACATGAACGGGCTCCTCGGACTCATGGGCACGCCGCCGCAGGAGCCCTCCTCCGCCGCAGGCTCTGGTCGCCTGTGAACCACTACACACCTGGGGCGGCGCCTCGGCACATGACCTCGGAGCTTCAAGACGCCCGACAGAATCGCGCACCGAACGGAAAGGAACCGTCCGGTGCCGGACAGGGCAGGGTGTGAAATCCAAGACGGAACAGGAGGCACGCCGGGAGCGGCAGGCGCGCTTCGAAGGACTCGCGCACGTGGTGTTCGCACGGCGAGGAGCCCGCCTCGTGCTCGCGGCGGCTGCCGGTGCACTCGCGGTGGGAGGAATCATCACCGCGGGGAACATGGGGAGTGACGGCGACGCACGCTCGTCCCAGGCCGCCGGCTCGCTGACACTCACCGCTCAGGGCGGCGCTGCCGGCGCCAAGTGCATGGCACCCGACCCCGACAGCCTGCGCGGATATCCGACGCTTTTCGAGGGCACGGTCACCTCCGTCAAGGGCGGTTCGGCCGTCTTCCACGTCGACCGCTGGCTGAGCGGCCACGGCGCGACCACGGTACGGCTCGACACCGGCAGCGAGACGACGGAGAGCCTGACGTTCCTGGCCGGTGAGCACTATCTCGTGGCGGCCAAGGACGGTGTGGTCCCGCCGTGCGGCGCGAACGTGGCCTCGGAGGACATCAGGAACCTGTTCCGCCGGGCATACGGAAAGTGACCACATGACACGACACCAGCCGCGGGCAGCACCGTCCCGGTGACCGCGGTGCCGACGCCTCGTACCCGCCGCGCGGGAGGGTGGGCACGGGGCCGGGTCGTTCAGCTCAGCGGTGTCACGGGCGCGATCCCGGCAGCGGACCGGCCGCACCGCGCGGCTGCCGACCCGGCCTCTCCCAGCGGTTGGCTCTGACGGGTCGTCGTCCCTGGTCGAGCCGTCCGAGGAACCGGCGACCACACCTCCGCATTCGCGTCGTGTCACATCTGGGCGGTCCGCGGTGTCTTGAGGGCATGACTGAACCCAGCAAAACCAACAAAGTCGTGGTCATCGGCGGCGGTTACGCCGGGACACTCGCTGCCAACCGCCTGCGTATGCGCGCCGATGTCGACATCACACTGGTCAATCCCCGCCCGGCGTTCGTCGATCGAATCCGGTTGCACCAGTTCGTCGCCGGCACCAGTGACGCCACACTGGACTACGGCACGCTGCTCGGCGAGGGCGTCCGGCTGGTGGTCGACAGCGCCACGCACATCGACACCGTCGCCCGCACGGTACGGCTGGCGTCGGGCCGCGCGCTGGACTACGACTACGTCATCTACGCAGTCGGCAGCACCGGAGTGACACCGTCATCGGTGGCCGGAGCGGCCGAATTCTCCTTCCCCATCGCCGAATTCGAATCCGCTCGGCGGCTGCGCGCCGTGCTCGACAAGATGCCTCTCGACGCTCCGGTCACCGTAGCCGGCGGCGGGTTGACCGGCATCGAGACGGCCGCCGAACTGGCCGAGCAGGGACGCACGGTCACCCTGGTGTGCGGCGGATCCCTGGTGCCGTCACTGAGCGCACCGGGTCGGCGGTCCATCGCGAAGTGGCTGTCCGGGCACGGTGTCGCCGTGCTGGAGGCCGACGTGGTGACCGAGGTCCGGCCGGATGCGGTCGTCCTCGCCGACGGTACTGGTGAGGGTGCGGTGCGTCCGAGCGCACTGACCATATGGACGGCCGGTTTCGGCGTGCCGGAGTTGGCGGCCGACAGTGGGCTGCGCACCGACGCGCTCGGCCGGCTGCTCACCGACGAGACGCTGACCAGCGTCGACGACGACCGCGTCGTCGCGGCGGGTGATGCCGCCGCGCCGTCGGGTCGGCCGCTGCGGATGAGCTGCTACGCAGCAGGGCCACTCGGGGCGCAAGCCGCCGACACGGTGCTGAGTCACCTCGCGGGTACCGAACCGGCGAGGATCAGCCTGGCCTTCTCGGGGTCATGCGTCAGTCTCGGCCGGCGCGCCGCCGTCCGGCAGCTCGCCCGAAAGGACGACACCGCGGTGAACGTCTACATCGGCGGCCGGGCGGGCGCGAGGATCAAAGAGCTGTCCTGCAAGGTCGCGGTATGGAAGATCCGCCGCGAGGCCGGCAAGCCGGGTTCCTTGCTCTGGCCCAAGGGTGCCCCGCGCCCCGAGCAGCCGGCCCCCGCTTCGCAGGAGATCGCCTCCTCGTGATCACCGACCAGCACACCGAGCGCTTCACCCAGTTGCGGCCGCTGCTGTTCACGATCGTCTACGAGATACTCGGCACGGCGACCGAATCCGACGACGTGCTGCAGGACAGCTACCTGCGGTGGGCAGCCGTCGACCTCGCGACGGTGCGGGACACCAAGTCGTACCTGGCGCAACTGGTGACCCGTCAGGCGCTCAACTCCCTGCGGGCGAGCACGCGCCGTCGCGAGGACTACATCGGCCCGTGGCTGCCCGAGCCGCTGCTGCTCGACGAGCACGACCCGTCGGCCGATGTGGTGCTCGCCGAATCCGTGTCGATGGCGATGCTCGTACTGCTCGAAACACTCACGCCCGATGAGCGCGCGGTGTTCGTGTTGCGCGAGGTGTTCGGCTTCGACTACGACGACATCGCTGTGGCGGTGGGCAAGTCCGTGGTGACGGTACGCCAGGTGGCGCACCGCGCCCGCGAGCACGTACGGGCCCGGCGCAGGCGCTTCGCGCCGGTCGGCGCGGCGAAGACCGCGCGGATCACAGAGCAGTTCATGACCGCGGCGGCAACCGGTGACCTGGAGGGACTGCTCTCGCTGCTCGCTCCGGACGCCACCTGGACCGCCGACAGCGGCGGCAAGACCCCCGCATCGCGCCGGCCGGTGGTGGGCGCGGAGAAGGTGGCCGCGGTCCTCATGAAGATCTTCCGCAAAGGACGGCCGGACCTGCGGATCGAGGTGGTCAACTGCAACAACACGCCCGCGCTGATGGTCCACAGCGGCGACGGTCCGCAAGGCGTCTTCCTGGTCGAGATCACCGACGGGAAGATCACCAGCATCTACGCCATCCGCAACCCGGACAAGCTCGTCGCGGTAGCGGTTCCGCGTCGGATCAGCCGGTGAGGAAACGAGACAGTACGGCGTCTTCACCGAAGTGTTTCCCCACCACAGAAGTGCAGTCGGAGGGCCAAGATCGCTGGACAAGACGCCAGGCGCCCCTTCCTCGCTGGTCACGGACCAAAGCGGCCGGCGCCACGCCGTCGCAGGCGAGCACCCCACAAACGCGATGTGGGGTGCCCCGCCGGGCAGGACAGAACACCGGTCCGCCATGCATCACAGGCACGCTGTCCGAAATCTGCCCGGTCGGGCATATGGCGTTAGCGTGGAGGGAGAAGGGTATCGAACGGATGATCGATGCCGGTCACTGAAACGGAATGGAAGATGACCGCGCGAACAGGCAGGACAGCTTCTGACACCGCGCCCTCCGGTGCGCCGGTTCCGGCGACCGGGCCCCGCGCGGCAGCTGAACGTGTCGTCTCGGAAAATTCGGTGACTGTCCGCATGGGCGACTTGCGACTCGAACTGCCGCCGCCGGACCAGCTTGTCTTCCTCGCCGGCCTCGGCGTGCTCACAGCGATGGAACTCATCGAATGGCCGATCGCGCTCGCCATAGCGGTCGGGCACGAACTGGCCCGCAGTCACCACGGCAAAGCGCTACGTGAGTTCGGGGAGGCCCTGGAGGAAGCGTGAGACAGACGCCCGCGGTGCGCTGCTCATGCCTGCTCTCATGCCCTCATGCGGCTCAGCCGTGCGGTCCAGGAGTCGAACCTGATTCCTGGACCGTCCAAGGTCACCCAAGGTACGAGGCCGTTCCCGCCGGTTCCGCTGCGACGGTGCGGCAGTAGGTGTGTGTGATGAAAGGCGTGCCGTAACTGCCGCCATGTCAGGGGAGTTGCATACGTGTGTGCATCACGCGGGGCTGGAGGTCCGCTAAGGTGTCTTCCGCGCGGCCCCCGTCAGCGGTCCCGCTCACTCCCCTGAGGTCCGCGGAATCCCCAAAGAGGAAACATGTTCAACAGAGTTACCCGTTTCATGTCCAGGATCCTGGAAGCTGTGCTGATTCTGCTCGGAATCGCCATCGCTGTACTTGAGACACATACCATGCTCTACATAGGGTTGTGGGACATCCTCGCCCTGGTTTATCTGACTACGCGAGTACTGCGGCTGAGGTCCCGGAAAAACCACACCGACGACGAAAACACCGAGTGGCTCAAGAATATTCAGGGCCGACGTACGGGATACCTCTTCACCCTGCTCACAGCCATCATCGGGATCACCGCAGGTGTGCTGATCGTCATCAACAAGGACGACGCGAGTGTGGCGGCACTGGCAAAGCTGGTCGGCGTCCCCGCCGTCCTCCTGGCCTGGGTGATCCTCCAGTTCGGCTACGCCGAGCGGTATGCCCAGGAGTACTACCGGGCGCTGCCCGAAGAGGTGCTGGTCTTCCCCAACACCAAGCGCCCGAACTTCGTCGACTTCGCGTACTTCTCTTTCACGCTCGGTACCACGTTCTCCGTTTCGGACGTTGAAACTCAGACGTCCAGGATCCGGTCCAGGATCCTGTCGCACAGCATCCTGTCGTTCTGCTACAACACAGCTACTCTTGGCATCGCGGTGGGTGTGATCACCGGCTGATGGCTGTGGCGCCGTGCCATGCGCCGCCGCCTACGTGTCGAGCATTGAGACATCCGCGCCAAGGCTGTCGACGGCCTCGTACGTGGCCGGCCGTGCATCGGCGGCGTCGAGGTCCACAGCCCTACTGACTTCGGCTGGTCGGGCTGACGTCGGGATGGCGAGGGCGAGGCCGGTTCCGGTGACGTAGCCATCGGGGGTGCCAAGCCGGAACCTGGACCGGGCGCTGATGGATCTGACGGGCGGTCTGATTCCACTTGCACGGCGCGTACGCCTCTTCCCGCAGCAAGTCGTCGATCCATGGCCTGCCGGATGCAGGACCATGGCCCGCGGGGTCGGCTTCCACCATGGCGGCGGGACAGCAGACCAGAAGGACCTGCCGCACCGTCCGGCGCGGCAGGCAGACGTACTGAAGCTGCGCAAGGCGCTTACTCTCCGGAGATCGGCGAAGAGTTCGACATGTCCGCCCCCGTGTCGACCAGGTGGCCAACAGCACGTAGCCGAACCGGTGCCACCATGCGATGCGTTGATCGGTTGAGGGTGCCACCGTTCGACGGCGGAACGGGAAGACAGCCTCGGGGTGGTCCAGCGACGAAATGTTCCGCTGAACAGGTCTGGAAGCGGGAGGCCTTCGGGCGGCTGCGTCCCCTAGGTTTCACCGCATGGCATCATCCGGCGATTCTGAAGACCGAGTTGCCGAGGCGCGGCCGCGTCTGGTGACCCGTCCGCTGCTGTTGCGCTTTGTGACGGTCGTCGGCTCCTCAGCGAGCTTCTATCTGCTGCTGTCGGTCGTCCCGGCGTACGCGCAGAGTGCTCCGGGCGGAGGCAGCGACAAGGCGGGCCTGGTCACCGGGGTGCTGATGCTGGCCACGGTGACCGGGGAGCTGATAGCCCCATGGCTGGCCGCACGCTGTGGCTATCGCGTGCTGCTGGGTGCGGGGTTGTTGTTGCTAGGTGCTCCGACACTGGCCCTGACCGTGTCGCAGAGTATGGCGTGCATCGTGGCGGTGTGCTTTGTCCGAGGACTCGGCTTCGCGTTCACCCTGGTGGCGGGTGGGACGCTGACCGCGTCGCTGATTCCGCCCGAACGCCGAGGTGAGGGGCTGGCCCTGATCGGCGTCGTGGCCGGTGTGCCGTCGTTGGTGGGCCTGCCGCTCGGGATCTGGCTGGCATCGCACACGGGGTACACGCCCGTCTGCGCGGCGGCGTCACTGATCGCCCTGGTCTCCATCGCCGCAGTGCCGGGCCTTCCCGGCCGGGAAGCGGTGTCGGGGCCGCCCCTGGGGATCTTCGCCGGGGCCCGTTCCGGCACGCTCGGCCGCCCCACGGCCATGTTCGCGGTGACGGCGGTGGGCGCGGGAATCGTCGTCACCTTTCTGCCACTGGCCGTGGCGCCGGGCCATTCCGGCGTGGTTGCCGCGGCTCTCTTCATGCAGTCGGCCGCCGCGACCGCATCCCGCTGGTTCGCCGGTCGGCGCGCCGACCGACGCGGAGCAGCCGCACTGGTCGTACCGGGGCTGGCCGCCTCAGCCACCGGTGTCCTCATCGTTGCCCTCACAACCGTCCCCGTCGCGGTCGTCGCGGGTGCGGCCGTGTTCGGGGCCGGCTTCGGTATCACCCAGAGCGCAACCATCACGCTGATGTACTCCCGCGTCCCGGCCTCCGGGTACGGGACGGTGAGCGCGCTGTGGAATGTCGCCTACGACGCGGGGATGGGCATCGGCGCGGTCGGATTCGGCGCGGTGGCCGGCTTGACCGGCTACCCATGGGCATTCGTCCTGACCGCACTGCTGATGCTGACAGCTCTCTTCCCAGCCTGGTGGGATCAAACGGCAGCGCGCGCACAACGTGCGACGGGCAGGGAAGACCGGCGGTGACGGCAGGGGGCAACCGGTGCTCCCGTACTCCGGTGTGGCGGCTGTGGCAGCCTGCGGTCATGCCAGAGCAGCGCGGCCGTACCGGTCGGGCTCGCCCCGGCCGCCGGTCCGGCGGGGCTTACGCCGGCTCCAGTACCGTCATGACGTCCTCGACGCTGCCTCACCGGAACCGGACCGGTGCCCCCGTGACGACATCATGCATCGAAGGTCAGCAGCACCGCTCTTTCAGTAGTAGATCGGTCCCTTCAGCCCACCGCCCGCACTAATCGAATCACCATTGACGGCTACGCTGAGCGGACTCACCAGGAATGCAACCAAAGCCGCCACCTCGTGAGGTTCCACGATCCTGCCGATTGAATTGGATGCACCAAACTGCTGCTCCAAATCTGCGGCACTGCACCCCATGGCCTCGGCCCGGCGGCCGAGGTTATTCATAAAAGTGCGAGTCCGAGTGGCACCGGGATGTACAGTGACGACATTGACCCCGCCGGGCCCGAGCTCATCCGCCAGATTCTTCGCCATGGCAGCTACAGCGACGTTGCGAATCGAACCGGTTATCGAGCCACTTTGCAGTGCCGCCAGTCCGCCGATGTTGACGATCCTGCCCCAACCCCGTTCTGTCATTTCTGGAGCAAAAGCACGGGCGCATCTAAGATATCCGCGAACCTTGACGTTGATCTCAGCTTCCAGAGCATCATCCGGAATGACCCCTGGATTCGTTATGGCGGCATTGTTCACCAAGATGTCTACACCGCCGAGCCGGTCTCTTACCATTCCGGCCATTTCTGTCACTGATGCGTCATCCCCGGTGTCGGCAGCGACACCGATGACCTCGGCACCGGTCTCCGACTGAAGAAGTGCCGCCTGCTCTTCGACGTGACCGGCAGATCTGGCAACCAGCGCGACGGACGCGCCTTCTGCCGCAAGCGCCCGCCCGATGGCGAAGCCGATACCACGGCTTCCGCCGGTGATCACGGCTCGTCGACCCGTAAGCTGGAGATCCATGGCCCCTTCAAACGTGTTCACTCATTGGCATGTTGAACTGCTCCTTCGCATCATACGTGTCGACCCTTCTCAACGCTGTGACCGATCTGGCTCCGGTGAGGGTGTGGTGGCTCGCCAGGCTCCGTTGCCTCAAAACACATGGCGAGGCCAATGGTTCCCTCACCCACAGCGATATCCGCGCAGCGGACCGTGGAGCCAGAACGACCTCGACCGGTGCAAAGTCATCCGAGGCCGAAAGGCCCGGATGGACGCCCGGACGCGCGAGCGGCTGCCGTCCTGCCGGCCCCCCGGGGGGCTCCACCTACCAGCACCGCAAGGAAGCCGAGACGCTCCTGGCGGTCTGCCACCAGGCCGTATCCGGCCAGGAGTTCAACGTCCAAGACTGACGTCGAACGACTCCTGGTCGTCGGCCCGGAACTGGCCGACTTGCTGTCGCCGATCACCCGCCGGATCCGTGGCGCCGACAGCCGGCGGTGACATGCTCTTGCGGTGCTACCGTGCGGCGGTGCACTCTCACGCAACACCCGTGTCGCTACTGTCCGTCCTGAGGCACCGGAACCAGGACCGACTCTACGACTTCTACCGGGACCTTCGAAACGCTGACGACCTCTACTGGGATCGCCACCTGGGCGCCTGGGTCGCGACCAGTTATGCAGTGGTCAGCAGTACGGCAGGTGATCCACGCTTCTCCTCGGTGCGCTATCCGGACATCGAGGCGGTCTCCGAGGAACTACGGCCGCTGGCCCGGGTCCTGAGCCGGCAGATGCTCTACAGCGACGCCCCTGACCACGCCCGGCTGCGCTCCCTGCTCAGCAGAGCCTTCACCCCCCGGGCCGTGGCGAAGCTACACGACCGGATCTCCGACGCAGTCGACCAGATCGTCACCTCCGCAGCGCCGACCGGCCGGCTGGACATCGTCGCTGACCTGGCTCGCCCACTGCCCCTGGCAGTCATCTGCGACCTCCTGGGGGTGCCGGAACAGGACCGGCCCACGCTGTCCTCCTGGTCCGACCCGATCGCCGCGGCCATCGGCAGTTCCCGGCTGGACGCGGACGACAGCCGAGCCGCCTCGCAGAGCATGCAGCAGATGCTCGCCTACCTCCGGGAACTCCTCACCCGCAAGGACGGCCCGCCCGCTCCCCACACCCTGCGCGCGCTGCTGGTCAGCGGGACCGAGAACGCCGACCAGGACTTCGACGAACTCCTCGCCAACTGCGCCCTGCTCCTGATCGCCGGCCATGAGACCACCACCCACTTCATCGGCAACGCCGCCCTCGCCCTCCTGCGTCACCCGCAGGCCGCCGAGCAGCTGCGCAGCCGGGTGGACCTGATCCCCGCCGCCGTCGAGGAACTCCTGCGATACGACAGCCCGGTGCAGCTGATGCTGCGCCGTGCACGGCACGACCTCGACCTCGCAGGTCGCTCCATAACCGCCGGACAGACGGTGCTCCTGGTGTGCGGTGCCGCCAACCGGGATCCGGCGGCCTTCCCCGACCCTGACCGGCTGGACTTCCAGCGTCCTGGCGGGCGGCACGTCGCCTTCGGCTACGGGCCGCACTTCTGCCTCGGAGCAGCGCTGGCCCGGCTGGAGGGCACCGTCGTTCTGGAGGCACTGCTCACCCGCTTGCCCGACTGGAGGCTCGACGGCACCTCGCCCCGCTGGCAGCGCAGCCTCAACTTCCGAGGTCTGACCAGCCTGGACATCGCCTTCACCCCATCCTCGGATAATTCAGGCAGTCACGACACCAGTACGCAGGCGCTGGCGACCTGAGCCCGGGGAGAGGGCGCAACGGATCACAAGGGCAGGGTCTTGCACACTGATCATCGCCGGGCGGGTCCGACCGTTCCGTCTCCGCGTGCTCGCGTCACGACGGATTAAATATGGTCGGTCGTCTTGGGAGTGTCAAGCGCGCCGCCTGACGTCCGCTTCGGGCAGGCGTCACCAGCGCGGGGAAGATTGCCCGGGGCCTCGGCGCCACCGCCCTGGATGCCGGCCGCCCGACCTTCACGAACGCGATCCTGAGTCGGCCGGCCCGCGCTTTCCTGGCCGGCCTCGAAGCGCGGGGGCCTCAGTCGACAAGGCCGTGGCGGGGCGCAGGCAGGCCGTGGAGGACCGCAATGCTCTGGAGGCGCCCCGCTGTGCGGCAAGTGGGGAACGAGCCGCACTCCGCTCCGGGGGATCCCATTGAAAGGCCGGCTCGGCCTTCGCTCCTGTCCTTGGCCCAGGCACGCGACGGTGTGGACGTCGAGGTCCAGAGCCCGGATGTTCTCGGTGGCGCCTCGGCGGATTCTGGTGGACCGGACAGTTGGAACGCCCTCGGGACCATTAACGATCGCTTGCGGTGAATGAACGATCGTTGATAGTTCGGCCGTCGGCGCGTACGCTGCCACGCGCACGTGCAGAGGAGCCGCATTCGGGCCCGGGGGGTACGTCGTTGGAGCCATCGACAGCACTGGCGGAGACGCTGTGGCGCCTGGACGAGGTCATCGGCGAGCGAGGCTTGGACCGATCGGACATCCTCGACCCGAAAGTCCTGGCCGCCCGGACGGCCCTGCCCGAGAACGCCGTCCGCCGCCTGCTGAGCGGCGTCGCCCCGCCCGCCGACACGGTCAACGAACGCGTGTGCACGCGGATGAAATCACTCAGCGACGACTATCTGGCCCGTACCGGCAAACGCATGTCGGACCTCGCTGCCGAAGTGTCCGGGCGACTGGGGATCTCCGATGTCTGGGCGCGCTCGGTCTGTGACGGCAGGAAGACGCCCAACATCGAACTCCTGCACCACCTGGTGGGGTTCTTCGGCGTCGACGGCGGCGAGTCGTTCTTCACCGCCCCGGCCGACGACGCGCTCAACCGCGTGCTGCTGCCTGTCTTGCGGCAGTTGGAGAACCCGGAGCCCGACCCCGTGGTGGCTCTGCTGGACCGATACGGCGTCAAGGGCGCGGATCTGCGGCTGCACGGCTCCGTTTCACGTGCACAACTGGAGCGAATTCTGGAAGGAGTGCTGCGGTCGGTGGCGCCTCAGGAGGGAGACACCAAGTAGTGAGCACGAAAGCGATGAAGTCCTTACTGAGCGCCCTGGGCACCGAAGCGACAAAAGGACTCCAGCGGCCTGCCGAACCCAGAGTCGTCATGCAGGAGTTCTGCCGGGCCATGAGTGTCCGCAAAGACCGGCCCATCACCCTCGCATTTCGTGCCTTCCCGCCGGACATCGCGGTGTCCGGTATGCGCCTGGACTTCGGTGACCGTTCCGTCATCATCGTCGAGGACCGCACTGTTCCCGAGGCCCAACTCGTCATTCTCGGCCACGAACTGTGGCACGAAGAGGAGGGCGACCGGGGCCACCACATCGCCGGCCTGCCGGCCGCCGCCCGCACGCTGGCCGCTGTCCAGACATCCGATGCCGTCCGCCAGGCCGTCGAGCAGATCCTCGACGCTCACGAAGTCCCCGGCGAGGCCGTCCTCACGGTGGCGGCCCGGGCGGATTCGGCCGACGAACACGAGGTCGACGCGGAGACCTTCGGCTTGCTGTTCGGCCGTGCGGTGCGCCCTTGGATGAAGGGGCGGTACGCCGAAGGACCGGTCAGCGCGGCGACCGTCGAAGGGCGCATCAACCTCTCGCTCCTCAACCGCGGCGGACGCATCCTGTGAACCCGCATGTCCAGATCCCCTACGCCGTTCCCACCGCGCTGCTGGCCATCGCCCTCCTCCTCAAGTTACCCACCTTCGTACGGGCGTGGCGCGACCCCGACGTACGGGCCACCACGCTTCTGCTGGCCTTCGCCACGGCCGTGCTCGTCGTCATCACACCCGTCAACATCGAACGACTCAACGTGCTGACCGGCGTTCCGAACATCGCATCGCCCTGGGCGTATTCGTTTCTGACCGCGTTCTGCGCAACCGGCCTGACCATGATCATGAGGTGGCGGGAGGAACCGTCACCCGGCCGTCGTCGCCGGATGCGCCGCATCTACTGGATCTACCTCGGCATCATCGTCGCCCTGTGGGCCACCTTCTTACTGGCCGATGTGCCCGAGGCACGGATCTACGACCTCGACACCTACTACGCAAGCACGCCCTGGATGCGTGAGCACATCCTGCTGTACCTGTCCGCCCACATGGTCTCGTCCCTGGTCGCCACCTCCATGCTGTGGAAATGGTTCCCCGAGATCGCGAACCCCTGGCTGAAGTCCGGCGTCGTGTGCCTGCAACTCGGCTTTGCCAGCGGCCTCATCTTCGACGCCGCGAAACTGACCGCCATCGGCGCGCGCTGGACCGGTACCGACTGGGACGTCCTCAGCACTCAGGCAGCGCCACCCTTCGCCCTGCTGGAAGGCATCCTCGTCGCCAGCGGGTTCATCGTTCCCCAGGCCGGCCCGTTGCTGCAGAAATGGACCCGGGACAGCCGCGAGTACGCGCGGCTACGGCCTCTGTGGCGAGCGGTGCAGCGCCTTGTGCCCGCCGCGCCCACGGCCCGGTTCGGCCCGTGGGCACCCCTTGACCTGCGACTGGTACAACGTCAACAGCAGATCCATGATGCGCTGCGGCTCCTGGCCCCCTACCTCGACGCCGACCTGTACCGGCGAGCACGACAGGCGGTGCCGACGGACCGAAGGAGCGCCGGCGAGCACGGCATAGCCGGCGCCATCACACTCCGCGCTGCGATCGACGCCCACTGCAGCGGCACACCTGGTCCCGCGAGTTCGCCTGCCCGGCAACTCGGCACCGACCTCCACGATCACCTCGACGCCATCTCGGCCGCCCTGCGCCGCCCCCGGCTCGTCGAGAGCATTCGCCAACGGCTGATCAGCCAGGGGGGCTTCAACACGTATGCGTCGTAGCGTTGCACCCCGCCGCACTGCCGTCGTCACCGGTCTGCCCGAGCCACCTCCCGCAGGGGATGACGACGGACGACGAAGACCGTGCGGCCGTCCGTCTCGGCTCTGGCGTACACGACCTCGAAGCAATGGTCAGCGCGTTCCCTCGGCCCCGGACCGGTGACCCCATCCGGCAGCGGTGGCCGACGCAGAAAGGGTGAACCTCCATGCATGACAGCACCCGACGGCCCACCGTCGTCATCATCGGAGCCAGTGCAACGGGTCTGTTCGCGGCCGCCGCGCTCACCGCGTCGGCCGACGTGACCGTCATCGAGCGCGACGCTCTGCCCGACGGCCCCCAGGACCGCCGCGGCGTCCCGCAGGCCCGGCACGCGCACCTCGTGTGGAGCGGTGGCGTGGCGGCGTTCGACGTACTGCTGCCCGGCATCGTCGATGACGTCATCGCCCGCGGCGGACGCCTGGTCCACATCATGGGCGACCTGGTCTCGCGGGCCCCCAACGAGGTCTGGTTCCGGCGTTTCCTCTCCACCCACCACCGCAACCTGGTCTGCTCCCGCAAACTGCTGGACGCCGTCCTGCGGGACCGCATCCTCGCGGACGGGCGCCTCACACTGCGGCAGAACACCACCGCGGTCGGCCTTCAGGGCGACGCCACACGTATCACCGGGGTCCGGGTCCGCAGCGGCGACGACGACATCACGCTGGCGGCGGACCTGGTCATCGACGCCTCCGGCCGCGGCTCCCGCACACCCCAGTGGCTCGAAGACCTGGGACTGCCGAAAGTACCCGAACGCCGGGTCGACGCCGGCCTCGCCTACGCCACCCGCCTCTTCCGCGCCCCCCACGAAGCTGCCCGCATCGGCTTCCCCCTGGTCAATGTGCAGGCCAACCCCGCCAATCCCCCTGGGCGGGGCGGCATCATCCTGCCCATCGAGGACGACCAGTGGATCGTCACCCTCTGCGGCACCCGCGGCGGCGAGCCCACCAGCGACCCCGACGCCTTCGTGGACTTCGCCCTCGGCCTAGGCGACCCCGTCGTCGGTGAACTCATCAAGAACGCCGAACCGCTCGGCGGCGTCGCCACCACCCGCTCCACCGCCAACCACCGCCGCTACTACGAGAAGGCCAAGCGCTGGCCCGACGGATTCGTCGTTCTCGGCGACGCCATGGCCGGCTACAACCCGGTGTACGGACACGGTCTGACCGTCGCCGCCCAGTGCGCCCTCGCCGTCCGTCACGTCCTGCGCACCGTGCCGGTGACCGCTCCCGGAACCGCCCGGCGCCTCCAGCGTGCCGCTGCCCGCCCTGTGGCAGCCGCCTGGGCCCTGGCCGTGGGACAGGACGCCTTCTATCCGGGTGCCTCCGACACCCCGCCCACCGGCGCGGAACGGCTGCTTGCCGGGTTCGTGGACCGCGCAGTCGAGGCCGGCGCCGCCAACCCCCGGGCGCTCGGGGCCCTGCTGGACGTGATGAGCCTGGAGAAGCCGGCGACCCGGCTGTTCTCGCCCGACATGCTCCTCCCGATGATCTTCGGCCCGAAGAAACCGCGGTTGCAGGGCCCGCCCCTGAGCGAAGCCGAACGCGCGACCGTCATCCCCTGAGGACGCAGCGGCTTGATGGTGCAGTCACTCCTCGACGGCATCCCGGCGCCCGCCGTCCGCCTCGACCGGCATCGCCTCGGCAACCGTGATGGAGTACCCGCGAGCTACCGGCGCCATGGCAGACATCCTCGCCGCCGTGGGCTGAAGTCCGCCTTGCCGACGCGTATCACCGTGTGCGCGAACGGTCTCAAGGAAGCCGACGTGACGGCTCACGGGTAGTGCGCACGAAGGGTGGGGTAGTGCGCACGAAAGGGGGGATTTGCGGATCTCCGGCGTCCGCCGGCCGAGAGGGTTGCTGAACGAGACGCAACAGAGCGATCAGGAAGCGCCCGCTCGGCTGGGGCCGTCCGCAGCAAGTTGACCGCAGGACTCCTGGCGGAGCCGCCGCAGGACGAGCAGATGAGCGTCGAGGCAGCGCTGGCTGCCACGGCGGTCCTTGCCCTCCTGATCACCTGGCTGCAGACGAAGGTGGTACTCCGCATCCGCCGCAAGGGCGGCAAGACCGAGGTGGACTTCACGATCGACAAACAGGCCACAGACGGTCGGACCCTTAGGGAGATCGCGACCGCACTGGGCGCAGTGCTCGGGCTTCCCGCCTCTGCTGATTCGTCAACACCCGAGTCAGACCAGGAGAATGCATCTCGGTGAGCCATGACCCCTGTCGTGTTGGCCTTCCCCCATCTCGTAACGCACTTCGGAGCTGCTGCTCGGCATCCGACAACGCTTTTCCCGACCGGTGACTTGCCCAGTGAACGCCTGACGTGCGAGGTGCACGACGGCAGCGCGAACGCGCCGCGCCTGCGCCATGCGCGGACCCAGGACGAAGGCGGCCGGGGGCTTTTCCTGGTCTCGCAGTTCGCTGAGAACTGAGGTACCCGCTGTACGCCTGACGGAAAGATCGTCTGGACTGAGCAGGACATACCGGGAAACGAAGATGAGTAGCGGCGAATCGTCTGCCGGAGCCGGAGCCGGAGCCGGAGCCGGGTGCTGATAAAGGCACAGGCACAGGCTTACGGCGGTGGTCGGCGAACGGGTGCCCCGTCTTCCCGGCGTTGTGGGGAAGACGGGGCACCGGGCGCGGCGCTGCTCGCCGGTCGGCGGGCACGTGCGCCGCCGTTGGTCACCGCGGCTGGTAGGCGGTGGCCAGCACGGAGACGGTGACCCGGTCGGGCAGGAGGCCGTCATCGTCCAGATCCGTACGGCTCACGTGGCGTGCGCTCGGCGTCATCCCCACCAGGTCCAGGGCGTGCGGACCGGCCAGCGCCATGGGGTACTCCACCTGTTCGGTGACGACGGCCTCGAAGCGGGGGTCCAGCGCCTGGTGCAGGCGCTGTTCCTTGGCGGGGTCGACGGTGACCATCGCAGGCACCCGGCCGCGCAGCTCAGCCAGGTGCCGCGCAGTAGGACGGACCACGATCAGCCGGCCGGCCGGGCGGAGGATCCGGTGGAACTCGGCCGGATTGCGCGGGGCGAACACGTCCAGCACCACGTCGGCCACCCCGTCGGCCAGCGGGAGGGGACGGAAGACGTCCCAGCTCGCCGCGGCGGCTCGTGCATGGGCCCGGGCCGCCGAGCGCAGCGCACGCACGGATGTGTCCAGGCCCAGACCCCGGGCGCCGGGCAGCTGGTCGAGAACGCCGGCCAGGTAGTAGCCCGTGCCGCACCCGATGTCCACGACCGTGCCCCGCTCGGGCACGGCGCCGGCCGCCAGGCGGGCCACGGCTCGGCGGATGGGCGCGTACCTGCCGGTGGCCAGGAAGCGGCTTCGAGCCTGCACCATGGGCGCGTCGTCGCCGCTGGTGGCACGGGTGCCGGTCAGGAGGCCGGCGTAGCCGTGGCGGGCGATGTCGAAGGTATGGCCCGCCGCACAGCGCAGTGCGCCGCGATCGGGATGCAGACGGCGGGTGCGGCACGCCGGACAGCGCAGCAGATCGAGGAACAGTCCGAGGGCAGGGGGAAGCAACACGGGCACGGGGCACTCCTGGCAAGGGTGAAGGGGAGGGACCGTGCCTGCACACGCACGCAGAAGGCCACTGCCTCAGGCAGGAGCGGGCAGAGCCAGGAAGCTGGTTCGCGGGGCAGGCACACCGGGGAGGGCGACGTCGTCCGACATCGCCCTCAACGCCTTCCGATCACAGGAAGCAGCAGTGGGGGGTGCTCATGAATGCCACGCCGTGAGTTTACAAGCCCCGACGAAGTCCTTCACGCCCGCCGGAGTCGAGAGATTCTTCCGGGCAATCACCAGCCTCGTACGCAGCTCGTGATCCCGAGTTGTCGGTTCACACAGAGACATGTATCGTCACATTGAGTAGCAGACCCGCGATGTGTCGCCCCTGTATGAGGCCGGAACCAGCGCAACCCAGGCGACCGATGAGTTCCAAACGGCACCGAATCGCCGTACCCATCGCATTTCTATTCGCGCTTGTCGGACGAACGATTGTTCGGAAACTCCTCCCCGCGTGCTCCGCATCCAGAATTAAATGGATAATTCCAGGAGATTCGCCATGTCTGAATTGTTTCGCACGCAATCCCGCCGGAAGTTCATCTCCACCTCGGCCGCGGTGACCGCGGCAGCGGCCGGGACCTGGGGTCTGCAGTCCTCGAACCATCCGGAGAAGCCGGTCACGGCGAGTGAGAAGCAGAGCATCCGCCCGTTCCGCGTGAACATTCCCGAGGCGGATCTCAGTGAGCTTCGGCGGCGCATCCTGGCGACCCGGTGGCCCGACCGGGAGACGGTCCACGACCAGTCCCAGGGCGTCCAGTTGGCCACCATGCAGGAACTCGCCCACTACTGGGAAACGAGCTACAACTGGCGGAAGATCGAGCAGAAACTCAATTCCCTGCCCCAGTACATCACCGAGATCGACGGACTCGACATCCACTTCATCCACGTCCGCTCCCGGCACGCGAACGCGCTCCCGATGATCCTGACCCACGGCTGGCCCGGCTCCATCCTTGAGTTCCTGAAGGTCATCGAGCCGCTCAGCAACCCGACCGCCCACGGAGGACGCGCCGAGGACGCCTTCCACCTCGTCATACCCTCCATGCCCGGTTACGGCTTCTCGGAGCGGCCGACGAGCACCGGATGGAACCCCGACCGCATCGCCCGCGCCTGGACCGTGCTGATGGGACGACTGGGATACAAGCACTTCGTTTCCCAGGGCGGCGACTGGGGCGCCGTGGTCACGGACAAGATGGCGATGCAGCAGCCCGCGGGCCTGCTGGGAATCCACGTCAATTTCCCGGCCACCATTCCCCCGGACATCGCCAGGAAACTCGCCTGCGGCGACCCCGCACCGTCCAGCCTGAGTCCGGAAGAGAAGACCGCGTACAACCAGATGGCCAACTTCTACAAAACCGGATCCGGCTACTCGGCCATGATGGTCACCCGCCCGCAGACCGTGGGATACGCCCTGACCGACTCCCCCGTCGGCCTCGCCGCCTGGATGTACGACAAATTCGCCGCCTGGACCTACAGCGGCGGCCACCCCGAACGCGTCCTCACCAAGGACGAGATGCTCGACGACATCACCCTCTACTGGGTGACCAACACCGCCGTCTCTTCCGCGCGTCTGTACTGGGAGAACAACGCCAACAACTTCAACGCCGTGTCGGTGTCCGTCCCGGCAGCCATCACCGTGTTCCCCGGCGAGATCTACCAGGCGCCGCGCAGCTGGGCATCACGTGCCTACCACAAGCTCTTTTACTACAACCGGGTCCGCAGCGGAGGCCACTTCGCCGCCTGGGAAGTCCCCGACATCTTCACCAGTGAACTCCGCGCCGCGTTCAAGTCGCTGCGCAGTTCCCAGCACACCCCCGGCAAGTGACTTTCCGAACCGTCGGGAAAAGATGGGCGGCGCGGCGGGTGCGGCCCGGCCGCCTCGTACCCTCAGCAGACGGAGCCTCCGCAGGCGGCCCGGGCGTATCTACCTCCGCCCAGGTCACCGCCTGTCCAAGCGCTCGGTCGTACCCCGCCGGATCGATCCGTCGCTCCGGGGCTCAACGTACGGGGAAGCCGAAGGAGTAGCCCTGTTCCTTCAGGTAGGGGAGGATCTGGCGCAGTGCTTCGACGGTCTGGGAGCGGTCGCCGCCCGCGTCGTGGAAGAGGAGCGTCGGCCCGTTGGGCAGTTCCCGTTCGACGGTGGCGATGATGGCGTCCGTGCCCGGCCGCTCGAAGTCCTTGGAGTCCACGTTCCAGCCCAGCGGGCGCATGCCCCGGGAGGCGGCGAGTTTGCGGCTGTAGGGAGTGAAGGCCCCGCCGGGTGCCCGGTAGTACATGGGTCGTACGCCCCCGGACGCCTCGGTGATCATGCGTTCGGCATCGAGTATCTGCTGTGACTGGTAGGCCTGGGACTTGGTGTCCATGGTGGTGTCGTGCGACACCGTGTGGTCGCACAGCCGGTGACCGGCCGCGACGACCTTTTTCACGAGGTCGGGGTGGGCCTGCGCCTGCGTCCCCGTCATGCAGAACGTGGCCTTCACCCCCTGTTCCTGCAGCAGGTCGAGTACCTGGGGGGTCCACGTGGGGTCGGGGCCGTCGTCGATGGTGATGTTGACGCCGCGCGCTCCCTTGTCGGAGGCGTGTGCGATGGTCACGTCCACCGGCCTGACGTCATTGGACGGCGAGGCCGACGCGGCCGGCCGCGGAGACGAGCCGCCCAGGACACCGGCCTGCGCGGTCCACACCGAGGCGCCTACGGCCACCACCGTCAACCCGAGCGCCGCCCCGACCACCTTGCCGTACCAGCCCCGCCTGTTGCCCCGCCGTGCCATGTCCGTCCCGCTTTCCCGCAGTTCCTCGCCGACCCTTGGTCGCCTTCCGATCACCTGGCAGGACGACGGGCCGCGGCCGACGGATGCGTCCGTTACCGATCACGCACAATTCCGGGGAAGTTCGCGGACATCTCGACGAGCAGCGACCGGGATCGAACCGGTCGGTCCGGGGCACGGACGAGGGGGTGGGTACGGCAAGGCGGTTGCGGCGCTCGGACTGGTGTTGAGCTGCGGAGTTTCTCCGGTCGGTTCGGCTTGCGTGCCGACTGCTGCTGCGCCGCGAGCTGCCCCCCGGGCACCTACGCCTGGCAGTACCACGCGGAGGAGCGGGCGGGGCTTGGGCTGTCGCCCGCTGGGCGTTGTCGGGGTGGCGGTGTCGTTGTGGTGGATCTGTGCTCGGTCAGGTGGCGTCGATGTCGAGTCTGCCGATCTTGTTCGGTGTGAGCAGGCCGAACCAGATGGCGCCGGGCTCGTGCGGGTTGATGTCGCAGGGGTAGGACGCCGAGGAGGGGGTGGGCCACATGGTGACGTCGCCGGTACGTGGGTCGAGGCGGGCGATCTGGTAGCCGAGTCCGATGGCGGCGGGGAAGCTCACCGAGGCGTAGATGTTGCCGTCGCTGCCCTCGGCGACCGGCCCGGGTGAGGGCAGCGGGTTGCCGACGCTGCCCTGGCCGAGTCCCGTGAGGACGCTGGACAGGACGCCTGCCGGGCCCGCCAGGGGGTACTCCCTGATGTGGCCGGTGCGCGGATCGATCCGGGCGAGTTTCATGCCCAGTGACTCGCCGACCCAGATGGAGCCGTCCGAGGCGGTCCGGACACCCACGGGGAAGGACACGGGCGTCGGCATGGTGTAGAGGGTGAACTTCTTGGTGTCGACGTCGATCGTGCCGACCTGGTTCATCTGGGGCAGGCCGAACACGACGGTCCGGCCGGGTCCCGGCTTGATGATGCCGAACAGCGCGTGCACCTGTCCCAGGATCTCGCCGGGCACCTTGTACTTGGTGAACTCGCCCGTGTCGGGGTCGTACCGTCCGACGGAGTCCAGGCCGCCGAGCGTGAACCACAGGGCCTTGTCCGGTCCCCAGGCGATGTCGTTGGCCAGGCCCAGTCCCGTGTGGAGAGGGATGCCGAGGAGGGAGGTGGCGAACGCCTCGGCCCAGGGCAGCGGTACCTCGGTCATGCCGCCGTCGCGGGTGTCGACGCGCAGCAGGCTGTTGCCGGTCACTTGCGGCATCCACAGGTAACCGTCGTCGTCCAGGTCCATGCCGCCGGGCATGGACAGCGGCATCGGCGTGTCGAAGTTCGTGAACTTGCCCGTCCTGGTGTCGTAGCGCGCGACCTGACTGCTGAGGTACTGCTCCACCCACAGGTTGCCGTTGTGGTCGAACTCGACCTCGCACACCCCGCCGACGGGCAGTGACGAAGGAACCGGGCCGTACTCGGTGATGGGCTGCTGCGCCGCCGCCTCCGGAGCCGTCAGCAGCGCGCCGGTGAGTGCTGCCGCCGCGGCGAGCGCACCGAGAAGGGTGCGCCCGCGCCTGCCCGGCGCCCGCCGGGCCCCCGCCGCGGAATCCGCTGTCCTGTTCACTTCGTCCCCTCCGTCCGGTCTGTCACTGACTGTACGTCAGTTAACGCCCGAGCGGCCCGCGGCGGTACCCGCATTCCTCCGGACCGCTGCGGGCTCGCAGTTCTCGTTGCCGTGCCCGGTGGGCGTGGTTTCCTGGACGAGGGAGGTACTGGCATTACCCGGAGGGCCAGGCACTGCCACCGGCCGGCGAAACACCGTTTGCCGGGGACGGGCCGTTCAGGACAACTGGCGTTACCCCGGGCGGCGCGCGCTGCCCTCTCAGACCGGGGTAACTGCAGAACTGGTTTCCGCGTGAAACCCGACAAGACACTTCACGCACAGCCCCTGGGCCGCGCAGGAAGCAACCTTGTGATCCGCGTGCGAGTCACGAGCTGTGACGGAAGGCTGCGACAGCGATGGTGCGATCGGTGGAGATGTCATCGATCACGAAGTTTGTTCTTTCCTCCGCCGGATCGTCCGGGTGATGGAAGGTCCGCATCCGCAGGCGGAGCGTCGTGTCCGGGTCGGCGTTGATTGGCGCAGGACACTAGTAGCAGAGGCCGTCACAGATGTATTCCCACAATGAGCCGCAGCCGCTGGAGACCAAGGTGCAGCAGCACCCGCACCCGGTGGCGCAGCCATTCTGGAAGTAGCAGCACGAATGGCATACCTTGCCGCACCAGTTGGGGTCGCCCAGGGCACACTGGCATTCCCCGCCGAGTGCCTCCGCGCCCGAATCCGGGCCGAGCTGGGTCATCAGGGCACGGGCCTCTTCCTTGCCGAATGCCTCGATCGCGTCGGTCTTGATCGGTGTGAGTTCCTCATGGCGGGAATCTCCCGCGGCGATCGTCGTGGTGAACAGTGTTTCCGTGCCACCGACGAAGGAAGTGAGACGGTCCAGCACATCTCGTTGATCAGTGGTCAACGCCCGGTGCGACGTCCGGTAAGCCTTGAAGTGCTCCAGCCACAGAGACCTTTTCACCTCTGGTGCCGAGGCCGAATAGATGGCCCGCCGGTAGGCCATCGGGTGCGAGGTGACCTCCGCATAGCCGGTCGGCAGAGCGTTCTTGTGACGTTCCATCCAGTCGCGTACCTCGTTCTGCCGCGTGCCGGCGGCGAGAGCCGGGGTACGTCCGGCGAGCACCAGCGAACCGGCTACAGCGCCTCCGGCCGCAAGTCGCAGAAAGCCCTTGCGGGGCAGCGCGCCGGAGCCACGCTCGGCACCGCCCGGATCGCGGTGCCTATCGGCGGCTGTCAGTTCCCCCAGCGCGCGCAGTACGTGGAGGGTGCCGCGCACACCGAGCCGACGGGTCAGGGCCACCCCCATCAGGGCACCGGTCCAGGCACGCGCGGCATCGCCTTCGACCTTCAGCAGCGTGGGCTTCCAGGGTGCGTTCTCGCCCAGAGCAGTCCTGCGCCAGTCGGCCACGTCGGGACGGTCCAGGGGCACAATTTCTAAACGCTGTCGACAGGAACTCTCGATTGTCGAGGCGACTTTGCGACAGGTTCCGCAGGAGGCATCGAAAGCAAGCATCCAGCGCGCCTTCTGATCGGACATGTTTTTCTCCTCTTCGCGATGCACGACTGCTTTCCGCCCTCGTGCGAACCAAAGCAACAACGACTCCGCACGGCAGCGCATGCGGACAGAGCGCTCTGCACCACACTTACGGTCACCGCAGGTGATCCGCAAGCAGGCTCAGTCTCCTTCAGCCCAATGGGCCCGCACAAGAGAGCGTGTGTCCCCGTACTCGCAGGCCGGGCCGCCCCCGTGTATCGGGCGACGTCCAATCGAGACCGGCGGATCGATCCATCCGACGGACACGTCCAGTACTCCGGCCAGGTAGCGAAACCCGCAGTTCAGACATCGAAATTCTGTTGGATTACCCATGCCTCCGCAATCGGCGGTCCCGTCTGTCGAAGCGCACCGCCGGAACCCGCGGGAGGTGTTTTGGTCATATGCCGGGGGTCAGTTCTATTTTCCGGTGCTCGGGAGGCGCGTGGGCGGCGCGGCGCACCACGGCGCGGCGTATGGACTCGGCCGCGCAAGGTCATTCCTGGCCGAACTCGGTGGTGCGAACGCCCTGGACATATCCCGGATGGCTTCGTTGGTGTGAGATGAGAACGACTGATGCCGAGTTCGGGCAACAGATGTGGATCAAGCGGACCCGGAATGTCGCCGGATTCCAGGAACACCCGGTCGGCGTGTCGAGGGGCGAAGAGGGCTGATAAGCGGGACGGATATCGTCCTGGCATGAAACAAGAGTTCGATCTTGCCGCGTCGCTCGCTGGAGGCGTCGAAGACCGCAATGGTGCATGGACCTTCATCCAGGGCTTCGCCGCCCACTGGGCCGGCGCCACCCTGGGACGCGATGACGGATGGACGGAAGCCGATCTCGATACTGCCGAGTTGAGGCTGGGCCTCAGACTGCCCACGGCGTTGCGCGAGGCGTATGCGCTGTTCGGGCGCCGGCGGGATCTCACCAGCAACCACGATGTGCTGCTCGGCCCTGCAGAGCTGTATGTCGATGACGCCAAGGAGGCCCTGGTCTTCCGTCACGAGAACCAGGGAGCCGCCTCCTGGGGCGTCCTTCTGAGCAGCCTCCAGGATGACGATCCTGACTGGCTCAACGACCATCGCTGACCACGTCCCAGAGTCCCGCCGACCGGGCTGCGCGTTCGAGTCAGCCCGAGCTCTGCTGTTCGGCTCGGGCTCCACCAGCGGAAATGTGCTAATGACCCGGCGTTGGGGGACTTCACCGCTCCGAGGGATTGGGCCGCGCGGACAGCTCGGACCCGTCGCGTGGCCTGCGACGCAGGACCACTGTGCCCACACAGGCGAGCGCGAACACCGCGGTCTCGTAGAGCAGTGTGTGGAAGAACGAGGTCGCCGCGGTGTGCCGCAGGGCCGTCGGACTCACCTGGTGGGCGACCAGGGGTTGGGAGGCGAAGAACACCACAGCACCGATGGTCAGTCCCAGCGACCCGGCGACCTGCTGAACCGTCGTCAACATGCCGGAGGCCGAGCCGGCGGCCGAGGCCGGTACTTGAGCCAGTAGGACGGTGAACGCCGACGCGGTGAAGATTCCGAAGGCCGTACCGCCCACCAGCATCGGCGCGGCCAGCTCCCATGGCGTGGCCTGCGCTCCGGCGAACTCCACGATCAGCGCCAGGGCGGCCATCGCGACCGTCAGCGCGCCGGTGGCGTAGACCAGCACGACAGTCCCGTACCGGCGGGCCAGCGATCCCGCGGCGCGGGAGCCGACAGCGGTCGTGACCGCGAAGGGCAACTGCGTGAGGCCCGCGACGAGTGCAGAGTGCCCGAAGCCGGCCTGGAGGTAGACCGAAAGCAGGAAGAAGAACGGCGGCACACCGGCGAAGAACGCCAGGACCACCAACAGGCCGAGACGGACCGTGCGGTTGCCCAGCAGACGCAGGTGCAGCAACGGGTCCAGGCCCCGGCGTTCACGGCGGAACTGCGTCCAGGCGAACAGCGTCAGCACGACCACCGCTGCTCCCAGCGACACCCAGGACCAGCCCGGCCAGCCCTGCTGCCGGCCCACGGCCAGCGGATACAGCAACAGGGCGAGGCCGGCCACGCCCAGCGCGACGCCCACCGGGTCGAGCCGCTCGCGGACCTGCCGGACGCTGGGCGGGATCAGACGGAACGCGGCCATCGCGGCGAGACCGACGGGGATGTTGATGGCGAAGACCAGCCGCCAGTCGAGATGGGGCAGCCGCAGCGCGATCAGCAGCCCGCCCAGCACCGGACCCACCACGGTGGCCGTGCCGATGGCCGTACCGTAGCTGCCGAAGACCTTGCCCCGGCTGCTCGGGGGGAACTCGACCTGGATGACGGACAGCACCTGGGGAGCCATCAGCCCGCTGCCCACTCCCTGCACGATGCGGGCGAGTACGAGGGTCGCGCTGTCCGGTGCGACGGCGCAGGCCAGTGACGCGAGGGTGAAGACCGCCATGCCGGTGACGAACAGGCGCCGGTAGCCGTAGCGGTCACCGAGCCGGCCGGCGGTGATGAGCACACAGGCGTACGCCAGGGTGTAACCGGAAGCCACCAACTCCACCGTGCCGGAGCCGGCGTGCAGATCGCGCTGTATCGAAGGCACCGCGACATTCACGATGGAGATGTCCAGGAACTGCATGAAGGTCGCACACAGCAGCACGGTCAGGGTGAGCCGTGGACGGGGCAGCCTGGCTGCCGGTGCGGGAGGATGCTGTTCCTTCCCCCGCTCCCCGGCGACGGTCGACGCCATGAAGATTTCCTTTCTCATTGCCGCCGAGCGGCGGAGGCACACGTAAGGCACGGCGGAACACCGGTGGTTGCGGTGGTGGTGGCTCGACTTCGGCGGACGCGCGGCAACGACCACCGCAGCGGGGCGCCGGGACTTCCGGTTCTACACGTCACCACCGTGTATCCCGGGCCGGAAACTCTTCTGGTAGAGCGCCCGGTTCGGGTAGGAGCCGGCCAGGTCGTCTCCGTAGTCGACCAGCCGCCCATGCACCTCGCGGCGCGGCTCGTACTCCGCTGCCAGCAACGACTCCAGCTCGGGTCCGCCGTCGGCGGCGGACCGGGCGATGAGTTCGGCGAGCAGCGAGGCGTCCTCCAGGGTGTAGCTCATGCCCTGTCCGGTCATCGGGTGACAACTGAACGCCGTGCCACCCAGCAGGGCCACATTGCCCCGGTGGTAGTGCGCCGTGCGCAGCGCCTTGACGGGGGCGCGCAGGAATGTGGCGGGGTCCAGCGCGTCCAGCGCGTCGGCGCTGTCAGTGACAAAGCCGCGCAGCCGCTCGGTCAGCTTCTCCGTGTGCTCCTCGAAGACCGCCGCGTGCTCGTGCCGCGGCACCCCCACGAATACCCGTGCCTGCTCGGCGTCCACCGGGTAGAAGTAGGCGAACCAGCCCGTGGAGTCGAAGTACATCCGGTTGCGCTCGGCGATGCTGGGTGTGACCGGGATGGTGGCCATCCGCACTTCGTGCTCGTATCCGTGGCTCTCCTGCTGGGCACCCACAAACGCTCGCACCGGTGAGCTCGGGCCGCCGGCATCGACCACCGCCCGCGTGTTCAGCCTTCTGCCGTCGCTGAGAACCACAGCCGCTATATCCGCGAACTCCTCCCCGCCGGACTCGCCGTCCCGGCAGGCGGGGGGCCGGGTCTCGACGGCGGCGATGGTCGTGCTGAAGGCGAAGTCCACGTTCGGCAGGCGCTGGGCGCGTTCCACGATGGGAGTGACGATCTCCTGGTACGGCAGGATCAGGAAGTACCCGAGGCCGGTGTGATCGAGGTAGCTGTAGTCCTGCAGCAGATCCCCGTCGTGGTAATAGCTGATCGTGTCGCGCCGCAGCGCGCCTCGGCTCAGCAGTTCGGGCAGCAGTCCCTGCTCCGAGAGCAACCGGATACCGCGGGGCTTGAGGAAGTCCGCGCCGTGCGTCGCGATTCGCTCAGCGCGTTCCACCACCGTCACACGGAGCCCGCGCCGTCCGAGGAGCAGCGCCAGGAAGGAGCCACCGATGCCGGCGCCGACGATGACCACATCGCTGTGCAGCGTCCCACCGTCGGAGGTGTCCCTGGCGGGGGCAGACGCCGGTACGGATCCGCCGCGGATGTCATGGGTGCCGGACGAGGCCGGGCCGTTGGTCACTTCACGGATCCCTTCAGGTAGCGGCCCGGAGAGATCACGCCGCGTGGGTCGAACAGTTGCTTGAGCTCCTCCAGCGGCGCGATGAGGGCGTTTCGCCTGAGCCCCAGCTCGGTGGCCATGTGGTCGATGTTGGAGCGGTATGCCGGAAAGCCCTCGTCAGCGAAGTGCGCCCGGATATCGTCACGCAGGGCGTGGGCCCGGGCAGTGAACTCCGGGGTCCTGCTGAACGCTATCTGGACGACCATGTTGGCGATGTGCGGGGAGACGATGTTGAACTCGGCCGTCAGCGCCGTCGTGTGCCTGTCGACCGCCCGGCGCAGGATGTCCACGGCGCGCACCATGTGTTCCCGGTCCAGGGGCACCAGAGGCAGGAACATCAGCCATGCCAGCTCGGTGTCCTCCACGTCACAGTCCGGCACACCCAGACCGCGCCGCAGCGAAGCGCAGGTGGGGATGCCGAGTGCCATCCGTGCCCGGAAGTACAACGCGTCGTCTTCCTCGACGGTCGCGGCGTCCACGCTCCGGAAGGACACCATGTCCGGAACCGACTCCAGCGCCTCCCGTATCAGACGTCTGCTGAGCTGCACGGTCTCTTTCCGCCCCAGCAACGGCACCGTCGTGGTGAACAGCCCGGAGTCGGGGGTCTCGGGCAGTGCATGGGGGCCGTCCGGCACGACCGAGCCCCGGAGCCGCAGCAGTCCGTCCGTCGGCAGCCCGGCGCGGCCCAGTCGCGCCACAGCGTCGACGAGGTCGGGGAATGCCTCTGGCCGGAAACAGGCGTACACCAGTTCCGTGGTCTCCGGCCGGGGTACCAGGCTGACCACCATCGCGGTGACCACACCCAGATTGGACTCCACAAAGGCGGCGGTGAGATCGGGGCCGGCGACCCTGCCATGGTAGTGGCCGTGCCCGTCCAGACCGCCGGTGGTCAGCAGCTCACCGTTGCCCAATACCACCTCGACAGCGAGGGTGTCCTGGACTCGGGAGCGGATGATGCCGTCTCCGCGTTCGAGGGCGTTGCCCACAATGCTGGTGTCCGCGCAGGAGGAAGTGACGTTGAGTACCCACTCGGAACCCTCCAGGGCTTTTGCGAGTTGAGCCTGCGTCACGCCCGGTTCGATCACTGCGTACCCGTGTTCCAGGTCCAGTTCGCGGATGCGGGCCATCGCGCTCAGATCGAGCACGGTGCATCCTTCGACCACTGGAAACCGGGAACCCATACCCCAGTTGGCTCCGGTGCTCAGCGGGTACAACCTCGCACCGATCTGCGTCGCGGCACGCACCACGTCCTGGACCTGTTCGACAGAGTCCACCGACACAGTGGCCACTACCTCACGCGGACGGTGGCCGCCGATGTCACCCGGATGGATGTCATGGTCGACCTTCAGCACCCGGCCGGCTTCCCAGAGTTTCTGCCACAGTTCCCTTGTCGAGATTTTATCCGCTGCGGCCATGTCAATTTTATTCAACGCTCTCACCTGTCGAATTCACCATAGTTATGATCCCCGTTTTCAGGCATCCCCTACCGCGATCACAAGTTGTCCCACGTCAGTTGACGGGGTGTAATTGTTCGGTGTGGGGTGCGCGCCATAGTGAGGTTAAGTCCACCTTTTACACAGGACCGCGGGCCGAGTGTTCGGTCGCGGGACGCTCACGGCCTGCCCGCCGTGCTCGGAAGCGACTACGCCGAAGCCATTTGTTCGGACCGTTTTCCGATCTCCCGGACGGCTGCCCGACGCGGGGAATTGCCGTGCGGAGGTGGTAGGAGAAGTCCGCGGCGCTGTTGATCCAGCCGAGTCCGAAACCTGTGACGCCCAACAACATGGCGCCGATGAGTGCTCCGGCATCTGTGTCAGCAGCAGGGATCGGCCCGCCGTCCTGCTACAGGTCCTCGCAGAACGCGAGGGCGATATCTATTCCATGTCAGTACGACAGTCAACCGTTGCCGGGAACGAAATTCCGGTTGTTCGTCGAAGACGCCGTGACTGGGCACGTGGTGCTTGACATGCCGAGCGACCGTTTCGCAGCGGCGCACAGTGCCCCGCTGCGTTCACTGGAGCTCCGTCCGGGGAGACCGTTCCTGATGCCTTTTCAGAAGGCCCGTCCGGATAACCGACGGCCACGATGATGTCCCCGAGGCCCGCATCGGCGAAGCGACGGGCACGCTCCACAACAGGCTCAGGACGCTTCGACGAAAGACCCACGCAGGGCCAGATCCTCGACCGGGCAGTCGGGTGACGCCGTTTCAGGCAGAGCGACGACGCGCGCGCCTCGCTCGGCGGCACGCCGCACGCCTTGAGGATGAGGTCCGCGTTGCCAGCCAGGTCTCCGACGGTTGTGCTGACCTGGCCGAGTGCAATACGAATTTGGGCCATGTCTGGAGGCTGGCGGCTGTAGATGAACAACAGGGGTTGATTAGGTTAACAATGAGTGTCGCACGCGGTAATAGGTGCACAGTGAACTGGCTTACGGTGAGGGGGGGTTGGTCCACCTGCGCGACTTCATCGTTCTGTGCCCACCGGTGTCGGACGCCGCCACACTGACGCTTCCCGTCACAAGCGGCCCGGACCACCGTCCCGGCACGTCATGCAGGCTCTCGTTCCGGGGCCCGTGAGAACTGCGACTGGGCGTCAACCCATCGCAAGCGCAGTGACGTTGCTTGTGCTGCCCGGCTGCCTGATCGGTCCGGGCTCGCGTTCCCCGGGTGATCCGTTCGAACTCGACGGTCGGCTTCCCGCCGGCCCGGTGTGGCGCCGCTTCCTAGCGTATCCCGAGGGGGACGATCCCCGGGGCGACCACGGGTACGACGAGGATGAGGACGGCGGTGCCGGTGAGGAAGCGAACTATCTCCTCCAGGAGTTGGCCGACCACGAGATCACCCAGGACTGATGGACCGGTCCGGACGGCACTGGTGCGAGCCGATCTCGTTGCGGATTCAGGACAACGAGGTGCTGCTGCTCCGGTTTGACGGGCCATCAGTCGCTTTAGGTCGCTTGGTCCCGCAAAGGAGGAGTTCATCGTGCCAGGGGTGCGGGGCACTCAAGCGCGAACTGGTCGTCCGCCCGCGCATCTGGCGTGCTGTGCGTGTTCCGCGAGCACGCTCCCGACAGAATGCCGGCGGTCACGTCACACCCGACGTCGTGATCAGCAAGCGGCCTGCTGTCATTGTCGTAGCCGGGTTCATTGGACTCGTCACCGAACACCGGCACAGTCCACACTGAGTTGGTGCGCTGGGTCCCGGCACCGGGCTCTACGCCCCGGAACACCCGGTGGCCCAGGTGCTGTTGCCCGCCACCACACCGACCCCGGACCCCGCCCCGCAGGTCCGCCCGGACTCCATCGAAGGGCTCACCCACCTGAACCGCGAAACAGCGTGAACGGCTACTGATCCACAGTTTTTTGACACTTGCTCCCGCTCCCCTCACCACGGGCGAGTCAGCTGCCGAAGATCCATGATGCGTCCGTGGACGTCTCAGCGGGCGCGAACTGATCGTTTCGGAATGAGTTGAGTGCGAACTACTGCTGGTTCGCCGACCCTGGCAAGGCCCTGTGCCTGAAGCCGGCCAACACCCCGGACGCCGCCAAGCCCCTGGCAGGTATGTGTGACTGCGCACGCTGCCCGCAGGCCACCCACCACCTCTGTCACCGGCCCGTCTGGGCCGAGACAGTCGCCCAGACCAAGCGTCTTGTTGCCGGCTGGGGCCTTCAGGGACGGAGCCGTGCAGGCCGGGGCGTGGCGGTGGAGGTGGTCTGGGGCTCCGCCGAGGCGGTCGGCAGGTACACCGCCGCAGTGAGCGGCAGCCTCTTCATTGCTTTCCCATTCCAAGAAGCAGGGGTGCGCCTGGCTGTAGCGGCGCGTGTGCATGTCACATGAAGGACGGCGGTGAGCAATCCCACTCGCCAGAGACCGAGCCAGACGCAATCACTGGTTAAGGAGGTGACGACGAAAAGGCAGGAAGGCGCGGTGAACCACATGTATGAACAGCATGTATGGTTACTCTCGCGGACGCGGCGAACGAGGAACGCGTCGGTCACCCAAATTCCCTCCCTTGTGAAGGCACAGCACAGGTATGAAGCCGATAACCACTCCGTTCGGAATGCGCGCCACCGCTGCGGAGGTGATCGACGGACTCGACCTGAGCGGGCGCAGGATGATCGTCACCGGAGGGGCCTCCGGTCTCGGTGCCGAGACGGTACGTGCGCTCGCCGGGGCGGGCGCGCAGGTGACCATCGCCACTCGCAACCCCGCCATCGCTCAGCCGCTGGTCGATGAACTGCCCGGGACGCAGGCCGTCGCACTCGACCTTTCCGACCTGGCCTCCGTCCGCGCCTTCTGCGCCGACTGGAGCGGCCCGGTCGACGCCCTCGTCGCCAACGCGGGCGTGATGATGCTCCCGACGCGGGAGATCACCGCACAGGGCTGGGAGCTGCAACTCGCCACCAACTACCTCGGCCACTTCGCTCTCGCCGCCGGTCTGCGTACCGCGCTCCAGGTGGCAGAGAAGCCTCGCGTCGTCGTGCTCAGCTCCGGTGCCCAGCTGCGAGCCGGGTTCGATTTCGACGACCCGCAGTTCGACAGGCGGCCCTACGACCCGTTCCTGGCCTACGCGCAGTCGAAGACCGCCGACGTGCTGCTCGCCGTCGGTATCAGCCGCCGCTGGGCCGAGTACGGCATCACCGCCAACGCCTGCGCGCCGGGATGGATCCACACCAACCTGACGCGTCACATCGACCGGGCGACCATGCAGGCTCTCGGCGCCATGGACGAGGACGGCAACCTCCTCACGCCCGACTACTACAAGACCCCGGCCCAGGGCGCTGCCACCACGGTGCTGCTGGCCGCGTCGCCGCTCGTCGATGGTGTGACCGGACAGTACTTCGAGGACAACCAGCAAGCGGAGGTCGTCGACGGCGGTCCCGAGCCGATGGCCGGCGTCGCCAAGTGGTCGGTCGACCCTGCAGCCGCCGACCGGCTCTGGGACTACGCGTCGCCTCTGACGAACTGATCCCGGATCCCAGCCGACGATGCGGCACAGACCGGGTGTCCGTACGTCAAGTTGAAAGGTATGAGATGAACGACCGCACTCCCGCCCCGCAGTTCCTTCTCGTCCACGGTGCGTGGCATGGATCGTGGTGCTGGAGCGAGCTGCAGGCTGCCCTCACGGAGCGAGGCTTCACCAGTCACACCGTTGACCTGCCCAGCGTCGTGCCCGAAGGGTCCGAGGGAAAGCTTCCCGGTCTGTTCGATGACGCTCGGGTGGTCCGCGAGAAGATCGACGCCATCGGGACACCTCTGGTGGTTGTCGGGCACTCCTACGGTGGAGCTCCCGTCACTCAGGGCGCCGAGGGAGCCGCCAACGTGTCCCACATCGTGTACATCTCCGCCTTCGCCCTGGATGCGGGAGAAAGCCTGATGACGTGTTTCGGCGGTGATCAGCCGGACCTCGCCACGGTGGAGGGCACCATCCCGGTCAGGGAGGACCCGGCGACGGCCCTCTACAACGACGTGTCCGAGGAGAAGCTGGAAGCCGCTCTGGCACGACTGCTGCCCCAGAGCGCACTCTCCTTCGCCGAGCCGGTGACCCGGACCGCATGGAGCAGTACTCCCTCCAGTTACGTCCTATGCGACGACGACCGGAGCCTGCCCCCTGAGTACCAGAAGCCGTTCGCCGAGCGGACCGGCACGACATATCACCTGCCCAGCGGTCACTCTCCGCTGCTTTCCATGCCCGGCGAGCTGGCCGACATCTTGGCGCGGATCGCGCACGACGTGACAGCGTAAGAATCTGGACACACCCCGCAGCCCCGGTACGACGGGCGTTAGGTTTGTGGTGGTTGGGCTGACGGTCCGTATCCCCGAGGCTGCCCGGTCGCCCGCATGGGAGGAGGCGAGCAGGGAGTCCCAGAGATCCGAAGCGCCGTCCCGACGGACGGTGAGCGCCTTGCCCTCGACAGTGTCGAGTTCGGTCCGGACCAACTGCCGGTGGCGGCGTGCAGCTTCTGCCGGGCCTCAGGGTGGGCGCCGGTCCAGGTGCAGATCACCGGGACGCCGTCACCGGCCGGCCGCCGGTACTCCGGCGGATCAGCTCGGTGACGTCGAAGAGGCTGCGGTCGAGGCGGCCGGTTGCGGCGATCAGCCGCGCGGCGTCCGGGGCGGCACATACGTGTCGCCCCCGACTCCTCTCACCTGCACGCTCACCGAGGCGCGGCCCCGGTCCGGAACGACGCCGGCCACCGCGCCTTCGGAGACGACCAGCGCCTGGGCGCCCGTGAGCAGCGTCAGCCGCTGCGTCGTGGTGCCTACGGGTGCGTCGGACGGAAGCGAGGCCGGCCGCTCCCGGGCTTTTTCAGTAATTTCCGCCCGCAAGTGGTTTCTCCCGGGAGGTATTTCACGGCGAAGTGTGCGGAAATTCATCTCACACCTGTGATTCCCCGCGTGTGTCGGCGGGGCAGTCGACTCGGCATCCCGGCGTACGCCGGAACGAGGCCGCAGCACCAGCGTTCCCACGGGCGGATCCCCTCCTTCACGGGCCGGGGAGCTTCCCTCACGGGCTGACGAGGAGGGCGCGGGCGGCGGCGGGGGCGAGCGAAACCGACAGGCATCGCAGGGCGTACGCGCCCGTGACACGCGCACTCTCCCCGTGCGTCCCGGCAGGAGTGGACGGGGTCCCAGCCCCGCACAGGATGACGGTCCCCGTCCGGCGGCGGGTCGCCGGCCTCACCCAGCCCTGGTACGGCGGCCCGTGGCGTACCCGTGCGAACACGACACCCACCCCACGCCCTATGTGAGGGACGCCACACCCGAACCCCGCACAACCCCCCGCCCTTCCCGAAGGTCTGGGTCGGGGGGGGGGGGGCCGCGGGGCCCCCCCCCCCCCCCCCCCCCCGGGGGCGGCGGCGCCCCCCCCCCCCCGCGGCCGCCCCCCCCCCCCCCCCCCCCCGCCCCCCCCCCCGGGGGGGGGGGGGGGGGGGGGCACGCGGGGGCCCCCCCCCCCCCGACCCAGAACGAAGGAAGGCATGACCCGAGCCACTCGTGCGTCCGCCCTCGCCGCGACCACCGTCCTCGCGACGACCGGAGCCCTGCTCACGTGCACGTCCGCCGCCGGTGCCGCCACGGCGACCGTGACCTGTAAGTCGCCCGTCTTCAAAAGGCAGTTCTACGCGAACACGACCTTCTCCGGTACGCCGAAGAAGACCGACTGCGATTCGAAGATCGATCAGAACTGGGGCACCGGCGCCCCCGCCGCCGGGCTGCCCAGCGACTACTTCGGCGTGCGCTGGACCGTCACCCGGGACTTCGGCTCCGGCGGCCCGTTCTCGATCCCCGTCGCGACCCGCGACGGCCTGCGCGTCTACCTCGACGGCACGCGCAAGGCCGACATCTGGAAGAACGTCTCGACGACCCAGACGAAGACCGTCAACATCACCATCCCGTCCGGGACGCACACCCTCCGCTTCGACTTCGTCAACTGGACGGGTACCGCGAACGTCAAGGCGGACTACCTGCCCCGCACGTCCGCCACCGTCGACACGGTCAAGCCCCTCGTGCCCACCGGCACCTCCCTCACGTACGACTCCTCGTACCGGGCCGAATTCAGCTGGACGGCCAACAAGGAGGCGGACCTCGCGGGCTACCGCGTGTACCGCCGCCTCCAGGGCACCTCGTACGGCACCAAGCCGCTGGCCACGACGACCTCCGCCTCGTACACGGACACCACGCTGCCGAAGAACGGCGCGGTCTACTACTACGAGGTCCGCGCCTACGACAAGGCGGGCAACGAGTCCGCGGGTACGGCGGACAAATCCGTCACCACCGTCGACAAGAGCGCTCCCGCGGCACCGAAGGGGGTCGCGGACGCCTGGAAGCCCGGCTACTCCGAGAAGGCCAGCCTCTCCTGGTACGGGAACACCGAGGCGGACCTCGCCGGGTACAACGTGTACCGCTCCACCACCGGCAGGCCGGTCGCGCTCACCGCGGCGAACCGGCTGAACGGCGACAAGCCGCTCAGCGGCGCCCGGTACGAGCAGCCGCTGCCGCAGACCGGGGACACCTACCACTACGTCGTCACGGCGGTCGACACACACGGCAACGAGTCGGCGGCTTCCGGCACGGCGGAGCTCTACACGCGGGACAAGACGGGTCCCGTGAACACCGCGTACAACGCGACGGCGGTCGAGGACGAGCGCGGGGTCACGCTGACCTGGGACAAGTCGGAGGCCACCAGCGAGGACTTCGTCGGGTACACGGTCGTGCGCTACGACAAGCCGCGCACGGAGAGCGGGCGCACGGTCGTGGAGGTCGCCAAGGGCATCCAGGGCACCTCCTTCACGGAGGCGGCCCCGCCGCCGGGCGCCACGTACTACTACTCGGTCGTGGCCGTGGACGACGCGGGGAACGGAGGCACCCCCTCCGTCGAGATGCCGGTCGCCGTCGCAGGGAACAGCACCCCGCCGCCCCCGGTGACGGGCATGACCGCCACCGCCCAGGAGAACGGCGTCTCGCTGAGTAGCTGTTTCTGATCCCCGGTTCTGAGTAGCCTTGGGTCCTACGCTGGCGTGGTGTCCAAGGGCACCGGGCGGGCCGGGGAGAGGAACTGTCGGGCTTGTGGCGAACGGCTGAGGCCGGGGTCCCGGCCCGATGCGGTGTTCTGCTCGAGGGTGTGTCGTGCCAGGCAGTGGCGTACGGAACGCCGGTTGCGCAAGCGCCTGGCGGCCGTGCAGGGCGGCGTCGACGAGGCAGAGTGTCCCGAGTGCGGGACCAGGTGGGTGGCCGGCGTCGATCGGCGCTCGAACGCGGTCTACTGCTCGCGCCGGTGTGTGGTGAGGGCCTGGCGGCGCCGGAAGGAAACGTTCGGCGAACGGGCACAGTGACCGCATCGCGAACGCATCCAGAGCCCAACTTCGTTCAGAGCCCGCTCACTTACGGTCATTCGTTGTGATCAGTGGATTTGTGGACTGACTCTCGGTGATGAGCGGGTCGTGTCCACGTCACGGGCTCCAATTCCGTGCCCCGGCCCGCATGGGTGGTGCACACCATGCCGGAGGAGATCGACAAGGTCGGAAACGTCAGCCAGCAGCGCTACGAGCAGATCGTGGCCGAGCTGCGGGAAGTGGTCGAACAGCAGACGCGGGGCTCGTTCACGATCGGGGACCGAGCGCTGGAGATCGAGCCGATGCGTGAGCGGGGCGGCCACCAGGCCGCCCTGGGCCAGGAGTTGTTCACGGTCCGAGAGACGCTGCACCGTCTCGCCGAGGACATCGGACTGGCCTACAGGACGGTGGAAAACGCCAGGTGGACGGCATCACGGTGGCCGAAGGACAAGCGGCAGACCGGCGTGTCGTTCAGGGTCCACCGGATCCTGGGGCAGATCGAGAACGAGGCCGAGCGGTTCGCGACCCTCGCCAAACCCCCCGCGGGCGGGAAGCGGTGGACCGTGGACGAGGCCAACCGCAAGGTGGGCCGCCAGGTCGAGCGTCCGGCTTCGCCCCAGGAGAAGATTAGTGCGATCCACCATCTGGCACGGGACGAAGACGTCGCCGCGGTGGTGACCACCGACTTCCTCAAGCGTCCGACGGTGGCGGCCAAGGTCTCCGACCAGGACAAGGTCCGGGTGGTGGAGGAGTTCACCCGGGACGAGCACGTCGCCACCCAGGTGACCACCGGTCTGCTGCGTCGGCCCGAGGTCGCGTTCAAGGCGATGAGTGACGACACCGCCCGCCACCAGGTCAATCACGCCCAGGTCGAGCGGGGCCGGCAAGCCCGTGAACACTTCGAGGACACCAGCCCCATCGCGCCGGCAGTCCGCCATATCGACCGGACGGTGGAGTTCCTGGACCTGGTCACCGCCTGCCACTCGTTCGTCGCCGCGGCCGGCCGCACCGTCCCCGGCCTGCGCGATCGCACCCTGGGCGAGGACGAACGCACGATCGTCCACGAGAACGTGGCCAAGGTGCGGGCGACGCTCGACTGGATCGAGACCGCCGTCGACACCGGCAAGGTCGACATGGACGGCGAACTGGCCCGCATGCTGCGAGGCGAGTAGTCGTGCCCCGCGCCTCACGGCGACGGGGAGATGCCGCCCGACGGCACGCGGACACCATCCGGTTCGTCCTGTTCGAGGCCAGGCCCGCCGGCCTGCTGATGCACCAGCTGATCAGGGCCAGCGGGTTATCGGACAGCCAGGTCAGATCAGGACTGGCGGCCCTGCGGGACGAAGCGGCGTCCAAGGGCTGGCCGCCACTGATCTGGACCAGGCAGGACGGCTACCAACTCGGTGCTGAACGGGCGGCGCTGGAGGCATACGAACGGGCGGTGGTCGGGGAGAAGTTGACCCAGTTCCGACGGTTCATCACCGGCACCGTCGCCCCGCATGCCGCGGCCCACCCGAACGACAAGTGGGTCAAGCACATCGTCGCCCAGCTCAACTCCATCGAATCCACCCTCGACCTCATCGCCAGCGCCTGACCCTTCCCGCGGGGCCGACCGGCAAAGCCAGTCGACCCCGCCGCAGGTCGGAGAGGGGAGGAGAAGTGCGTCACCGCCGCTATCCCTCGGACACGACGGACGACGAATGGATGCTGATCGAACCGCTGCTGCCGCTTCCGGCCTGCGACACGGCCCGCGGCGGCCGGCCGGAGAAGCACCCCCGACGCGAGATCGTCGACGCGATCCGATACGTCGTCGACACAGGTTGCAAATGGAGGGCCCTGCCTGCGGATTTCCCGCCCTGGCGGACGGTCTGGGGGTTCATGGCCCGCTGGGCGGCCTGCGGTGTCATCGGCCAGCTCCGTGACGCCCTGGCCCAGCGGATCCGCCGCGAAATGGGCAAAGGACCCCGGGCGGTCGCCACGATCATCGACTCGCAGTCAGTCAAAGCGGCATCGACCGTCGGGAAAGAGTCCCGAGGCTACGACCCAGGAAAGAAAATCAATGGCCGCAAACGGCATCTCGTGGTCGACACCCGCGGCCTCCCCCTGATGGTGATGGTCACCCCGGCCGATCTGCACGACTCCACCGCGGCCAAGGAAGTCCTCTTCCGGCTCCGCCTCATGCACCCCGAAATCACCATCGTCTGGGCCGACCGAGCCTACGCGGGCAAGCTCGTGACCTGGGCAAAGAGGCACCTTAACCTGACCATCAAGACCGTCGCCCGACCGAAGGACACCTCCGGCTTCGTCATTCTGCCCCGACGCTGGGTCGTTGAGCGGTCGATCGCCTGGATCATGCACGCCCGCAGACACGCACGCGACTATGAACGGCTCATCCAGCACTCGGAATCGCTCATCACATGGGCCGCGATCACCCTTATGACCAGGCGTATCACCCGCCGAAGCTCCCGCAGGAGCGGACAGCCGACCTCCCGAGAGGCTCAACGCGACTGATCGCTCCAGCCCCGACGGTCAGCAGTGCCACCAAAAGGTCGCCTGGCCCGGATCTCGGCCGTGAACACCACTCTCCTACCTCGGCCGAAGCCTGTCAGCGACTTCGCGCTCCCAGCGCCTGTGGCAAACACCCGAACCAGTACCGTTCGAATCCTGAGCCGGGCAAACGCACGGTTCCAAGTGGCAGGCTGGCAAGGAGCCTCCGTTCGCCATACGGTCACTTGCGGCCGGGAGGCCGGGAAGACTGACCTAGACTCAGATTATAAGAATGGCTGCGATATGGTTGCCGTTGCAGAGACTGGACGCGGGAGAATTCTTCAGTCTCTCTTTTGATGGTCACTGGGAAAGTGTACTCATTCGCAGCCCGGCTTACCCGAATAGCGTCAGCGACCTGAACGCTTCTTGTTTTCAGATCTGACAATGCCTGCGCGTCCCAAGACAGGAGGGCGACAGAATTACCTGACCGCTGCATTACGTCGTTGACGGCATCGCCGAGGCTCGGCTCTCGGTCAATTCTGTCCCGTAGATAAGATGCGTATGTACCGAGAACGGCCCTTTGCATATCCGCCGTCTCGGAGCGGTCCAGGGCAAGCCCGGCCTCTGTCTTCTGCCGGTAGGGTTGCAGACGCTGCGTGAGCCAGTCGGCGGCGTCTTGGCCGCACACCCTGGCAGTCCACTCCAGGTTGCGTTGCAGGTAATCGAGACACCGGTGAGGGCGCATCGGCTCGATATGGGAAGTCAGATCGGATAGGGGAGAACTGAGTGTTCCGGCATGAGCAGTCACAGCAACAATCCGGGATGGGTCGATCAGCGTCGTCGAATGATACTCGTCCTGGAATCCTCCTATAGGCTCATGCCGCACGCTGTATGTGCGCACAGCCACAGCCAGACACGAGGGGTTCATCGTATAGAACAGAAATGAAGTGCTTTCTCGGCCTCTTCTGAAACTCTCTCCGGGAGAACCCGAGAGACTTAGATTCCATTCTCCCTGGTGCTGATACGAGCGTGGCAGGCCCGATTTCAGGGTACTTTCAAGTGCCGCCAGATCGATACCTCGGAAGGCGTGCCACTTGACGGATTTATCTTCCGTGAGCTGTAGAAAGTTCGCGCTGGCCATGGCATGGCCCCTCTCTCGGTAGCTGTCGCTGTCCGAGATCACAACGTCCTGCCTGCGTGGAAGGTTCAAACCGACCGCAGAGGCCCCGTAGTTGGCCGTACTGGATGTCCACCGGAACGCGATGGGAGTTCCGCGATCGTGTCCTCCCCGACGGCTTCCCCCTTGGCTTAACTCTGTACCAAATCAACTCGGGGATCGGAAACAGGCACTGAGCTGGGACGCCAGTGACGACCCCGGTCTCCACCACTACCGCATCATGCGGGGCACCCTCGTCGACGGCGAGTGGGTCTACAAGCCGCTCATCGACGCCTGGACCCTCAGGCCCGAGGAGTTCACGGAGACCCACCACCTCGACCGTACGGTCGCCGACGGCGAGCAGGTCCGCTACAGCGTCGTAGCCGTCGACCAGTACGGCAACCAGCTCACCCCCGAGACCGGCGCCTCCGCCCAGGATGTCACCGAGCTCGACCTGCGCCCCGACGCCGACGCCGCCCCGGCCGTGGGCGACAACCCGCTCGGCCACCTCAACGGCGACGTGTACGGCTCGGTCCGCTGGTGGCTGGGCAGCGACACGGGCGCGGGCGGCAGCAAGGTGACCAGCTTCGCCGTCTACCGCTGGAACCGGTCGACCCACGTCTTCGACAAGGTTGACGTCCAGACGCGCGGTGACAGCACCAGCTGGTCGTACGTGGACACCACCCTGCCCAAGGGCACGACCACGTACTACCGCGTGACCGCCACCCTCGCCGACGGCACGGAGACGGCCGCCCGCGAGACGGCGATCGCCTCGGTGGACTAGCTCCCGCCAGGGGAAGCAAGGGAGGCGCCCGGCCGGAGTTCCCGACCGGGCGCCTCCCTGTTTTGTGCCGCTGTATGCGTCAGAGCGAGCCGCGGGCCGCTGCCTCGACGAAGTCCGAGAACGCCTTCGGCGTCACCTTGAAGGCGGCCGTGCCACCACCCGCAGGCTGAAGTGTGGTGGCGCTGAGCGGGCTGAGGCGCACCCTGCCCGACGGCCGCACCCAGGAGGTGCGCTGGAACGGCGGGGACTTCGATCGCCAGGTCGCCCTGAGCGAAGAGGGCGCGAGGCGCACCTGGACGCGGCGGACCAGGTACGTGCCCACCTCACGCAGGTCATCCGGTGAGCCTGCGTGGAACGGCGGCGGGCACGGCGGCGACCCTGGGTCCTGCGCCGGCGCAGTCGGCGAGCGGCTGGGCCTGGACGCGTCGGTGCGCGGCGGACTGGAGCCGCTGCGGGCGAAGATGACCAAGGGCGCCGACCGCGGCTGGTTGCCCAAGCGCCCTGACGGTCGGTTCGCCGCACGTCCCTGGTTGGGGCGGGGCCGGGGGGCCTGCAATCGCCATCTGGCAAGAATCGTCCGACTCCCCGCCGGTTGACGCATTCCGATATGGGCATACGATGGCTGCCATGGCACGAGCAGCGACGACGTCGGACGCGTTCAACGCGATCGCCGAGCCGCAGCGCCGGGACATCCTGGCGCTGCTGCGGGCGGGTGAGCGGCCGGTGACCGACCTGGCCCAGGAGCTGGGGATGAGTCAGCCGCGGGCGTCCAAGCACCTGCGGGTGCTCCGGGAGGTGGGGCTGGTGCGGGTCCGCGAGGCGGGCAAGCAGCGCCTCTACGGCCTGGACGCCCGCGGGCTGCGGCCGGTCCACGAGTGGGCCGGCGGATTCGAGCGGTTCTGGAACGAGAGTTTCGACCGGCTGGACACCTACGTGCAGGACCTCAAGCAGACACGTCCGGAGGAATGACCGATGGTAAGGGCAAGGCAAGAAACGCGGGCGGAGCCGGCGACGGCAGACCGGGAGATCGTGATCTCCCGGGTCATCGACGCCCCGCGGGAGCTGGTGTTCGAGGCGTTCACTGAGGTCCGGCACCTGTCGCGGTGGTGGGGTCCGGAGGGGTTCACCACCACCACGCGGTCCTTCGAGTTCCGCGAGGGCGGGGAGTGGGACTTCGTGCTGCACGGGCCGGACGGGACCGACTACTCCGAGTGGATCCGCTGGCAGCGGATCGCCCCGCCGGAGCGGATCGAACTGCTGCACGGTGAGTACCGCGACGACCCGAACGCCTTTGCATCGGTCCTGACCTTCGCACCGGACGGCGCGGTGACCCGGATCGTGATGCAGACGGTGTTTCCTACCAAGGAACTGCGCGACGAGGCGGTCGAGAAGTACCACGCGATCGAGGGCGGCCGGCAGACCCTGAGCCACCTGGCTGCATACGTCGCCGAGGTCTTTCGGAAGGGGGCGGAGGGCTGATGGCCGGGAAAGTGTTCTTCAGCGTGTCGATGTCGCTGGACGGGTTCATCGCGCCCGAGTCCTCCGAGGACTTGATGGGGCGGCAGTGGATGGAACTGCAGCGGTGGATCTTCCCCCTGCGGTTCTTCCGGGAGAAC
Organism: Streptomyces sp. NPDC006012; assembly: GCF_042871185.1. NCBI lineage: Bacteria > Bacillati > Actinomycetota > Actinomycetes > Kitasatosporales > Streptomycetaceae > Streptomyces > Streptomyces sp. NPDC006012. The sequence continues at coordinate 186,943 of NZ_JBIAIE010000014.1, forward strand.
CTGAAGCTCGGCGTGGGCGGCGAGGAAGGGCGCGACAACGACATCGCGCGGGAGACGTTCCTGCGCACCGGGGCGAGCGTGATGGGTAAGCGCATGTTCGACGCCGGCGAGGAGATGTGGCCGCAGGAGGCGCCGTTCCACACGCCGGTCTTCGTCGTGACACACACCAAGCGTGACCCCTGGGAGAGGCCGGGCGGGACCACGTTCCACTTCGTCAACGACGGCATCGAGACCGCGCTCGACCAGGCCCGCGAGGCTGCCGGCGACCGCGACGTCCGCATCTCGGGCGGCGGCGCGACGATCCTGGAGTACGTGAACGCGGGCCTGGTCGACGAGTTCTCGATCGCGCTGGCACCCGTGCTGTTCGGCTCCGGAATCCGCCTGTTCGAGGGCGTGGACGCGTCCAGGGTCGCGCTGGAGCCGGTCCGTTCGGAGCCGTCGTCGCGGGTGACGCACCTGACCTACGCCGTGCACCCACGGTAGCCGCACCACCACTCCACCTCAGCGCCCCGAGCACCTACCGCGCACACGCCAGCGGTCGTCGGTGTGGTCGTCGGCGCCGTGGAGGGTGGAGCGGATCACTGTGTGCAGGTGGTACGGCCAGAGCCCGAAAGGGTTGTCCCGGATGAAGGGGCGCTCGATCGGCCGCATCGCCGGTGCCTCGCGGGCGAGGCCGGCGGTCCGGGTGGCCCGGGGGAGGTCGGGCGTCCAGGAGGCTGACCGAACGCAGGACGTGACGCTCGTCCGGGGGCAGGTCGGCCAGGGTCCGGGAGATCAGGGCCGGGAAGTCGTGGTCGAAGTCGCCGGGCGTGGGGGTACGTTCGGGGTGCGGCGGATCTCCGGAAAACGCATCACCGGCAGGTCGAGGTGGAGCGGCAGGCCGTGGCTGCGGCTGGTGATCACGGCGCGCAGGTCGTCGGTGATGAGGGGCTGTCCGTCGCGGGAGAGCCGGCGGACGAGGTACGCGCGACGGCGCTGTTGCGGCGTGGCGACCTCAGCGTCACCGAGGTCTGCTTCGCGGTCGGCTGCGCGTCGCCGGGCACGGTCACCACTCGCTTCACAGAGTTGCTCGGCATGCTGCCCGGGGCCTTCCGCCGCGTCCGCCGCGCGGCGGACGCGGCGGAAGGCCGTGCCGATACCACAACCACGGCCAGTGATGCGGGGCCTGCGGTGACGGTGGAGGGGAGGCCGGCGTGTGTGGCGAAGCCGGTGGCAAGACCGGTCAGGAATGGAGAAGCCCCGGCCGCCGAGCAGCCCCTAGCGTGATGACCATGGCAACCACCGCATCCACCACGTCCATCGCATCCGTCACCCTTGAGGTGGCCGACCCCGAGGCCGCCCACCGCTTCTACACCGCCTTCGGAGTGAACACGCACATACGCCTGCGGGCGTCCGAGGCGCCCTCCACCGGATTCCGCGGCTTCACCCTGGCGCTCACGGTGTCCCGGCCTGCCACCGTCGACAGCTTCCTCGACGCCGCCGTGGACGCCGGCGCCACGGTGCTGAAGCCCGCCGCGAAGTCGCTGTGGGGCTACGGCGGCGTCGTCCAGGCGCCCGACGGGACGATCTGGAAGGTCGCGACCTCGGCGAAGAAGGACATGGGCCCGGCCACCCGCGAGATCGACGAGATCGTCCTCCTGCTCGGCGTCGAGGACGTGAAAGCCACCAAGCAGTTCTACGTCGGCCGGGGCCTGACCGTGGCCAGGAGCTTCGGCGGCAAGTACACCGAGTTCACCTCCGACGAGTCCAGCCCCGTCAAGCTGGCGCTGTACAAGCGCCGCAGCCTGGCCAAGGACCTCGGCGTCGCCGCCGACGGCACCGGCTCGCACCGCATCGTCCTCGGCAGTACCGCCGTCCCCCTCACCGACCCGGACGGATTCGCCTGGGAGGCGGCCACGTCGCTCACCTCCGCGTCGTCCACGGAGTCTGCCCTGTCCTGACTCCCGGCCCCGAACTCCCGCCCCGACCTACCCTGCTGAGCAACTGGGGAAAACAGTTCGCGACCTCTCATGGCGGGCGGCTAACGTGCGCCGGCGTGGACATTGAGGATCCCAAAGAGCTGGTCCGGCGGGGGTACGACGCGCTCTCCCTCCACTATGACCAGGCTTATGGCGCCGAGACGAAGTACCAGTCGTGGATCAGCGAACTGTCTGGTCGTATCCCGGCCGGAGGCACGGTGCTGGATCTCGGGTGCGGAAGCGGGGTTCCCGTCACTCGCGCGTTGACGGCCGAAGGTCACCATGTCACCGGCGTCGACATCAGTGATGTGCAGATCCGCCGGGCCCGGGAGCTCGTGCCGCAGGCCGAGTTCATCCGCGCCGATGCTACGGCCGTGGACTTCGCGCCGGCCTCCTTCGACACGGTCGTCTCTTTTTACGCGCTGATCCACATCCCGCTCGACGAACAGCTTCCGTTGCTGCGGAAGGTCGCCGGATGGCTGCGACCTGGCGGTTGGTTCGTGGGCACCACCGGTTGTCGGGCCTGGACGGGTGTTGACGAGGACTGGCTGGGTGGCGGGGCTGCCATGTGGTGGAGTCATGCGGACGCTGCCACGAACCGGACATGGATCACTCAGGTCGGGCTGACGGTCGAGCGGGAGGAGTTCGTACCCGAGGGCGAGGGCGGGCACGCGCTGTTCTGGGCTCGACGCCGCTGATGCCCTGGCTCTCCTTGGCCGGGTTCCAGGGGCGGCCGAAGAGCATGACGTGGAGCCACCATCACCGCCGACGGCGGCTTCGCCACCTGACCCTCCCCGCCCCTGGGGCGCGCGCCGACCGCCCGGGGCCTGTGTCCTGCTCCAGGTGCCGCCACCTCCCGTCTCGACGCTGCGGTTCGCCTTGGCCCCTGGCACCGAGCACGGACCCGTACGACCGTGCGAGTGGCCCGCCGACGCTGGTGGCCATCGACTGTGTCAACGGGCCTTCCTGCCGGCGGCTTCGAGCAGAGACTGCGCGACGTCGGACGCACGGCCATGCCTGGGCGCCCCACCTGCCTCTTCTTCGTCAGCCGAGGGACCGTTCCGGCCACAGTGCCGCCACAGGCTGCTCCGGTCCTGCGAGTGCCTCGATGATGCGGCGCAGATCGTCCGCGCATCGCTCCGTGCCCGGAGGTGACTTGCCGCCTGCATCTCTGCGCTGCCTTCGGCAGCCGGTCCAGCCGTGTTGCGGCAGATCCTCCGGCGAAGATCCTTGCGCAAGCCTGACAGGCCATCACCGTGCCCCTACGGCGTACCGGAGGAGCTCCCGGTCTGCCGTTTGGCCAGACGCTCTGTGTGGGCGGAGCGTGCGGTCGGCCACTTCGGGGACGCTTCAGTTTCCTGCGTCAGGCCGCTGAGGACGGCTCGGACGACGCGCTCTGCCTCCCGGTCGACGGCCTTTGTGTCGTCGAGGCTGATGAGCCCGTCGGCAAGCAGGGTGGCGAGTCCGTGTACGGCCGCCCAGACGACGAACTCGGCCCCGGGGCGTGCCGAGACGGCCAGGCAGCCGGCATCCACCAGCCGGTCGAGTTCTGCATCGAGCACGTCATGGGGGTGGGGTGAGATCGCGGTCTCGGAGTCGGTGGCTCCGGCGCCGAAGGCCAGGCGGGCCACCGCCGGTTCCTCCAGGGCCCATCGAACGTAGCTGCGCCCAATGGCAACCAGGCGCTGCTGGTGGTCGGAACCGGGGTCGGGCTGCTGCCCGGCGGCGCCGCTCAGGCGTTCCCCGAGCCGGGCGAGCACCCTTCCGGACAGTGCGTGGACCAGTGCGTCGCGTGAGGTGAAGTGGTGGTAGGCGGCGCTCGGGCTGACTCCGACCCGGGCTGAGGCCTCTCGCAGTGACCAGCCCTCGGCGCCGCGCTCGCACACCAGTGTCTCTGCCGCGTCCAGCAGTGCGTTGCGCAGTTCCCCGTGGTGGTAGTTCCCTTTGGCCATGCCCTGATCTTAACACTGCTCAGATTGCTGTTATGCTCGGGGCACATCTGAACGATGATTAGATTGGAGTGGGGCCATGTGCGCCACCGAACCTTCATCGAGTACGGCGAGCACCGAGCCGACCGCACAGGGGGCGCCTGACATGAGCGGCGAGCCGGCACCGGTCGTGAGCGGCGAGCCGGTCGAGGTGTCCGAGGGCGTCTTCGTGATCCCCGACCAGCGGGTAGAACTCGTCCCGAACGTCGGCATCGTCGTGGGCGAGAAGGCCGCGCTGGTCATCGACACCGGCATCGGCCCCCGCAATGGCGCACACGTTCTGGAGCAGGCCCGACGCCTGGCCGGTGACCGGCGCCTGTATCTCACCGTCACGCACTTCCACCCCGAGCACGGCTTCGGCGCGCAGGCCTTCAAGGGTGCCGCAACGATCGTCTACAACCGGGGACAGCGCGACGAGCTGCACCGCAAGGGCTCCGCGTACCTCGACATGTTCAAGGGGCTGGGCCCGCACATCGCGGCCGAACTCGAAGGTGCCGAACTCGTCGACCCCGACCTCACCTACGACGGCCAGGCCGACATCGATCTCGGTGGCCACACAGCGGTGCTGCGCACCGTCGGCCCGGCGCACACCGCCTCCGACCAGGCCGTGCTCATCGACGGCCGCGTGCTGTTCGGTGGGGACCTGTTCGAGACCCGTATCTTCCCGATCACGCCGTACTTCCCGCCGTACGACGCCGACGTCGACGGCGGGCGTTGGATCACCGTGCTCGATGAGCTCGCCGCCCTCAACCCGGAGATCGTCGTCCCCGGCCATGGCGAGGTGACCGATGTGTCGCTGATCCGCGATGTCCGCGACTACCTCGCCCACGTCCGTGAGGAAGCCGGTCGCCTGCGGGCAGCCGGCGCCTCGGCCGACGAAGCGGCAGAGGCGATCGACAAGGACGCCCGCGCCCGCTGGAACACCTGGGAACGGCCGGAATGGATCAGCTTTGCCGCTCGGACTTTCTACGAGGCCGGGCCCACACGCTGAACCACGCACGGCACATCCGTACCCACCCCACCTCCACGTCGGCGTCTGCCCGGCCGCGTCCTGGCCCTGAGGGGCCGGGACGCGGTTCGCGCACACGCTGAGCCCGCAGTGTGAACAGCTCGCGGCCTGACCACCACACCGACGGTGTCCGTCAAAGCGGAACAAGCTCAGGGAGTTGCCAGTTGCCGCCGCGGTCCTCCTGCGACAGGCGCGCGGCGAGTTCGGGGATGTGCAGGAAGCAGGCCAGCGCGGTGGTCGCTTGGAAGGTATCGATCGCGCGCTGGGTCATCGGCATGCCCAGACGCAGCAGGCGCGGGTTGACTTCGCCCTGGACCTCGTTGACGAAGGGACGCAGCATGCGGTCGTAGTCCGCCAGCGCGGTCGGCAGGTCGCCCGGGTGTCGGTTGATCTCCCCGGCCAGGACGTGGGCGCCGACCAGGCCGCCGGAGATGCCCATGCCGCTGTAGGGGGAGGCGCAGTGCGCGGCGTCACCGGCCAGGACCACGCGGCCCTTGGACCAGGTGTCGGTGCGGACCTGGACGATCTCCTGGGAGTAGAAGAACGGGCTGGTCTTCATGCCCTCGATGAAGCGTTCGGTTTGCCATCCGGCGTCGCGGAACCTGTTCGCCCAGAACTCCTGCTGGCGCTCGACGGGTTCCCGGTGGATCGCCGAGGCTTCCTCGGATTCTTCCCGTATGACGAAGTACACCTGGGTCTCGTTCGGGTTGTGGCTGCGGCGCATGATCTGACGGCCGCCCGGGACCATGTAGGTGTCCCGGATGTTGCTGTCGGACGCGATGCGCGGAACGAACCAGTAGGCCATGTGGATGCCCATCCGCCAGTACGGGTCGAGACCTTCCGGGAGAAGCGCTCGCCGGATGCGTGATCCCTGGCCGTCCGTACCGACCAGGAGGTCGAATTCGCCGGACGACCCGTCGGAGAAATGCGTGACGACCTTGTGGGTGTCCTGCTCGAAGCCGTTCACGCTTGTGCCGAAGACGTACTCGGTGTCGTCCCTCGTCGCATCGTGCAGGATGCGCACCAGGTCCCCGCGCATGATCTCGTACTCGGACGTGAGGGTCTGCCGGCCCTTCCCGGAAGTGTTGGCCATGATCGTCGCCTTGGCCCTGCCGCGTGCGTCGATGAAGGCGACGCCCGCCTCGTCCACGAGCTTGCCTCGGACGGCGTCGAGAAGCCCCATTCGCCTGACGGCCTCGATGCCCTGCCCCCGCAGATCGACCTGGGCCCCGGTGGCCCGCAGCGCCGGAAAGCGTTCGACGACGGTCACCCGGTGGCCGCCCCGGGTGAGCCAGAAGGCCAGGGCCTGCCCCGTGATCCCACCACCGGCGACGAGAACCCGCAGGGGCTGCTTGCCCGATCCCTTCGTCATGCCCATCCCTCCAAAATCTATCAGTGAAAGATTTCTTCCCAGGGTCATCTATCAGCGATAGATTGTCAACGTGACCAAGATGAACCGCGAGGCCGTCATCGCTGAGGCGCTCGGCCTGCTCGACGAGGTCGGGCTGGACTCCGTCAGCACGAGACGGTTGGCGAAGCGACTGAACGTGGAGCAGCCGTCGCTCTACTGGTACTTCCGTACCAAGAAGGACCTACTCGCCGCCATGGCGGAGGCCGCGATGGAACCCCATGCGACCGCACCCCTGCCGACGCCCGGCGACGATTGGCGCGACTGGTTCACGGACAACACGCGCAGCTTCAGGCGCACCCTGCTGATGCGCCGGGACGGCGCACGGCTCCACGCGGGCAGCACCCCCACCGGCGACCTCGACCGGATCCACCGCAAGATGGATTTCCTCGTAGCTTCAGGCGTCCCTGAGCGGGATGCGCAGATGGCGATGCTGGCCGCCGGTCGCTTCACGGTCGGCAGCGTCCTGGAAGAGCAGGCAGACACCGGCCCCGGTGACGGCGCGGATCTACCGGTCGACGTGCCGGTGATCGATCACGAGTCGGCGTTCGAGGCGGGTCTCGGGCTCATCCTGAACGGCCTGGTGCACCGTATCGAGGTGTAGGGGGTCGACCCATGCACCTATCCGAGTGTCTTCCGGGTGTGCCACGAACGGGAGATGCGCGCTGAGGGGTATGTCGTTGGGAGCAAGGTGGCCTTGGGATACGCGAGGAGATCAGCCATGTACGCAGTGGTTCGGCGGTACGAAGGGGTGACGGATCCTGCCGAGGCGGGACGCCGGGTGGACGAGGGATTCGTCCCCCTCCTCCGCCAGGTCCCCGGCTTTGTGGCCTACTACTGGATTGACGGCGGGGATGGAGTGATGGTCTCCACCAGCATCTATGAAGACCGGGCCGGGGCCGGCGAGTCGGTCAAGAGGGCGGCGGACTTCGTACGGGACAACCTCGCGTCGCTGCTTCCCAACCCTCCTCAGGTCACGGCCGGCCAGGTCGTGGCTGCTGGGTAGAGACCTCCGCAGTGGGGCTGGATCCCTGGTGTTCCCGAGCTGCCGGCCTGGCCATTCACAAGACTCCGGCCAGAGTCTTGAAAACGGCTCTGTCCGCAGTTTCGTGAAAGCACAGGTCAGCGACGTGAAAGCAACGTCTCTTGCCTGGGTGTCCACCCCGTGGCGATCAAGGCGGTCGGGGAAGTAGGGACAGTGGCCGGCTGTCTTGTGACGATCGACGGCTCTGCTGGTTCACGCCTGGAACTCGGTGAGATCGATGGTGTGAACGCGCAGCGGATAGCCGTACACCGGGTGTACCGTCTCTCGCTCCGGCACCATGCCGAGTTTGCGGATGACGTTCTCGGAGGCGTCGTCACCCACTCGGTTAATGCTGATGACACGGTCGAGGCCGCGGTCCTGGAGCGCAAACTCCAGCGTGGCATGGGCGGCTTCGGATGCGTATCCCTGACCCCAGAACTGTGAGCCGAGCCGCCAGCTGATCGCCACGGCGGGCAGTACCTCCGGCAGGAACTCGGGCACCGAAAGACCCGTGAAGCCGGCCAGCTCCCCCGAGGCCAGCAGCTCGACGGCAAAGAGTCCGAAGCCTTCCTCCTCCCACTCCTCCTCCCACCGCTCGATGGCCTCCACCGTGTGCTCCAGATCGCGCACCGAGCCGTCGTCGATCCAGCGCGTGACCCGCGGGTCCGCGTTGATGTCCGCCATCGGCGCGAGGTCGTCGTCATGCCAGCGACGGAGGAGGAGGCGGGGTGTACGGATCTCAGTCATGGTGCTCATACTGCCGAAGGCAACGGCCTCATCGGTAACCGGCGCCCGCCCGGGTACGCGACGTGGCACTTCGTCGGTGCGGTCGCGAGGTGAGGCCGAATCGGTGGCAGCCTGCCGTAGCACCAAGATCGTTCACGGAACTGCGGTCAGAGCCGTTTTCGACGAGCCCTGTCACCTCCGTGATGGTTGACCGGGCATCTGCTTCGCCTGGCGGCCTTCATGGTTTCCCGTACTGCTGTGCCAGCGGTCGTGGTTGGTAGCCTTCCTGGATGACTGCGACCTTCGATGCAGCCGTCCGAGCCCGGTTGCAGGCTCCCAACATCTGGTACGTCGGCACCGTGTTCGCCGATGGCGCTCCGCAGGTCAGCCCGATGTGGGTGGATCTGGAGGGGGAGGGGGAGCTTGCGTTCAACACCTCGGTGGGCCGTGTGAAGGAAGAAAATCTGCGTCGTGACCCCCGTGTCTGTCTCTCGCATGCGGACGCCACCGACCCGTTCGACCGGGTGCAGATCAGTGGTGTGGTGGCCCGCTTCATCGAGGGCCGGGAGGCACACGACCGGATGGACCGGCTGGCCCGCAAGTATCTGGGCAGCGACTTTGAGTGGATCATGCCGGGGGAGCAGCGGGTGGCGGTGATCGTGCGCCCGGTCAAGGTCCGGCACATCGTCGGGGTGGAGCGGTTCCGTCCGGGCGGCCCTGTCCCTGCTCCCTGACCGGCACACCCGTCGTGGCGATCGTCACCGCCAACACAGCTTCACCTCGGAGAGGGAACGACCGGTTTGCCCGGTTGCTCACTCGCCAGCTGAAGTGCTCAGCCGGTGCGGCTGCCGGCAGTCACCCGCAGCTCACCAGATTCTCGCCTCCGCAACCCACTTCGATGTCATGGCGTCTGACTCCATGACGGACGGCTGCTGATCACCCGGGAGAGCGCGTGACGGAGAAGGACCAGAAGACGGACGTGGCGATGGAGAAGGACCGCGAAAAGTGGATGGCGCGTTTCCAGGTACGGCTGGCCGTGCAGCCGGGCGTGGACCGGGCAGTCGTGCTCCAGGCGGTCAAGGATGTCACGGGGCACTGCGCGGTGACGGGAGAGCACCCGCGGACTGCTTTCGGCGACCCGGACGCCTACGCCGTGCAGGCCGCCGCGCGGCTGGTGCCGGCGGACCGGGCGGCGCGCGCGAAGCGGCACAACGCCGTGGTGGACGGGCTCGACTCCGTGCTGAACAGAATCGGGGACGTCGCCGGTCTGTGACCGGTTGGAGCGACTTCCGTCAGGGCCCGGCGCACAGTTCAGACAGGGCTTCCCTCCGCCGGGCTGCTGGGCGGCTCAGGCGATCGGCGCAGCGCGGGAGCCGGTGACACTGATCCTGCTGTGCGCGCTGCTGGTGACAGACAGCGCGCCGCCCCAGTGCCAACGGTCGTGCTTCGCCCGGTCGAAGCCGCAGGTCAGCCGATGCCGTAGGTGACGCCTACCGTGCTGCGGCTCAGTTCGGCGGGCCGCCGCAGAAGCGCTCCGGCGGCGGCCTGCGCCACGCATCCGAATGCAAGGCCGAGGAAGACCACGCCCTGGACGTCCCGGCGCACTCGCGCCGCCCCCGCGCGCCGCCGCGCCCCGGGAGCCGGTCTACCCCGCGCCCATCGGCCGCCGCTGTCGTTCGACGCCGGGCGAAGGGGACGGACGCCGACGCCGTCACGGTGGCCCTTGAGGACGCACGGTTCGACGCGCGGCAGACATCCCGGCACGAGGACCTGGCCGACGACATCCGCGGCCCGGCGGAACTCGCGGAGCGGGAGCGCATCGGCCCAGCTGCTCGCCGCCGCGCCGCCGGGAACCGTCTACGGCCTGGACGCCGACGACGTCGTCCAGGCCGAGTTCGCCGTCGACGCCGCGGCCGCCGCCCGGCGCTGGCCTCCCGCCGACAGGATCCTGACAGGAATCACACACTGCCCTGTGAGGATGCGCGCCATGAGACACCACACCCGAGGCATCCTGTTGACGGGTGCCGTGAGCGCCGGCCTTCTCAGCCTGGCCCTTCCCGCCACGGCCGTCGGCACACCGCGCGCCGACCTCCGGGCGGAGCAACCCGCCGAAGCCGGCCCGGACCTGCTCTTCCTCCCCAACATCGACGACGACGCGGGCGCGTGCCGGGACCGGGCCCACACCCTGGTCGAGGAGGCTGTGGACCGCGAGGCCGCCAACGACGACGCGCTGTACAAGAAGCAGGCCGAGCTGGAGAAGGAGCCCGATCGGGAGAAGGCCGAGGCGGAGTGGGCGGAGGCGGTCCGCGCCCACCGCCGGGACCAGAACAAGACCGACCGTGACCTCGGGGCCTGCAACGACGCCGCTGACGACATCGTCAACGGAAGAAGCGACGAGGCCGACCTCGCCCGGTTCCGCACGCGTCCCTGGGCCGATGCCCCTGCCTCCGCGAGCGGACGGATCACGATTCCGGCCAAGGATGCCCACCGGATCCGGCTCTTCGTGCACCGGCCCGGCGGCTCGGCACCGCTCGGCTGGGAGGCGGTCGGCCCCCGGACCCGGCTGACCGCGCAGGAGCTGCGGCACGGTGTGGAACTCGGGGTCGAGGGCCTCGACGTGATCAGGGACGCTGCTGACTGGGACGGCCGTACCGGCGTCACGCTCACCGTCACCGCGGACGGCGCCGGCGCGTCGGCAGATCTGAGGCTGCGTCAGGCCCCGGTGCTCACCCAGCTCAACACCGCCCCGGTTCAGGAGGTGCTGCGGTCTGCGACCGAGGGCGACACCAGGTCCGAGACCTTCGTCAGGGAGCTGGACGCCACACTGTCCGACGGCGGGGTGACGTCTCCCTCGCGCGCCCTCGACACCAAGGGCGACGTCTGGGCCCAGGACATCTTCGAGCCGGGCTACACCGCGATCCCCGGTCCGGACGGCCGCCCGCGCGGTATGCGGGTCCTCATCACCTCGGTCAACGATGAGCGCCGCGTCGCCGCCCGCACCGCCTTCACCGAGTTGGCCGGACACGACGTGGCCGCCGTCCACATCAGCCACGTCCCCGACATGGACGAGAACAGCAGTTACGACTCGATGGGCAACCTGGAAACCGTGCCGCCGAGCCCCGGCAACCCGCACGGCCGTGTCGTGATCGGCGGGGACGGCCTGGTCCCGGGGAAGACCGGTCCCGCCCCGGAGATGCTCGCCTTCCTGCGTGCGCAGGGCATGCAGGACCCGATTTCCCTGGACACGTCGTGGCTGACCATCGGTCACGTCGACGAGTTCGTGCAGTTCCTCCCGGTTCCCGGCAGCCGGCTCGGTCGGCGGGCTGTGGTCGCGGACCCGCGTGCCGGTCTCGCCCTCCTGCGCGATGTCCAGAAGAAGGGCCACGGCGGCGAACTCCTGCACGGTGGCCTGCCCAAGCTGGAGTGGCCGTACGACGAGCGCATCGACCAGCGCACCGTCGATGCCTTCCTCGCCGACACCCAGTTCACCGGCACCAACGAGCGGGCCGCCGAACGGATCGACGCCAACCTCGATGTGCTCAGGGCGAAGACCGGTCTGACCGACGCCGAGATCATCCGTGTCCCGGCCCTCTTCACGGCTCGGTCGCTTGATTACGGAATGCTGGAGACAGAGATCCGCGACATGGAGGACGGCCCGGCCAAGGACGCCAAGCAGAAGCAGCTTGCGGCGATGCGGGACGGTGTCGCCGAGATTCCCGGCACCGCCAACGGGCTCGTGCTCAACGGCGGCCGCTATGTCGCCCCGAAGCCGTACGGCCCGGTCGTGGACGGCAAGGACGTCTTCGCCGAGGCGATCACCGCGGCCTTCCGCAGCACCGGCTATCGGGTGAGCTACGTGGACGACCTCACCGGTGTGCATGTCAGCGAGGGGGAGATCCACTGCGCCACCAACACCCTCCGGGACGTCTTCGGCCCCGGGGCCCGCTGGTGGCGCGACCGCTGAACCGTCCTGGAGCGGCCCGGCTCCGCTCGGTGGGGCCGGGCGGCGAGCACGCCCGCCCCGGGACCGCCCGCCTGTGACCGCGGACGGAGCGCGCCACCCGGACCCGCGGAGCGGGCGGTGACCGCCGGCGGACCGCGCGGCGTCCCGGTCCGGTTCGCAGGCGGTGACCGCCGGTCGCCGTAGGTGCGGATCGGTGGGCGGCCGCCGCGGCCTGGCCATGGCTGCCGCCCTGACCTGCTGCAAGAAGCTCGCGAAACGTGCCACGTGAGACAATCTCTGATGATCACCGGAGTCACCAGGGGGAGCCCGCAGCATGACCGGCACCACGGAGGCCCTTGGTGGGTCGGCTGCAGTCGGCGATGCAGCACGAAGCGTCACGCGCCCGTTCTACGTATACGCCGTGCTCGCCAACACGCTGTTCCAGCGCGGCGTATTCGTCCTCTTCCTTCAGCAGCGCGGCTTCTCCGCCGGGCAAGTGGCCCTGCTTCAGACACTGCTCTACCTGGTCAGCGGACTTGCGGAGTTGCCGACGGGAGTCATCGCCGACCGAATCGGCAGGCGTGCCGGCATCGTGATCGGCCAGGTGCTGATAGCCGGATGTCTGCTCGGTCAGGTGTCGTTCTCCAACTACTGGGTGTTCCTGACGTTGTTCATCGGGCAGGGCGTGGGCATGGCATGTGTGTCCGGTTCGGACACCGCCCTGCTGTACGACCTGCTCGTGCGTCGCGGTGCCACGGCCGGGTACGTCAGGATCAGGTCCCGGTACACCATGCTCGGGACGGTCACCTCGGGAGCCGCCATCGTCCTCGGCGGCCAACTGCAGCAGATTTCCTGGGGAATCGTCTACGTCGGTTCGGCGGCGTGCCTCGTCCTGGCCGTGGTGGTGCTGATGTCACGGGTGCCCGAGATCCGCGGCACGGACGCGGTGGACGAGCAGGACGGAGCCGAGGAGGAGCACGGCGACGCCACAGCTTGGCGGGCGATGCTTCGGGTCGCCACGCCGGCGCTCGTGACGCTTGTCGTGGTGTCCGGATTGATGCATGCGACTTTGACGCCGTACATCATTTTTACGCAGAAGACCCTCTCCGATCAGGGAGCGGGCACCGCATTGGTCAGCGTGGTCATATCGGCGGGATTCTTCGCCGGCGGGCTCACTCCACTGCTGTCGGACCGCGCGGACCGGCGCATCGGGTATCGGGTCATCGTCCCGGTGTCTCTCCTGACGCTCGCCGTGGCGCTCGGCCTGAGCGGCCTCGGCCTTGTCTGGGTCACCATCGCCGCGTTCCTGGTCCTGGTCGGAATTCCCGAGATCACCGCCGTGATCGTGGACAACGTGTTCAACGAGGCAGTGCCGTCGCGCCACCGGGCGAGCCTGCTGTCGATGATCACATTCGTGGAGTCGGTGCTCATCGGCATCGGCTATCTCGTCCTCGGCGCGCTCATGGACGGGTTGGGCTCCAGCGTGGGTATGGCCACTTACGCCGCGGTCCCCCTGCTGGCCTGTCTCCTGTGGCTCCCGGCGCTCTTGCGAGGGGCACGGGTGACCACCGAGATCGAGAAGCCCGCCGGCCGAAAGGCATCCTGAAACAGACCATCTCGATCAACGCCCCTGCTCGACGGCGGGGGCGTTGCTCGTTGACATGTCGCTCCCAGCGGCGACGGAGCTGGCTCGGGGCCCGCGGAGTCGAAGTGATGGAGGGGCCGGTGCCCGGACTGCTCGCCGACGGCGGGATCTCCGCGCGCACCGTCCCGCCACCGGCCGCCCACTCCAGGGTGCCGACACCGGTTCCTCAGCGGTTGTCTCACGTGACTTGATGTTCGTGCGGCATGATGCCGTTCGCGGGTGCTGATCTAGTAGGACTCCGTTAGGTTGGTATGGATCTTGATGGGTGGTGTCTGGTCCGGGGTCGGGGCAGGGGCTGGTGGCATGTTGTGCACAGGCCGGTCCAGCAGTTCAGTACGTCTTGGAGGGCGTCGAGGGTCTGGTAGAGGGTGAGGCCGGTGTGTGAGCTTTTGGGGCCAGCCGCTGTTCGGTGAGGAAGGCGTGGGCGGCGGTGACCAGGGTGACGTGGTGGTGCCAGCCGTTCCAGGAGCGGCCTTCGAAGTGGTCCAGGCCCAGGCCGTGTTTGAGTTCCCGGTAGTCGTGTTCGATGCGCCAGTGGATCTTGGCCAGGCGGACCAGTTCGGCCAGCGGGGTGTCGTCGGGCAGGTTGGAGAGCCAGTAGCCGGTGGGTGCCTCTGCCTGCCGGGGCCATTCGACCAGCAGTGTTACCTCGGGCAGGACGCCGTCCCAGTGGCCGTCGCGGGTGACGGCAGCGGCCTGGGCCAGGTGGCGCGGGCGCACGCCGGCCGGCCGTACCCGCATGGCAAGGAAGTGCGAGCGCATCGGGCCACGTGAGCCTTCCCGCCAGGTGACCTCGGTGAACGCCTGCCGTCCGCGGCGGGCGGCCCAGGCGGCCACTGAGGCGGGTTCGTCCCGGTAGCGGGGCTGTGGCTTGCGGCCGTTGCCGGACCAGGGCGGTGTGAGGGGCTGTGCGTCCTGCGGGTGGGCGGTCACATCCGACCGGACGGCGACGACGTATCCGATGCCCCGCTCATCCAGCCCGCCCCGGAAGTCGGCGTTGTGGCCGTAGCCGGCATCCGCCACCACGAGCGGCGGCACATGGCCCCATGTGGCCAGTTCGTCCAGAGTGTCCAGCGCCAGCCGCCACTTTTCCCGGTGCCCGACGTCCTCGGGGACGCCGGTCCGCCGGCGCCGCACGGCGTCGTCCGTCCACTCCCGGGGCATGAACAGCCGCCAGTTCAGCGGACACGAAGCCGTGTCGGAGACTGCATGCACGCTGACCGCGACCTGGCAGTTCGCCTGCTTGCCCAGCGCGCCGCAGTACTGGTGGGCGACGCCGACCGGCATCCTGCCGTCCTTGGGAAACGACACGTCATCCACCGCCCAGGCATCCGGGCCGATCCGCGGCACCAGCCGCCCGGCGGTCCGACGGCGCACTGGCACCGGATCCCATGTGGACTGGTTCACGAACTGCTGCAGGTTCTGTTCATTGCCGTCCGGCAGCCGCGAGGCCATGGCCTGGACGGACTTGCGGCGACCGTCCGTCATCAGTCCCCGCAGATAGCAGTCGCCTTTGGCCCGCTGGTCCTTCCGCGGCACCGACGCGAACACATCAGTCACGAATAACGCCAACTTCACCCGAACACGGTCCACTTCATGTGCGTCCACCCATCCACCATGCCGCTGAACAGGACCACGCGAAAGACCTAACGGAGTCCTACTATCGGAGCGTCTGGTTTCTGATGAACTCTGGGAGCCGGCCGCCCCGTTGCTCCCGTCGTTCGCTGCCCGTCCGCCCACCCCACACATGTGCAGGCGGCCGGTAGGCGCCCCCGGGCCCCGGACAGGCTGCGTGCCGGCGCCGAGTTCGACCGGGACGCCGACGCGGCTGCCGTACTCGGTCCACGAGCCGTCGCAGTTCCTGACGTTCTCGACACCGGGCAACCCGTGCCGGACGAACCGGGCCAGGGCCCACGCCTGCCGATACGGCAGTAGGCGATGGTGTCCCCGGCGAGGTCCACGTTCTCCTCGGCGCGGAACTCCTTCACCGTGGTCGGGGCGGGGTCAGCGGCAGTCGCAGGATGAAGGTCGAGCCGGCGCCCAGGGTGCTGCGGGCCTCGACCGTGCCACCGTGCGCCTCGATCAGCTTGCGCACGATCGACAGGCCGAGCCCGCTGCCACCGGTCTGGCGCGAGCGGGACTTCTCGGCCCGCCAGAAACGCTCGAAGACGTAACGCAGGTCCTCGGGCGCGATCCCCGGGCCCGTGTCGGAAACCTCGATCCGGACGCCCGCCCCGGTGACGGCCGCGGCTGCCCTCCCGGCCTGGACGGGGACGGGCAGGTCACCGGCTGCCTTCAGGAGCACGGTGCCGCCGGGCGGGGTGTGGCGGATGGCGTTCGACACGAGGTTGCCGACCGCCTGCCGCAGCCGTACCGGGTCTGCCGGCACCATCAGTTCCGGGTCCGCCGCCACCACGAGCCGCACCTTTGCGGCCTCGGCCCCAGGACCGTGGCCCTGAGCCGTCTGGGCGAGGACGTCGGCCACACTCAGCAGCTCGGTGGCGAGCCGCAGTTCCCCCGCGTCGGCCGCCGAGAGGTCCCGCAGGTCGTCGATGACGTGCTGGAGCAGCATCGCCTCCTCCAGCACAGAGGCCACCAGCTTCTCGTCCGGTGGGACGACACCGTCCTCGACCGCCTCCAGCCAGCCGCGGATGTTGGTCAGCGGCGTGCGCAGCTCATGCGACACATCGCTCACCATCGCCTTGCGAGCCGACTCCAGCTGCTCGCGCCGCCGTGACATCGCGTTGAACGCGGCCGACAGCCGCGCGATCTCGTCGCCGCCCGTCACCTCGACCCGCGCCGAGACGTCCCCGGCCTCCATCCGCTGTGCGGCCAGCGTGAGCCTGCGCAACGGCCGGATGAGCCGGATGCCCGCGAAGGCCGTGACCGCGACGGTCACCAGCAGTACGAGCGCCGCGCCCCACGCGATCCGCAGCTTGTTGGGCGCCGACAGGTCGAGGAAGGTGGTGGCGGTCTGGTCGCCAGGGCTGCTGACGTAGAGCTGAGCGGCGGGCGCCACGTACGGCTCCAGCTGCTCCGCACGCCCGCTGGTGAGGCAGTCACGCACGTCCTTGTCAGGCGCGGGCATACGGGATTGCGCGCGCAGCGGCTGCCAGGACCCGTCGAGTCGCATGGTCACCCCGCTCAGTCCCCGCCGCGTCAGGCAACTGCCGACCAGACCGTCGAGGGTCGTGAGTGCCTTCCGCTCCGACGGCATCGGGTTGTTCAGCGCCGCCGCCCCGCACCGGTCACCGACGGGCACTCCCTCCGGTGTGCGAACCACGGGCCGGCCGCTGGGGCCGACCACCATCCGCGCCGCGGCACCCGCGGTCCGCAAGCACTCGACGACAACCCGAGCCGAGCCCAGCAGCCGTGTGCTCTCCGCGTCCGACACCCGGTACGGGCCGACCACACGCGGGTCGATCCCTCCCTCGCGCGCCACGGCGGGCAGCAGCTGCGGATCGACCGCCAGCGGGTCGATGACCGCGGTCGGCTGGGGCGAGGGCACGTACGGGTGGCCGGACACCGGTGCGGAGTCCGCCAGCGTCCGCTCGCCATCGCGCAGGACGATCCGGTGCCCGGTCGTCCGCCCCAGCTCGGCCACGGTGGGTCCCACCGCGTCCCAGTTCCGGTGCCGTGCCGCGTAGCCGACCAGCACGTCGTACGTCTTCGTGTCGTCGGCGAGGGCCTTGCCCTGCTCCTGACGGATCGCTACCGCCGTCGTCCGCACGACCACCCACGTCGTGGCCGTGATCGAGCACACCGACACCAGTGCCGTCACGGCAAGCAGCCGCAGGAGCAGGCTGCGCCGCACCAGCACGGCGAAACCTGACCCCGCCGATGCCTCACGGCTCATGGCGCACGCCCCCGGGCCGGGACGGACGTCCGCCGTCGGAAAGCTTGTAACCCACCCCGTACACGGTCACCAGACACACCGGCCGGCGCGGGTTCTCCTCGATCTTCTTCCGCAGGTTCATGATGTGCACATCGACCGTCCGTGTGGTGATGTACTGGTCGAAGCCGTGCAGCCGCTCCAGGATCTGTGGCCGGGTGAACACCTGCCCCGGCCGGCCCGCGAGCACCTCCAGCAGCCGGAACTCCCCCGGTGTGCAGGAGATCCTCGTCCCATACGCCCACACCTCATGCCGGGCCGGGTCGACGACGACCGCGCCCGCGCGCAGCAGGTCGCCGCCCGGCGGCCCGCCTGCCGCGCCCGCCACGTCCGCAACTCCGGGCGCCGCCCGGGCGCGCACGCCGCGCCGCAGCAGCGCCCGGATGCGGGCCATCAGCTCACGCGGACTGAACGGTTTGGTCAGGTAGTCGTCCGCGCCCAGGTCCAGACCGAGGAGCAGATCGTCCTCGGTGGACCGGGCGGTCACCATCAGCACCGGGAGCCCGGCGAGGCCGGCCTCCGACCGGATGGTCCGGCACACCCCGAGCCCGTCCAGCCCAGGCATCATCACGTCGAGCACCAGCAGGTCGGGCAGCCGACGGCGGATCTCTTCGAGCGCAGCCCGGCCGTCCGGGACGAGGAACACGCAGTGGCCCTCGTGTTCCAGGTAGCGGCGGATCAGCTCGGCCTGCTTGGCGTCGTCCTCAGCGACGACAACATGCGCGCACATGCCGCGATTTTTACAAACCCCCACGACGCGCTCGAACACCCCGAGCACGAGACCACAACAGGACTACCGCATCCTGACAAGTTTGTGACAAGCACCAGCAACGCTCCGGTGCCATGGAATACCAGACAGGCCGGCCGCGCCCCGCCGCCGGCGCCCCCGACACCGCGCTCGCCCCGCGGGCAACGCGCCGCGCCCGGACCGCCGTCCTGAGCGCCGCCCTCCTGGCGGCGGGCCTTGTCCTCACGGCCTGCGGCGGCGGGGACAGCAGCACCGACAGCGGACAGAAATCGTCGGACAGCGGCGTCGCCTCGTTGCCGACCGCCTCGTCGGGCGGCAAGAAGGCGGAGGACCCCTCCGCCGCGCAGTCCTCCGACGCCGCCATCGAGGCCAAGCGCCCGCAGGTGCGCCTGGACAGCTCCCAGGAGGAGATCGACCAGCTCTGGAACGTGTACTGGGCGTGCCTTCAGGCCCACGGCGTGCCGATGTACACCGGGCGGGTCGAGCACCCCGGCGACCAGGCGCCCCCGGTGCAGGAGCAGAAGGTCACCGACCAATACAAGGCGCAGTATCACGCGTGCCTGTACAAGATGCCGCTCCAGCCGGCCGAGGAGCGCCCCGAGACCAACCCGCACTACGCGGACGACTACCGTGCCTACGTCAAGTGCCTGAGGGCGAAGGGCTACAAGGTCCACCAGGTCTTCACATCCGACGGGAACCCTGACGGCTGGACCTTTGACGACAACAACGACGGCGGTATCCCGACGGACAAGGCCGACCGTGACTGCCGCCTGGAGGCTTTCGGTGGCAAGGGCAAGTAGGGGTGCCGCGCCCCCGTCGGCCGACGGTGACAGCCGGGGCGGGCCTCGGACCGGCAGCCGGATCGCCGTCGCTGTCGCCGTGCTCGCCGTCGTCGCGGGCGGAGCCTGGGGCGCAACGGCGCTGAAGCGGCACGGGGACGCCAACCACACCAAGCCCGCCGGAGTGCCGTCCGCCCAGACCACGCTCATCCAGCGCACCGACCTGTCCGACAGCAAGGCGCTGCCCGGCACGCTCGGCTACGGCACGGCGGTCACGATCAAGGGCGCGGGCCAGGGCCTGATCACCAGACTGCCGGCGAGCGGATCGACGGTGACCCGCGGAAAACCCCTGTACTGGCAGGACGACCAGCCGGTCATGGTCTTCTACGGCGACACCCCGGTATTCCGCACGCTGGACAAGGCGGCCGTCAAGGCCAAGGCGAGCGGCGCCGATGTGACCGTCCTCGCGGACAACCTCAAGGCCCTCGGGTACGACATCGGCCCCGAGCAGCGCACCGTGCAGCCTTCCGCCGGCCCGGCCAAGGCACCTGCGACCGTCCTGACCTCCTCCCTCCTCGACGCGCTGAAGCGCTGGCAGCGCGACACGGGCCAGCAGCAGACCCGGACGCTGTCAATCGGCCAGGCGATCGTGCTGCCCGGCCCCGTCCGCGTGGGCGCGGTCAAGGCTCAGCTCGGCGACCCGGCGACGGAGGACGTCCTGTCGGTGACCTCCCGGCACAAGTCGGTGTCGGTGACGGCCGACGCCGGCGACGCGGCCCAGATCCACAAGGGCGACAAGGTCCTCATCACCCTGCCCGACACCCGGCAGGTGCCCGGAAAAGTGACGTCGGTCGGCACGGCTGTGCAGGGCGGCCCAGATGCCCAAGCCGACCCGTCCGGCAGCGACTCCTCGCCGTCGTTGCAGGTCACCGTGGTGCCGGAGGACAGCGCCTCGGTCAAGAACCTGGACGCGGCACCCGTGCGGGTGACCTTCACGACGGAGACCCGCAAGAACGTCCTCGCCGTGCCGGTGGGCGCGCTCCTCGCGCTTCAGGAGGGCGGCTACGCGCTCCAGCGCCCAGGCGGACAACTGGTCGCCGTGAAGACGGGACTGTTCGCCAAGGGCCGGGTCGAGGTCTCGGGCACGGGGATCAAGGAGGGCGAGCGGGTGGTGACGGCGTCGTGAGAGCCCACCACCGCTCGCCCCGCGAGGGCAAGCACCGCGACGTCGTGGCGCCCGGCACCGGGCCGCACGCCACGACGGCCCCAGCGCCCGACGACGACACGTTCCCCACACCCGCCGCCGACGACACCCTGCGCATCCTCGCCGTACCCGCCGAGCCGTCCGTCGTGCTGCGGCTCACGAACGCGACCAAGGCGTTCCCCGGCGGCGTGACGGCGCTCGACGACGTGTCCCTGACCATCCACGAGGGCGAACTGCTTGCCATCGTCGGCCCGTCCGGCTCCGGCAAGTCCACGCTGCTGAACATCATGGGCACACTCGACCTGCCCACCCGCGGCACCGTGGAGATCGCGGGGCAGGACGCGGCGTCCCTGAGCGACCGGCGGCTGTCCGCACTGCGCGGGCGGTGGCTCGGCTTCGTCTTCCAGCAGTTCCACCTGACGGAGGGGCTGACCGCGGTCGAGAACGTCGCCACCAGCCTGCTGTACGCGGGGGTGCCGCGCAGGCGGCGCACCCCGCTCGCGGTTGCCGCACTGGAACGGGTCGGGCTCGGCCACCGGGTCGGGCATCTGCCGCACCAGTTGTCCGGTGGCGAACGGCAGCGCGTCGCGATCGCCCGCGCGCTGGTCAACGAACCCGCCCTGGTGCTCGCGGACGAGCCGACCGGCGCACTGGACTCCGCCAACGGCCAGGCCGTTCTCGACCTGCTCGTCCGACTGAACGAAGAGGGCACCACCATCGCTGTGATCACACACGACGGGGACATCGCGGCGCGGCTGCCACGCCAGGTGGAGATGCGCGACGGGAGCATCGTCAAAGACACCGGACCGCGCCGGGGCCCGGCGCGGTACCAGGGCACCGGCTCCGCGCCGGCGGCCGGCCTCGCCGCGGACGGCGCCTCCGGCCCGGCCCCCAGGGAGCACCGGTGAGCGCGGCCTCCCCCGAGCGGCTCGCCCGTCCGGCCCGGCAGAGCCCGTCCGACGTGCTGCGGCTGGGTCTGCTCGGCATCCGGACCCGCAGACTGCGTGCCGTGCTGTCCGCGCTCGGCATCTCCATCGGCATCGCGACCCTCGTCCTGGTGACGGGCATTCCGGCGTCCAGCCAGCGGGCGCTGAACGACCAGTTGTCCGCACTCGGCACGAACATGCTCCGTGCGAGCCCTCAGCCCGGCCAGGATCCTCCGGTGGCGCTGCCCGCGTCCGCCGACAAGATGGCTGCTCGCATCGGTCCGGTCACGGCGACCGGCCAGGTCGCCAACACCCACCAGCTGGTGCACCGTTCGGACCGGACCGACCCCCACGACGGACTGGGCCTCACGGTCCTGGCCAGCGGCAACGGCCTGCTGTCGGCGGTGAACGGCCACGTACGGGCAGGGAAGTTCCTCGACGCCGCGGCCGACCGGCTGCCGACAGCGGTCCTCGGCTACGAGGCGGCGTCCCGCCTCGGTGTGACCAGCCTGGCACCGGGCCGGCAGGCACCGCAGATCGTCATCGGAACCACGTGGTTCACGGTCATCGGCATCCTCGATCCGCTGCCGCTCGCGCCGGACCTGGACCGCTCGGTGCTGGTCGGCTGGGAGGCGGCGAAGAAGACGCTCGCGTTCGACGGGCATCCCACCGTCGTCTACGTCAAGGCACGCGAGGACGCCATCGAGGCGGTCTCGTCCGTGCTGCCCGCCACCTTGTACCCACAACTGCCGGGACTGGTACAGGTCAGCCGCCCTTCGGACGCCCTGGCGGCGAAGCGGGCGACGAACAGCGCCTTCTCGTCCCTGTTCCTCGGCCTTGCGGGGGTGGCCCTGCTCGTGGGCGGGATCGGTGTGGCGAACACCATGTACATCTCGGTGCTGGAACGCCGCAAGGAGATCGGCCTGCGGCGCGCGCTCGGCGCGAACCGGGGCCAGATCAGAGGTCAGTTCCTCACCGAGTCGGTGGTGCTGTCACTTCTCGGCGGGATCGCGGGCACGGTGATCGGGGTACTGGCCACCGCCGGTTTCGCCCTCTACGAGGGCTGGCAGCCCGTCATCCCGCTCACGGTGCTCGGTGCGGGGGTGGGCGGTGCCGTGGTGATCGGGATGGTGGCGGGCGTATACCCCTCGATCCGTGCGGCACGGCTCACCCCGACCGAGGCACTCGCCACGACATGACACGAGGACGCGGTCCGCTGGGCGGGAACACCTGGCCGTGCGCAGTGCTTCGTCGCGTTGGGTGATCTCGCCCGGTGGTGCGCGTCCTCCCGGCATGAGGCCGGGGAAGGTGGAACGGCTCCGGGTGAGCTTTCGGGGTTCGTCGCCGATGTGGTCGGGCAAGCGGCCCCGTGCGGTATGTGCCGGGCCACCCTCGCGCGGTCCTTCCCGGAGGTCGCCCGACTGCTGCCCCGCTACGAGGCCCGACCAGACATCGAAGATGCCCGCTGCGCAGATGCCACCGTTCATTGCGTCGATCTCTCCGGCGTATCGCCGCGCCGTATGTGTTTCGGCGTGTCAAGTTGCGCTACCACACCCCCTGTTGCGTAGCCTGGGTCTTGATCTTCCGTCAGGAACACATGTTTCAGGCTGGCTCCGGGAGCGGTTACTTGGTCGGCCTGCCGACCTCCTTTGCAACAAGGAAGTTGACCGGAGGTCAGTCCACAGATCTGTGAGAAACATGTGACCCTAGGTGATTTTGAAACATATGTAGCGCTCTGCAATACTGCGGCAAGGTGTTCGCCGCCGATCAGACCCTCTCGGGGCGTCCGTTGCTGGTCGTCTGCGAGATACCACGCCGGCTCCGGGACTCCTTTCCGGACAGGGCAAGTCTGCGGTGTAGCCCCGTGATCGGGCCGTTCCTTGCTGCTGCACACCCGGACCGGGTGTGCACCTGTCGGGGCGTTTGACACACGGTCGGTAATCATGCCCTGGGCAAGCGGCAATTCATCAGTTGCGGGAGATCAGAGCATGGGCATCGAGGAACTCTACGTGCAGTTCGGCCTCCGTTCCGTGAAGATTCGGAGGGACGGGGAGAACATCGCGATCCGCGCTCCCAAGAACGCACTCGATGCCGCCTTCGTCCAGGCCGTTCGTGACAACAAACACGCACTGCTGGAGCAGATCGACCGCGGTGGCCTGGAGTGGTGGAGCCCCGCGACGGTCATCACCCCGCCGATGCTGCCGCTGGTGTCGCTCACCCAGGAACAGATCGACCTGGTGGTGGCCGCCGTACCCGGCGGCACGCCGAACGTCCAGGACATCTACCCGCTCGGGCCGTTGCAGGAGGGAATCCTCTTCCATCACCTGCTCGGCGGCGACGGCGACGCCTACCTGCTCTCCAGCCTGATCGCCTTCGACGACCGAGGGCTGCTGGACCAGTTCACCGGTGCCTTGCAGCAGGTCATGAACCGCCACGACATCCTGCGGACCTCCGTGGTGTGGGAAGGTCTGCCCCAGCCCGTGCAGGTCGTCCACCGCTGGGTCGAACTGCCCGTCGACGAGATCGGCCTCGATGCCGGCGACGTCAGCGCCGCCGACCAGCTCAGGGAACGGTTCCATCCCAGCCGGTTCCGGCTCGACCTGCGCCGGGCGCCCTGGCTGCGGGGGGTGGTCGCCCACGACGAGGAGAACGGGCGCTGGCTGATGCTGGTGCTGCTGCACCACATGGCCGGCGACCACACCACCTTCGACGTGCTCCAGGAGGAGATCGCCGCCATCGCCACCGACGTGGCGCTGCCAACTCCGGTTCCCTACCGCAATGTTGTCGCACAGGCGCTGTTGGGAGTCAGCGAAGCCGAGCACCGGAGCTTCTTCTCCGCTCTGCTGCGCGACGTGGACGAGCCGACGGCGCCGTTCGGACTTCTGGACGTGCGGGGCGACGGCACCGACGTCACCGAAGCCGTGGTCCGGATCAGCGACCCGGTCGCCCGGGCCCTGCGGAACCAGGCGCGTCGCCTGGGAACGTCGACCGCGAGCCTGTTCCACCTGGCCTGGGCCCAGGTCCTGGCGCGGGTGACGGGCCGGGACGACGTGGTGTTCGGCACCGTGCTGTTCGGGCGGATGCACGGCGGTGCCGGGGCCGAACGCGGTCTGGGCCTGTTCATCAACACCCTTCCGGTCCGGATCGCGATCGGCAGGGCGTCCGTCGAGACGGACGCCCAGGAGACCCACCGGCAGCTGACCGAACTGCTGCGGCATGAGCATGCTTCGCTGACGCTGGCCCAGCAGGCGAGCGCCGTCGCGCCGTCGGCACCGCTGTTCACCAGCCTGCTGAACTACCGCCACAGCGGCCGCCCCCTGTCGTCCCGGGACGCCGCGGACGTCTGGCGAGGGGTGGAGTTCCTCGACAGCCGGGAGCGCACCAACTACCCCGTGGTGATCTCGGTCGACGACCTGGGAGAGGGATTCACCGTCACGGCGCAGATCGCCGACGACGACCGGGGCGGCGCCGCCGTGGACCCGGCCCGGGTGGGAGCCCTGCTGGCGAGCGCCGTCGAGAAGGTAGTCCAGACCCTGGAACAGGCCCCGCGGACCCCGGCCGGGGAACTCGACATCCTGCCCCAGGCCGAGCATGACCTCCTGACCACTGGCTTCAACACTCCGCGGACCCCGCTCGGACCGACACCGACAACCCCCCTGACCGCCCTGTTCCAGGACCGGGTCGCGGCCGCGCCGGATGCCGTGGCGGTGGTGCACGGGGGTCGTTCGCTGACGTATGCGGAGCTGAATGCCCGTGCCAACCGGTTGGCACATGCGTTGCGTTCGGCCGGAGTGGGTCCGGATGTTCTGGTCGGTGTGTGTGCCGAGCGTGGGCTGGATCTCGTGGTGGCGTTGCTGGGTGTGCTGAAGGCGGGTGGCGCGTATGTGCCGTTGGACCCGGCGTATCCGGTGGACCGGCTTGCTCACATGCTGTCCGACAGTGCTCCGCGGGCGGTGGTGACGGCGGGGGCCGGTGCGGTCGCGGTCATGGAGGAACTCGCGGGTGAACTGCCGGTTCTTGACCTGGCTGAGCTGGATGCCGGGGATGGGGTGTTCGCTGGTTGCCCGGAGTCGGATCCGGTGGGGGTGGGGCTGCGTCCGGAGCATTTGGCGTATGTGATCTATACGTCGGGTTCGACGGGTGTGCCGAAGGGTGTGATGGTTGAGCACCGGAACGTGTCGCGGTTGTTCTCGGCGACGGATGCGTGGTTCGGCTTCGGCGCCGACGATGTCTGGACTCTGGCGCATTCGTATGCGTTCGACTTCTCGGTGTGGGAGTTGTGGGGTGCGCTGCTGCACGGGGGCCGGTTGGTGGTTGTGCCGGCTGACGTGGTGCGTTCGCCGGAGGATCTGTATGCGTTGGTGTGTGCCGAGGGTGTGACGGTTCTCAGTCAGACGCCGTCGGCGTTTGCGCCGTTGGTGCGGGCGCAGTCGGTGTCGGAGGCGGGTCACCGGCTGCGGTTGGTGGTCTTTGGTGGTGAGGCGTTGGAGCCTGCTTCGCTGCGGCCGTGGTTCGAGCAGAACCCTGGTGCAGGGACGCGGTTGGTGAACATGTACGGGATCACGGAGACGACCGTGCATGTGACGTACCGGCCGGTGAGTGAGGAGGACGTCGACTCCGTGGGTAGCCCGATCGGTGTGCCGATCCCGGACCTGCGCGTGCACGTCCTCGACCCGCAGGGCCGTCCCGCCCCGGTCGGGGTCGCCGGGGAGATGTTCGTCGGTGGCGCGGGCGTGGCCCGCGGTTATCTGAACCGTCCCGAGCTGACGGCTGAGCGTTTCGTGGTCGTGGAGGGTGAGCGGTTCTACCGGAGTGGTGACCTGGGTCGTTGGCGGTCCGACGGTTCGCTGGAGTATCTGGGGCGTAACGACTTCCAGGTGAAGGTTCGTGGGTTCCGGATCGAACTGGGGGAGATCGAGGCGCGGTTGCTGGACCACCCGGGTATCCGGGAGGCTGTGGTTGTCCCTCGGGAGGATGTGCCGGGGGATCAGCGGCTGGTGGCCTATTACGTGGCCGGACCGGATGTGGCCGGACCGGATGTGGCCGGACCGGATGTGGCCGGACCGGATGTGTCCGTTGAGGGGCTGCGGGTTCATCTGGCGCGGAGTCTGCCCGATTACATGGTTCCGGCGGCTTTCGTCGCGCTGGCTTCCGTGCCGTTGACAGTGAACGGGAAGCTGGACCGGCGTGCTCTGCCGGCTCCGGATGCGAGTGCCTCCCGGGCCGGTGA
Source organism: Streptomyces sp. NPDC006012 (assembly GCF_042871185.1). Taxonomy (NCBI): domain Bacteria; kingdom Bacillati; phylum Actinomycetota; class Actinomycetes; order Kitasatosporales; family Streptomycetaceae; genus Streptomyces; species Streptomyces sp. NPDC006012. Next base: position 213,423 of record NZ_JBIAIE010000014.1, read on the forward strand.
GTTCGTCGCCGCGCAGGGGGCGGTCGAGGAGGCGCTGGCTGGGGTCTGGTCGCAGGTGCTGGGCGTGGACCGGGTGGGCCGGCATGACAACTTCTTTGAGCTGGGCGGGCACTCCCTGCTGGCCGTGACGCTGGTCGGGCGGCTGCGGGAGGCGGGGTTCGCCGCCGATGTGCGTACGGTGTTCACGGCGCCGACGGTCGCTGCGCTGGCCGTGGCGATGGCCGGGGCGTCCG
>NZ_JBIAIE010000015.1:0-197822 GCF_042871185.1 Streptomyces sp. NPDC006012
GCGGTGAGGGTGTTGTTGCGGCCTTTGCGGTGGGTGGTGCCGATGGGGTGGATGGGTGGGAGGTAGACGACGTCGAAGCCCATGGCGGCGATGGCATCGAGGCGGTGGGTGGCGGTGCGCAGGGTGCCGTGGGGGTGCCTGGGGGTGCCTTCGGAGCGGGGGAAGAACTCGTACCAGGAGCCGTAGAGGGCGCGTTCGCGTTCCACGAGGAGGGGGAGCGGGTCGGAGGCGGTGACCAGGTCCCGCAGCGGGTGGCGGGCCAGGACCTCGTCCACCTCCACCGCCAGCGCCGCCCCCAGCCGTTCCCGCAGCGGGAGCGAGCCGTCGTCCAGGGCCCGGGCGGCGGCCAGCACCAGGGCCCGGTCGGGTCCCTCCGGCACCCCTGCGGCGGCCCGCGCGTACAGCTCCGCGCCCTCCTCCAGGACCAGCCCGGTGTCGATGCCCGCCGGGATCTTGATGCCCGCGGTGCGCCGCCAGGTGCCCACGGGATCGCTCCAGCCCTCCACGTGGTAGGTCCAGTGGCCCATCGCGTCCGGGGTGACGTCCGCGCCCCAGCGGTCCGTACCGGGGGCGAGTTCACGCATCGGCGTCCACGGACCACGCCGGCCCAGCGGGTCGCACAGCACCACGTTGGCGCCGAGGGCGTCATGGCCTTCGCGGAAGACGGTCGCGGAGACCTGGAACGTCTCCCCGACGACCGCTTTCGCCGGGTGCCTGCCGCACTCCACGGCCGGCCGGACGTCGCGTACCGGGATGCGGCCGATGGCCGGAGTCGCATTCATGGGTCTCACCTCCGCCGTGCGTGAAGCCGGGCCCGGGGCCCGGCGGTGGATCCGAAGAACGGGAGAACCTCAGTGCCCCGCCACCTGGGAACGCCGCCTCGCCGGGGGCGCCCGTCTGACTCCGCCGTTGTGCCGCGGACGTGCGCCCTGCTCCCGCGGCTCATCGCCCGGGCCGCCGCGCAGCCGGCGTTCGGCGGCGTTCGCGGCCTCCCGGGCGCAGCGCTTCCCCATGAGCACGCAGAGGGTGTGGCCCGAGTCCTCGAACATGGCCCGCACCGCTCGGTCGGACGGCGCCGCGAGCATCGCGCGTTCCCACGCCCGGTACCGCCGCAACTGCCTGGCCACCTCGGCCTCAGCGGGTAGCAGCATGGCCCTGTTCACCCTCCACGCTCTCGACTGGGCGCGTCTCCCGACGGTCGGGTGGACTCCGGGCACGGTGCGGCACGGGTCCGTTACGGCGATCGAGGCATTTCACTCATGGTGCACGTATGAGCACTCAGCGTCTTGTTGGTTCTTCAACCACCCGGATGTGCTCGTGTTGCACGAATGGCGTAGTGCAGCCACTGTGGATCTGACTCAGAAGCGACCAGCGCTCGACGCTCCGTGACCGGGGCCATGCCCATGGGGGGCGGTGACGAGCGGTAAGTTTCGCCGGCGAGGGAGCAAGCGACGATGAAGACCGCAGTGCCCTGCTACTACCACCTCGACGTGGAAGTCAGCCCCGAGCGTGTGGGGCAGGTCAGCCGGATCCTGGCCGCCCATCTCCGCCACTGGGACCTGGAAAGCCTGGTGGCCCCCGTCCGCAGCGGCGTGGAACTGCTGCTGCGTGCCATCGACGAACACGCCACGGACAAGCGCGCGTCGATCGAGCTGTGGTGGAACGGCCAGCACCTCATCACCGCCGTCGGTGACGACGACCGTGATCTGCGGCCCGACCAGGATCTGCGGGCCTGTCTGGCCCGCATCGCGGCGATGAGCGACGGCTGGGGGTGCTGTGCGTCGGAGACCGGCAGCAAGATCATCTGGTTCTCGCAGCGCGCCCGCGCGGGCGAACGCGTCCCGCTGGTCCCGATCGCCCCGGAACCCAGCCTGCGCCAGGTGCGCCAGGTGCCGCGGCTCGTGCCCGTCGCCGCCCTGGCCACCCCGGCGGCGGTCGCCGCGCAGGCCGCCCTTGAGGGCGCCCGGTGACGGCGAAGCGTTCCCGGAACGGGGTGCCCGTGTGGAGCGGGCACCCCTACCCGTTGGGTGCCGCCTTCGACGGGCAGGGCACCAACTTCGCCCTCTTCAGCGAGGTCGCCGAACGTGTCGACCTCGTCCTGGTCGACGACGCGGGCGCCGAGACCCCCGTTCCGCTGACCGAGGTCGACGGGTTCGTGTGGCACGGCCATGTGCCCGGGGTCGGTCCCGGCCGGCGCTACGGCTACCGCGTGCACGGACCCTGGGACCCGGGCCTCGGCCACCGGTGCAACCCGGCGAAGCTGCTCCTCGACCCGTACGCACGCGCCGTCGACGGGCAGATCGACAACCACCCCTCGCTCTACGAACGCGCCCCCTCCGGCCCGGCCCCCGCCGACAGCACCGGGCACTCCATGCTGGGTGTGGTGACCGACCCGTACTTCGACTGGGGTGAGGACCGCCCACCCGGACGGCCGTACGCGGAGACCGTCATCTACGAGGCACACGTACGCGGACTGACCCGCACACACCCGGACGTCCCGGAACGGCTGCGCGGCACCTACGCGGCGCTCGCGCACCCGTCGGTTCTCGAGCACCTGACCTCGCTGGGCGTGACCGCCGTCGAGCTGATGCCGGTGCACCAGTTCGTGCACGACGGTGTGCTCCAGGATCGCGGACTGTCCAACTACTGGGGCTACAACACGATCGGCTACTTCGCGCCGCACAACGCGTACGCCGCCTTCGGCACCCGCGGTCAGCAGGTCAACGAGTTCAAGGCGATGGTGAAGGCGCTGCACGCGGCCGGGCTCGAAGTGATCCTCGACGTGGTCTACAACCACACCGCCGAGGGCAACGAGCGCGGCCCCACGCTCTCCTTCCGCGGCATCGACAACGCCTCGTACTACCGCCTCGTGGACGGCGACTGGGCGCACTACTACGACACCACCGGCACCGGCAACAGCCTGCTGATGCGGCACCCCTACGTGCTCCAGCTGATCATGGACTCGCTGCGGTACTGGGTCACCGAGATGCACGTCGACGGCTTCCGCTTCGACCTCGCGGCGACCCTGGCCCGGCAGTTCCACGAGGTGGACCGGCTGTCGGCGTTCTTCGACCTGATCCAGCAGGACCCGGTGATCAGCAGGGTGAAGCTCATCGCCGAGCCCTGGGACCTGGGGGAGGGCGGTTATCAGGTCGGCAACTTCCCGCCGCTGTGGTCGGAGTGGAACGGCAAGTACCGGGACACCGTACGGGACTTCTGGCGGGCCGAGCCGGGCTCGCTCGGGGAGTTCGCCTCCCGGCTCACCGGCTCCTCCGACCTGTACGCGCACAGCAGGCGCCGCCCCCGGGCCAGCGTCAACTTCGTGACCGCGCACGACGGTTTCACCCTGCGCGACCTCGTCTCGTACAACGAGAAGCACAACGACGCCAACGGCGAGGGCAACCGGGACGGCGAGAGCGTCAACCGCTCCTGGAACTGCGGCGTCGAGGGGGACACCGACGACCCCGCCGTCCTCGGCCTGCGCGCCCGCCAGCAGCGCAACTTCCTGGCCACGCTGCTGCTGTCACAGGGCATTCCGATGCTGTGCCACGGCGACGAACTCGGCCGCACCCAGCGCGGCAACAACAACGCCTACTGCCAGGACAGCGAGGTCTCCTGGACCGACTGGCGGCTCACCGGCGCACAACGCAGCCTGGCGGACTTCACCCGGTACGTCATCGGCCTGCGCGCCGCCCACCCCGTCCTGCGCCGGCGCCGCTTCTTCCGCGGCGAGACGGCCACCCACGCCGGGCAACCGCTGCCCGATCTGGTGTGGCTGCTGCCCGACGCACGCGAGATGACCGACCGGGACTGGCAGCGCTCGGACGCGTACTCGGTCGGCGTGTTCCTCAACGGCGACGCCATCGCCGAACACGACCCCTACGGGCGCCGGGTGATCGACGACTCGTTCCTGCTGCTGCTCAACAGCTACTGGGAACCGGTCGGCTTCCGCCTGCCCGACCGCACCTACGGCGAGCGCTGGACCACCCTGGTCGACACCGCGGAGCCCGACGGGATCCCCGATGAACGAGAGCACAAGGCGAACACCGGACTACGGGTAGAGGCCCGCAGCCTGATCCTCCTGTCCAGACCCTCCCGCACCCCCACCGCCTGACCCCCACCCCGCCAGCCCACACCCCCGGGTCAAGGGCGCCCCGTCAGGGGCGCGGGGAACTGCGCGACCAACCACGACGGGCCCGCGGCCGTACTGCGGGGCTGATGCCCCCGTTTCGGGGCGCGGGGAACTGCGCAACCAACCCCGGCACACCCGCAGCCGGACAAAAACCCACGCCACCCCCCACCCCACCTGCCCCCCAAAGCGGAGCGCACCGTCATCGCTCACGCCGCGAAGTCACCGTGAACTGCGCACCGTCCGGATCCCGCAAGATCGCCTCGGCCGCGCCCTCGCGCAGCACGCTGCCCCCGTTCCGCTCCGCGTCCCGGCAGCAGGCCGCCACGTCGGTCACGAAGAAGTGGATCTGCCAGTGCGGGCGGACCGTGGGATCGGGCGCGGCCTCCACCGCGCCCGAGTCGATGCGCGCCACGACCGTACCCTGGCTGCGCAGGACGACCTCGCCGCCGTCGTACTCCACCTCGCAGCAGCCGGAGCGGTCCGCGGCCCAGTCGAGGATCTCGCCGTAGAAGAGGGCCGCGTCGAACGCGTTGCGGGTGTGCAGCCGGATGAAGGTCGGTGCCGCCAGGCGCCAGGACTCCCAGTTGGAGACCAGGTCGCCCTCCCAGATCCCGAAGGTCGCGCCGTCCCGGTCCGCGAGCAGTGCCGCCCGCCCCGGCGGCAGGGACAGCGGCCCGACCGCGGCCGTACCGCCGCGCTCCCGGGTCCGGCTCGCGGCCACGTCCGCGTCCCGGACGGCGAAGTACGGCGTCCAGGCCACCGCGGTGTGCCACATGGAGGCGACCGCGGCGATCCCGGCGACCGGCACCCCGTTCACCAGCGCGATCCGGAAGTGTTCGCCGAGCCGGACGCCGCGCCACTGCCAGCCCAGCACCGCCGAGTAGAAGGCAGCCGTGGCCGACAGGTCGTGGCTGGTCAGACTCACCCAGCACGGTGCGCCGAACACGGAGCCGGTGGAGATGACGTTCTTCTTCTGCGGCCTGCCGGGGAGGGTCGTGTCATGGTTCATCGCGGTCGCGTCCTGATCTCGTGGACCGATGGACACCGGTCTGCCACCAGTGTCCAACCGGAAGCTGATCCCGTGCCTGTCGAGCACCCCCGGTGGCAGGGGGCCGGGTGGGTGACGACGATGGATGGATGGGTGACCACGAACCGGACCGGTTCCTGGAGCTGCAGGAAGAAGTAGATCAGCTGAAGGAAGCCGTCACCTCCCACGCCGTCGTGGACCAGGCGATCGGCATGGTGGTCGCGCTGGGCCGGGTCACACCCGACCAGGGATGGACCGTGCTGAAGGAGGTCTCCCAGCACACGAACATCAAACTGCGCCGGGTCGCCGAACTCATCCTCACCTGGGGGCGAACCGGAGACATGCCCGCGGAGATCGGCGCCGAGCTGGAGGAGGCGCTCGACCGGTACGGGCCGACGCAGATCCCGGGGGCACCGGCGGAGTGAGCCCCGGCCCGCGTCCGGCCCGGGCCCGCGGCCCGGTCCGGCCGGGCTCAGCCCGGCTCCGAGAGCAGTTCCTCGCGCAGCCGGTCGCAGCAGCCGCTGATCAGCCGGGAGACGTGCATCTGCGAGATGCCGAGCTGGCTGGCGATCCGGCTCTGCGTCATGCCACGGAAGAACCGCAGGTACAGGATGGTGCGCTCGCGCTCGGGCAGCGCCTGGAGGCAGGGTCGTACGGCCGCCCGGTCGACGACGAGGTCGAATCCCGGATCCGGCCCGCCGAGGGTGTCCCCGAGCCGGTGGCCGTCCACGCCGGGTGTCTCGGCGTCCAGCGACAGCGCCGAGAAGCACTCCAGGGCCTCCATGCCCGTGCGTACCTCCGCCTCCGTCAGCCGGGTGTGCTCGGCGATCTCGGCGATGGTGGGCATCCGCCCCGCCGTCGCTATTTCCTTCACGGCGCCGCGCACCCGGTTGCGCAGATCCTGCACCCGGCGCGGCACGTGCAGGGTCCACATGTGATCGCGGAAGTGGCGCTTGATCTCGCCGGTGACGGTCGGCACCGCGTACGCCTCGAAGGCCCGGCCGCGCGCCGGATCGTAGTGGTCGACGGCCTTGACCAGGCCCAGCGCCGCCACCTGGTACAGGTCCTCCAGTGCTTCACCGCGGCCGCGGAAGCGGACGGCGATCCGTTCGGCCATGGGCAGCCAGACCCGGACCAGTTCGTCGCGCAGTGCCTGGCGCTGTGGGCCCTCCGGTAGCTCCGCGAGCCGTTCGAAGTCGGCGGCGGTGTCCGGAGCGTCATCGTGCGGATGGGATTTCGCTCTGGTGGTGGTACCCGTCATGGGTGCGCACCTCCCTCGGCGTGTGCCGGATGGACGGACAGCGTGGGAGACGCGCGTTCGGACCGGTCGGAGGGTTCCGGGACGGTCTGGTGCACCGTCCCCCACGGACGTGCCTCCTGTCCGAAGCACTTCCCTGCGAATTCCCGTCACCCACCATGACCAAACAAGTCGGCCTAAAGAGTGGCAAAAGGTGCATCTCTCTTGACTTGCTCTTGGAGTTCCCGTGAGAGAAATACCTCTGTAGCAGAGGTAATCTTTCTGCGTGGAAACGGATCGCCCGGAAACGGATCGCGAGCAGGCGGACCGCGCCGCGGCAGAGGCCTTCTCCGAGGAGCTGGGCAGCGCCCTGGGCGGGATCCAGCGACTGATCCGGCGCCGGCTGCGCAGCGGCACGACCGGTCCCCGCCTCCGCGGCGCCGAGGTGGAACTGCTCCGCCTGGTCGAGACCAGGCCGGGCATCGGCATCAAGGAGGCGGCCCGGGAACTGCACCTGGCAGGAAACTCCGTGTCGACCCTCGTCAACCAGCTGGCCAAGGACGGCCACCTGGTCCGGGAGACCGACCCGTCCGACCGGCGGGCCGCGCGCCTGCGGCTCACCGAGGCGGCAGGCAGCCGGCTGCGGGACTGGCAGCGCCGCCGGGCCGCCCTGATCGACCGCCACGTCTCCCGCCTGACCGAGGCGGAACGCGACGCCCTGCGCGCCGCGCTCCCGGCCCTGCGCAGGCTGGCCGTCACCCTGCACGAGGAGGCAGAGGAAACATGACGCGCGACACCACTGCCGGCCCCGCCGAGGCCGTCACCTGCACCGGACCGGCGAGACCAGAGCGGTGGACGGGCTCGACCTGTCCGTGGGGGAGGGCGAGGTCTTCGGGCTGCTGGGCCCGAACGGCGCCGGAAAGACCACGGCGATCCGCTGCATCACCACACTCCTGCCCGTACCCGCCGGCATGGTCCGTGTCTTCGGCCACGACCCGGCCGCCGAACGGAGGCGCACCGGCCACGGACGCGCTGCCCACCCTGGAGGACGTCTTCCGGGACGTCGCGGGCAGCGGTCTCGACGACCAGCCAGGAGGTTTCCGTGATGTCCGAAGCACCCGCCGCACCGCCGGCCGTCTCGGCTGACCGTGCTCTCGACGCCGGCACCAGCCTGCTGCTGCGCCCGCCGCAGCCCCGCGCCGGCTGCTGCCCGCCCGGGTCGTCGCGATGTGCGCCGTCGAACTGCAGAAACTGGCCCACGACCGCACCGAGCTGTACACCAGGGCGATCCAGCCCGCCCTGTGGCTGCTGATCTTCGGCCAGACCTTCACCCGGATCCGGGCGATACCCACCGGCGGCATCCCCTACATCGACTACATGGCGCCCGGCATCATCGCCCAGTCCGCGATGTTCATCGCCATCTTCTACGGCATCCAGATCATCTGGGAACGGGACGCCGGCATCCTGAACAAGCTCCTGGTCACCCCGCCCCCGCGCTCGGCGCTCGTCACCGGCAAGGCGTTCGCGTCCGGAGTGAAGTCCCTGATCCAGGCCGTCGTGGTCATCGTGATCGCCGCGATCCTCGGGGTCGCACTCACCTGGAACCCGCTCAAGCTGCTCGGTGTCGCGCTGGTCGTGATCCTCGCCTCCGCCTTCTTCTCCTGCCTGTCGATGACCATCGCGGGCATCGTGCTCAGCCGGGACCGGCTGATGGGCTTCGGGCAGGCGATCACGATGCCGCTGTTCTTCGCTTCCAACGCCCTCTACCCGGTGTCCGTGATGCCCGGCTGGCTCCAGGCGGTCAGCAAGGTGAACCCGCTCAGCTACGAAGTCGACGCCCTGCGCGGCCTGCTGCTGGGCACCCCGTCGCACGTGGCCCTCGACTTCGGGGTGCTGGCCGTCGCCGGCGCCGCCGGCATCGCGGCGGCCTCGTCCCTGCTGGGCCGGCTGGCCCGCTGATCCGTCCGGCCGCGCCGATCCTGCCGACGACGTGATGTACGGCACGCGCGGCCGGGCGCCCGCAACCCGTCGCGGGGGATTCTTCCTGTCCAACGCTTGATCAGTGATCAAAGGGTGCGAATCCCCTGGCCAGTGCGCATTCCGCTCATTTGACAGTGTGCTCAGCGCACAGATAGACAGCAGCTGTCCGGGGCGGTCGAGAGGGGCGCTGTGTACGAGCCGAACGTGGTCGGTGACTGGCACGAGTACGACGAGCATGCCGGTCTGCGGGTCCGCGTCCACCGTCTGGAGGCGGTGGAGCCCCCGCACGGACGCGACGAGGCAGCCGCCGGGCTGACGTACTTCAGTGTCCGGGTGACCGTCGAGAACCGCGGCGAGCAGCACTGCTCCGTGCAGCTGGAGGACGGGCAGATCGACGTCCGGATCGGCCCCGACGGAGAGGGCGCGTTCGTCGACTGGCGGAACTCGCGGTTCATCGAGGGTTTTGACGTCTATCCGCTGCGCCGTGCCACCGCTGTCCTGTACGCGGCCGGTCAGGAGGCGTGCCTGTCGCAGGTGGACGTCCAGGTGCAGCTGCGGGTCGACGACGAGTGGACCGACCGCCGGCTGTGGACCGGCGGCATCGGTCTGGCGGAGGGACCGGCTGCGGCCCCCGTGGCCGGAGCGGCACCGGGCGGCCTGGCCCATCAGGTGAGCGTGTTCCTGCGGGACCAGGCGGAGCCGGACACGGCCTGAACACCGCACCGGCGGTCCGGTGCGGGGCGGTCAGTGCGGGATGCCGTCGATGATCTCGCGGGCGCCCTGCCGCAGCAGGGACACCGCGACCGAGGTGCCGAGCGTGGCGGGATCGAGCCGGCCGGCCCACTCGTGGGCGTTCAGCCGGGTCTTGCCGTCGGGAGTGAACACGCAGGCTCGCAGGGACAGTTCGCCGCCCCGGTCGGCGTGCGCATAACCGGCGATCGGGCTGTTGCAGTGGCCTTGCAGGACATGCAGGAACATGCGCTCCGCCGTGGCTTCACGGTAGGTGTCCGGGTCGCCGAGCGCGCTGACGGCGTCGATCAGGTCGGTGTCGTCCTCGCGGCACTGCAGGGCGAGGATGCCCGCGCCGATCGGCGGCATCATCGTCTCCGGCGACAGCACCTCGCTGATCACGTCGGACCGTCCGATCCGTTCGAGACCGGACACCGCCAGCAGCAGCGCGTCCGCCTCGCCCGCGGCGAGCTTCGCCAGCCGCCGGTTGGCGTTGCCGCGGAACGGCACGCAGTCCAGGTGCGGGTGGGCGGCGGCCAACTGGGCGACGCGGCGCACCGCGGAGGTGCCGATGCGGGTGCCCGCCGGGAGTTCGTCGAGGGTGAGACCGTCCGGGTGGACGAGGGCGTCCCGGATGTCGTCGCGCTTCAGGAACGCGGCGAACACCGTGCCCGCCGGCAGCGGCCGGTCGGCCGGCACGTCCTTGACACAGTGCACCGCGAGATCGGCCTCACCGCTCAGCAGGGCGGCGTCCACTTCCTTGGTGAACGCGCCCTTGCCCTCGACCTGGGAGAGGGCGCCGAGCCACTTGTCGCCGGTCGTCTTCACCGGTACGACCTCGGTGCGCACCTGCGGATACCGCGCCGTCAGCTCGGTGCGGACGCGTTCCACCTGCGCGAGCGCCATGGGTGAGTCACGGGAGACGATACGGATGAGTTCCGGGACGGCCATGGAGACACGATAGACCCTCCCGGCGGGCCCACAGGCCCACAGGTCCATTCGTCGCCCGGCCGGGTGGAGACGGGCACCGCGTGGAGACGTCCCGCCCGGCCGGGGCCGGGCTCCCGCCCGTGCGGGGCGCGAGCCGGCCCGGCCGGCCGGACGCTCAGGCGTTCGGGTCGAACGCGATGCCGGACGGCTTGGCCGAGGCGAGGTGCGAGGCGAAGGCGCTGTCCTTCAGGCCGAAGTTGGCGCTGCCGAAGTCGTAGGCGCTCAACTTGTCGCGCAGGCCCGCCGGGTAGCCGTTCCAGCCGACCAGCGGCGGGTACTGCCAGGTGCCCTTGTGGTTCTCCGGCGGCTCGTCGTTGGTGTTGGCCAGCCGGAAGCAGTGGGTGCTCGCACCGTCCTTGTGGTAGACGATCTTCGCGTGCGTGCCCTCGAAGCGGACGTCGGATGCCGGGTGCACGGTGAACGAACCGTGGTTGGACGTCGACACGTACTGCACCTGGCCGTTCTGCACCCACACCACGACGTGTTCCCAGTCGTGCCGGTGGCCGCCGAGGCTGATGCCGGGGATCGCCTGGTCCTTCTCGAAGTACAGGCCGTACAGGTAGGCGCACCAGCCGTTGTTGCACTTGTAGCGCGAGTACGTGTTGGTGTCGTCCAAGTCGGAGGCGTCGCGGCAGTTGCCGTTGAGGGCGCCCGTCGGGTTCAGACCGGGGTTGACGGTGCCGTCCGGGCCGATGGCGGCCGTCGAGTAGCAGCCGTCGGTGTCGTAGTCGAAGGCGGGCTGGTACGTGAACTCCGCCGCCTCGGCATTGGCGGGCAGCGCCGGCGGTGGGGCGGCGAAGGCGACGGCGGGGAAGGCGATCACGAGGGCGGCGGCACCGGCCAGCCCGGCCAGCCAGCGCCCGGGCCGGGTACGGAACGTCCGTGACGACACTGGGTCCTCCAACTGCGGTATGAAGTGGGGGAGTTCAGGATCCTGGCCACACGCTGCCTTGCCAAGACGGCCCTGGCGTCCCGGCGGTGAAGCCCCGCCCAACACTTGCCTCCCCGCACTCCCCGCACTCCCCGCACTCCCCGCACTCTCCGTGCTCCCGGCGCTCCCGTCACTCGGCGTCGCCGGGCAGGTCCGCCGCCGACTCCTCGGGCGCGAGGTCCGGCCGCAGCCGGTACCAGGAGGGCTGGCGCAGCAGTCCCGACCGGGTACGGGTGCTGTAGCCGACCTCACCGACCAGCCGGGGCAGCACCCAGCGGGCCCCGGCGATCCGCTGGACGGGGTCGAAGGGGCACACACCGGTCTCCGCGGCCCGCAGCAGCGCGGCCAGTTCCGTCCGTTCGGGGTCGCTCCAGCCGGTGCCCACCCGGCCGACGTAGCGCAGCCGCCCGGCGGCACGCTGGCCCACGAGCACCGCGCCGGGCAGGCCCGTGAGCCGCCCCTTGCCGGGCAGCCAGCCACCGACGACGACGTCCGCGGTGCGCAGGTTGCGGATCTTGATCCAGGCGCGGGACCGCACGCCCGGCTCGTACACCGAGTCCAGCCGCTTGCACACCAGCCCCTCAAGACCGTGCTCCCGGGTGGCGCGCAGCGCCTCGGCGCCGTGTCCGACGACGGCGGCCGGGGTGGACCAGTGCGGTCCGTCGAGTCCCGACTCCGTCAGCAGGCTCCGGCGCTGTGCGTACGGCAGCGCGAGCAGGGGGCGGTCCAGGTGCGGCAGGTCGAACAGCACGAGGTGGACGGGGACCTGGGCCGCCCGCCGCGCCGCCCGGGCCGGGGCGTGCGCCAGTCCCATGCGGCTCTGCAGCAACTGGAAGTCGGCGCGGCCGTGTTCGTCGAGGGCCAGCACCTCGCCGTCCAGGATCGCCGGGGTGGTGCCCAGGGCGGCGGCCAGCGGGCGCAGCTCGGGATAGGCGCCGGTGATGTCCTCGCCCGAGCGGGCGCGCAGCAGGAGGGTGCCGTCGCCGGGCAGGTAGACCATGACGCGCTGGCCGTCCTGTTTGGTCTCGTAGGCCCAGCGGGAGTCCTGGGCGGCGGGCGGCAGTCTGCCGGGAGTGGCGAGCATCGGCGGGATCACCGGAAGGGTCGCGGTCACGGCAGAAGGTGTCGACCGTGCCCGGTGCGCTCACGCGCCTTTCTCCGCCGGTTCCCCTGAACGGACCCGGTCCGGCGGAGCGCCGGAGACGGCACCGGGCAGGGCCCGTGCAGGCGGACCGCCGATCCGGGCACGGCCGGCCGTGCCGGGGCCGGCTCGGTCACCTCGGGGCCGGGAGGTCCGCGTCCTCTTCGGGCTCCTCGGCATCCAGGCCCGTGCAGGCCAGCCTGCCGTCCACCTCCGCGCACGCCTCCACGCCCCGGGCCGACGGCACCGCGAGCATCGGGCTGGTGTACCCGGCGGAGTCCGCGGCCGAATACGTCGCCGACAGCACGTCCTGGCCGGCCCGCACGGACACCTCCCGGGTGTGCGGGGAGCGCACCTGCACCTCCGACCAGGCGGTGCCGCAGGCGGGCGAGTAGCGCAGCCGGACGTCGTAGCCAAAGCCGGTCACGGCGCTCTCGGTGCGGGCGTCCCGCGCGCAGGCCGACGCGTCGGGCAGGACGCCCCGGCAGGACGCCGCGTGGCAGCCGGGAGCCGCCGCCACGTTCCGCGTGCCCGCCGGTCCGGGGCGGCCGGACATGGCGAAGGCGGCGGCCGTCGCGGCGGCCACGGCCAGCAGGGCGAACGCGGACAGCGGCAGTCGCGGCAGCCGGGTCCACGGCGGGCGCGACCGGCCGGCCGTGGCGGGTGCCGCGGGCGGCTCCGGGGCCGACGGGCCGTCGGCGGCCTCCCACAGGGCCACGACGGGTCCGGGGTCGGTGTCGGCGAGCCGGGCGAGCGCTTCGACGGCCGAGCGGGGCGGGCGCTGAACACCGGTCAGGTACCGGTGCCAGGCGGACTTGCTGTACGGGGTGCGGGCGGCCAGCGCCGCCAGGCTCAGACCCGTACGGTCCTTGAGTGCGCGCAGCCGCACCGCCAGCGGCTCGTCGTCGGAGGTGGGTCCGGGGGATGGCGGCTGCCGCATGGTGCGTTCCTCGACTCCCTTGCCGCTATGGGCGGTTCGCCCCTGTTGTCGCAATGGCTTCCCGGACGGGGCCCGGCCCAACCGGTGGTGGAGCAGGAGAACGGTGAGGCCGCGACAGGTCGAAGGCCCGTTCGGGAACGTGCGGTTCCCGAACGGGCCTTGGGGGTCAGGGCCTACGCCGGACCGGACGCGTCAGCACCACGGCACCGCGCCGCGGACCCGCACATAGCGGGCGGAGACGAAGCCCTTGTGGTGCGCCAGCCGGTACCAGGTGCGGGTGCCGAACACCCGCGAACCGTGCGTCCGGCAGATGAGCCGCACGAGCCGGTTGCCGTGGCGGTGGCCGACGACGCGGTAGCCGGTGCCCGGGCCGGAGCGGACGTTCAGCCGGACGTGGTGCGTGATCACGCGTCCCGTGACGGTGGTGCGGCGCGTGATCTTGTGCCTGTGGGCGGCCGGGCCCCGCCGGTGGGTGGCGCGGTGCTTCGCCGGCGTGTGCCGGGTGGGGGCGGGCAGCGGTGCGGGGAGCGCGTACTGGGGGGCTGCTGCGGTGGGCGCGGGGAGTGGTGCGGTCTGGCCCGCCTCGGCGGCAGAGGCCGCCGCGGGCAGGAGCGCGAGCGCCGCGACCGTGGCCAGCAGGCCGTTCTTCACGGTCCGTCGGATCATGGAAACCTCCGGGCATTCGTTCTCGTGACCACGAGGCGTGATCACGACAGCCAGCGTTTCCGCGGCGAGGGGCCGGAAAGCCGTTCCCGCGTCCCGCGGGACACCCGGAACGTGCCCGGGACGGACCGCCCGCCGGCGGCCTGCCTCCGGCGGGTCCGCCGCCCCCGTGGACGGGGTCGGACGGACAGGGTCAAATTACTTGAGTTACGCAACGATATGCTAAAGTGGCTGACATGTCCTCGAAACCGCCGCCCCTCCCTCCGGCCGCCTCTGCGGAGGTCGTCGAGATCGAGCGCGCGCTCTCCCGCATCACCTACCTGAGCACCCGGACCCGGCAGCACGACCGGATGATGGCGATGGCCGGGGTGCCGCTGGACCGTGCCGCGGTGGCGCTGCTGCGGCAGATCGCCGACTCCGAGCCGCTGCGGCCGGGGGAACTGGCCCAGCGGCTGGGCGTCGAGGCATCCCATGTGACGCGTACGGTGCAGCAACTGCAGAGGTTCGGATACGTCAGCCGGGTCCCCGACCCGGAGGACCGCAGGGCGCAGCGGATCGAGCTGACCGACGCGGGCCGGGAGGCCATCGGGCGGGTCCGGGACGCCGGGGCGCGGGGCATGCAGCTCGCCCTGTCCGACTGGAAGCCCGAGGATCTGCGGCAGCTGGCGACCCTCTTCCACCGCATGGTCGACGACTTCCTCGCCCGCTCCCGCGAGGACGAGCCCGGCCGGGAGAGCGGCCGCCCGTCGGCCCCGGCCTGAGCGGGCCGTCGCTTCCCGGCGCCCGCCGCAGCCCTGGGCGGCGGCCCGCAGGACTCGCCGGCTGCCCTGGACCGGCGGCATCGCCCGCACCGCGGAGGGCGACCGGGGAACCGGACCGACAGATGACCAGGGGGACGACCAGTGGGACGACCGAAGGGACGACGATGACCGATCGAGTGCGCGCCGGTGACACCATCGAGGACTTTGCGCTGCCGGACGAAACCGGCACGGTGCGGCGACTGTCCGACCTGCTCGCCGACGGGCCGGTGGTGCTGTTCTTCTATCCGGCGGCCCTGACGGCCGGCTGCACCGCGGAGGCCTGCCACTTCCGTGACCTGGCCGCCGAATTCGCCGCGGTCGGCGCGCGGCCGGTGGGCATCAGCGGCGACTCCGTCGAACGCCAGCAGGAATTCGCCGGACACCACACCCTCGGCATGCCGCTGCTCGCCGACACCGACGGCGCGGTCCGCGAGCGATTCGGCGTCCTGCGCGGCTTCACACTGGCCCCCACCCGGCGGGTCACCTTCGTCATCGCCCCGGACCGCACCGTCGTCGAGGTGGTCCGCAGCGAACTGCGCATGAACACCCATGCCGACCGTGCCCTGGCCGCGCTGCGCGCCCGCCAGGAGTGAGGCCGTCCCGCCCCGCGTTTGATGCGCGGGGACGATGGGATCATCCTGGGGCATATGGAGCATCTCGCGGCCACGGCGGTGGTCGACGCCCTCGGGACGGTGACAGGGTGGAGCGAGGGTGCGCAGAAGCTGACCGGTCATCCGGCTGAGGAGATCGTGGGCAGACCCGCCGTCCGGCTGCTTGCCGAGGAGATACCGCCCGGGACCGTCGAGGCACAGACCGGGGTCGTCGCCCTCCGCCACCTCGACGGCCACCGCGTCGAGGTGGTCCTCACCGCCTGTCCCGTACTCGGCCCGGCCGGGCAGCCCGTCGGGTTCGTGATCACCGCCGACCCTCCCGAGCCGGCCGGTCCGAGCATGGCCGAGCGCGCTTTCCAGCAGGCGTCCATGTCGATGTCGGTCTTCGACACCCGGCAGCACTACCTCCGCCTCAACGACGAGGCGTGCAAATACCTCGGCCTGCCCGAGGAAGCACTGCTCGGCCGGTACTACGCGGACAGCATGCAGGAGTCCGGGTACGACCGCGGCTTCCTGCGCCATCTGCGCGAGGTCGCCGAGACCGGCGAACCGGTCCGCTTCGAGACCTTCGAAAGCCCGCCCGGCCGGGCGGCGCAGCAGGCATGGAACATCCAGATGTGGCCCCTCACGGACGGCGAGGGCGAGCCGACCGGTGTCGCGCTGGCCGCGTTCGACAACAGCGAGGAGTACTGGGCACGGCGGCGGCTGGCCCTGCTCAACGAGGCCGCGACCCGCATCGGCACCAGCCTGGACGTCGTCCGCACCGCCGAGGAACTGGTGGAACTCCTGGTCCCGCAGTTCGCCGACTTCGCCAGCGTGGACCTGCTCGACTGGGTGCTCGGCACGGACCAGCAGCCGCCCGCGATGCCGCGCGGCGCATTCGTGCTGCGCCGCGTCGCGCACACCTCCATCTCGAAAGGCACCCCCGAGGCCGTGGTCCAGCCCGGCGAGCAGGACCCCTGCCCGGAGGACTGTCCGCCGGCCCGCGCGCTCCGCGAGGGCCGGGTGGTGTTCAGCGAGGAGGGCGAGCCGGACCTGGTCCGCTGGCTCGAAGAACGCAACGCGCGTTCCCCCGAGCGCAGCGGCTACCGCCAGGGCGTCCACTCCATGCTCGCGGTGCCGCTGCGGGCGCGCGGCACCGCCCTCGGCGTCGTGGTCGCCGTGCGCCGGCGGCACCCGAGGAACTTCGGCGGCGACGACGCCGCGTTCGGGGAGGAACTGGCGAGCCGCGCCGCCGTCTGCATCGACAACGCCCGCCGCTTCGCCCGCGAACGCAGCACGGCCCTCGCCCTCCAGCACAGCCTGCTGCCCAGCGGCCTGCCCGCCCAGGCGGCGGTCGACGTGGCCCACCGCTATCTGCCCTGCGGGTCGCTGGCCGGCATCGGCGGCGACTGGTTCGACGTGATCCCGCTCTCCGGCAGCCGGGTCGCCCTGGTCGTCGGCGACGTGGTGGGCCACGGCATCCAGTCCTCGGCCAACATGGGCCGGCTGCGTACGGCGGTACGGACCCTGGCCGACGTGGACCTGCCCCCGGACGAACTGCTGACCCACCTGGACGACCTGCTCACCCACCTCGCGGCGGACGAGGACGACGACCAGGCCCCCGAACTGACCGCGACCTGCCTGTACGCCGTCTACGACCCCGTCTCGCGCCGCATGTCGCTGGCCGCTGCGGGCCACCCGGCACCGGCAGTCCTGCGGCCCGGAGCCGAAGCGGAACTCGTGCAGATGACGGCGGGCCCGCCGTTGGGCGTCGGCGGCCTGCCGTTCGAGTCGACGGAACTCGAACTGCCCGAGGGGTCGGTCATCGCCCTCTACACCGACGGCCTCGTGGAGAACCGCGACCTCGACGTGGACCGGGGGACGAGGGAGATGCTGCAGGCCCTGAACACTCCTGCGGACTCGCTCGACACCCTTTGCGACACCCTGGTGAAAGCGCCCCTCGACGAACAGCCCAGCGACGACGTGGCCCTGCTGCTGGCCCGTACCCGGGCACTCGGCGCCGACCGCGTGGCCACCTGGGACGTGCCGCCCGACCCCGCGCATGTGGCCATCGCCCGGCAGGCGGTGACCGGCCAACTGGCCGTCTGGGGTCTCCAGGAAGCCGCCTACGTCACCGAGCTGGTCGTCAGCGAACTCGTCACCAACGCGATCCGCTACGGCGAGCCGCCCATCCGGCTGCGGTTGATCCGTGACCGTGCGCTCATCTGCGAGGTCTCCGACGGCAGCTCCACCTCGCCGCACCTGCGTCGCGCGCACGCCTTCGACGAGGGCGGCCGGGGACTCCTGCTGGTGGCCCAGCTCACCCAGCGCTGGGGCAGCAGGCAGACGGCCGGCGGCAAGACGATCTGGGCGGAACAGCCGCTGCCCGAGGAATGATCAGCGGACCGGGCCGGCGTCCGCGGCGGCGACCTGGGCGAGGGTCCGTCCGGTGCGGACCGAGCGGGCCCGGCGCGGGTCCGGGGTGCCGTGCCCGGCCGAGCGGCCGGGGCCCATCCGGACCAGCAGCCAGGCGTACTCCCCGGCACGGCCCCGGAACCGGGTCAGGGCGTACTCGCCCCGCAGCTTGGCGCCGTACAACCGGAACGTGGCGTGTCCGTCGGCCAGCGACCTGGCGAAGTCGACCGGCCTCCCGGCGTGGTCGTGACTGAGCGGTTCGTACGTCCCCCGGTCCCAGACGATCACCGTCCCGCCCCCGTACTCGCCGCGCGGGATCACCCCCTCGAAGTACTCGTACTCCAGCGGATGGTCCTCGGTCGGCACGGCCAGCCGTCTGTCCCCCGGATCGGTGGACGGGCCCCTCGGCACCGACCAGGACTTCAGCACGTCGCCGACCTGGAGCCGGAAATCGAAGTGCAGCCGGCGCGCGTCGTGGATCTGCACCACGAACCGGGGTCCGCCCGCCGCGCGGGCCGCAGCACCCGACGGCTCACGCGTGCGCCGGAAGTCCCGCTTGCCGCGGTATGTCCGCAGCCGGTCGTCGGTACCCACGTGCGTCTCCCTCCGTACGGCCGTCCCGCGACCCGGGTACCCCGCCCGGCCCGGTCGACGCGCCGGGCGGACGGGCCCAGCTGGGCGGCCCGCCGGGCCGGGGCCGACCGCGGAGGCCCGTGGCGATCCTGCGTGCCCGCGCCAACCGGGGACGCCCCGCAGCAGCAGATCCGGGAGCAGCAGCCGGGCGGCGGCTCAGAACTCCTCGTGGGTCTCGGGGTCCCCGCCCAGGCGCCGGTGCACGCGGTCCGAGAGCGCGGACATCTGGGCGTCGTCCAGCTCGAAGCCGAACACGTCGAGGTTGTCGCGCTGCCGGCCCGGGTCGGCCGACTTCGGGATGGGCACCGCGCCCAGCTGGACGTGCCAGCGCAGCACCGCCCGGGCGGGCGTCACCCCGAGCGCATCGGCGACCGACACCACGGCCGGGTCCGTGAGCAGCAGCCCCCCGTCCCGGCCCAGCGGGCTCCAGCTCTCCGTGACGATGCCCTTGCCCGCGTGGAACGCGCGCAACTCGTCCTGCGGGAAGAGGGGATGCAACTCGATCTGGTTGACGGACGGCAGCACGCCCGTCTGCTCCTCCAACTGCCCGATGTGCCCGGGAGTGAAGTTGGAGACCCCGATGGAACGCACGAGACCGTCCTCGCGCAGCTTGATCATCGCCCGCCACGAGTCGACGTACCTGCCGACGCGGGGGAGCGGCCAGTGGATCAGGTACAGGTCCACGTACTCCACCCCCAGCCGCCGCCGGGACTCCTCGAAGGACGTCAGGGTCTCCTCGTAGCCGTGGTGGCGGCCGGGGAGCTTCGTGGTCACCACGATCTCCTCCCGGGGCACGCCGCTGCTTGCGATACCCCGGCCGACCCCGGTCTCGTTCCGGTAGTTCGCCGCGGTGTCGACCAGGCGGTAACCGGCCGACAGCGCCTCGCGCACCGCCGGTTCGGCCTGCGCGTCGCTCATCGGCCAGGTGCCCAGGCCGACGCCGGGCAGCGCCGTACCGTCGTTGAGCGTGTGCGTCGGAATACTGATCACGATGGGACCTCTCCTCGGCTCTGTCCTGCTCCCAGCGTCACGGATAGGGTGAGCGGTGATCAACCCGACGGGCGGGACGGTGCCATGACGGCGGACAGGGACACGGGACGGCGGGCACAGCCGGTGGCCGGGGTCGAGGTGCGGCCGGTCGCCGGGCACATCGGTGCCGAGATCACGGGTGTCGACCTGGCCGGCGGCCTCGACGACGCGGTGGTCGCCCTGATCCGGGCGGCGGTGCTGCGCTGGAAGGTGGTGTTCTTCCGCGGGCAGCGCCTGGACCACGCCGGTCACGTCGCCTTCGCCCGCCGCTTCGGCGAGCCGGTCGTCCCCGGGCGGCGCGGCAGCGCCTCGCCGGCGGACCATCCGGCGGTGGAGACCACCGCCGACCGGCTGGAACTGGGCGGCCGGTACGGCATGGAGCGCGAGGAGTGGCTGGAGCGCCGCCGGCACACCCTGCTGCGCGGCTGGCACTGCGACCACGGCGCGCGGATCGACCCGCCCGCCGCGACGATCCTGCGGGCCGAGACCGTCCCGCCGTACGGGGGCGACACCACCTGGTCCAACCTGGCCGCCGCCTACGCCGGGCTGTCCGCACCGGTGCGGGCGTTCGCGGACGGCCTGCGCGCCGAGCACCGGCTCGGCGTCGGCTACCAGTCCCGGCCGGGTGACGACGCCTATCAGCGTCATCTGCTGGACCATCAGGTGGCCTCCGTGCACCCGCTGGTGCGGGTCCATCCGGAGACGGGCGAGCGGGTGCTCTCCGTCAACGGCTACTACCTGGAGCGGATCGTGGACGTCTCCCGGCCGGAGAGCGCCGCCCTGCTGGAGCTGCTGCTCGCCCAGGCGGTCCGGCCCGAGTACACGGTCCGCTTCCGCTGGGAGCCGGGCAGCGTGGCGTTCTGGGACAACCGGGCCACCATCCACCTGGCGCCGTCCGACAACGCCCACCTGGACTTCCCGCGGACCATGCACCGGGTCATGCTCGCCGGTGACGTGCCGGTGGGCGTGGACGGCAGGCCGTCCGAGCCGGTCACCGGCACCCAGGCAGGCCGCTGGTGAGTCGGGCGGCGGCCTGCGGTCCGAGCACCGGGCCCAGCAGGGTCGCCCGTCCGGTGCGGATCTGCACGTAGTCCTCGTGCCCGACCGCGCCGGGCTGCTTCCACCTGGTCGTAGCGGTCCGGCGGGACCGCGCGGTCCGCTCAGTCCACGTCGGGCGGTACCCGGGTGGCCTGGTGGTAGTACATGCGGAAGCCCGCGTCCCCGGGGCCCTTGCGCCAGATCGAACTGTGCCTGGTCCGGCGCTCGCCGAGCACGGCCTCGAACGTCAGGTGCACCAGGCCGGGCGCGAGCCGCACCCCGGAGATCTCCCCGGGCTCGTAGCGCGGGCCGTCCGGCGAAGCGCCCGGCAGGGCCGGCAGTTCGGCGAGTGTCGACGCGTAGGTCCAGCGCCGTCCGGACGCGCCCACCTCCACGAACTCCGGGTCGAGCAGCCGCGCGGCACGCTCCCGCGAGGCTCGCACCCGGGGATCCATCAGTTGCAGTTCGCCGGCTATCGCCTGGCGCACCTCGTCCGTCGTGTCGTCCATGGCCGCATTCTCGTCCAGCCCGTGAGGGTTAGGGGTGTCCCGCAGGCCCGCCTTGACCTGCGGATAGGGAAAACCCTCGAATGTCGGGGCCGTAGTGACATGGCTGGGTCAAAGCTGAAATCCTCCCCTCGCCCCGCGCGAAGTCCCCTGGTCCCTTCGTGACCACGGTCGCGCACAGCTCAGCTCTCCCCCGGACAGCACATCCCGTCTGCCCGGTCTGTCACCGGCCGCGAACAGGCGGCCGCAGCAGGAGGAGTACGAGTGAGACCCCTTCCCCACAGACGGTCCACGGTCGGAGCCGCTCTGGTCTCCGCCGCCGCGTTCCTCGCCGTCGGCATGCAGTCCGTCCCGGTGTCCGCCCAGCCCGCCGCCCCACACCCCGGCGGCCTGCGCACGGGCGCCCTGGAGACCAGGCTCAGCCCGGCCCAGCGCACCGCACTGATCAAGGACGCCCAGGACGGGACCGCCGGGACGGCCCGCACCCTCGGCCTCGGTGCCAAGGAGAAACTGGTCGTCAAGGACGTCGTCAAGGACAACGACGGCACCGTGCACACCCGTTACGAGCGCACCTACGACGGCCTCCCCGTCCTCGGCGGCGACCTCGTCGTACACACCCCGCCGGCCTCGCTGGCCGCCGGCACCGTGAGCGCCACCTTCAACACCAAGCGCACCATCGCGGTCGCCTCCACCACACCGGCCTTCACCAAGTCCGCCGCCGAGACGAAGGCGCTCAAGGCCGCCCGCTCCTTCGACGCGCAGCAGCCCAGCACGGACAGCGCCCGCAAGGTGATCTGGGCCGGCAGCGGCACCCCGAAGCTGGCCTGGGAGACGGTGATCGGCGGCTTCCAGGACGATGGCACGCCCAGCCGGCTGCACGTCATCACCGACGCCACGACCGGCCAGGAACTCAACCGGTACCAGGCGATCAAGACCGGCACCGGCAACACCCAGTACAGCGGCACCGTCTCGCTGAACACCACGCTGTCCGGTTCGTCGTACCAGCTGTACGACACCACCCGCGGCGGTCACAAGACCTACAGCCTCAACGGCGGCTCCTCCGGCACCGGCACCCTGATGACCGACGCCGACGACGTCTGGGGCACCGGGTCCGGCTCCAACACCCAGACCGCGGGCGCCGACGCCGCCTACGGCGCCCAGGAGACGTGGGACTTCTACAAGAGCACCTTCGGCCGCAACGGCATCGAGAACAACGGTGTGGGCGCCTACTCCCGCGTCCACTACAGCTCCAACTACGTCAACGCCTTCTGGGACGACAGCTGCTTCTGCATGACCTACGGCGACGGCTCCGGCAACACCCACGCCCTGACCTCGCTGGACGTGGCCGGGCACGAGATGAGCCACGGCGTCACCTCGGCCACCGCGAACCTCACGTACTCGGGTGAGTCCGGCGGCCTGAACGAGGCGACCTCCGACATCTTCGCCACGGGCGTGGAGTTCTACGCGGGCAACGCCAGCGATGTCGGCGACTACCTCATCGGCGAGAAGATCAACATCAACGGCGACGGCAGCCCGCTGCGCTACATGGACAAGCCCAGCAAGGACGGCGGTTCCAAGGACAGCTGGTACTCGGGCATCGGCGGCCTCGACGTGCACTACTCCTCGGGCCCGGCCAACCACATGTTCTACCTGCTGTCCGAGGGCAGCGGCACCAAGACCATCAACGGCGTCACGTACAACAGCCCGACCTCCGACGGCGTCGCCGTCACCGGCATCGGCCGGGCCGCGGCCCTGCAGATCTGGTACAAGGCGCTGACCACGTACATGACGTCCTCCACCAACTACGCCGCGGCCCGCACCGCCGCCCTGAACGCGGCCACCGCCCTCTACGGCGCCAACTCCGTCCAGTACGCCGGGGTGGGCAACGCCTTCGCCGGCATCGGCGTGGGCAGCCACATCACCCCGCCCGCCAACGGCGTCACGGTGACCAACCCGGGCAACCAGTCGTCCACCGTGGGCACCGCCGTGAACCTGCAGATCTCGGCGAGCAGCAGTAACGCCGGAGCCCTCACGTACTCCGCGGCCGGCCTGCCGGCCGGCCTGTCGATCAACAGCTCGACCGGCTTGGTCTCCGGCACGCCCACGACGGCGGGCGGCAACAGCACCACCGTCACCGTCAAGGACTCCACGGGCGCCACCGGCACGGCCTCCTTCACCTGGACCGTGAACTCCGGCGGCGGCGGCAACTGCACCTCGGCCCAACTGCTCGGCAACCCCGGCTTCGAGTCGGGCAGCACCGCCTGGGCCGCCACCAGCGGCGTGATCACCAACGACACCCGGCAGGCCGCGCACACCGGCTCCTACAAGGCATGGCTGAGCGGTTACGGCAGCACGCACACCGACACCCTGTCCCAGTCGGTGACCGTCCCGGCCGGCTGCAAGGCGTCGTTCACCTTCTACCTGCACGTCGACACCGACGAGACCGACAGCACGCAGTACGACACGCTGACGGTGACCGCCGGTTCGACCACCCTGGCGACGTACTCGAACCTCGACGCCGCCTCCGGCTACAGCCAGAAGACCTTCGACCTGTCCTCCTTCGCGGGCTCGACGGTCACCCTGAAGTTCTCCGGAGTCGAGGACCCCGCCCTCCAGACCAGCTTCGTGGTGGACGACACCGCCGTCACGACCAGCTGACCCAGCGCGCACCGGCGCACCGCAACGGGCGTCCCGCACGCGGAACCACTGCGCGTGCGGGACGCCCGTCGCGTCAACTGAGCGGGTCCAGCGTGAGGTACGCCTCCTGCGGGGCGCCGTCGTGCACCAGGGACTCCTGGTTCCCGACGTCGTCGAAGGCGAACGCGTACGCCTTGCCGTCGGCCATCTGTCCGTGGATGACACGGGCGTAGTGGTTGGTCACCGCGTCCCGGTAGAAGCCGGCCGGGTTGTTGTCCGGCTGGTTCGCACTGGTCAGCAGCGTGGAGCGGTTGAACCCCGCGCAGAGCGTGCGGGAGATCGGTCCGCGCACCGCGTCATTGGGCGCGTCCAGCAGCTTGTGGCAGCCGAACACGCTGTCCGCGTCCGGTTTCTGGAAGCTCGTCACCACCGCGCCCGAGCCGTCGGTGAAGTTCATGACACCGCCCGAGACCCGGCCGTAGTACTTGGTGTCCGGCTGGTCGCCGAAGGGCGTGACCGTGAGCGTCTGCGTGCTGTACCTGTCCCAGACCCGGTTCACGTAGTCGTCCATGGCGGACGCCGGCAGTGCCCCGGTCTCCAGGCCGTGCCCGGGTGAGAGCGCCCGCAGCACCGTGCCGTCGGAGCGGTTCTGGATCAGGCCGCCCCAGCCGCCCGACTGCGCGCGCAGCGCGCTGAACGCCGCGCCGTAGCCGCCCGGCTTGAGGTGTCCGGTGGTGCCCGTGCTCCCGTCCGCCCGCCGTACGCCGACCGAGTACGGCACGGAGAACATGTCGACCTGGGTGCTGTTCAGCCACAGCCCCGCGTCGCCCAGCGTGTACTCGGACCAGTTGAAGAGGATGTCCCGGTTGGGGTCGCCGGGATTCTGCACCGCCGGCTGCACCAGCCCGCCGGTGGTCAGCTTGAACACCAGTTTCTGGCCGTAGGAGAAGTAGATCCGGCCGGAGAACTTGGGGATCCGGATCGTCTTCGACTGTCCCGCGGCGGGGCCGGGGATGGCCGCGTCGGGGGCCGGAGTGGGCGGATTGCCGCCGGCGGGCCACGCGTGGAACGTACCGTTCGCGTCGGCCCAGCCCTGCTGCCCGGTGGACAGCTGGGTGCCGATGTCGTAGAGGTACACCGGGTCGCCGCGGCCGGAGTCGTTGGTCACCGTGAGGGCGATCGTGTCCGGCACCGCGGCGTCGGCCGGGTCCGGTGCGCCGAGTGCGAGCAGCGCGCCGGTCAGGGCGGTCGCGGCCGTCAGGGGCAGCGCGCGGCGTGTGAGTCGTATGAGCACTCTCCACCTCCGTGTGGGGGTCGGGGCCGTACGGACCGTGGTCCGTACCTGTCTGAGAGCGCTCTCAGCGTTCCGTCAAGACGCGTGCATGTCAATGTGATGGACGGAGCCCGTGGGGTGCCCGTGGCGGCACGGGCACCCCACGGCGCGGTGTCAGAAGGTGCGCTCCAGCAGGTCGAGCAGCGCGCTCCAGTGCCGCTCGTACGCCTCCTGGTCGTAGGCCGGGGTGTCGGCCTGCGTGTACCCGTGGTGGGCGCCCGGGTAGACCTCGCACCGGTGTCGCACGCCCGCGGCGGTGAGGGCGTCCTCCAGCCGCTGGATCTGCTCCGGCGGCAGCGAGGCGTCCTGGTCGGCGTGGCCGAAGTACACCTCGGCGGTGATGCGTCCGGCGACCAGGTGCGGGCTGTCCGGCTCCTCGATGGCGAGGTGTCCGCCGTGGAACCCGGCGGCAGCCGCGACCCGGTCCGGGTGGGTGCCCGCGGTGAGCAGCGACAGCCGGGCGCCCAGGCAGTAGCCGGTCGTCGCGACCGGACCGCCGGCCACCAGCGGGCTGTCGGCGAGGAAACGCAGCCAGGCGCCCGCGTCACGCATCGCGAGTTCGGGCGTCAGCGCCATCATGACCGGCATGATCTGCTGCCAGATGTTCGGGTGGGCGGCCGGGTCGATGAACTCGGGCAGGTCGAACACGGGCACCCGCCCGTTGCGGTAGAACACGTTCGGCAGCAGGACCGTGTAGCCGGCCCCGGCCAGCCGGTCGGCCATCGACTGCAGATGCGGGCGCAGCCCGAACGCGTCCTGGTAGAACAGGACGGCCGGACGGGGACGCCCGTCACCGGGATGGACGAGGTAGGCGTCGGCGATACCGTCCTCGGTCGGGATCTCCACGGTGGTTCCCTGTACGGCGGTCATGGCGTGCTGCCTCTCTGCGGAGGGCCGTCGGGGAGCGGACGTGCCCTCGGCGGCAGGTGTACGGGCCATGCTGTCACGCAGGATCCGGGCTGCGCACCGGGTCCTTGTGTCCCACAGCCGGCCTCAGACGAAGCGTGCCGGGTCACCCGCTCCGTGCCGTACGATCTCGGCCTCGCCGCCGGAGAAGTCGACGACGGTGGTCGGTTCGGTGCCGCAGTCCCCGGAGTCGACCACCGCGTCCACCACGTGATCGAGGCGGTCCTTGATCTCCCAGCCCTGCGTCAGCGGTTCCTCCTCGTCGGGCAGCAGCAGGGTGCTGGACAGCAGCGGTTCGCCGAGTTCGGCCAGCAGCGCCTGGGTGACCACATGGTCGGGGATGCGGACGCCGACGGTCTTCTTCTTCGGGTGCAGCAGCTTGCGCGGCACCTCCCTGGTCGCCGGGAGGATGAACGTGTAGCTGCCTGGCGTCGATGCCTTGACGGCGCGGAACACGTCGTTGTCCACGCGTACGAACTGACCGAGCTGCGCGAAGTCCCGGCACATCAGGGTGAAGTGGTGCCGGTCGTCGAGGTGCCGGATCGACCGGATCCGCTCCATGCCGTCACGGCTGCCGAGCCGGCACCCCAGGGCGTAGCAGGAGTCGGTGGGGTACGCGATGAGGGCCTCAGAGCGCACGGCATCGGCGATCTGCGTGATGCTGCGCGGCTGCGGGTTCTCGGGGTGCACATCGAAATACTTCGCCATCCGCCGAGCCTATGCCGTCCGGGAGGCGGACGCCGCACGGGTGGAGAGCCGCCGGCCAAGGGGACTGCGCGGTGGGATCGGGGCCCCGGGTGTGCGGTACGCCGTCACCGGCCCCCCGCACACCTCCTGCGGCCGGCCGTCCTCGGGCGGCGCGAATCCGCGG
Source organism: Streptomyces sp. NPDC006012 (assembly GCF_042871185.1). Classification (NCBI taxonomy): domain Bacteria; kingdom Bacillati; phylum Actinomycetota; class Actinomycetes; order Kitasatosporales; family Streptomycetaceae; genus Streptomyces; species Streptomyces sp. NPDC006012. The sequence continues at coordinate 26,532 of NZ_JBIAIE010000015.1, forward strand.
GCATGACCTCGGGCTTTCGGGGAAGCCGACGTCCAGCCGCTCGGCGCCCTTCCCCCGGGTCCGAGCCGGCCGTCACCGTCGGCGACCCGTCCCCCGGGGCCGCCGGCGGTGACCTGCGCCCCCGTGCCGGTGCGGCGGAGGCCGGGCGAAAAGCGGGCCGCGCGTCCGGTAGCGTCGCTCCCCACACCTAGGGCAACCGGATGAACGAGGAGAAGCGCGAGATGGCCGGCCTGGCGGACAAGGGCCCCCGCACCCGGATACTGAGCGCCGCGGACACCGCATGGGCCGAGGAACTCCTCGACCAACTGCGTCCCGGCGCACGCGAACTGCGCAGGGTGGTCGACTGGCTCGCCCGGGCCGTGGACGGCGCCGTGTGCGTGTGGGACGACACGGGAGCCGTACTCGCGGGCGCTCCGGTGCCACTGGCCGACACGCTGGTCACGGACGTGGTGACCGGACGGATCTCCTCGGCCGCCGTGGAGGACGACGGGCGGTACGTCCGCCTGGTCGCGGTGCGCCACTACGGACCGGTCCAGGCGTCGACGGGCGTGCTGGCCGTCGCCCGGGCCGCCCCGTTCGACCGGCGGGCGGCGGAGATCGTGACCCGCACCGCCCCGGTCGTCGAACTCCTGCTGCGCGAAGGCGAACTGACGGCCGCCGGGCAGCGCCTGAGACGGGCCACCGCCGACCTGCGGCTGGCGATCCTGCAACTGCTCATGGTGGAGGACACCATTGCGGCCCGCCGGGTCGCCGCGGGCCTGTGGCCGGGCCTGCTCGACACCGACACCGCCAGCGTGTACGTCGTCGAAGGGGCCGCCGAGACGCGGGACGGGCTCGTCGAGGAGTGCATCGAGGCGACCGGCGGCCGGGCCCTCGTCGTGCGCTGCCCCGCGATGGACCGGCACATCATCGTCGTCACCCCCACCGCGGTGGCCGGGGAGCGGCTGCGCTCGCTCGTCGACAGCCGCCCCGGCATCTATCTCGGCGGCAGCGTCCGGCAGAGCCTCGCCCGCACCTCGCTCGCCTACGGCCAGGCCATCAGCGCCCTCGCCGTCGCCCACTTCCGCCCCGACCAGTCGGCCGTCTACGCGGAGCGCACCCATCCGCAGACGCTGATGGACCTCACCGCCCTGCGCGCCTGGTCCGCCGACGTGCTGCGGCCGCTGGACACCCTGCCCCACCACACCCGGGCCGAACTGCTCGCCACCACCCGGCTGGGACTGGAGTACACCGCGGTCAACGCGGCGAAGGTGCTCGGCGTCAGCCGCAACACCGTCCGGGCCCGCATGGACCGCGTCGAGGCGCTGCTGCGCACCGACTTCTCCGACCTCGCCGTCCGGGCCACCGTCCACCTCGCGCTGAACACCCAGGCGGGCTGTGCCGCACCCGGACCTCAGGGGCCGCCCGCCGAGCCGCCCGCCGTCCGGCTCGGCGGTCTGCTCGCCGGGACCGCGATCCGCACCTGGGCCCACGACCTCCTCGACCGCCTGGTCCACGACGGGCGCGACCTGCGCGGCACGCTGCGTGCCTGGATCGCCGCGGGCGGGAACGCGGAGCGAGCCGCCCAGGACCTCGGGGTCCACGCCCAGACCGTGCGCGAGCACGTCCGCAGCGCGGAACCCGTCCTGGAACGCCAGCTTCTCGCCGCGGGCAGCGATCTCTACGAGGTCGTCCTGGCCCACCTGGTCGTCGGTGATCTCACCGAGCCCGTTCTGCGTCGTACGCAGCGGGGTAATGAACCGGGCTAAACGGACTTGACTGTGCACAGGTGAGTCCTCGTGGTCCGACGGCGGGCATCGGCGCGATACCCCCCCGGGGCGTTACGCACATAGGTTCAGCAGTCGGTGGGGGCACGACCGGTACGGGGGTCCGGTCGCGCCCCCGCGCCGCGTTTTGGACGCGGCCGGCACCGGACGGCCCCGCGCGGACGGAGAGCCGCCCCGGGCAGGGACCGGGCGGGCGCGGGTCCAGGGCGGCGGCAGACGGCCGGGTGGCGGTGCGGGCGTCCGCTTTCGGGTGACCCGGGCAGCCGGTCGCCGGGACGCCGGGCGGCGTGTGTCCGACGATCGCATCGGCCGGTCGGGCCGGCCCGCGTCTCCGTCCGCCGGGAGTACACCGTGCACATTCTGCTCGTGGCCAGCGCCTTCAACAGCCTCACCCAACGGGTCCACGCCGAACTGCGGGACCGCGGGCACACCATCGCGGTGGAACTCGCCCTCCCCGGCCACCAACTGGCCGAGACCGTCCGGCGGCACGCCCCCGGGCTGGTCGTCGCACCGATGCTGACGACGGCGATCCCCCGCGAGGTGTGGACGGCGTGGCCCTGTCTCGTCGTGCACCCGGGCCCTCTGGGGGACCGCGGGCCGTCCGCGCTGGACTGGGCGATCCAGGAAGGCGCCGAGGACTGGGGAGTCACGGTCCTCCAGGCGGAGGAGGAGATGGACGCCGGTGCCGTGTGGGCGTCGGTGCGCTGCCCCGTGCCCCCGGTGGGCAAGAGCGACCTGTACCGGGGCGAGGTCGCCGACGCCGCGCTGGCCGCCGTCGTCCTCGCCGTCGAGCGCTTCGGGTCGGGCTCGTTCACGCCGCAACCGCAGCGGGCCGGGCGGGCCCGCCCCTACCTCGACCAGAGCGTCCGGCGGATCGACTGGAGTGCGGACTCCACCCGGACGGTCGTGCGCAAGCTGCGCGCCGCGGACTCCCGGCCCGGCGTACTGGACGTCCTGTACGGCGAGGAGTGGTACCTGCACGGCGGCCATCCCGAACACCACCTGTACGGCGCCCCGGGGGCCCTGCTGGCCACCCGGGCCGGTGCGGTCTGCCGGGCCACGGCCGACGGCGCCGTGTGGATCCCGGAACTGCGCCGCAGACGGCTGCCCGGCCGGCCGCCCGCCGTCAAGCTGCCGGCGGTGACGGCCCTCGGGGACCTGCTGCCCGACCTGCCCGAATTCGCGCCCGCCCCGACCACCGACGCGAGCCGGTGCGGCTGGACCGACATCGGCTACCGGGAGGACGGCGACATCGGCTTCCTGGAGTTCGCCTTTCCCGGCGGCGCCATGAGCACCGCGCAGTGCCGACGCCTGCTCGCCGCCTACCGCGAGGCGTGCGCACGCCCCACCGGCGTACTGGTGCTGGGCGGCCGGCGCGACTTCTTCTCCAATGGCATCCACCTCGGCGTCATCGAGGCCGCCGCGGATCCCGCCGCCGAGTCCTGGGCCAACATCAACGCCATCGACGACCTGGTGGAGGCCGTCCTGACGACCACCGACCGCCTGGTGGTCTGCGCCCTCGGCGGCAACGCCGCGGCCGGCGGGGTGATGCTCGCCCTGGCCGCCGACGAGGTGTGGTGCCGGTCAGGGACCGTGCTGAACCCGCACTACCGGCTCATGGGCCTGTACGGATCGGAGTACTGGACGTACTCACTGCCCCGCCGGGTGGGAGCGGCGGCGGCCGAGCGGCTGATGCGGGAGGCCCTTCCGGTGAGCGCCGCCGGAGCCCTGCGGATGGGCCTGGCGGACCGGGTCGTCGAGTGCGCGCCCGGGGACTTCGCCGGGCAGGTGGCCCGGCTGGCGGCCCGGCTGGCGGCGGTACCGGGGACGTCGTCCCGGATCGCGGACAAGAAGGCCGAACTGGACCGCCAGGAGGCCGTCGAACCGCTGTCCGTGTTCCGGGACCGCGAGCTGGCCCGGATGCGCCGCACCTTCGACGACCCGGACGCCCCGTACCACGCGCTGCGCCGGGCCTTCGTCCGCAAGCAGCGCCCGGCCGGCACGCCGCCGCACCTCCCCCGCGCCGCGGGCCCGCGCGCGGCCGCCGAGCCCGGCGGCCGGTCCGCACCCCGTGTCACTGGAACGGACCAAACAGACCTCTCACCGCGCCCGGACGCCTGATACGAAGTAACACGAAAAAGGCAGTCGGAATGTCTGCTTTTATCCTCTACCTCCCTGAGGAGGCGGTCGCATGACTCGGGCCAAGCACAGCACTGCCGAGACGACGGACGCCGGCGGCACGACCGCCGACGAGACGCCCACGATCCACATCCTCTGGATCAACGCCGGGCTGAGCTGCGACGGCGACTCGGTCGCGCTGACCGCCGCCATGCAGCCGAGCATCGAGCAGATCGCGCTCGGCGTGCTGCCGGGGCTGCCGAAGATCGAGGTCCACTGGCCGCTCATCGACTTCGAATGCGGCCCGGTCGGCGGCGCCGACACGTTCATCGAGTGGTTCTTCAAGGGCGAGCGGGGCGAGATCGACCCGTTCGTGCTGGTGGTGGAGGGATCCGTACCGAACGAGGCGATCAAGCCCGAGGGCTACTGGTGCGGCTTCGGCGACAACCCGGAGACCGGCCAGCCGATCACCACGAGCGAGTGGATCGACCGGCTCGCCCCCAAGGCCCTCGCCGTCGTCGCCATCGGCACCTGCGCCACCTACGGCGGCATCCACGCCATGGCGGGCAACCCGACCGGCGCGATGGGCGTGCCGGACTACCTCGGCTGGGACTGGAAGTCCAAGGCGGGCATCCCCATCGTGTGCGTCCCGGGCTGTCCCATCCAGCCCGACAACTTCGCCGAGACGCTCACCTACCTGCTCTACCAGGCGGCGGGTTCCGCCCCGATGATCCCCCTGGACGACAAGCTCCGCCCGGCCTGGCTGTTCGGCGCCACCGTGCACGAGGGCTGCGACCGGGCCGGCTACTACGAGCAGGGCGACTTCGCCGAGACGTACGACTCGCCCAAGTGCCTGGTCAAGATCGGCTGCTGGGGTCCCGTGGTGAAGTGCAACGTGCCCAAGCGCGGCTGGATGAACGGCATCGGCGGCTGCCCGAACGTCGGCGGCATCTGCATCGCCTGCACCATGCCCGGTTTCCCCGACAAGTTCATGCCGTTCATGGACCAGCCCCCCGGCGCGACGCTGTCGACCAAGGCCAGCGGCGCCTACGGCGCGGTGATCCGCCGACTGCGCTCGGTCACCCAGCACACCGTCGACCAGGAGCCCAAGTGGCGCCACACCGGCGGCAAGCTCACCACCGGGTACCGCCCGCCGTGGTGATCACCACGAGCAGCCACGCCCCGTCCCGCTTCCCGCACCTCCCGCTCGCAGAAGGGCACGACTGACACCATGGCACCGACGAGCAAAGCGGCCCGCGACGGCAGCGGCCTGATCGAGATGTCCTGGGATCCGATCACCCGGATCGTGGGCAGCCTGGGCATCCACACGAAGATCGACTTCAAGCAGAAGCGGGTCGCCGAGTGCTACAGCACCTCGTCGGTCTTCCGCGGCTACAGCGTGTTCATGCGCGGCAAGGACCCCCGCGACGCGCACTTCATCACCAGCCGCATCTGCGGCATCTGCGGCGACAACCACGCCACCTGCTCGGTGTACGCGCAGAACATGGCCTACGGGGTCAAGCCGCCGCACCTCGGCGAGTGGGTCATCAACCTCGGCGAGGCCGCGGAGTACATGTTCGACCACAACATCTTCCAGGAGAACCTGGTCGGGGTCGACTACTGCGAGAAGATGGTCAAGGAGACCAACCCCGGCGTCCTCGACCTCGCCGAACGCACCGAGGCACCGCACGCAGCGGACCACGGCTACCGCACCATCGCCGACATCATGCGCTCCCTGAACCCCATGGAGGGCGACTTCTACCGCGAGGCGCTCCAGGTCAGCCGCTACACCCGGGAGATGTTCTGCCTGATGGAGGGCCGCCACGTGCACCCCTCCACGCTCTACCCGGGCGGCGTCGGCACCAACGCCTCCGTCCAGTTGTTCACGGACTACCTCAGCCGTCTGATGCGGTACGTGGAGTTCATGAAACGCGTCGTCCCGCTCCACGACGACCTGTTCGACTTCTTCTACGAGGCCCTGCCCGGCTACGAGGAAGTCGGCCGGCGTCGCGTCCTGCTCGGCTGCTGGGGAGCGCTCAACGACCCCGAGTACTGTGACTTCACCTACGCCAACATGACGGACTGGGGACGGCGCATGTTCGTCACCCCGGGCGTCGTCGTCGACGGCAAGCTCGTCACCACCGACCTCACCGAGATCAACCTCGGCATCCGCATCCTGCTGGGCAGTTCCTACTACGAGGACTGGGCGGGCCGGGAACAGTTCGTCACCCACGACCCGCTGGGCAACCCGGTCGACCCGCGCCACCCCTGGAACCAGCACACCATCCCCGCCCCGCAGAAGCGGAACTTCGAGGACAAGTACAGCTGGGTGATGTCGCCCCGCTGGTTCGACGGCAAGGACCACCTCGCCCTGGACACCGGCGGCGGTCCCCTCGCCCGGCTGTGGTCCACCGCCCTGGCCGGCCTGGTCGACACCGGCGGGGTGAAGGCCACCGGGCAGAGCGTCGTCATCACCCTGCCGCGCACCATGACCCGGCCCGAGACGACCTTCGAGTGGAAGATCCCGAAGTGGAGCAACGCCCTGGAACGCAACCGGGCGCGCAGCTACTTCCAGGCGTACACCGCCGCCCTCGCGCTGCACTTCGCGGAGAAGGGCCTCGAAGAGGTCCGCGCCGGACGCACCCAGACCTGGGAGAAGTTCGAGGTGCCGGACGAGAGCATCGGCGTCGGATTCACCGAGGCGGTCCGCGGTCTCCTCTCCCACCACATGGTGATCCGCGACGGCAAGATCGCCAACTACCACCCGTACCCGCCCACCCCGTGGAACGCCAGCGTCCGCGACCCCTACGGCACGCCGGGACCCTACGAGGACGCCGTGCAGAACACCCCCATCTTCGAGGAGAACCCGCCGGACAGCTTCAAGGGCATCGACATCATGCGCGCCGTGCGCAGCTTTGACCCCTGTCTGCCGTGCGGCGTCCACATGTACGTCGGCGACGGCCGGACCGTGGAGAAGATGCACGTACCCACCGGCCTGAGCGGACTCGGCGGATGAGCGCCACCGCGGCACCGGCGCACGCGGAACGGGCCGGCCGGCGCATCGAGGAGGTGCTCGACCGGCTCTCCGCCACCGGGGACCCGGCCGCCGTCGCGGCGGCCGAGGAACTCGTGCGCTCCCTCATGGAGTTCTACGGCGCGGGCCTGGCCCGGATCCTGGAACTGCTCTCCGCCCCCGAGGACCGGACACGCGCCGAGACCCTGTACGGCGACGGACTCGTCGCGAGCCTGCTGCTCCTGCACGACCTGCACCCCGAGGACCTGAACGCCCGCATCGGCCGCGCCCTCGACAGCATCGACGGCGCCGGCCCCGACGCGCTCGAAGTCCTCGGCCTCGACGAGGTGACGGGAACGCTGCGGCTGCGCGCCGTCTCCGGCGGGGGCTGTGGCTGCGCCGCCGGCGCCCCGGACCTGCGGCAGGCCGCCGAGGACGCGCTCTCCTGCTTCGCGCCCGAGGTCACGGCCGTCGAGGTGCGGCCGGGCACCGCCGAGCCCGCACTGCTGCAGATCGGCACCCGTCCCGGGGCCGGTGCATGAGCGCGACCCCGGCCCCCACGACGCACACCGGCCGCGGCCTGCGCCGGTTCCTGTCCGAGCGCCCGCCGCAGCCGGAACGCTGCGGACTGTGCGCGACCCCCGTGGCGGACACGGACCACCGCCACCTCGTCGACACCGAGCGGCGGGCCCTGGTCTGTGCCTGCATGGCCTGCTTCCTGCTGATGGAGCAGCCCGGTGCCGGCGGCGGCCGCTTCCGAGCGGTCCCCGCCCGCTACCTCACCGACCCGGACCACCGCCTCGACGACCGCGCCTGGGACACCCTGCGCATCCCGGTCGGCGTCGCCTTCTTCTTCCGCAACGCCGCACTCGACCGGCTCGTCTCCCTCTACCCGAGTCCGGCCGGAGCCACCGAGAGCGAACTGGAACCGGCCGCCTGGAGCGCGGTGCTCGGCGAGAGCGCCCTCGCCGGACTGCTCGAACCCGACGTGGAGGCACTGCTCGTGCGTCGCACCGACGACGGCTGCGGCTGCTACCTGGTGCCGATCGACATCTGCTACGAACTCGTCGGCCGGATGCGGCTTTTGTGGCAGGGCTTCGACGGCGGGGCCGAGGCCCGGGCCGCCCTGGACGCCTTCTTCGCGCACGTCGAGGACCGGGCCCGGCCCGTCGGCACGGAGGTCCGCCCATGAGCCGGCTCTCCTTCGCCTGCACCGCAGTGCGCGCCGACCGCTACGCGGCCGGCCCCACCCTGGTGTTCCGGCTGCGGATCACCACCCCCGACGACGAACCCGTGCACGCCCTGGCGCTGCGCTGCCAGATCCGTGTCGAACCCGCCCGGCGCGGCTACGACCGCGCGGAGACCGACGGGCTCGTGGACCTGTTCGGCGAGCCCTCCCGGTGGGGCAGCACCCTGCAGCCGGTGCAGTTCGCCGAGGTCCCGCTGATGGTCCCCGGCTTCACCCGGGAGACCGAGACGGACCTGGTCGTGCCCTGCACCTACGACATGGACATCGCCGCCACCCGCTATCTCGACGCGCTCGGCGGGGGAGACGTACCCCTGCTGATGCTGTTCTCCGGAACGGCGTTCACCGGCGCCCGCGGCTTTCGCGTCGAACCCGTCCCGTGGGACCGGGAGGCCGCCTTCCGGATGCCGGTCGCCACCTGGCGCGAGATGGTCGAACAGCACTTCCCCGGCTGCGGCTGGATCCGGCTGCCCCGCGACACCATGGACGCCCTGCTGGCGTTCCGCTCGGGCCGGGCGCTGCCCTCCTGGGAGGCGACCGTACAGGCCCTGCTCGCACAGGCGCGGACCGAGTCCGCACCGGGATCCGTCCTCACCAGCACGACCGGAAGGACCGCTCCGTGAGTGTGACCGCGTTCGCCCCCGAGACCGAGGCACGCCTCGCCGTCGCCCGGAAAGTGGCCGACGCCGTCCTCTTCGAGGGCTACGTGCTCTACCCCTACCGGGCCTCGGCCGCGAAGAACCGGCTGCGCTGGCAGTTCGGCGTGCTGGTGCCGCCCGGCTGGGGCGCCGACTGCGAGGAGCACTCCTTCCAGCACACCGAGTGCCTGCTGGAACCCAAGGCGGGCGCCGCGCTCGCCGTCGAGCTGCGGTTCCTGCGCGCCCGCCGCCGCACCGTCCAACGGGCGGTCACGGGCGGCGGTTTCGAGACCGTCTCCGAACTCCGTCTGGCGGACCGGGTGCTGGTCCCCTGGGACGAAGGGGTGGAGGAACGCGTCACGGCCGTCGTGCCGGTCGCCGACCTCCTCGCCGGGGACGTCACCGTCGCCGTCGAGCGGCCCGCCGGCACCGACCAGGAGACCGTCCTCGACGCCGACGGCCGCACGGCGGGCCGTACCGTCCACCGGTACGAGCCGCTGACCGGCCGGCTGCGCCTGTCGGCAGCCGAACTCGACGGCCCCTACCGGGTGCTGCGGCTGACCGCGGTCGCCGAGAACACCAGCGACTGGAACCCGCCGGCCGGCCGCGCCGCCGACCGGGACGCGGCCCTGCCGCGCTCCCTGGTGGCCGCCCACCTCCTGCTGACCGTGGACCGCGGCTCGTTCCTGTCGATGACCGACCCGCCGCAGTGGGCGAAGGGCGCGGTCGCCGGCTGCCGCAACCTGCACACCTGGCCGGTGCTGGCCGCCGAGCCCGGCCGCACGGACGTGGTGCTGTCCTCGCCGATCATCCTGGAGGACCACCCGGCCATCGCCCCCGAGAGCCCCGGCGCCCTGTACGACGCGACCGAGATCGACGAGATCCTCGCACTGCGCACCGCCGCCCTCACCGACGAGGAGAAACGCGAGGCGCGGGGCACCGACGAACGGGCCGCCGCCGTGATCGACCTGGCGGACTCGCTCCCACCCGAGGTGCTGGAACGCCTGCACGGCACGGTCCGCGGCCTGCGCGAGGCGACCGGGCCGAACGCCGGAGCGGGCTTCCCCGACGAACACGGCGTGCCGCGGCCGGACACCCCGTGGTGGGACCCGGCCTCCGACGCCGGTTTCGACCCCGGTCACGACAGCGTCCTCCTCGACGGCCGGCCGGTACGCGCGGGCAGCCGCCTCGTGCTGCGCCCAGGCGCGCGCCGCACCGACGCCCAGGACCTGTTCCTGCACGGCAGCGGCGCGACGGTCGAGGCGGTGCTGCACGACGTGGACGGCGTGGTGCACGTGGCGGTCACCCTGGACGGCGACCCGGGCGCCGACCTGCGCCGCGAACAGGGCCGCTTCCTCTACTTCCAGCCCGACGAACTCGCCTGGCCGAAGGACGACGACTGATGAGCGCCCCCATCACGGCCGGCCGGATCCTCGTCGCGGGCATCGGGAACGTCTTCCTCGGCGACGACGCCTTCGGCGTGGAGACCGCCCGCGCCCTGACCGGCCGCCCGCTGCCCGGCCACGTCGAGGTCGCCGACATCGGGGTGCGCGGCGTGCACCTCGCCTACCGGCTTCTCGACGGCTACGACACCCTGGTCCTGGTGGACGCCACGGCACGCGGCGGCCCACCGGGCACCCTCTACGTCATCGAGCACGAGGACGCCGGCCGGGCCGAGGCGGCGGGCGCCTCGCTGGACGGCCACCGCATGACCCCGGACGCCGTGCTCGCCCTGCTCGGCACCCTCTGCGCCGGCACCGGCGCAGAGCCCCCGCGCCGCATCCTCGTCGTGGGGTGCGAACCTGCCTCGGTGGACGAGCGGATGGGGCTGAGCGCTCCGGTCGCCGCGGCCGTGCCGCAGGCCGTCCGGCTCGTCGAGGACCTGCTGGCCGCGTCCCCGGCACCCGAACCGTGTCCACCGGCCGACGCCGTGAACTGAACTGCCGAAGCCGCGAAGCGAAGTGAGGAGAGTCCCATGAAGAAGATCGTCGTCGGCGCACTGGCCGCCGCGGTCGCCATGGTCGTCGTGCAGTCCCTGCCCGACCTCCGGCGCTATCTGAAGATCCGCAGCATGTGAGCCCCGTCCCGCGGCGCACCCCGCCCCGGCGGGGCGCTGCGGCAAACGACGTACGCGGCCCGGCCACGGCGGCGTGCCGGGCCGGCGGTCCGGCACCCCGCACCTCTAATGGGAGACGGCCGTTCGCGTACGTACGGCCCGCTCCGTGTGCACGTACGGCCCGCCCGGACGGAGGCAGATGCACGAGATGTCCATCGCGCTGGCGGTGATCGAGCAGGTGGCGGAGGCCGCCGAACGGGCCGGCGACGTCACCGCGGTGCGCTCGGTGCGGCTCCAGGTGGGCGAACTGGCCGGTGTCGTACCCGACGCCCTTGCCTTCTCCTTCGAACTGGCCTGTGCCGGAACCCTGCTGGAGGGCGCCGAACTGGTCACCGAACCCGTGCCGGGGCGGGCCCGCTGCGCGCCCTGCGACCACGAATGGGCGGTCGGCATGCCGCCCCGGCTGAGCTGCCCGCGGTGCCGGGGCGCCAGCACCGACCTGCTGTCCGGCCGCGAACTGCGCATCACCGGGGTGCGCTGGGAGGACGGGACGACGTCGGCACCCCCTTGTGAACCGAGCGTCGAGGAGCGTTGAACCATGTGCCGTGCGGTGGATCTCCAACAGTCCGTGCTCGCCCGCAACGACGAGTCCGCGCAGGCCCTGCGCGCGCGCCTCGCGGCCCGCGGCACCACGGTCGTCAACCTGCTCTCCAGCCCGGGCAGCGGCAAGACCGCCCTGCTGGAGCACGAACTGACCCTGGCCCGTGAGCGGTTCGTGCCGGTCGCCGCGCTCACCGCCGACCTCGCCACCGAGAACGACGCTGCCCGGCTCAAGCGTTCCGGGGTCCCGGTCAGACAGATCCTCACCGACGGGCTGTGCCATCTGGAGGCCGGGATGCTAGCCCGGCACATCGAGGAGTGGCTGCCGGAGCCGACGCGGCTGCTGTTCGTGGAGAACGTCGGCAACCTCGTCTGCCCGGCCTCCTACGACCTCGGCGAGAGCCTGCGGGTGGTCCTGGCCTCCGTGACGGAGGGCGAGGACAAGCCGCTGAAGTACCCCACCGCCTTCGGCCTCGCCCACCTGGTGGTCGTCACCAAGACCGACATCGCCCAGGCCGTGGGCTTCGACGAGGAGGCGTTCCGCGCCCACGTCGAGCAGGTCAACCCGGGCGTCGAGGTGGTGCTGACGTCGGTGCGCGGACAACAGGGGCTCGGCATCCTCCTGGAGCGGGCCCTGGCCGCCGCCGACGGCACCCCGCCGCACACCCCGGTCATGGCCCGCCGCCCGCACGAGCACGCCGGGCACTCCCACGGCGGCCACACCCACGCCACGGTCCCGTCGCACCCGTGAGCGTCACCGGGGCAACCGAGGAGGCGCTGCGCCGCCGGGTCGTCGTCCGCGGTGTGGTGCAGGGCGTCGGCTTCCGGCCCTACGTCCACGGCCTCGCCACCTCGCTCGGCCTGACCGGGCACGTGACCAACACGCCGGACGGGGTGGTCGTCGAGGTCGAGGGCGCCCCGGCGGCCGTGGGCCGGTTCTGCGCGCGGATCGCGCCGGACGCCCCGCCGCTGGCCCGTGTCGACGGCGTCGACCATCAGGACGTGCCGGTCACCGGCGACGGCGCGTTCACGATTCTCGCCTCCCGCACCGGCGGCCCGGCCGGCGCCCTCATCCCCCCGGACACGGCGACCTGCGCCGCCTGCCTGCGCGAACTCGCCGACCCCGCCGACCGGCGCCACCGCCACCCCTTCGTCAACTGCACCCACTGCGGCCCCCGACTCACGATCGTCACCGGCCTGCCCTACGACCGGCCGCACACCACCATGGCCCGCTTCCCGCTGTGCCCCGGCTGCGCCCGCGAGTACGCCGACCCCGCCGACCGGCGCTTCCACGCCCAGCCCGTCGCCTGCCCGGACTGCGGTCCACGGCTGCGCCTGCTCGTCCGCCGCCCGCATCCCGGCGCCGCCCCCGAGGAGGTCACCGACGCGGACCCGGTGGCCGGGGCACGGCGGCTGCTGGCGCGGGGCGCGGTCGTCGCGGTGAAGGGGCTCGGCGGCTACCACCTGGCCTGCGACGCCACCGATCCCCGGGCCGTCGCACTGCTGCGGCAGCGCAAGGCACGGGGCGACAAGCCGTTCGCGCTGATGGTCCGCGGCCTCGACGACATCGCACACCTGGTGTCGCCCGACGAGGCGGAACGCGCACTGCTCGGCGGCCCGGTCCGCCCCATCGTGCTGCTGCGCCGCCGCGCCGGTACCGCACCCGCCGGTCCGCGCCCGGCGGACCAGGTCGCCCCCGGCAGCCCCGACCTCGGCGTGATGCTGCCCTACACCCCCCTGCACCACCTCCTGCTGGGCCTGCCCGGAGACCCCGAGGGCCCCCGGCTGCTGGTCATGACGAGCGGCAACGTGTCCGGCGAACCGATCGTCACCGACGACGGGGAGGCCCTGGAACGCCTCGCCCGTCTGGCCGACGCCTGGCTCACCCACGACCGGCCGATCCATGTGCCCTGCGACGACTCGGTGGTGCGGGTGTGCGACGGGCAGCCGCTGCTGGTGCGCCGCGCCCGCGGCTACGCGCCGCTGCCCCTGGACCTGCCCGTGCCGGTGCGCCCGGCCCTCGCGGTCGGCGGTGACCTGAAGAACGCGTGCTGTCTCGGCGCCGGCCGGCGGGCCTGGCTGTCGGCGCACATCGGGGACATGGACGACCTCGCCACCCAGCGCGCCTTCGGCCGCGCGGTGGCCCAACTGGAGTCGATCACACCGGTGCGGCCCGAACTGCTGGCGGCCGACCGGCACCCGGGCTACCGCTCCGCCCGGTGGGCCGACCGCAACGCCGCCGGACGGCCGGTGGTCCGCGTCCAGCACCACCACGCGCACATCGCCGCCGCGATGGCCGAACACGGACTGGACGGCGGCCGGCCCGTGCTCGGCGCGGCATTCGACGGCACCGGCCACGGCGACGACGGAGCGGTGTGGGGCGGGGAGTTCCTGCTCGCGGACTACGCCGGTTTCACCCGCGTCGGACACCTGGCCTACGTACCCCTGCCGGGCGGCGACGCCGCGGTGCACCGGCCCTACCGCATGGCGCTCGCGCACCTGCGCGCGGCCGGCCTCGACTGGTCCGCCGACCTGCCCTGTGTGGCCGCCTGCCCACCGGTCGAACGAGGTGTACTGGAACGGCAGTTGGAGCGCGGCCTCGGCTGCGTGCCCACCTCCAGCATGGGCCGCCTCTTCGACGCGGTGTCGTCCCTCGCCGGCGTGTGCCACCGGGCCGGGTACGAGGCCCAGGCCGCCATGGAACTGGAGGCCGCCGCGCTGTGCGCCCCCGCCACGGACACCGCCGCCTATGCCTTCGCCGTGCGCGAGGGGGAGTGCGGTGACGGGCGACCGGGTGCCGGACCGCTGCGGGCCGACGCGGCGCCGGTCCTGGCCGCGATCGTCGCCGACCTGCGGGCCGGCGTGCCCGCGGCAGCCGTCGCCGCCCGCTTCCACCGGGCCGTCACCCGCCTCGTGCACCACGTCTGCCTGCTGGCCCGGGACCGGCACGGAACGGACACCGTCGCCCTCACCGGCGGCGTGTTCCTCAACTCCCTGCTCTCCTCGGCCTGCGCCGCGGCTCTGGCGGCGGACGGCTTCACCGTGCTCCGCCACCGCCTGGTCCCGCCCGGCGACGGCGGACTGGCCCTGGGGCAGCTGATGGTGGCCGCCCGGACGGCCGGCCCGGGCGGGACGACCCCCTGAAGACCGACGCACCATCCCACAGCGAGGAGAGGCCCATGTGCCTGGCGGTACCCGGCAGAGTGCTGGACATCGACGAACGGGACGGCACCCGGGTGGCCACCGTCGATTTCGGCGGCGTGGTCAAGGAGGTGTGCCTGGAGTACCTGCCCGACCTGCAGGTCGGCGAGTACGCCATCGTGCACGTCGGTTTCGCGCTGCAACGGCTCGACGAGGAATCGGCCCGCAGGACGCTCGAACTCTTCGCCGAACTCGGCATGCTCCAGGAGGAGTTCGGCGACCCCTGGGAGGCCGCCGCGGACGCGGGCACCGGACACCCGGGCGAGGAGGCACGGCAGTGAAGTACATCGACGAGTTCCAGGACCCGGAGCTGGCCCGCCGGCTCCTCGACGAGATCCACGCGACGGTCACCAGGCCCTGGGCGCTGATGGAGGTCTGCGGCGGGCAGACGCACTCCATCATCCGCCACGGCATCGACCAGCTCCTGCCCGAGCAAGTCGAGTTGATCCACGGTCCGGGCTGCCCGGTGTGTGTCACACCGCTGGAGGTCATCGACAAGGCCCTGGAGATCGCCTCCCGCCCCGAGGTGATCTTCTGCTCCTTCGGCGACATGCTCCGGGTGCCCGGGACGGGCCGCGACCTGTTCCAGGTGCGCGGGCAGGGTGGCGACGTACGGGTCGTCTACTCGCCGCTGGACGCCCTGCGGATCGCCCAGCAACACCCGGACCGCGAGGTGGTGTTCTTCGGCATCGGCTTCGAGACCACCGCGCCGCCCAACGCGATGACCGTCCACCAGGCCCGCAGGCTCGGCATCCGCAACTTCAGCCTGCTGGTCTCGCACGTCCGGGTGCCGCCCGCCATCGAGGCGATCATGCGCTCGCCGAGCTGCCGGGTACAGGCGTTCCTCGCCGCCGGGCACGTGTGCACCGTCATGGGCGTCGACGAGTACCCGGAGCTGGCCCGGCGCCACCGCGTGCCCATCGTCGTCACCGGCTTCGAACCGCTGGACATCCTCGAAGGCGTACGCCGCACCGTGACGCAGCTCGAACGCGGTGAGCACACCGTCGAGAACGCCTACCCGCGGGCCGTGCGGGCCGAGGGCAATCCCGCGGCCAGGGCCATGCTGGAGGACGTCTTCGAGGTCACCGACCGGCCCTGGCGGGGGATCGGCGTGATCCCCGGCAGCGGCTGGCGGCTGTCCGAGAAGTACCGCGCCTACGACGCCGAACTGCGGTTCAGCGTCGACGGCATCCGCACCCAGGAGCCGGCCGAGTGCCGCAGCGGCGAGGTCCTCCAGGGCCTGCTCAAGCCCCACCAGTGCGAGGCGTTCGGCACCCGTTGCACCCCGCGCACCCCGCTCGGCGCCACCATGGTCTCCAGCGAGGGTGCCTGCGCCGCCTACTACCTCTACCGACGCCTGCAGAACACGCCCGCGCCCCGGGAGGCGAGCCCCGTTGCCTGACACCACCGACACCCTGGACGTGACAGGCTGGACCTGCCCGGCCCCGCTGCGCGACCAGCCCCGCGTCGTCATGGGCCACGGCGGCGGGGGCACGCTCTCCGCCGAACTGGTGGAGCACGTGTTCGCGCCCGCGTTCGGCGGGGCGGCCCTCGCCGAGCTGGGCGACGCGGCCGCGCTGTCCCTGGGCGGTGTCCGGCTGGCCTTCTCCACCGACTCCTTCGTGGTACGGCCGCTGTTCTTCCCCGGCGGCAGCATCGGCGATCTCGCGGTCAACGGCACCGTCAACGACCTCGCCATGAGCGGCGCCAGAGCCGCCTACCTCTCCTGCGGATTCATCCTGGAGGAAGGGGTGGAGATCGAGACCGTGGCACGGGTGGCCGAGGCGCTCGGTGCCGCCGCGCGCACGGCGGGCGTGGAGGTCGCGACCGGCGACACCAAGGTGGTCGAGTCCGGGCACGGCGACGGGATCTTCGTCAACACGGCCGGCATCGGCCTGATCCCGGCGGGCGTCGACCTGCGTCCGGCCCGGGTGGTGCCCGGCGACGTGGTGATCGTCAGCGGGCCGGTCGGTGTGCACGGTGTGGCCGTCATGAGTGTGCGCGAGGGCCTGGAGTTCGGCGTGGAGATCGTCAGCGACTGCGCGGCGCTCGGCGGTCTGGTGGCGGACATGCTCGCCGTCACCCCGGACCTCCATGTGCTGCGCGACCCCACCCGCGGGGGACTCGCGGCCGCGCTCAACGAGATCGCGGCCGCCTCGGGCACCGGCGTCGTCATCACGGAACGCGACGTGCCGGTCCCGCCGGCCGTCGCCAGCGCCTGTGCCGTACTCGGCCTCGACCCGTTCTACGTCGCCAACGAGGGCAAGCTCGTGGCGTTCGTGCCGCGCGAGCACGCCGACGCCGTACTGGCGGCGATGCGGGCGCATCCGCTGGGCGCGCAGGCCGCGATCATCGGCGAGGCGGTGGCCGACCACCCCGGCATGGTGGTGGCCCGTACCGGTCTGGGCGGCACCCGGGTGGTCGACATGCCGCTGGGGGAGCAGTTGCCGCGGATCTGCTGAGGGGGCCGGGCCGCCGGGTTCACGCGGAGTCCGGCGGCCCGAGGACGGCCAGGGTGCCGTGCGCCTGGCGCAGGGCGACCTCCACCGCGGTGGGCGTGTGCAGCGCGCCCGAGCCGTCCGGCGGCACCAGCCACTCCATGAGCCCGGCTGGCCGGTACGGCGGCGGCACCGCGACCCACGCGCCCTTGCTCGCGTGCCGCAGCCCGGCCCCGACCCACCGGCTGCCGGGGTCGGGCGGCAGGAAGAACCCGACCCGGCGGGCTCCCCCGTCGGCGAGCGTGGGGCCCGGCACCGGCAGGGCCGGGCTCCACAGCAGGTCGAGGGCGAGCATGCCCAACTCGTCCGGGACGCTGAGCACATCCCAGTAGCGCCCGGCCTCCAGCAGCGCGACACCGTCGCCCTGGTCCCACTCCCGCTTGCAGGCCCGCGGGTTGCAGGAGGCCGCCGCCAGCCACTCCACGCCCCGCATCCACATCACATCCGCCATCTGCGTCTCCGGATGCCGGGCCATGAGGGGACCGCACGGTACGGCACACCAACCCGGCATATGCATACTCGTAGATATTTCTAGGCAGGGAAGGGGCGGTCTGCCCGGCGATTCAACGAACGAGCCGGTTGACACATGGATCGATCCTCTAGCCGATCGATTCAGTCGCAGATCATTGCTGGAGCGACGAATTCGACCGTTCACTCCCCTTTTTCCGTCGCCTTCTCGTTCGGAGTACGTCATGGACCGCACTCGTCTGCTTCACCTCGTCGCGGCGGGGGCGCGCGGAGGCCCGACGGCGCAGTCCGCGGTCCGAGGCGGTGCGTTCGGGCCGGTCACGGTGCCGGCGCCGCGGTCCCGGATGAACCCGCGCTCACCGACATCGCCGTCGTGCCGCCCGAGCCCGGTGGCCGTCACCGAACTGACGGGCTGAGACCCGCCGTTAAGGTGGGCCCGGAGCCGGGCCGACGGGGGAGAGGACGAACGTGGACGAGATCGACCGGGCCATCCTGCGCGAACTGCAGACCGACGGGCGCATCACGTACGCCGATCTCGGCCCCAAGGTCGGCCTGTCCGCCTCGGCCGCCCGGCAGCGCCTGCAACGGCTCCTGGACTCCCGGGCCGTCCAGGTCGTCGGCGTCACCGACCCGATGACCATGGGCGGCCAGGCCATGGCGCTGCTCGGCATCGGCGTGGACGGCGACCCGCGCGCCGTGGCCGACGCGCTGGCCGGACATCCCGAGGTGGCGTACTCGGTGCTTACCTCCGGCGGTTTCGACCTGTTCGCCGAGGTGGTCAGCGCCGGTCCGAAAGAACTGCTCGACTTCGTCAACGACGTCGTACGGCCGATCGACGGCGTCCGGCAGATCCAGTCGTTCCCCTACTTCGGCATCCACACCCACCGCTTCCTGTGGGACGTGGGCTGAAGGCGCCGGGACGGCGCGTGGACGTCGTACGCCGGGCGCCCGTCCGCCGCCGGAGATGGCCGACGGCGGTCAAGGACGACCAGGGTGGTGTCGCGCCCCACGCCCACGCCACCTCCCGGGCCGCAGGACCCGGCCGTCCACGAGCGGGCCGGGGCCGGGGACCCGCCCCGCCGGAAAAGCGGTGGACGCGGACCGGCGTCCCCCTCTAGCTTCGGTCCCGCACGCCCCAGGCGACCACGGAAGGAGGCGAGTGCCATGCGGTTCACCGACACCCAGTGCTCCCTCCCCGTTGCCCCGGCGTGCCACGTCTGACCTGACCGGGAGCGCTAGCTCATCCACGCATCCCGGAGGAATCCATGACCGATCCGGTCATCCAGACCCTCGACGAGCACACCGTCCACCTCTTCGACACCCTCCCCGACCCGCTGCACATGGCCGAGGCGCACCGGCTCACCCGGCACCGCCCCGAGTGGAAGCGGGTGGCCCTGCGCGACGGCACGGTCGTGGCGCGAGCCGCCTGGTGGGGCGGCCCCGACGACCCCAGGCCCCGCACCGTCGACTGGTTCGACGTGGTCGAGGGCGAGGAGGCGGCGGGGGCCGAACTGCTGCGCACCGCGCCCTGGCCGGTCGCCGACCTGGAGTTCAGCCTGCCGGCCGGCTGGCGGGACGTACCCGCACAGCGGGCCGCCGCCGAAACCCGTTTCGCCGCCGCGCGAGCGGCCGGCCACCGGCACCTGGTGGACCGGTTCGTCTACCGCTGGACACCCCCGTGCGGCCTGCCCCAGCGGCCGGGGCGGCTCGTCCACCGTCCCGAAGCCGACGACGCGGTGTTCTTCGACGCCCTGCGCCGTATCCACTCCGTCACCCTGGACGCCCACGCCCGCAGGGCCGTCGACACGGGCGGAGTGGAGCTGGCCGCCCAGGAGGAGATCGACTTCTTCCGGTGGTGCCCGTCGCCGCGCGAGTGGTGGCAGGTCGCGTACACCCAGCAGGGAGAGCCTGTCGGCATCCACATTCCCGCCCACAACCCGGTACGGCCCTGCATCGGCTTCATCGGCGTCCTGCCGGAACACCGCGGCCACGGCTACGGCTACGACCTGCTCGCCGAGTGCACCCACTTCCTCGCCGAGCGCGGCGCCGACACCATCGCCGCCGCGACCGACCAGGGCAACCTGCCCATGGCCGCGCACTTCGCCCGGGCCGGATACCCCGTCCTGCTGGAACGCGTGCATTTCCAGAACGACACCGGAGCCGTTGTCAGAGGCGAGTGAGAGCCTGACGGCGGGCTGATCGGTGACGGACGGCGGAGGCGGGCATGGGGTTCGACGGCGAGGTCTGGTACGTGCGCAGCGGGGACGAGTCCATCGGCGAGATCCTGATCGACGACGCCGACTTCCCGTGGCTGTCCGGGCGGTTCGACCCCGGCCCCGCCTTCGCCCGGGTCCGCGAGCTGTTCGCCCGCGAACTCGCCCTGGCCGACGCGGACGACGCGGGCCACTGGGAGCAGTGGGAGAGCGTCCAGCGGGAGATCCGCCGACAGGTCACCCTCGTCTCCCCGGACGGCCCGGTCCCCGAGTTCCTGCTGCACATCGCGGGTGACCGGGCCTGGTTCCGGTGGAGCGACGAGCCGTTCGCCGCGCAGGACGGCGGCTAGCCCGGGGCCGGGCCGGTCAG
This sequence comes from Streptomyces sp. NPDC006012, assembly GCF_042871185.1. Lineage (NCBI taxonomy): Bacteria > Bacillati > Actinomycetota > Actinomycetes > Kitasatosporales > Streptomycetaceae > Streptomyces > Streptomyces sp. NPDC006012. The sequence continues at coordinate 46,719 of NZ_JBIAIE010000015.1, forward strand.
CCGGTCCGCTCGCCCAGCAGGGATTCGGCGGTGGTGAGGATCTCGGTCGCCCGGAGACCGAAGGCGGCGTCGCACGGATGCGGCCGGCCCGTGCGTGCCGCTTCGTGCAGCGCGTCGATCGCCCGGCCGAACGCGGGGAGGCCGCCGTTCGCGCTGCTCGGCAACTCGGTCACGCCGGCCTCGCCGCGCAGCTCGACGGTGGTGCCGGCCGCCGCCACCGGAGCCGTGAGGCTCAGCGTCAGCGTGCTGGAGGCGCCACTGAGGTGATCGAGGACCACATGCGCGGTATCCCCCGGCCCGTGGGCCGCGGCGGTCACCTTCCGTACGTCACCCAGCACCGGCAGCAGCACGGACAGGGCGTGCGGCCCGACGTCCCAGAGTGCACCCTTCTCCCTGCGCCAGGGCGACGCCCCGAACGGGCTGTCGGTCGTGAACACCGAACCCAGCCACTGCGCCCGCGCGGTGAACCAGCCGCCCCTGCCCGACTGTTCCGTGATCCAGGCGTCGACCTCGGGCTGGAACCGGGCGGTGAAGAACACCACGGAGGCGACCCCGGACTCCCGGGCAGCCGCCACGACCGCCGCGCCGTCCGCCACCGTGGTGGCGAGCGGCTTGTCGAGCAGCAGATGGCACCCGGCGCGGGCCGCCCGCGCGGCGAGCGGCGCCTGAACGTCCGGCGGCAGTGCCACGGCGACCGCGTCCGAGTCGGCGAACAGGGCGTCCACATCGTCGTAGGCCCGGGTGCCGTGCTGCCCCGCGAGTTTTGCGGCGGCGTCCGCGCGCCGCCCCCACACTCCGGTGAACTCGACCTCGTCGTGTCCGCTCAGGGCGGGGGCGTGGACCATCTGGGCCCAAGGGCCGGTGCCGAGCAGTCCGATGCGCATCGCGGTGCCTTTCCTGGTTGCCGCACGTGACGACCGGCGTGGATCACCGGCCTCGGGCGAGGGTTTCACAGATCGTCCGATCGTGGGCTGTCACGAGGACCGCCCGGTCCCTAGGATGTGTCCCTTGCGGTCACGGCCGTGCCGACGCGGGTACGCATGGGGGAGCGATGAACACCGGAAACCAGCCGTCGAGGGAGATCGACCCCACGGTGCCGACGGCCGCGCGCATGTACGACCACTACCTCGGCGGCAAGGACAACTACGCGGCCGACCGGGCGGCGTGCGAAGAACTCGACCGGGTGGTGCCCAGCACCCGGCGGCTCGCCGTCAACAACCGCCGCTTCCTGCAGCGCGTCGTGCGGACGCTGGCCCGGGACTACGGCATCCGGCAGTTCCTCGACCACGGGTCCGGTCTGCCCACCCAGGACAACGTGCACCAGGTCGCCCAGTCCGTCGACCCCACGTCCCACGTCGTCTACGTCGACAACGACCCCATGGTGCTGGTTCACGGCCGGGCACTGCTGGAGCAGGACGAGCGCACCGCCGTCATACAGGCGGACATGCGGGACACCGACGGGATCTTCGCGCATCCCGACACCCGGCGGCTCATCGATTTCTCCCAGCCGGTCGCCGTGCTGTTCGTGTCGGTCATGCACTGTCTGCCGGACAGCGACACCGACGGACCGCGGGTCCTGTCCCGCAGGGTGGCCGAACGCCTCGCCCCCGGGAGTTTCCTGGTGATGTGCCAACTGGTCAGCGAGGACCCGGAAGTCCGCAAGTTCGTCACCGACTTCATGGACCAGACCACTCAGGGGAACTGGGGCCGGGTGCGGCAGGAGAAGGACGTCGCCGACCTCTTCGAGGGCCTGGAGATCCTCGAACCGGGCCTCGTCGAGGTGTCGACCTGGCGGCCCGACTCGGAGGTGGCGCCCCGTCAGCTCACCCACGAATGGATCGAGTTCGGCGGCCTGGGCCGCATCGGCTAGGCAGCATCGCGGGAGAAGGGCGGGCGGTGCCCGTGCGGTCCGCCCGGTGCACTCAGGTGCCCGGGTAGCGCCGCGCGACTATTCGGCTCAGCAGGTCGACGGACTGCCGCGGCTGCAACGCTTCGTCGGCGAGCCGGTCCAGAGCGACCCGGTACTCCTCGGTCTCGTCCCGGTCCTCAAGGAAGTGTGCGCTCCTGATGTGTTCCAGATAGACCACATCGGGCAGGTCCGTCCCGCCGAACCGCAGATAGGTGACCGGGATCGCGGGCGCCGAGGCGTTCGTCACGTCCAGCGGGACGATCTGCAGGGTGACATGGGGCCGCTGGGCCATCCGCAGCAGGTGCTCCAACTGCTCGCGCATCACCTCGGGGCCGCCGAGGACGCGCAGCAGCACCGACTCATCGATGATCACCCATAACTGGGGCGCGTCCGCACGTTCCAGCAACTCCGCCCGGTGCATGCGCAGTTCCACTCGCCGGCGCACCTCGATCTCGGACGCGGTGGGAAGGCCCCGCTGCATCACCGCGCGGGCATAGGCAGGGGTCTGCAACAGGCCGGGAACGTACTGGATCTCGAACGTACGGATCGCGGCGGCGGCCTCCTGCAGGCCGACCAGCCGGTCGAACCACTCCGGCATCAGCCGCTTGTCGTACCGCTGCCACCAGCCTGGCTCCCCGGCCCGTCGCGCCAGCCTGAGCAGCACCGAAGCCTCATACGTGTCCGTGCCGTACAACGTCAGCAGGGCTTGGACATCGGCCTCGGACGGAGGCCGTCGGCCCTTGCCCGCCTCGATGCGGGACAACTTCGCCGCGCTGAAACCGAGCGCACGTGCCGCCTGGTCCTGGGCGAGCCCCGCGTCCTCGCGGAACCCCGCCAACTGGACGCCGACCAGCATCTTCAGCAAAGTCGGGGCAGGCTCGGACCGGTCCAGATAGGGTTTCAGGCGTGAGACGCGAGGAGACTCGGCTGACATCCATGCTCCCGGCAGACCGGCGGCGGAGACCGCCACAGTAGCGCAGGCGGCACCCCGGGCCCATGTTCACGACATATGTGGGACGCCCGGTTCCGCGCGAAGGTGTGCTGCCGGGAGCGCCTACAGCAGGTGGTCGAAATCGCCGTCCTTCGCGCCCGCCAGGAAGGCCGCCATCTCCGCGGGCGTGTAGACGAGCGCGGGTCCGTCGGGATCGCGGGAGTTGCGGACCGCGACGTCCCCGTCGGGCAGCGCGGCGAACTCCACGCAGTTGCCCTCGGCATTGCTGTGCCTGCTCTTGATCCACCGTGCGTCCAGCGAGCTGGCGCGCACCCCGTTCGGCACTGATGACACCACAGCCTCCTTGCGTGTTCACATCCCCGCGGCGGGGCCGGTGGCTCGCGGGCCGCGAGGACGCCGGGAGGGTCCCCGGTCTCCTACCCACTTTTCGCGCAATTTCTCGTGCAATTGCATCCGGGCGTTGTTGACGTGGATAATAACTAGGACGTCAACACCCTTGCCCTCGTTGTTGTCAGACCGTTGATCAGGGAGATGTGGTGTCCTCGCCTGCGCCCCGGACCGACCTTTCCAGCCCCTGGCGGACCGAACCTGTGCCACGACCGCTGCGGGCGGCCAATGCCGCGCCGCTGACGAGTCTCCGAGAGGTGCCCTGGCACGAGATCAAGGACTCCACCGGGTCCGCCGACGGCATCCCGGCACTGCTGCACCTCATCGCCCGCGGCGACCACGACCGGGCCCGGCAGGCGCTCGGCCAACTGCGGGAGCGGATCTGCCAGTACGGCTTCGTGGTGGAGCAGGCCACGGCCGCCACCGTGCCCTTCCTCTGGGAACTGGCCCAACTGCCGCACATCGGCTGCCGTGCGCAGATCATCGAGCTCCTCGGCAGCATCGCGGCGGCCCGGCAGTGGGAGGACACCGCGGCCGTCTATCCCAAGCTGCTCAACCACCCACAGAACCACGTGGTCTGGGAGCGCGAGGCCCGCGAGGCGGTGCACGCCCGCAAGGGCCTCATCCGCCACCTGGTGCCGGGCGGCAACCCCGAGATCGCCCGTGCCGCCAGGGAACTCGCCCGCACTCTGGGGGAGTAGCCGCCATCCTGCCCGCCGTATCCGGCCCGCGAGCACTGGGCTTCCGCGGACGGAAGACGTAGCTCCCGGCAGCCGGGTGGAGACCGCGCGCCCCTCAACCGGTCACTGTGGGTGAGGTCGGGAGCGGTGCGATACGGAGATCGGCGGGCACGAGGAACTCCTGCACCGGGGCGGCGTCCACGCCGCGCTGCGTCGCGGACAGGTCGCCCGACCGCGCGCGGAGGGGCGGATGGGGGGTGAGGTGCGCCCCGGAAAGCCATGAAGGGGAATGAACTCCTGTTTCCTGGGCATACGCAGCGCATAAAGCGAGAAAGGGGCATACACGTGCCGGTCCTGGACCCCATGGTCGTCAGACAGCTGCTGACCCGCTATGCGTCGTTGCGGATCGCCCAGGCGGAACGGCCGACTCCGTCGGCGGCGCGCGAACTGGCCGACGTGAGCCGCAGCCTGTGCGCGGCCACGGGCACCGCGAACGTCCGCGATGCCATCACCCGGGCCGATGCCCTGCTCTCCCGGGCCCGCCGGGACGGCGACGAGAACGGACTTCCGCTCGCTGGATGACGACGGCGGCAGCCGCCCGTCGCCGCCCCCACACATCGCACGCTGTCAAGTCCTGTCCCGAAGTTCTCCCACCTGCGGCGCGGTTGCTTAGACTCCTCGTCTGTGCCCATGTCCATGGGCCGGGCTCGAAAGGCGCTTTGACGGGTGTTCCAGGATTCCCCCATCTACGACCGGCTCGTCGCGGAACGCGGCGATGTACCCGCAGGAGTGCGGAGAGAGGCCGACCGCCTGCGCAGGGAAGTGGAGGCGGTCATACCGCCGCCGCGGTCGCCGGGGGTGCCCGGTGGCCTGCCGGCGGCGCCCCCGGGCCAGCCCGGGCAGTGGCAGCGGGTGCATCAGCTGCCGGGTGCCGGGGCGCCCTGAGTCCGGTGGCGGGTACAGAGGGAGCCTGTGCCGCCGGGGTGAACCGGGGCCGTGCCACGCAGAGGCCGTCACCGGTCCGGCCCCCGGGTCTCACCGGCCGCCGAGCGCGCCTCGCCGTGCGGGCTCGCCAGCCACTGCGCGATGGAGCGGGCGATGGGCTGGTCGGTGTCCATCTCGACGAAGCCGAACTGGCCCGACTGGTTGCACTCCAGGAACCACCAGACCCCCTCCGTGTCCTCGGCGAAGTCGAACGCCCCGTAGGCGAGTTCGGCCTGCCGCAGATAGGTGTGGACGGCCGTCGCGACCTGCGGCGGCACCGTCACCGGACCCCACGGGGACAGGGACGGGGCGAACCTGACGTCCACGTCGTCCGGGTCGGCGTCCGGCTCGACCGCCTTGCGGGCGGCGAACAGCCGGTGGCCGACGGCGGTCAGCCGGATGTCCGCCCGCTTCGGCACCCGTCGCTGCAACAGGGTCGGACCGAACGCGACGGCCGAGAAGTCGGTGTCCGGCGCGACCCTGCTGGTCGGCACGGCCCGCGGCGGTTCCTGGGGGTGCGTGCCGGAGACCGGTTTGACCACGAGGTCCGGGAAGCGTTCCGAGAACTCCCGGGCGGCCTGCGGGAACGTCGTGATCAGGGTGGCGGGCACGGGCAGCCCGCTGCGCTGGGCGAGCCTCAGCTGCCACGGCTTGTGGCGGGCCCGCTGGGCGGCGTCGGGATGGTTCATCCAGCGTGCGTCGGTGCAGCGCAGCAGGCCGTACAGCGCTTGGGACGCCTCCTCGGACAGCCAGGCGGACGGCTGGGCGGCCCGGGCGGCCGGTACACCCGGTCTGCGCACCCAGACGGAGCGCAGAGTGCTCATGCTCACCAGACGGTCCGCGACGGACAGGTGGCCGTGGCTGACGCCCTGCACGTACTCGCTGGACAGGGCGACCCGGCTGGGGAGATCCGCTGGATCGAGACGCACGACGGGCACGCCGGCCTCGTTGAGCCGGAGGACCACCATGTCCGCCGTGACGTCCTCTTCGCTGGTCAGGATGAGTACGGTCATTGTGGGGGCTCGTGGTCAGTCGTCGAAGTGCGTCTTGGAGCCGGCGGTGGAGGTCGTGGTCCCCAGCGCTCTGAGTGTCGCGTGGTCGGCCGCGGCGATCCGGCCATCGGGGAGCACGTTCAACTGCAGTCCGGAGTCGTACATGTACTCATGGGTGATGTCCAACTGAACTGCCGGTCGGGCGTAGTTGAGCGTGAATGGTTGCATGGTCTCTCCCTGTTTCGGCTTCCATGCACTTATACGATTCGAACGCCTGGTTGGTTTCCTTACTCTCCGTGATCTCGGTCCCCATTAAGGACGTATTGAGGAAATAACGGAGTGTTGTTCCGCTGGCGGCCCGAAGAACGCACATCCATCCGGCACATGGCGACAAGGGGAGCCTTCCCCGTGCGAACCGGGTCAGGCCGTCAGGATCGTCGAGCACCTGGTCCAGCTACGGGCAGCCGAACGGCCGGAGCATCGCCGGGCCTCTCTCGCGATGCCCGCCGGCCGTGGCAGCTGCTCGTAGATCCGCTTCGGCGGGCCGGTCTCCGCCCGGCCGCCAGTGCCGTCGTCGGCGGTGTGCCGCAGGCAGCGGAGCGCCCGGCGCTCGGCGTACCAGGCCGGCCGGCGCCGGGGACGCCGCGCATCGGAGCGAGCCCGATGTACGCGCCCCCGCGACCGCCGGGCGGCGGGGAACCGAGGGCGGGGACGCCGCCGCCCCTGGTCCCTCACCGCTCAGCGCCCTGCGCTCCAGCGCATCCCCGGTGATCAGCTGCCCCAGGTTCCCTGGTCGACGGCGCAGTTCCAGCCGTTTCCCGTCAGGGTGAACCTCGCCTTGTAGGTGCGGGTGTCGAGCAGGCGGGTGCGGACCGTGACGCCGAGGCTCGCCTTCTTCTTCAGCGTCGTCGTCCGGACCGACACCGTCCTCGACGTCTTGTGGCCGATCCTGCCGCCCTTGGCCTTCGCCGATCCGAAGCGGATGTTCTTGACGTTCGTGACGGTGAACGTGACCTTCGTGAAGCTTCTCGTGGTGCTCTTGTTCTTGATCCCGAAATACAGGCCGCCGCCGGTCACCCAGCCGTGCGTGTCGACGGAGAACCGGGACGGATACATGATGGCGAGCGGGCAGTTGGAACTCTGGGCGGTGGGCTGCTGCGCGGAGGCTGCCTGGGGCAGGCCGAGTTGAGCGGCGGTGAGGAGTCCGGTCGTGGTCAGGACCGTGACGCCCGTACGGATGCGGTTCACGCGGTCTTACCTCCCCCTGGCCCTCGACGGGCCGACAAAAAATTGTTAGCACGTGTTCGCGCACAGCAGCACGCGGAGAGCGGCATTCCGCGCATCGGTGACAGAATCCGAACAAATGCGAGCCGGTCCCTGACCCGGGCCGAGTGGGTTTGCCGAACCGGCAACACCACTCGGCCCAGCGGACCCCTCTCCCGCATGCTCGATCAAGCAATCCCGATCGCCCTTGGGAGGAACCATGGCGCAGACCAATGCCTCGGACGGTGTCCACCGACTGGTGCCGTCCCCGGCGGGCCGGATCCACCTGGTGGAACAGGGGACCGGACCGCTGGTGCTCCTCGTGCACGGATTCCCGGAATCCTGGTACTCGTGGCGCCGTCAGCTGCCCGCGCTGGCCGCCGCCGGATACCGGGCCGTGGCCATCGACGTGCGCGGCTACGGCCGCTCCTCCAAACCCGCCGAGACCGGCGCCTACCGGATGCTCGAACTGGTGGCGGACAACGTCGCCGTGGTGGAGGCGCTGGGCGAGCGGTCCGCGGTGATCGTCGGACACGACTGGGGCGCCACCATCGCCGCGACCTCCGCCCTGGTCCGGCCCGACGTCTTCGGCGCCGTCGGTCTGCTCAGCGTCCCCTACACCCCGCCCGGCGGACCGAGGCCCAGCGAGGTCTTCGCGGGGATGGGCGGCCCGGAGGAGTTCTACGTCTCCTACTTCCAGGAGCCGGGCCGCGCGGAAGCGGAGATCGAACCCGATGTCCGCGGCTGGCTGGCGGGGTTCTACGCCGCCCTGTCCGCCGACACCATGCCCGCAGCCGGGGCACCGGATCCGCACTTCGTCGGCGCGGGCGGCCGGCTGCGCGACCGCTTTCCTTCCGGTCGGCTGCCCGCCTGGCTCGGCGAGGACGACCTCGATGTCTACGCGGCGGAGTTCGAGCGCACCGGCCTGACCGGCGCGCTGAACCGCTACCGCACCATGGACCGGGACTGGGCCGACCTCGCGGATTTCCACGGTGCGCCGGTCACCCAGCCGTCGATCTTCGTCGGCGGTGGCCTGGACGCCTCCACCACCTGGCTCGCCGACGCGATCGAGGCGTACCCCGCCACCCTGCCCGGACTGACCGCCTCCCATCTGCTCGACGGCTGCGGTCACTGGATCCAGCAGGAACGCCCCGAGCAGGTCAACGCCCTGCTGACCGACTGGCTGACGAAAGTGGCCCCGCGCCGGTGACCAGGGCGGTGCCGCACCGCCGGGGCCGTCCCAGGCGGTGCGGGCGCGAGTAACACGGTGCTTGCTCCGGTGAGAGGGTCACGCGTGTCTGGCGTCCCCGACCGGGCCCGGGCCCGGCCGGGGACGTGCTCCCGTCCAGGACGGGTCGGCTGCGCGCAGGCGTGTCGTGGCATGGACCGCCGCAGGGGCCGCGGGGCGGGCAGCGCGCCTCAGGTCCGGGTCAGGGCTGGGTGAACCATGGTCCATGGGGCAGACGTCCTTCGGCCGAGTGGGGGATGGACCGATCGGGGTGCGGGGCCGACAGAGCACCGGAGTCCGGGGCCGTGGTCAGCTCGGCCCACACGACGCGTCCGGACCGGTGGGCGTCGGCGACACCCCAGTCACAGCTGAGTGCTTCGACGAGGAGGAGTCCGCGCCCGTTCTGGTCGTCCGGGTCGGGTCGCCGGGGCGTGGGCTGCACGGCGGCACGGTTCTGGTCCTCGACCTCTATGCGGAGCCGGCCCGCGGTACTGCGCAGCCGGCAGGCGACCCGCTCGCTGGCCGAATGGTTGACCGCGTTGGTGACCAGTTCGGAGGTCACGATGACGGCGTTGTCCAGGACGTCGTCACCGATGCCCCACCCGGACAGCAGTCTGCGCACGGCTCTGCGGGCCGCGCCGACCGATTCCGGGGCCGCGGGCAGGTCGAACGCGTCGAGCCGGCCGGCCGGCTGAGCCCCGGGGGCGAGAGGGCCGGGGCCGTCGGGCCCGGGGAGTCGACCGGCGTGCTCGCCTCCGGGTGGTCTGGTGGAAGTCGGCGACAGAGCCGAGCAGCACGGCCGGTCCGCTCCGTACGGGCCGGCGTATTTCTCGCTGCTCGGCACCAGGCCGGGCCGCCGGCTCCCGGGCGGCCCGTCGGGGGATCGGTCGTCGGACAGTCGGTCCAGCGGCTGGGGGAAGGAGGGCGGAGTCATCGCCGTACGCCTTTCGTCCGGCCTCGCAGAGTGGGGGGTGTCGGTCTCACCTCGGCCGGCCGCGCACGACGAACAGGCGGCAACCCGGGCCCGGGGGCGCACGGGTGCAGCCCGATGTCCCCCAACTGGGCTGTCTCGCCTGCTCTTTCGTAGAGCCGGGTCGGTACGCCCACTCTGGCATCTGCCAACATCCGTTCGCAACCAGCAAGTTGAAATTTTCAAGTGGTCACGTGCATGCTGCATACGTCAACGGATGACCGGATGAGGTGCCCTGATCGACTGCGTGAGACTGTGACCCTGGAACCTGGTGTGAGGGGGAAGGCGTGGCCGCGGAGACCGACTGGGGCGGTGTCCCTTCCGTCCTTCGCATGATCCTCGGCAGGCAACTGGAGGAACTGCGCGTCCGGGCCGGCCTGACGTACGACCAGGCGGGCGCGGCCATCGGGGTCAGCCACTCCACCATCCGCCGGATGGAGGCCGCGAAGGTGGCCCGGCTGCGGCTGGCCGACGCCGAGAAACTGCTGCAGATCTACGGCGTGACGGACGCCGCGGAGGTGGCCACCTTCCTGCAGTCCGCGCGCGAGGCCAACAAACGCGGCTGGTGGCACACCTACCGCGACGTCATGCCGGACTGGTTCGCCGCCTATCTGAGCCTGGAGCAGGCCGCACTGCAGATCCGCGCCTACGAGAACGAGTTCGTCCACGGGCTGCTGCAGACACCCGAGTACGCGCGCGCCCTGCTGACCGCCGGCAATCCGCACGCCCCGGAGGAGGCCACGGAGCGGCGGATCGCGCTGCGCCTGCGGCGCCAGGAACTCCTCACGCGCGAGGCGCCGCCGCGGCTGTGGGTCGTGATGGACGAGACGGTGCTGCGCTGGCCGGTCGGCGGTTCCCCGGTGATGCGCGCGCAGATCGACCACCTGATCGAGGTCAACCGGTTGCCGCAGGTGACCGTGCAGATCATGCCGTTCGCCGGCGGTCCGCATCCCGCCATGCGGGCCGGTGCGTACCACCTCTTCCGGTTCCGGGCACGCGAACTCCCGGACGTCGTCTACCTCAACGGCCTGGTGGGCGCGGTCTACCTGGACAAGGCCGACGACGTCGTGGTGTACCGCGAGGCCCTGGACCGGTTGGGCGCCCAGGCGGCGCCCGCCAGAAAGACCGAATCCGTCCTCGGTGCGATACGGAAGGAGTTCTGACGTGTGCGATCCCCTACACAACGGCATGCCGTCCCGTGAACTCGGCACGTGTGGCTGGTCCAAGCCGTGGAGCGACGACGCCGGCGGCGCCTGCGTCGAAGTGAAGCGGCTCGCCGACGGGCGCGTCGCCGTACGCCAGTCGACCGACCCCGACGGCCCGGCGCTGGTCTTCACCCCGCGGGAGGTGACCAGCTTCCTGACCGGTGTGAAGGCGGGTGCCGCCGACTTCCTCCTGTGAACCGCCCTGTTATCGCTGTTGTTCCACCGACCCCTCTGCATCCCCGACTCGAATGGGAGACACGGCGTTGCCCGAACACGGATGGCCGGCCGAGCGCATCGACACCGAGAACGCCCACTCCGCGCGGATCTACGACTACATACTGGGCGGCAAGGACTACTACCCGGCGGACAAGGAGGCGGGCGACGCCATGTCCCGGGAGTGGCCCGCCCTGCCCGTCCACATGCGCGCCAACCGGGACTGGATGAACCGGGCCGTGCGCTGGCTCGCCGAGGAGGCGGGCATACGCCAGTTCCTGGACGTCGGGACCGGGATCCCGACCTCTCCGAACCTCCACGAGATCGCCCAGGCGGTGTCCCCTGAGGCACGGGTCGTCTACGTGGACAACGACCCCATCGTGCTCACCCTCTCCCAGGGCCTGCTGGCCAGCACCCCCGAGGGCAGGACGGCGTACATCGAGGCCGATTTCCGCGACCCGGCCGCCATCCTGGACGCTCCGGAGCTGCGCGAGACGCTCGACCTCGGCAGGCCGGTGGCGCTCACGGTGATCGCCATCGTCCACTTCATGCTCGACGAGGACGACGCGGTCGCCGTCGTACGCCGTCTCCTGGAGCCGCTGCCCCCCGGCAGCTACCTGGCGATGTCCATCGGCACCGCCGAGTTCGCGCCCGAGGAGGTGGGCCGCGTCGCCCGCGAGTACGCGGCCCGCAACATGCCGATGCGGCTGCGCACCCTCGACGAGGCCCACGAGTTCTTCGACGGCCTCGACCTGGTCGAGCCGGGCGTCGTCCAGGTCCACAAGTGGCATCCGGACGGCACGGGCGAGAAGGGCATCCGCGACGAGGACATCGGGATGTACGGGGCGGTGGCCCGCAAGCCGTGACCAGGCGGGGCCGGGGTGCCGCCGGGCCCCGGTCCTGGCACGCCTTTTCGCCCGTCCCCCGCCGGCTCCCGGGTGCGCCGGGCCGGTCACCCGGTGGGGGAGCCGGGCCGGATGCTGAGGCGCAGCGCGTCCGTGGCGATGATCCGCCCGTGGTGCCGTCCGTGCTCGGCGGAGGTGCGCTGCAGGGCGACCAGTGCGGCGTCGTCGTTGAGGAGCCCGCCGGTATGGGCGACCAGATCGCGCCGGACCCGCTGGACGAGGGTGTCGGGCGGCGCGTCGGTCCACCGGGCGATGCGCTCGGCCAGCGGGTAGAACCGGCCGCCGGCGTCGCGGGCCTCGATGACGCCGTCCGTGTAGAGCAGCAGCGTGTCGCCCGGCTCGAAGGGCGCCTCGTACAGCACCCGCTCGCCCGGCCGGGTGGGCTGGACCCCCAAGGGGGGAGAGGGATGAAGGGCCGGCACGGTGAGCGTGCGGCCCTGGCTGACCAGCAGCGGCGGCGGGTGGCCGCAGGAGGCCAACCGGACGATCGGTCGGCCGTCGGGGATCTCCACCAGCAGGGCGGTCGCGAAGCGCTCGCCGGCCTCCTCGGGCGGCTCGAAGTCGGCGGTGTGGCGCTGCACGCTCTGCTCCAGGGCTTCGGCCAGGTCCGTCAGCGCCGGGCTCCGGGGCGCGGCCTCCCGGAACGCCCCCAGCAGGGTGGCCGCCTCACCGACCGCGGGCAGCCCCTTGCCGCGCACGTCACCGATCAGTACGCGTACGCCGTCGAAGGCCCGGGTGGCCGCGTACAGGTCGCCGCCGATCTGGGCCTCGTCCTCGGCGGCCAGGTACAGGGAGGCGATCCGTACGAACCCCAGCTGGTCCGGCAGGGGCCACATCAGGACGCGCTGCGCGGCCTCGGCCACCGAACGGATCCGGGCGAGCTGGGCGCGCTTGCGGTCCCGGATCGCGCAGTAGAGCACGACCAGCACGGACAGCACCGAGAGGGTGATGATCTGCACGATGTTGTTGGCGGTGGGCAGCCCGCCGCGCACCGTACCCATGACGGTCTGCGCCGCCACGGTGAGCGCCCCGACCGCCCCTGTCGTGCGCGGGCCGGCGAAGGAGGCGGTGAGCGCCGGGGCGATGACCAGGGCGGGCCCCAGATGGATGTCCTCGGCGGCCTGGGTGTCCACCACCGTGATCGCGGCGATGAGCGCGAGCGGGAGCACCAGCAGCATCTGACTCGACTGCCATGACTGCCTCAGACCCGCCCCGCCCTGCCGGTCACTCATGACATCAAGCCTGCCCCACCCCCGGGCGGTCGGCCATCGTGGCCCGGCGAAAGGATCTGCCGGATCCAGCACCGGTACCGCCCGGTCCGCGCGGTCCGCCCGGACGAGGGCCCGGCCGCACCCGCGGATACCCCACAGGAGTACAAAAAAATCTCGCGCACCCTTGCGCCACATACCGGGTAGGGGTATAACTTGGATCCATAGAGATACCCCTTAGGGGTATAGTGATCGTGCAGACGGTCCGTGAGGAGGAGCAGACATGACCACCACCGCTTCCGATGCCGCCGAGGTCGAACTCGCCATCGGCGGCATGACCTGCGCCTCGTGCGCCGCGCGGATCGAGAAGAAACTCAACCGCATGGACGGCGTGCAGGCCACCGTCAACTATGCGACCGAGAAGGCCAAGGTCGCCTTCGGTGAGGGTGTCGCCGTGGCGGATCTCATCGCCACCGTCGAGGCCACCGGCTACACAGCCCAGGAGCCGTCCCCCGCACGCGCCGAGGACGCCCCGGCCGACCGTCCGGACGACGAGCTGCGCACCCTGCGGCAGCGGCTGACGACCGCCGCGGTGCTCGCCGTGCCGGTGATCCTCATGGCCATGGTCCCGGCGTTGCAGTTCGAGTACTGGCAGTGGCTGTCCCTCGCTCTGGCGGCCCCCGTGGTGACCTACGCGGCCTGGCCCTTCCACCGGGCCGCCTGGACCAACGCCCGGCACGGCGCCTCCACCATGGACACCCTGATCTCGGTCGGAGTGTCGGCGGCCTTCCTGTGGTCCCTGTGGGCACTGTTCTTCGGTACGGCGGGGACGCCGGGCATGACGCACCCCTTCGAACTGACCATCGCCCGCACCGACGGAGCCGGGAACATCTACCTGGAGGCCGCCGCCGGCGTGACGGCCTTCATCCTGGCCGGACGGTACTTCGAGGCCCGCTCCAAGCGGAAGGCGGGCGCCGCGCTCAGGGCACTGCTGGAACTGGGCGCCAAGGAGGTCACCGTCCTCCGCGACGGCCGCGAACGCCCGCTTCCCATAGGGGAGTTGAAGGTCGGGGACCGCTTCGTCGTACGGCCCGGCGAGAAGATCGCCACCGACGGTACCGTCGTCGAGGGCTCGTCCGCGGTGGACGCGTCCATGCTCACCGGCGAGTCCGTCCCGGTCGAGGTGGGCGTCGGGGACGGCGTCACCGGGGCCACGCTGAACGCCGGGGGACGTCTCGTCGTGGAGGCCACCCGGGTGGGCGCCGACACCCAGCTCGCCCGCATGGCCCGGCTCGTCGAGGACGCCCAGAACGGCAAGGCGGCCGCACAGCGCCTCGCCGACCGGATCTCCGGCGTCTTCGTCCCCGTCGTGATCGCCCTGGCCCTGGCCACGTTCGGCTTCTGGCTCGGCAACGGCGCCGGACTGACCGCCGGTTTCACCGCCGCGGTCGCCGTCCTGATCATCGCCTGCCCGTGCGCCCTGGGGCTCGCCACCCCGACGGCCCTGCTGGTGGGAACCGGCCGAGGCGCACAGCTCGGCATTCTCATCAAGGGACCCGAGGTGCTGGAGAGCACCCGCAGGGCCGACACCGTCGTCCTCGACAAGACCGGCACCGTCACCACCGGCCGGATGACCCTGCTCGCCGTGCACCCGGCCAAGGGCACCGACGAGCCGGAGGTGCTGCGCCTCGCCGGCGCCCTGGAGCACGCGTCCGAGCACCCCGTGGCACAGGCCGTCGCGGCCACCGCGGCGGACCGGATCGGACCGCTGCCCGTACCGGAGGACTTCGCCAACGTCCCGGGGCGCGGTGTGCAGGGCGTCGTCGACGGGCATGCCGTGCTGGTCGGCCGCGAGCAGCTGCTCGCGGACTGGGCGATGTCCCTGCCGGAGGAGCTGGCGCAGGTGAAGGCCGCCGCCGAGGCCGCGGGCCGTACGGCCGTCGTCGTCGCCTGGGACGGGGAGGCCCGCGCGGTCCTCGAAGTCGCCGACGCCGTCAAGGACACGAGCCCGGAGGCCGTACGGCGGCTGCGCGACCTCGGACTCACCCCGATCCTGCTGACCGGGGACAACCGCGCCGTGGCCGAGTCCGTGGCCGCGCAGGTGGGCATCGCACCGGAGCACGTCTTCGCGGAGGTGCTGCCGCAGGACAAGGTGGATGTCGTCAAGCGTCTGCAGGGCGAGGGCCGTTCGGTCGCGATGGTCGGCGACGGGGTCAACGACGCCGCGGCGCTGGCCCAGGCCGACCTGGGCCTGGCCATGGGCACCGGCACCGACGCCGCGATCGAGGCGGGCGACCTGACGCTCGTCCGCGGGGACCTGCGCGTCGCCGCCGACGCCATCCGGCTCGCCCGCAGGACACTCGGCGTCATCCGGTCGAACCTGTTCTGGGCCTTCGCCTACAACGTCGCCGCCCTGCCGCTCGCCGCCGCCGGGCTGCTGAACCCGATGATCGCCGGTGCGGCCATGGCCTTCTCCTCGGCCTTCGTGGTCGGCAACAGCCTTCGGCTGCGCCGCTTCCGGGCCACCGCCGGCTGACCGGCCCGGCCTGTCGGAGCCACGGGGCCGTTCGCTCTGCCCGCGCCGTACCGTTCGGCGCCGGCAGGCGAACGGCCCGGTGGCTCCCTCGTGCGTACGGGCGGCCGGGTCCGTCACGGCGGCCGACGACGCTCGCGAGCCGGGAAGCCGACTGATTCCTGGCCCGCCGCCACTGTGGGCGGCACACCTGCACCGGTGACACGGGCGGTGACGCACCGGGCGTCTCCGTCCCCGCCTCCGTCCCGCTCCCTGGACCGCGGAGGCCCGAAGCGGTCGTTTGCCCGGTGGGAGCCGGGGCGGCGGTGCGGCGCGTCCCAGGCCGGCGGGCCGCGACGCGTCCCGGGCTCGGCGGCACGTTCGGGTACACCCTCGGTCGCAAAGGTGACGCGCACCGCGGAACCGGCCGCGGCGCACGGCGACGGGATCCCCGCCGGACAGGGCCGCCCCGCCCGCTTCCTGGCGTCTCGTCTCTGGCAGATCACGCAAGTGGCGCGCTGTCTCAGCGGTCCGACGTGCGCGTATCCGAATGAGTCTTTAAAGGTTGCGCAATCAGGGAACCATTAGACTCGCCATTCCTCAACCGCCGTCAGGTGCGGCAGTCGCGCATGCCGTGAGCGCCGCCGGCTTTCACTCTTCGGGGGACACATGTCGGATCCCGCGCTGTCGGGTACGGAGATCGGTGTCGTGTTCGAGCGGGCGCTCTCGCAGGCGCTGGGCTCCGCGCAGATCGTGGACGCGCTGAAGCGCCCCGGCGTGACGCTCGACCGGGAGCGGCTGCGCGCCCGGGCGGCGAAGGCGCGTACGGCCATCACCGCCGCGGCGGCGGTGGAATACCAGGACTACCTCGTCGCGAGATCGGCGGACGCGGCACGAGGCGGCCGACCGGAGGGATCGGGGCTCGCGGCGCCGTCGGCCAGCCGCACGGGCGGGCTGCTGGCCCTGTTCGCCGTGATCGTACCGGGCCTGTCGGCCGTGGCCGCCGCCGTCTTCCTGATGTCCGGGTACGCCCTGCGTGCCGTCGGCGGCCGCCCCTATGTCGGCGACGGCCTGATCACGGTCGGCCTCCTCGCCGCCGCGGTGGCCGCCGGTGCGGCGATCGGCGATCTGGTCTGGATGCTGGCGACGGCGGTCCGCAACCACCCCGACGGCGGGCAGAGCACCCTGGCCGACACCGGCCCGGAGGTGGCCGCGACGCGGGCGGCGTGGGAACTCGCCCTGCTGGAGCGGGGGATGGTGCCGTTTCTGCTCGGCCGCATCGAGGAGGCGCGCATGCGCGAGCGGGGCGATCACGCCGTGCGTTGAGTGCCTGCGGTGCGGGGGGTGCTGCGCTGTCGTACGGGTTGCACGGCGTCGTCGTACGGGTCGTACGACAGCGCTGTGGCGCCGGAGGGCGGCCCGTACCTGCAGTGCGGCATCACCGTACGGCTGGACCCGCGCCGGCCGCCTCGCCCGTCCCGCCCCGCCGGGTGGAGGCGGATGCCGGGTCGGACACCGGTCCTGCTATCTTCTACAGAACTGTAGAAGAAAGTGGGTTGCCGGTCCGTCTTCGGGCGCGGCGCGGTGGCCCCGGAGTGAGGGAAGTCGACATGGCCCTGTGGGACCGCATCAAGGACTCGGCGTCACAGATGCAGACTCAGTTGGTGGCGAAGAAGAACGACTTGAAAAGCGGTGCGTTCCGGGATGCGAGCATGGCGATGTGCGCGCTCGTCGCCGCCGCCGACGGGACGATCGACCCGAGCGAGCGGCAGCGGGTCGCCCAGCTGATCGCCACCAACGAGGTGCTGCAGAACTTCCCGGCGGACGACCTGCGGCGCCGCTTCGAGGAGAACCTGAACAAGCTGACCGCTGACTTCGACTTCGGCAAGGTCAGCGTGCTCCAGGAGATCGCCAAGGCGAAGAAGAAGCCCGCCGAGGCCCGGGCCGTGATCCAGATCGGCATCGTCATCGGCGGCGCCGACGGCGACTTCGACGCCACCGAGCGTGCCGTGGTCCGGGAGGCGTGCTTCGCGCTGGACCTGCCGCCGCACGAGTTCGACCTGTGAGGAAGCCCTCTGCGGGCCGGACGGCGCCGCGGAGGCAGGGGATCTGGGCCCGCCCGCGGCGTAACCGGGACCGGGTCACAGGGGTGTGGCCGCGTGCAGGAGCAGCAGCAGGGTGAAGGCCGAGTTGGCCGAGAACATCGCCGACAGGACGGCGCCGGTCGCGGCGGTCCACAGGGCCAGGCCCACCGCGGTGAAGACGGGCGGCCAGGCGCGCACGGCCGGCGCCGGTCCGAGCAGGGCCGCGACCCGGCGGGGGAGCGGCCCGGGCGAAGCGAACTCGGCGAACCCGGTGAACGGGGCGGCCGGCGCGGAGCGCGAGACGAGCGCCGCCCTGCCGATCGCCCGGGCGACCACCCGGCGGCTGCCCACGACCTGGGCCGCCGCCTCGTCCGCCCAGCGCTCCGTCGTATAGGCCACGGCCCGCCGCAACGGCCACAGGAACGGGTTGGCGCAGGCGGCCACCCGGACCAGCAGCAGGTAGCGGTGGTGGCGGGCCGTGAGATGGGTGCGCTCGTGGGCGAACAGGGCCCGGCGTTCCGGCGGGGCGAGGTGGCCGAGCATGCCGGTCGAGACCACGACGCGGTCACGCGGGCCGCCCGGCAGCGCGTAAGCGTACGACTCGGCGGCGGGCAGCACCGCCACCTCCGTACGGGGCAGCCCGGCCAGGGCCCGGTGTGCGCAGCGCCGCAGCCAGTGGTGCCGCAGCAGCGTGCGCAGACCGCTGCCGAGGACCGCGAGCAGCGCGGGGATCGCGGCCTTGCCGACGATCTCGTGGCGCGGCACGCTCTCCCGCACCTCGGAGTCCGACCAGGCGTCCGGCAGCGGATTGCCCGGCAGTTGAGCGGTGCCGACCACCATCAGCAGTGCCAGACACACCGTGCTGCACAGGGCCATGACCGAGGAGACGCCGGTCAGCAGCAGCGTCGCGGTCCGGGGATGGAGGCGGTGTTCGGCCAGGCGGGCGATCGGCCACGCGGTGAGCGGCAGCAGCAACGGGAGGAAGACGAAGATCCCCATGGTGGTCAGTCCTCGTCGTCGGCCTGGTCCAGCAACTCGCGCAGCAACTGTTCGTCGCCCTGCGGCAGCGTGGTGACGAAGCTGGCCAGCACCGCCTTGCGGTCCCGTTCGCCGTCCAGGACCTTGTGCATCTTCAGTGCGGCGAGACCGGCGCCGTCCGCGGCGGGCAGCCACACGAACGAGCGTCCTTCGCGGCGGCGGGTGACGGCGTCCTTGGCCAGCAGCCGGGCCAGCACCGTCATCACCGTGGTGTAGGCGAGGCCGGCCGCCAGACGGTCCTGCACCCAGCCCGCAGTCACCGGGCCCCCTGCCTCGTGGAGCGCCGCGAGCACCTGCGTCTCCAGCGCGCCCTGTGCCCGGCGCGGCCGGGACGGATCCGGTTTCGCCATGTGCCCTCTCCCTTCGGCTCCACCCGTCCGGCCTCGCTGGCCGGCGGCGTCACATCGTATAGAGCCGGAGCGTGAGGCAGTGTCGGGGCGGTGGTCTGTCACTCACCAGGCGCGTGGGGACCGAGCCCGCCGAGAGTCCGACGGTAGTGCGGCGGGCGGGGATCGCTGTCGCCGAAGGCCCCGGCCGCCTCCCGCTTTTCGGCCCACTGCGGTTTCCCGCAGCAACCGTCCGGCTCATTCGACGGTTTCGCACGCGCCGTCCTCCACGAGTACTTCTACAGTGTTGTAGATTCTAACTCGGGTCCCGACACGGACCCGAACCGACCGCGCGTGTGGAGGAATGAAACATGGGTGTTTCCCTGGCCAAGGGCGGCAACGTCTCGCTGAGCAAGGAGGCGCCGGGTCTGAGCGCGGTGCTTGTGGGGCTGGGCTGGGACGTACGGACCACCACCGGGGCCGGCTTCGACCTGGACGCGTCCGCGCTGCTGCTGAACTCCTCCGGCAAGGTCCTCTCGAACCAGCACTTCGTCTTCTACAACAACCTCAAGAGCCCGGAGGGTTCGGTCGAGCACACCGGCGACAACCTCACCGGCGAGGGAGAGGGTGACGACGAGTCCATCAAGGTCGACCTGGCCACCGTTCCCGCCGAGATCGAGCGCATCGTCTTCCCGGTCTCGATCCATGACGCCGACTCGCGGGGCCAGAGCTTCGGCCAGGTCCGCAACGCCTTCATCCGCGTGGTGAACCAGGCGGGCGGAGCCGAGATCGCGCGCTACGACCTCTCCGAGGACGCCTCGACGGAGACGGCGATGGTCTTCGGTGAGCTGTACCGCAACGGTGCCGAGTGGAAGTTCCGCGCGGTCGGCCAGGGGTACGCCGCGGGCCTCGCGGGCATCGCCGCCGACTTCGGAGTCGATGTCTGAGCCGCGGACGCTCGTCCCGGACCCGTGTGAGGGCCGCGCCCCCGGCCCTCACACGCCGGTGCGGCAGGCGGCGGGCCCGGATACCGGCCGGAGCGGTGCGTGAGCGACGGGCCGGGCCTGCGCCCGGAGGATCGGGCCGATTTCACGCAGGTGGTCCTGGCGGCCCTGGACACCGCGGAGATCCGCGGCGCCCTGACCGCCGACCCCACCGGCCGGGCCGCGCCGCGACTGCGGACCTGGGCGCTGGCGGCGGAGGCGGAGATCGCCGCTGCCGTCCCCGACGAATACCGCGCCTATCTGGCCACCCGGGCGGTCGCCGACGGTCGTCGGCCGCCTCCGCCCGCGCGTCACCGGCCCACCGGCCGGGATCTCCGGCTGCCGCCCGCCCTGCTGGTGCCCCTGATCTCCGCCCTCTCCGCAGCGGTCCTGCTGCTCATCGGCCACGGGTCGCGCCTCGCCGGTGCGGCCACCCGGTTCGCGGGCTCGGTCCGTACGGCGGGCTGGACGCTGGCCGTGGTCGCGGTGGCCGCCGCGGGGATCGGCCTGTCGGCGCTGCCTCGGACGGTCCTGCGCACATGCGGAGGGCCGGACACGGGGAACGCGCCCGGGGCGGCGCCTCGACGGAGGGGGCCCGGGGCGCCGGCCGGACCGGGCGGGTCCGGGGCGGCGGCGGAGGTGGAGCGGGCCCGGCAGGCATGGCGGCAGGCCCTCCTGGACCGCGGCGTCCTGCCGTATCTGCGGCGCCGGCTGCCCGAATCCCTCGCCGGCTAGCCGGCACTCCCGCGACAGAAGGCGCGAAACGCGACAGAAAGAGAGACGGCACATGTCGGTCAATTTGAGCAAGGGTCAGCAGATCAGTCTGAGCAAGTCCGACGGCAGCGCATTGACCGCCGTCCGGATGGGACTGGGCTGGCAGGGCATCCAGCGCAAGGGATTCCTGGCCAAGCTGGCCGGCTCCCGGGACATCGATCTGGACGCCTCGGCACTGCTCTTCGGCGGTCGGCAACTCGCCGACGTCGCCTTCTTCCAGCATCTGACCAGCGACGACGGATCCGTACGGCACCTCGGTGACAACCTCACCGGCGGCAGCGGCGCCGGAGGCGACGACGAGGTCATCCTCGTCGACCTCGGCCGGGTCCCCGGGCACGTCGACCAGATCGTGTTCACGGTCAACTCCTTCACGGGACAGACCTTCGCCGAGGTGCAGAACGCGTTCTGCCGCCTGGTCGACGAGAACACCGGGCAGGAACTGGCCCGGTACACGCTCAGCGGCGGTGGCTCGTACACCGCCCAGATCATGGCCAAGCTGCACCGCGGGCCGGGCGGTTGGCAACTGCAGGCCATCGGCGAGCCCGCGGCGGGCCGTACCTTCCAGGACCTGCTGCCCGCGATCGTCGAACACCTGTGATCCGGACCTGGCGTTATTCATTCATTGCGCAATCGGGGAACTGTATGGGCGCGAGCACCGTTGATCACGATGAATACGGGAAGCGGAGCAGCAGCGGAGGACATGCATGAGCGTGCCCCTGACCAAGGGCGGCAACGTGGCACTGGGCCGGCAGGCCCCCGGCCTGACCGAGGTGACGGTCGGCCTGGGCTGGCAGGCGAACACGGGGTGCGACCTGGACGCCAGCGCGCTCCTGTGCGATGCCTCGGGCAAGGCGCCGTCCGAGGAACACTTCGTCTTCTTCAACAACCTGAGCAGCCCGGACGGTTCGGTCCGCCACTCCGGTGCGGGCCGCCCGCCGGGCCCGGACGACCAGCAGATCCACGTCGACCTCGACCGCGTCCCGGCGGACGTGGTGAAGATCGTCTTCCCGGTCTCCCTCTATGACGGCGTGGCCCGCGGCCAGTCCTTCGCACAGGTCCACCGGGCGCACATCCGCGTCCTCGACCGGCACGGCGGCGCCGAACTGGCCCGCTACGACCTAGCGGCGGGCGGCCTGTCGGACGAGACCGCGCTGGTCTTCGGCGAGTTGTACCGGCACGGCACGGAGTGGAAGTTCCGCGCGGTCGGCCAGGGGTACGCCTCCGGGCTCGCGGGCATCGCCGCCGACTACGGCGTGGACGTCCTGCGCGACCGGGCGCCGGACCCGGTGCCCTTCGTCGCGGACCAGGATCCCGCCGTCCCCGTCCCGCCGCCGGCCGTGCCCGCGCCCGTACCACCCCCGGCTGCGTACGCATCACCGCCCGCCTTCGTGGCACCGACGCCGACCGCCGGCTCCGCGCCCGCCCCGACGTACCCCGTGTCATCCCCAGGGAGTTCCTCCGTGACCTGCTTCTTCGACCCCGACCACGGCCCCGGTGCGACGACGGTGAGCTGGTCCCCGCAATGGGGCGTGCCGCGCCCGGTCCAGGTGTGCGGCGGCTGCGCACAGCGCGTGCAGACCACCGCACCGCCGTTCTACACACCGCCGCAGCCGGGATACCCGCAGCCGATGCAACAGGGGTATCCGCAAGCGGGCCCCGTCCAGCAGGGTTATCCGCAGCAGGGCTACCCGGCTCCGCACGGCGACCACTACCAACAGGGTTACCCTGCTGCGCACGGCGACCAGCACCAGCAGGGCGGCCGCCGCTTCGGTACCGGCGCGCTCATCGGTGCGGGCGCCGCCGGCCTGGTCGGCGGCGCCCTGCTGAACGAGGCGTTCTCCGATGACGAACCGGACGTAGTCGTCAACAACTACTACGAGGAGTGACCGGGCGCGGCGATGAGTGACCGGATGCCATGAGCGGCGACCGGCCGGACCACCGCACCCCACGCCGGCGCGGGGTGCGGCCGGGACCGCCCGGCGCCGCCTCACCTGGCTCCTGGCCCCGGTGGGGTACAAGGGTGCTGGTCGCGGGAGGGACGCGAGGAAGGACGGCACATGTCCGATGCCCGAGTGCGAAGGCGCCTGCGCTGGCTGCTGCCCGGGGTGGTCTTCGCCCTCGCCGTGTATGTCATCGTGCGCGCGGCCAACACCTCGCAGGGCGACGCCTCGCAGGGCGGTACCCCGCCGTCGCCGCGACCGTCGGCCTCCGCCTCGGCCACCCAGGCGGGCCGGCCCACCGCCCCCGCGTCCCCGGCCACCTACGACCCCGCCGAGTACGCCCCCCAGGTCCGGGACTGGGCCCGGCGCACGGGGGTCAGCGCCCAGTTGCTGATGGCCATCCTCTACAACGAGGCGTACAAGCCCCACGACCCGAGCCTGGAGCGGGCCTGGCAGAAGGTGAAACCGGACGCGGCCTTCGGGCTCGCGAACATGCACCGCGCCACCTTCGACGAGGTCAAGAAGGGCCGCGACTTCGCCGGCCGCCGATGGGAGGAACTGCCCGACGACCGGGACCTCGCCATCGAGTCCGAGGCGTGGTACCTGCACGACCTGGGCGCCCGGCTCCCCGCGCAATGGCCCGCCTCCTACGACAGGGACGAGCTGCTGGCCCTGGGATACAACACCGGCCAGGGCAACATGCTGGCCTTCGCACGGGGCACGTCCCCGGGCAGCCAGGCCCGGTCCTACCTCGCCGAACTCCACGCCAACTGGAACAAGGCGGGCCGGGCGGTCGGCACCTGAGACCCCGACCGGACACCGGGGCCGGACCGGCCGGCAGGGTGCCCGTCAGTTGCGGGGGGTGTCGTCCCGGTCGACCACGCGGCCGGTGATCACAGTGCCGTCGGCGGACGAGCCGTTCGGCGGGTCCTGCTCCCTGAGCGCCTTGGCCTCGCTCTTGAAGATCCGCGTCGCCTTGCCCGCCGAGCGCGTCAGCTCGGGCAGCTTCTTGAAGCCCAGGACCGCGATGACGACGATGAGGATCACGGCCAGTTCACTCAAGCCGAACATCAGAGAAGCCCTCTTCCAGGTGACGGAGCCGACCGGCACGGTGCACCGGTGGCACCCAGCAATCTACACTTCTGTAGAAGTCTCTCCCGGAGGGAGACCGTTCAACAAGTCCGCCTGCCGGATGCGACGGCCGCCGGCGGTCACCGGCCCCGTGACGGAGCCCGGGCTGACTGCTAAAATCGCGGGTCGGTTCGTTTCCGGGCAGGTGGCCCGGGTTGTTTGGGGGTTGGTGTGGCAACAGGTCGTGTGGTGAGGTTCGACAGCACTCGCGGATATGGGTTCATCTCTCCGGATCATGGGGACGAGGACGTCTTTCTGCACGTGAACGACCTCAAGATCGCCGAGTCCATGGTGCGTACCGGACTTGAGGTCGAGTTCGAGATCGAGGAAGGGGAGCGCGGCCCCAAGGCGTCGTTCATCCGGCTGGCGCCGGGAGCGACCGCACGGGTCGGCTCCGCGTCGGGAGCCGTCGGTGACGACTCGCTCTGCGACGTCCTGCAGACGGTCGAGTTCACCAATGAGATCACGGAACTCCTGCTCCAGGCGGCGCCGACCCTCACGGGTCAGCAGATCGTGCAGATCCGCCGCGAGTTCCTCTCGTTCGCGAAGAAACACGGCTGGACCGAGGACTGATCCTCCGGCCGGCCAGGACGGACGCCGGGGCGGCACCCGCCCCGGCCATTCCGTAGGGTTTCACCCGCGGCGGTTCCGTTCGGGTGTCCTCCGGTGGCGCCGGGGCCCGCGAAGCGGCTTGCTGGTGGCATCAGCCGCCGGACAGGAAGCGAGCCGCGGGATGCAGACAACGGTGCCGGGCAAGCCGGTGCTGCGGACGCCACGGGCCGCCGGCGTCGCCGGGATCGTCTTCGCGCTGCTGCTCGCCGCGGCCATGGTGCTCATCCGGCTCGGCATCCCCGAAGGCGCCGAGGCGGTCACCTCCGTCGGTTTCACCGACACCACGCGGCGCAACGCGGTGCACGCCGCACTCGTCCTCGTCCCCTTCGCCGGGATCCTCTTCCTGTGGTTCGTCGGCGTCGTCCGCACCCACGTGGGCGAGGCCGAGGACCGGTTCGTCGCCACCGTCTTCATCGGCAGCGGCCTCGTCTTCGTGGCGACCCTGTTCGCGGCGGCAGCGGCGGCCGACGCCGTACTGGTCACCGTCCACACCCCCGGCCCGCCCCCGGCGCTGCCGGCGTGGGACTTCGGCCGCCACCTGGCGTACACACTGATGACCGGCTACGCGATGCGCATGGCGGCCGTCTTCGCCTGCTCCCTGTCGGTCATGGGTCACCGGTTCGGCGTCCTGCCGCGGTGGCTGACCCTGCTGGGCTTCCTCACCGCCCTCATCCTGGCCTTCGTCTCGTCGAACGCCCCCTGGGCCGAGCTGGTGTTCCCGGCGTGGGCGCTGGTCGTCAGCGTCCACATCCTCGTCGTCGGCGACCGCCCTCGCCCGGACCCGACGGCGGGGGCCTGACCGGTACCCGACCGCAGTCCCGCGACCCGTACGTCGCCCCGGGCCGCAGCCGCGCCGCCCGGAGACGTCGGGCCGCGGCCTTCACCCGATCGAGCGGCGCCGCCGCGCGGAACCCGTCCTGCTGCTCCCATACTGGCGAGGGGAGATGACCGCCGTCCGGAACTTGCCGTCGAGCCGGCGGTGCGCGACGGACCTGGCCACCGGAGGGCCGAGCGCCGATGAGGCTTGTCGTCGATCTCAACAAGTGTCAGGGATACGCTCAGTGTGCGTTCCTCGCGCCGGACGTCTTCGCCATGCACGGTGAGGAATCCCTCGTCTACGACCCGCGGGCCGAACAGGAACAGCACGAACGAGTCGCCCAGGCCGTCACCGCCTGCCCCGTACAGGCGATCACGGCCGACGGACCGGACGGCCGGACGGGCAGGCCCGCCGGTGCCGCCCAGGAGGCGACACGTGGCCGCTGACTACATCGAATGGCTCCGCCGCGAGGGACGGATCGTAGTCGTCGGCGCCTCGCTCGCCGGACTGCGGGCCGCCGAGACGCTGCGCGCCGAGGGCTTCGACGGGTCGCTCACCATGATCGGTGACGAGCCCTACGACCCCTACGACCGGCCGCCGCTGTCCAAGGCGGTCCTGCTCGGCATGGCCTCCGCGCACCACACCGAACTGCCCAGGCGCCAGGAGATCGACGCGAAATGGCGACTCGGCGTCGCAGCGACCGGCCTCGACCTGACCGGAAAGAAGGTCCGGCTGGCGGACGGGGACGAGGTCGAGTACGACCGGCTGCTGATCACGACCGGCGTCCGGGCGCGGCCCTGGCCCGACAAGTCCGAGGCATCCCTGGACGGCGTCTTCCTGCTGCGCACCCGCGACGACGCGGCCCACCTCTACCGCCGGCTCAAGGCCGGCCCGCGCCGGGTGTTCGTCATCGGCGCCGGTTTCTCCGGTTCGGAAATCGCCTCCGCCTGCCGGGAGATGGGCATTCCGGTCACCGTGGCGGAACGGGCGGGCGGCCCCCTGGTGGGTGCCCTCGGCGGGGTGATCGGCGCGGTCGCCGCCGAACTGCAGCGCGAGAACGGCGTCGACCTGCGCACCGGTGTCACCGTCACCTCCCTGGAAGGCGACTCGGGGGGCCGGGTGCGGGCGGCGCATCTGTCCGACGGGAGCGTCGTCGAGACGGATGTGGTGATCGTCTCGCTCGGCGCGATCCGGAACACGGACTGGCTCACCGGATCGGGGCTCGCCGCGGGCCCACGGGGCATCGCCTGCGACGCGGGCTGCCGCGCCTTCGACTTCCGGGGCATCGTCACCGACGACGTCTTCGTCGCCGGTGACGTCGCCCGCTCCCCGCACGCCCTGTTCGACTACCAGTTCCTCTCCCTCGAACACTGGGGCAACGCCGTCGCCCAGGCCGAGGTCGCCGCGCACAACATGGTCAGCCACGGCGCGGACCGGCGGCCGCACCTGTGGGTACCCGCGTTCTGGTCGTCGCAGTTCGGTGTGAGCATCAAGTCGGTCGGCGTACCGCCGATGGGCGAGGAGATCATGATCACGCAAGGGTCGCTCGCCGAGCGCCGGTTCGTCGGCGTCTACGGCCACCAGGGCCGGATCATCGCGGCCGTCAGCTTCGACAACACCCGGTGGCTGGAGTTCTACCAACGGAGGATCGAGGAGGGCGCGCCGTTCCCGGTGGAGTTCCCGACCGTCGACCACCGCCCCGAGGGCCGCAGGCCGGTCCCGGCCGACTTCCCCGATCCGTCCCTGCCGACCCACGCCGCGACCGTCACCCTCACCGGCTACTCACCGTCGGACCGGCGGCTGGTCTTCAACGTGGCCCGCCACTGACGGACCCCGGCCGCCGCCCCGACATCCCACGCCCGAAGGACGCGTCATGACGCATGCCTCGCTCCTGCGCCAGATCACCGACTACGCCAACCGTGCCAACCCGTATCCGCTGTACGAGGAACTGCGCAAGACCCCGGTCCTGCACGAGGAGGAGGGCGGCCCGTACGTCATCAGCGGGTACTACGACATCGAGAGCCTCCTGCACGATCCGCGCATCAGCTCCGACGCCACCAACCTCGCCGCGAGCGGCGACGACGAACCGGCCGGGCCGGAGGCGACGGGACTGCCGCCGAGCTTCATCCGGCTCGACCCGCCGGAACACGACCGGCTGCGGCGGATCGCCAACAGCTCCTTCGGCCCGCCGCACCGTCCGCGGCGGCTGGACTCCATGCGCGGCGAACTCCTGCAGATCGTGACCGGCCTCATCGACGGCTTCGGGGACGCCCGTCGGATCGACGCGGTCGACCAGTTCGCCTATCCCTTCCCGGTGACCGTGATCTGCCGGCTGCTCGGCGTCCCGCGCGAGGACGAACCGCGCTTTCGCACCATGGCCGACCAGGTCGTCGCGGGCCTGGACCCGGCCGTCCGCGCAGCGGAGAACGCCGACCAGCGCAAGGCGGCGCAGGAAGCGCGCGTCCAACTCGGCATGTATCTGGCCGGACTGGTCGAGCAGCGCGCCAAGGACCCCCATGACGACATGCTCTCCGACCTGGTGACCAGCCACGGCGAGGACGGCGCGATGACGATGATGGAGGTGCTCAGCACCTCGGTGCTGCTGCTCATCGCGGGCCACGAGACGACGGTGAACCTGATCACCAACGGCATGCTCACCCTGCTGCGCCACCCCGAGTACCTGCACCGGCTGCGCGACGACCCCGGCCTGGCCCCCAGGATCGTGGAGGAACTGCTGCGCTACGAACCTCCCGTGCAACTCGTGACCCAGCGCACCTCCCTCACGGACATCGACGTGCACGGGGTGACCATCCCGAAGGGCTCGCGCATCTGGCTCGTCCTCGCCGCCGGCAACCGCGACCCGGAACGCTTCCACGAGCCCGACCGGTTCGACCCGGACCGCGGGGACATCCAGCACCTCGGCTTCGGCAGCGGCGTCCACAGCTGCTTCGGCGCACCGCTGGCCCGGACCGAGGCCCAGATCGCCCTGGCCGAACTGGCCCGGCGCCTGGACAACCCCCGCCTCGTCGAGGACCCGCCGCCCTACCGGGAGAACGCACTGCTGCGCGGCCCGCGCCAGCTGGACATCAGCTTCGACAACCTGCGGCCCTGACCGGTACCGGTACCGCACCATGGCGGCGATCAACGAACCCGGCCGGCCGATCCACGGGGCGCGGACCCGCTACGGCGGCCACCTCACGTCCTGACCATCCAGGACCGGGTGCCGAACGCCGTGCACGACTGTGACGCCACCTCCG
Source organism: Streptomyces sp. NPDC006012 (assembly GCF_042871185.1). Taxonomy (NCBI): domain Bacteria; kingdom Bacillati; phylum Actinomycetota; class Actinomycetes; order Kitasatosporales; family Streptomycetaceae; genus Streptomyces; species Streptomyces sp. NPDC006012. The sequence goes on from NZ_JBIAIE010000015.1 coordinate 75,089, forward strand.
CGGCCCGCGCCAGCGCCAGGGCGAAGTGACCGGCGCGGTCCCGTGTACTCTCCGCGCCGTCCCGCCCGGCCGACGCCCAATGGTAGGCGAACGCCCCGTGCAGGAAGTCGCCCGCGCCGAGGGTGTCCACCACCGCCGTGGGCGGCACCTCGACCACGCCCTCTCCGTCGGGACCCGACCAGACGAGGGGCTCCGCGCCCCTGCTGACGGCGGCCCAGGTCACCCCCGACTCATGCAGGTACGCCAGCGTCCCAGCGGGCGTCGTCGCGCCCGGCGGCCGGAAGTCGGCCGAGCAGACCGCCACGTCGACGAAGGGCAGCAGGGTCTGCGTGCCCTCCTTCCAGCTGCCGCCGTCCAGCACGGTGGGACGGCCCGCCGCCCGCGCCGCCCGCGCGGCGGCGATGGCCAGCTCCATGTGGTGACCGTCGAGTTCGACGACGTCGCATTCGGCCACCAGGGCGTCCAGGCCGTCCGGCGCGACCAGCCGGTGGCGGACGGCGTTGGTGGAGGCCACCGCCCGCCTGCCGGTCGAGGCGGTCACCAGGACCGACGAGACCGCGGGCGGCTCCGGCGTGTCACCCGCCAGGTCGTCCACCGTCACACCCAGGGCCGCCAGATCGGCCGCGGCCGTCAGCGCCAGCGGATGGCGGCCGAGCCCGGTCAGGAGCCTGGCCCGGCCGCCCAGATGGCCGAAGACGGCGGCTGCGTTGGCGGCGGGACCGCCGGCGGCCACCGTCTGGTCGAGGGCCGTCAGCTTCTCGTCGGGTTCGGGTACGCGGTCCACCAACTGGACCACGTCCAGGGTGCACAGGCCGACGAACAGCCCCGCGGGGCGCCGCTGTGTGCCGTGTTCCATCCGTCGGCCTCTCCTCCCGCCGTGGCGCCGGACGATCAGTGTACGAACGTGCCCGGCCCGCCGCGGGGTACCCCGCTACCTGCTGAAGTGCCGCCGCAACTGGGCGACGAGCAGGTTCGGGTCCTTGCGGGTGGAGCGGGCGGCGCCGGGCACGTACACGGTGCGCCCGCGCACCGCCACGGAGGTGGGGTCCGACAGGCCGTCACGCTGCGCGAGTACGACCGTGTGGGTGCCGTCCGGGCGGACCAGAGCGACCCGGTTGGTCTCGGACAGCGCCGCGAAGACGGTCGTACCGGGCCCGGGGAAGGCGAAGTCGTCGATCCCGCCCAGCCCGGTCGCCCGGGTCTCGATCGCACCCGCCGAACCGTCCGGCCGGACCGGGATGCGCAGCAGCGTGCCGCGGTCGGCATTGGACACCCACACGGCGTCGCGGTGCACCTTGATCCCGTCGGCGCCGAAGCCGTCCGTCCGGCGCGCGGCGGCCGGCCGCAGCGCGGACGCCCTGGCCCAGGCCGTCGGCGTGCCGCCGTCCCGCGGAATGCGCCACACCGTGCCCAGCACCGAGTCGGCCGCATAGAGCACGCCCCGGCGCTCGTCCAGGGCCAGGCCGTTGGGCAGACCTTCGGGGGGCAGCTGGGCGATCTGCCGGGGTGCGGAGCCGTCACGGTCGATGCGCCAGACGCCGGTCCTGGCGGTCCCGGTGGCGTAGCTGACGTACAGCGTGCCGTCCTGGGCGCGGACGATGCCGAACACCAGGGCGTCGTGCACGACGGGCGTGTCGGGGCGGGCCTCGGCGGGCAGGGTGGCCAGTACCCGGGTGCGGCCCTGCGGGGTGACATTGGCGACCTGCCGGGCGGACGCGAAGGTCAGATCGGCCGAGCCGTCGGGCTCCAGCGCGATGTTCTCCGGCGTCTGGCCGGCGGCCAGGTCGAAGTGGGCGACGACCCGCGGAGCCGACATCAGCGGCTCGCCGCTCACCGCGGGGGCCGACGCGAGCACGCTGAGGCTGACCGCGGCCGCGGCGACACCGGCCAGGCGGGGGAGTCGGGGCATGGGTACCTCTCTTCGGGCGGAGGGTGGCGCGGCGCCTGCGTGCGGAGCGGCGCGACACCAACATGGCGGCGGCCGTCCCGGGCGACGGCAGCCGTGGCCGGAATGTCGCCCGGGCGGCCCATGCCGGTCGGCTGCTTGCCACGCGCGCGGGTGACGCCTCGACCGTGCTCAGATCCAGCCGTTCAGCGCCTTCATGAAGCCGTCGAAGTCGTCGCGGTGGAGGGTGTGGCCGGCCCCGCTGACCGTCCGCACCTCGAAGCCGCGCCGCGTCAACTGTCCCTGCAGGGCAGCGGTCACCAGAGAGCTGGGATCGGCCGTCAGTACCAGCGAGGGCACCACGGCACGCGCCGGGGTCCGGCTGACCGCGTACACGTCGGCGATCGCGTACGCGGTCGTGGGATCCCAGTCGGCGAGGGTGGCCAGTTCCACCTCCACGTCGGCCTCCTCCCAGCGCGGGTTGAGGCCGGAGATCACCTCCCGGGTGGCGTGCTTGAAGGCGGAGAACCGCGCCGCCCCGGCGCCGGCCGCCGGCCTCATCTCCCAGGCCGGGTCGCAGTAGACGGCCCGGGCCGGGGCGAGCCGTTCCACGGCGCCGGCCAGCGCCATCGCCCCCAGCGAATGCCCGATCGCCAGCTCAGGAGCGGCCGGGAGGCTGTCGACCAGATCGTCGGTCCAGTTGTCGGCGCCGTACTCGCCCCGTCCGCTCGCGCCATGTCCGCGCAGGTCCACCGCGACCACCCGGTAGCCCCGGTCGGCCAGCGCGGGGCCGACGCGGTGCCAGGTCCTGTGGTCCGCCATGATCCCGTGGACCAGTACGGCGACCCGGTCGCCGTCGCCCCACTCACGGGTGTGCAGCTTCATCGGCATGTCCCTTCCGCCCCGGTCCGCCACGAACCTGGCACCGGGTTTCGCCGATCCTGTCACCGCAGGGACGTCCGGAGCGGGAACGGCGTCACCGACGGCCTCCGCCCGCGAGGCGCGGGCGCGTTCGGGCATGCCGGGCCCGTACGGCCGGCTGACTTCCGCTGCTTCAGGTCCCCTCGGCAGTGTGCATACGGGCCCGGGGCCTGGCGGCTCAGCCCAGCGTGGGGGCCGGTGGGGTCCAGCGCCGGTTGCGGGCCGGGCCGGTGGAGACGCCGTAGTCCTTCTTCAGCTGTTCCGGGATGGCGTAGTGCATGACGCGGCCCCGGGTGAGGGAGGACAGCTCGAAGACGGTGGTGAGATGGCCCAGCCGGTCCAGGGCCCACGCGCCGAGCGGGGAGCGGTCCTCGATGGCCTCCAGGACGCCGAGCAGGTGGGGGACCGCCCTGACGACGGTGTCCCATGAGGTGCGGGGCACGTCCAGCCAGTCGGCGCAGGTGTCGCCGACGAGGTGGCGGATCAGGGCGGAGACGATCGGGTCGAAGAAGGTGCCGGGCACGACCTCCTCGTACAGGTCGATCAACTGACGGGTGAGCTCGGCGCCTTCCTCGGACGGGCCCATGTGGGTGACCATGTACAGGTCCAGGAACGCGCGGGCCTCGGCCAGGTTCTTCGGCACGGCGTCCTGGTCGACGCCGAGGATCGCGCCGACCACGCGCCAGGCGTAGAAGTACGCCTCCGCGCCCTCCGTACTCATGTGGATGCCCAGCCGGTGCAGGCTGTCCAGGACCAGCAGGGAGAAGAACATCTGCCCGCCGATCATGTCCTCCTGGCAGATCGGCGTCCCCCACTGTGCGACGTCCCAGTGGTTCTCGCGCTTCAGGTGGTGGCGGATGGACGCGTGCAGCAGGCGGACCTTCTGTGCCGCCGGGATGAACCGGCTGCCGGCCTCGAACGCGTCGGGCTGCATGAGGTAGACCGTGAACTGTCCGGTCTCCGCCATCCGCTTGGACGGGTAGCGCAGCGAATGCGTCGCCGACAGCAGCTTGGCCACCCGAGGGACGACGTAACACGCGGGCATGGAGGCGAAGGACAGCGCGGTGGAGATGTGGACGTTGTTGTCGATGAAGAACAGGCGTGCCTTCTCCATCTCCGTCCAGTCCACCCAATCCGGCGGGGCGCTGGTCGCCGCCAGGTACTCGCGGGCCACCTCGGGCAGCCCGTCGGGCATCGGGGCACCGGCCGTGGAGACGTACCGCATCAGGGTGTTGAACTTTCCGACCTCCCCGCGCTCGAAGAGTGCGGCCACGGTGGCGTCGGCGAGTTCGTCGCCGCGGTGCCGCAGCGCGTGCATCGACGCCTCGGTGTAGGTCATCGCAGGGCTCCTTGTCTCACCGGGACGTACCGGTCCTGGGCGAATCGGTGCTGCAGGAATGGGGGGCGGGAGGAATGGCGCGGGGGAAGGTGCGCTGGCGGAACCAGCGCTGGGGAACCGGTCCCGCATGGGCCCGGTTCCGGCGGCCGGGGGACGGGCGGGCCGCCCGGGGCAGGCAGGCGGGCGGTCAGTGCCGGCGTACCGTCGCGGTGTGCGCCAGGACGGTCAGGGCGTCGGCGGCATGGGCCGGGACATCCATGTCGTGCACGGCGCGGACGGCCTCCTCGACCCGGGCACCGATCATGTTCTCGACGCGGTCGGGTGCCTTCAGCCGGTCCATCACCTCGCGCACCGACCGCAGCCGGTCCGCGTCCGGGCCGCGCCGGCCCAGCGCGGAGCGCAACTGCGCGCGCTCGGCCTCGTCCGCGAGCCGCCACGCCTCGGCCAGCACCGCGGTCGGCCGGCTCGCCCGCAGGTCGTCCGCGCTGGCCTTGCCGGTACGGGCGGGATCGCCGAACAGCCCGAGCAGATCGTCCCGTAACTGGAACGCCTCGCCCAGCGGCACCCCGTACGCCGAGTAGTCCTCGCGCAGCCGGCGCGAGGCGCCGGCCAGTGCGCCGCCGATCAGCAACGGCTGCTCCACGGTGTACTTGGCCGTCTTGTACCGGATCACCTTCAGCGAGGCCGACGTGTCCGGCGCGGACCCGGTGCGCAGGATCTCCAGGCACTCACCGGCGACCAGGTCACGAGCCAGCGCCGCCCACAACGGGCGGGCCCGCGCCAGATACGCGGCGGGCAGCCCACTGGCCGCGAACAACTGCCCGGCCAGCGACATCAGCAGGTCGCCCACCAGCATCGCCAGCGAGCGGGCCGCGCTCGCCGCCCGCGGCCGTCTGCGCAGCGCCTCCCGCAGGGCCACATGGGCGGTCGGCCGACCGTGCCGCAGCGGACTGTCGTCGATGAGGTCGTCGTGCACGACGGCCGCCGCGTGCACCAGTTCCATGGAGGCCGAGGCCCGCAGCAGCGCCTCGCTGTCGGGCTGGCCGGCGGCCCGCCAGCCCCAGTAGCAGAAGGCTGACCGCAGCCGTTTGCCGTCCGCGACCGCCGTCTCCACCTGCTCGGCGACCGGGCCGAGGTCGGCGTCGATGGCCAGCAGTTGGTCCGTCTCCTGTGCCACGAACCGCGTGAGCACCTCGTCGACCCGGGCCTTGAACGCGGCCGGTTCGTAGCGGTCACCCGTCATTGCGCGCCTGTCGGGCCACGACGTGCCGGGCCAGCACCTCCAGGTGGGCCGGCGGGACGACCGCGTACCGGTCGAGGGCCAGTCGGCCGCGTGCTGCCAGATCCCGTTCCGCGTCCGACACCAGATCCGCCGCGTCCGAGCGGCGCAGCAGCCCGCGCACCGTCCCCACGGCCGAACCCAGTGTGCTCACCGCCAGATCGGCCAGTCCCGCAGCCAGCAGCACCGCCTGCCGGTCCAGTGCCCCGCCGTGTCCAGACTCGCGCGTCATGTCCCTCCCCGCCCACAGGCCACCGGGTCGGCCCCGGTCGTGCGCCGCCCCGCCCAGCGTCGCCCCGTCCGCCCGGGCGGGGCGGTCGAATTCACCAACGAGTGAAATCACGTACGTGTGTACGAATATTTTCCGGATGGCCGGGCCGGAAGCCGGTTCCGGGACCGGGACCGGGAGACTGAAGCCATGTCGATGGAGGGCACTGCCGCCTACCGCGCCTGCCGCGGACCACTGCCGGGTCTCGTCGAACGGGCCGTGCGGGCCGCCCGCGCGCACGACTTCGGGTTCTCCTGCCGGCCCGAACAGGGACGGCTGCTCCAGGCGCTGGCGGGGGGAGCCCGCGGGCGGATCGCGGAGACCGGGACCGGGTGCGGAGTGGGCCTCGCCTGGCTGGCCGAAGGTGCCGGACCGCACGTGGAGTTGGTCAGCGTCGAACGGGACCCGGTGCGCGCGCGGGTGGCCGCCGAGGTGTTCGCCGGTGTGCCCCGGGTGCGTGTGCTGTGCGCGGACTGGACGGTGCTGTACGAGCACGGTCCCTACGATCTCCTGGTGCTCGACGGCGGCGGCCAGGCGAAGGCGGACGGTGCCGCCGACCCGCGGCTGCTGCTGGAGCCCGGCGGGGTGCTGGTCGTCGACGACTTCACTCCCTCCCGGTCCTGGCCGCCCACCCACGGCGGCCGGCCCGACGCCGCACGGCTGCACTGGCTGGCCCATCCGGCGCTGCGCACCGTCGAACTGCCGCTCGCGGCCGATCTGAGCGCGCTGGTCGCCGTGCGCCGTGCCGACGGGGACGGCTGACGCCCGTCCGGGTGACCGGCGCGGGAGCCGCTGGGTAGCCTGACGGCCGTGAAAGTGGGCACTGCGGGGACTCGGCTGATCGTGCTGCGCGGCAACAGCGCCTCCGGCAAGTCATCGGTGGCGGCGGGTCTGCGGGACCGGTTCGGCCGCGGCCTGGCCCTGGTCGGCCAGGACAACCTGCGCCGCGTCGTCCTGCGCGAACACGACCTGCCCGGCGCGGCGAACATCGGCCTGATCGACCTGACGGCCCGCTATGCCCTGGACGCCGGGTACCACGTGGTGGTGGAGGGCATCCTCTACGCCGACCACTACGGCGACATGCTCGCCCGGCTGCGCGCCGACCACCGCGGCCGGACCCACGGCTACTACCTCGACGTGCCGCTTGAGGAGACCCTTGCCCGGCACGCCTCCAAACCGATCGCCGACGAGGTCGGCCCGGCCCGGTTGCGCGAGTGGTACCGGCCGTTGGACCTCCTGCCCGGCGGTGCCGAGACCGTCGTCGGCGGCGACAGCGCGCTGGCCGCGACCGTCGACCGCATCATGCTGGACACCGGTCTCGCGGGACTCCCGGCCCGGGACCGCTGACGGCCTGCCGTGCGTCGCCCGCGGCCCGGTCACGTTCCGGTCGCGGTCCGGGGCATCCGGGTGGGCGCCGCGCTGCCGTGCCCCGGAATCACCGCGTCGCCCGGCCGCGGTGCGCGGGCCGTCGTACGCTGCCGGAGTCGGCTCCCGGAACCGTCCGAGGAGACTTCGCAGGGCGTCGAGGGGCACAGCGGGGCGTCGAGGGGCATCGCGCAGCAGCGAGGGAAGCCAGGGGAGTCAGGCATGAGCACACTCCGCACCGCCGCATCGGTCCGCGTCACGCCCGAGGGTCTGCGCTGGGAGCCCAGCGGACGCTGGGTGCGGGGCCGTACGAAGGGCGTCACCGTCGTCGACAGCCGGCACCCCGTGCTCGTGTGGGAGCCCAGCGTCCCCGTGCCGCTGTACGCCTTCCCGCGCGAGGAGGTCCGCGAGGATCTGCTGCGTCCGGCGCGGCACCCCCGCACCGGCACCCACACCGGTTCGCAGCACTTCTACGACCTCCGCGTCGACGGCGAGTGGCTGGAGAACGCGGCCTGGACCTTCCCGGCCGCCGACCTTTTTGGCCACCTCGCCTTCGAGTGGTCCGCGCGCACCGGCCGGGGCCTGGACCACTGGTACGAGGAGGAGGAAGAGATCTTCGTCCACCCCCGCGACCCGTACAAACGGGTGGACGCCCTGCCCAGCAGCCGGCACGTCCTGGTCGAGATCGACGGCACGGTCGTGGCCGACACCCGGCACCCGGTCCTGCTGTTCGAAACGGGCCTGCCGACCCGCTACTACATTCCCCGCGAGGACGTCCGCCTCGACCTGCTCCGCCCCACCCGCCACCGCACGGCATGCCCGTACAAGGGCACCGCCGAGTACTGGTCCTGGCGGGGCGGGGCCGACGTCCCGGCCGGCATCGTCTGGAGCTATCCCGAACCCCTGCGGGCGGTCGCGGCGGTCAAGGGCCTGCTCGCCTTCTACAACGAGGCCGTCGACATCACCGTGGACGGCGAGCGTCTGACCCGCCCCGACACGCACTTCGGCGCGGCGCTGCGGGGACGGCCCGCGGACTGAGTCCGCTCCGGCGCCGCGCTCCGGACGGGGGGCCGCTCGCGAACCGGGGCCGCGGGGAGGAAAGATGGGACGCCGAGCGATGGATCAACGACGCGGAGGAACGGACCCATGCCGCACGAGCGAGCGGGCACGCCGGCCCGGCCTGAGGACATGGTCGACGTGGCCCGGCTGGTCACGGCGTACTACGCGCTGCACCCCGACCCCGCCGAGCCCGCCCAGCGGGTGGCGTTCGGCACCTCGGGACACCGCGGGTCGTCCCTGGCGACCGCGTTCAACGAGGACCACATCGCCGCCACCAGCCAGGCGATCTGCGAGTACCGCGACAGTCAGGGCGTGAGCGGCCCGCTGTTCCTCGGCGCCGACACCCACGCGCTGTCGGAGCCCGCGAAGGCCACCGCGCTGGAGGTGTTCGCCGCGGGCGGCGTGGACGTGCTGATCGACGAGGCGGACGGCTACACCCCCACACCGGCCGTCTCGCACGCGATCCTCACGCACAACCGGAACCGCTCCTTCGGCCTCGCCGACGGAGTGGTCATCACCCCCTCGCACAACCCGCCTGCCGACGGCGGCTTCAAGTACAACCCGCCCAGCGGCGGCCCCGCCGCCTCCGCCGCGACGGCCTGGATCCAGGACCGCGCCAACCAGATCATCGCGGGCGGCCTGAAGGACGTACGGCGCATCCCCTACGCACGGGCGCTCGCCGCGGACACCACCGGGCGGTACGACTTCCTCGGCCGCTACGTCGCCGACCTGCCGAGCGTGCTGGACCTGGACGCGATCCGGGCGGCGGGCGTGCGCATCGGTGCCGATCCGCTGGGCGGGGCGTCGGTCGCCTACTGGGGCCGGATCGCCGAGGCGCACCGGCTGGATCTGACGGTGGTCAATCCGTACACCGATCCCACCTGGCGGTTCATGACGCTGGACTGGGACGGCCAGATCCGCATGGACTGCTCGTCGCCGTACGCGATGGCCTCGCTCATCGCACAGCGGGACCGCTTCGACATCGCCACCGGCAACGACGCCGACGCCGACCGGCACGGCATCGTCACTCCGGACGCGGGTCTGATGAACCCCAACCACTATCTCGCCGTTGCCATCTCCTACCTCTACGGCCACCGCCCGCAGTGGCCCGCGGGCACGGGGATCGGCAAGACGCTGGTGTCGTCCTCGATGATCGACCGGGTCGCCGCCGACCTCGGCCGTCGGCTGGTCGAGGTTCCGGTCGGGTTCAAATGGTTCGTGGACGGGCTCTCGGACGGGACGCTCGGCTTCGGCGGCGAGGAGTCGGCGGGCGCCTCGTTCCTGCGCCGGGACGGGTCGGTGTGGACGACGGACAAGGACGGCATCCTCCTGGCCCTCCTCGCCTCGGAGATCACGGCCGTCACCGGTCGAACGCCCTCCGAGCACTACTCCCGGCTCACCGCCCGCTTCGGCGAGCCCGCGTACGCCCGTGTCGACGCGCCCGCCTCCCGCGAGGAGAAGGCCCTCCTGGCGAAGCTGTCCCCGGCACAGGTCACGGCCGAGACCCTGGCTGGGGAACCCGTGACCGCGGTCCTCACCGCGGCTCCGGGCAACGGCGCCGCCATCGGGGGGATCAAGGTGACCACCGAGCACGCCTGGTTCGCGGCCCGGCCCTCGGGCACCGAGGACGTCTACAAGGTCTATGCCGAGTCCTTCCGCGGGCCGGACCACCTCCACCAGGTCCAGGAAGAGGCCAAAGCGGTGGTCCTCGCCGCGCTGAAGGGCTGATCGGCCCGCCCCGCGTCATGGGCCGGCCGCGCACCCGCGGTCCGGGTCCGCCCCGAAAGGGCCTTGGTCACCGCCGCCTTCGCCGGATCGATTCCGTACCGGGCGGCGGACACGGCCTGACTCACGCCGCAGGTATCGGGTTCGTCGGCCGGGGCGGACCACAGCGGTCAAGAGCCCACGTGGGCGAGTTGTGGGCGGCAGGCTCCGTGTGCGGATCACGCACCGTCGCGGACCGCGGCACCGGCCTCCGGTCCCGGGACGGCGGCGTGCGGTACGCGCCCGGGCTCTGCTTGTCCACGTAGACCCGCCGGTCGGTGGCCGCCGCTGCCGTCTCTGTCACGGGTACTCCTGTTTCCAGATCGCACTTGGCGCATCTCGTCGGTTCTTTGCCTGATCGATCGTTGTCCGTCCTATCATCGGCCCATGGCTGTTGAAAGTGGAACTATCCTTCGTGGGAGTGACGGGTCCGGCGCGCGCGTCGAGATCCTCGGCGCGCGGAACGTACCGCTCGGCGGCCCGCGGGCGATGACCGTACGGCGTACCCTGCCGCAGCGGGGCCGCACGCTCATCGGGGCGTGGTGCTTCGCCGACCACTACGGTCCCGACGACATCGCCGCGACGGGCGGGATGGACGTCGCGCCCCACCCGCACACCGGCCTGCAGACGGTGAGCTGGCTGTTCAGCGGGGAGATCGAGCACTGCGACAGCCTGGGCAGCCACGCGCTCGTCAGGCCCGGCGAGCTGAACCTCATGACGGGCGGATCCGGGATCAGCCACTCCGAGGTGTCGACGTCCGGCACCACCACCCTGCACGGGGTGCAACTGTGGGTGGCGCTGCCCGACGAACACCGGAACACCGCACGGGACTTCCAGCACCACGTTCCGGACCCGGTGTCCCTGGACGGCGCCGAACTGCGTGTCTTCCTCGGCTCGCTCGCCGGCGTCACGTCCCCCGTGCGCACCTTCACCCCGCTGCTGGGCGCCGAACTGGCCCTGGCCGCGGGCGCCTCGGTGACCCTCCGGCTCGACGCCGGCTTCGAGCACGGGATCCTCGTCGACGCGGGCGACATCCACGTCGACGGGACCGCCGTGCGGCCCGCCGAACTCGCCTACGCCGCCCCGGGACGCACGACGCTGACCGTGACGAACGGAGCGCGCGAGTCCGCCCGGCTGATCCTGCTCGGCGGTCCGCCGTTCGGCGAGGAGATCGTCATGTGGTGGAACTTCGTCGGCCGCACCCACGAGGACATCGTCCGGGCCCGGGACGACTGGCAGAACGCGTCGGAGCGGTTCGGCCACGTCGAGGGCTACGACGGAGAACGCCTCCCGGCGCCCGCCCTGCCCCATGCCACCCTCACGCCGCGCAGGAACCCGTCCCCTCCCGGCGGCCAGGTGCGGTGACGCCGACTCGCACGACCCCGCTCGCGGCCGCGCCCCGGCCAGGGGCGAGTGCGGAGCCCGCAGTGGAGCAGGTCGATCCGGCGCGCGGCCTGCTCCCGCTGGTCCGGTGTGTCCGCGGCCCGCGTGATGCCGGTGAGTGACATCAGCACGTCGTCCGCGGGGGCCTCGGGCCGGGTCGGTCCTGCTGCGGTGGTCTCGCGGCGAGCGGCGTGTCCGGCGCGGCGTCCAGGCGGTCCCGGCTGTGCGCGAAGTGACGTCCGCCCGCGGCCACCGCCGCGCGGATCGCGTCCCCGAGGCCGACCCTCGCCCCTGTGACGTCGCCCACCTACTCTTGCCGTAGTGGGGAAGGTAAACCTAAGTTCGACCACATGTCCGCTTTTGAACCCCCATCTCCCGCCGGTCCCGGTGAACCAGCCCGGCACCCGGGCGGCTCCGCTCTCTTCGATTTCGATGTCGACCTCACCAGGCACGAGGTGCTGCGGCGGGCCCACGTCCTGGAAGCCCTCGGCCCGGACTGGGATCCGGTCGAGGCGCTGCGCGGCGAGGAAGCAGCCAGGGACCTGCTCTACTCGGATCTGGACGAGGAACAGCAGCGCGTCTACGACGACATGGTCGCGGCCGGTGTGCTGCCGCCGCGCGGGGGTGGCCGTGCTGCCGCTTGATCCACAGGCGGACATCGGCCGCCGCGCCTGGGTGCCCTGCCCGCACTGCGACGACAGCCGCGGCTGCGCGACCTGTGAACAGGGCCGCACCTGCGCCGACCACTGGCGCTATCTGCTCTCCCACACCGGCAGCCTGCTGCATCTGCAGTGCCCCGCGTGCGCCCACGTCTGGGACCACGAGACCGGTTTCGGCGCCACCCGCTCCGGCTGGCGGCGCACCACCAGCGGCCTGCCCCGCGCCTGATCCCGGGCGCCGCCCCGCGACGTCAGGCGGACGTGGCCGCCGCCCGGTCGAGCGCGTCCCGCGCCGCGCCCAGCGCGGCGGCCCGGTCCTGCGGCACGAGCCCGATGCGGGTACGCCGGTCGAGCAGGTCGGCCACGTCGAGCGCGCCCTCGTGCCGGACGGCCCACACCAGGTCGGCGCGGGTGACGGGATGGCCGGGCAGGACGGGCTGGGCCAGGTGCGGTTCGCGCTCGGCGAGTGCGTGCACCGCGGGCGCCTCGGTGCCATGCCGGCGGACGAGCCGGGCCGGTGCGGGCAGCGTGCCGAGCAGGTCCGGCGGTGCCGCGCCGACCAGCGGCAGCGACGCGGTGCAAGGCGGCCCCGCGGGCAGCCGGCGGGTGGCCACGGCGGTGTCGACCGCGTCCTGCGCCATGCGCCGGTACGTCGTGAGCTTGCCGCCCACCACCGTGACCACGCCGTCCGCCGAGGTCAGCACCGCATGCCTGCGTGAGATGTCCGACGTACGGACGGGCCCGCCGGAACCTGAGGCGTCCAGCAGGGGCCGCAGCCCCGCGAAGGCGCCGACGACGTCCGCGCGCCGGACAGGCACGTCCAGGACCGATCCGAGCACGTCCAGCAGGAACCCGACGTCGGTCTCCGGCACCTCGGGCACGTCGGGGACGCCGCCTTCGACCGGCTCGTCGGTGAGACCCACGTACACCCGCCCGTCGCCCTGAGGCAGTACGAGCACGAAGCGGTTCGTCTCGCCGGGGACCGGGACGTGCAGGCCCGCGGGGAGCGCGCCTGGACGGTCCGAGCGCAGTACCAGATGGGTTCCCCGGGAGGGGCGTATCCGGATGCCGTCCACCAGCCCGTCCGCCCACACACCGGCGGCGTTGATCACTGCACGGGCGCGGATCTCGCCCTCCTCGCCGGTGAGTTCGTCACGGACCCGGGCGCCTGTGCCGGTCAGCTCCAGCGCCCTGACCCGGGTGAGGACCTTCGCGCCGTGGGCGGCGGCGGTCCGGGCCAGTGCCGTGACCAGGCGGGCGTCGTCGATGACCCGGCCGTCCCAGGAGAGCAGCCCGCCGCGCAGCCCGGCGGCCCGTACCGACGGCGCCAGCCGGCGGGCCCTGACGGCGGACAGCCGGCGGGGCACGGGCAGCGTCGCCCGGGACGTGCGGGCGGCCCGCCGCAGGGCGTCCCCGGCCAGGAAGCCGGTCCAGGCCAGGGACGCCTGGCCGCGCGAGACCAGCGGGGTCAGCGGCAGCACGAAGGGCTGGGCGCGTACGAGGTGCGGGGCGGTGCGCTCCATCAGCACCCCGCGCTCGACGGCGCTTTCGTGAGCGACGTCGTACTGCGCGGCGGCCAGATAGCGCAGCCCGCCGTGGATGAGCTTGGAACTCCAGCGCGAGGTGCCGAAGGCCAGGTCGTGGGCGTCCACGGCGACGACGTCCAGGCCGCGGGCCGCGGCGTCCAGTGCGGCCCCGGCCCCGGTGGCACCGAGGCCGACGACGAGGACGTCGGCCGTGCCGTCGGCCGCCGCCGCGAGTTCACGGACGCGGCGGGCCGCGGAGAGGGACGAACCAGGGACAGGGGCGGAGGTGCGGGCCGGGCTCATGGCGTCAGGATCCTCTCCAGGACGAGGCGCAGTTCGGCGAGGAACGCGGCGGCGGTCAGGTCGGCGTCGGCCTCGTCGGTCATGGTCCGCAGGGACAGCGTGAAGGACTGGACGATCAACAGCAGGGAACGCGCCTGCCGTTCGACGGGGGCGGGGCGCACCGAGCCGTCGGCGTGTCCCTCGCGCAGGGCCTCGGCCAGCAGGCCCAGCAGGGCGTCCTGGCTCGCCCCGCGGCGGTCGAGCACATAGGGGAGGAGCAGTTCGGGATCGACGTCGACGATCTTGCGGAACAGCGGGTGCGCGCGAAAGGCCCCGACCCCCGTGACCAGTCCCTCGACGATCAGCGCGCGGGCCTCCCGCCTGGGCCGCCGCTCGGGCAGTGCCGCGGTGGCCACGCCGATCCACTCACGGGTCATCAGATCCCCCACCAGGGACCGGATGTCGGGCCACCGCCGGTACAGCGTCATCCGCGAGACGCCGGCGCGGCGGGCCACGTCGGTCAGGGTGGTGCGCCGGACCCCGACCGCCAGAACGCAGTCGCGCACCGCGTCCAGGATCGGATCGCTGTCCGAGTCATTGTGACGAATGGGCGTCATGTGTCACAGTGTAACGGCGTTATCGCCGGTCCGTGGGGCGCGGGGGAGAAGCGGCCTCGCGGGCCGGTCCGACCCGGTCGCGGACCGGCCGGCACCGCGATCCGATCGATGAGGACGACCGTTCATGGACATGTTGTGGAACGGCTGGGGCGACCCGGCGAAAGCGGCCCCGCTGCCCGATGCTGTGACCGGACTGCTCGGCCAACTGCTCGGCGTCGTACCGCGTGGCACCCGCGCGCTCGCCCTCGACGACATTCGCGTACCGGGCTCCCCGCTCGATGCCGCCGCCTCCGGGGCCCTGGCGGACGCCGTCGGCGGTGCGGCCCACGTGCGCACCGATGCGGACAGCCGCATCCGGCACACCCGGGGCAAGTCCACCCCGGACCTGCTGCGGATGCGGGCCGGCGACGTCGCGGACGTCCCGGCGGCCGTCGTCCTGCCCGCGAGCCACGACGAGGTGCTGGCCGTGCTGCGTGCCTGCGCCCGCCACGGCCTGGCCGCGGTCCCGTTCGGCGGCGGCACCTCCGTGGTGGGAGGGCTCGCCCCCGCCCGCCACTGCGAGGTCGTCGCCGTCGACCTGCGCCGCATGAAGGGCCTGCTCGACCTCGATCCGGTCTCCCGCACCGCCACCCTGCAGCCCGGCCTGCGCGCCCCGCAGGCGGAGGCCCTGCTCGCCGAGCACGGCTTCACCCTCGGTCACTTCCCCCAGTCCTACGAGTGGGCCACCATCGGCGGCTTCGCCGCGGCCCGCTCCAGCGGCCAGTCCTCCGCCGGGTACGGCCGGTTCGACGACATGGTCCTCGGCCTCACCGTCGCCACGCCCGAAGGCACCCTCGACGTAGGCCGCGCCCCGCGCTCGGCGGCCGGTCCCGACCTGCGTCAGCTGATCCTCGGTTCCGAGGGCGCGTTCGGCGTCATCACCGCGGTCACCGTACGCGTCCGTCCCGTCCCCGTGGCCCGGCACTACGAGGGCTGGCGCTTCGCCTCGTTCGAGGAGGGGGCCACCGCACTGCGCCGGCTCGCCCAGGACGGGCCGCTGCCCACCGTGCTGCGGCTGTCCGACGAGACCGAGACGCTGATCGGACTCGCCGAGCCCGCCGCCATCGGCTCCGCCGGTGCCGAGCGGAACACGGGCTGCCTGGCCGTCGCCGGCTACGAGGGCACCGAGGAGGAGACGGCGCACCGGCGTGAGCGGGCCGCCGCCGTACTGAGCGCCTGCGGCGGCACCCACCTGGGCGCCGGTCCCGGCGAGCGCTGGGCCCATGGCCGCTATGCGGCCCCGTATCTGCGCGATGCCCTGCTGGACGCGGGCGCGTTCGCCGAGACGCTGGAGACCGCGGCCTTCTGGTCCCGTGTCCCCGGGCTGTACACCGCCGTCCGGGAAGCGCTCACCGGCACCCTCACCGAGGCGGGCACCCCGCCGCTGGTGATGTGCCACATCTCGCACGTCTACGAGAACGGCGCGTCCCTGTACTTCACCGTGGTCAGCGCTCAGGGCGAGGATCCCGTAGCGCACTGGGCGCCCGCCAAGCGCGCCGCGAACGAGGCCGTCCTCGCGGCGGGCGGCACGATCAGCCACCACCACGGTGTGGGCACCGACCACCGCGACTGGTATGCCAGGGAGGCGGGTCCGCTCGGCGTCGCGGCGCTGCGCGCGGTCAAGCGCCGACTCGACCCCGAGGGGCTGCTGAACCCCGGCATCCTGCTGCCCGTCGACGGGCCGGCGGGCTGACCGGCGGTCCCGCCGCACCGCCCGTCCCGCCTGTACCCCGTCCGGCCCGTACCACCGTCCCCGCCCGGAGGCTCACCGATGCGACAGTTCACGGCCGTCGTCAACCCCGCCGCGGGCGGCTCCTCGGGAGCGGCGGCCCTGCTGCGGTTGGGCCGGCTGCTGCGCGAGGCCGGGGCGGAACTGGAGACCGAGTACAGCCGCAGCCTGGCCCACGCCCAGGACCTCGCCCGCCGGGCGGGCGAACGCGACCGGGTGGTGCTCGCGGTGGGCGGCGACGGCATGGCCGGATGCGTCGGCGGCGCGCTCAGCGGGACCGGCAGCGTGCTCGGCCTGGTCCCCGCGGGCCGTGGCAACGACTTCGCCCGCGCTCTCGGCCTGCCCGCCGACCCCGCGGCGCTGGCCCGGATCCTGCTCGACCACGCCCCCCGCGCCGTCGACACCATCGAAGTGGAGTCGGCCGTCCACCGGCGCACCGTGGTGCTGGGCAGCGTGTACGCGGGCGTCGACGCGCTCGCCAACCGGCACGCCAACAACGCGCGGCTGCTGCGCGGCGCCGCGTCCTACTACGCCGGCGGGCTGCGCGCGGTGACCACCTGGCGGCCGGCGACCTACCGCGTCACCGTGGACGGGCGGGAGCACCCCCACCGCGGCTACACCGTGGTGGCCGCCAACTCCGCGTACTACGGATCCGGCCGGGCCATCGCCCCCGCCGCCCTCCTCGACGACGGACTGCTCGACGTCGTGCTGATCCGCGAGGCCCCGCGCCGGCTGTTCTTCGCCCTCATGAACGAGCTGCGGACCGGTGCCCATGTCGACCGGCCCGAGGTACGGGTGCTGCGCGGCCGGGAGATCCGTATCGAGGCCGACCGGCCCGTCCCGTACGGCGCCGACGGGGAGGTCGAGGCCACCCTGCCGGTCACGGTCAGGGTGCGGCCCGGCGACCTCGCGGTGCTGTGCTGACGCCGCGGGCGCAGCGGCCGGCCCGACGCCGCACCCCCGGCCCGCGAGGACCGGCCACCGGCCGCCGCAGCTATGCGTCCCGCGGCGGCCCGGTGACCCGCGTGTACGTCACGTCGAAGTCCGGGATCCACAGCCTGCCGTCCTGTGACCGTTCCCAGCCACCCTCGATGGTGTCGCCCCCGGGGCCCACGACGGCGGTGAAGCGCTGGTGGAAACCGGGTGCTGCGCGCCACTGCCGCCACACTCCCTCACTCAGGCTCGTCCGGTAGGTGCGGGCGACGCCGCGGCCGTCCGCGTACAGCGTGGTGAAGGTGCCCGAGGTGTCGTCGTAGCCGGTCAGCGTCACGGTCGGGAACGGCGCGTGCGCGCTCCACTCGGCGGGCAGGACGGTGTCCGGTCCCACGTCCGCGCGCTGTACGAGGAAGGTGCCGCCTTCCAGCCACGCGAATTCGGTCCGGACCGGTCCGGCACGGTGGCCGGCGGCCCGCATGTCCCACGCGCCCACGAGGACGTCGAGCCGCCGTAGTGCCTCGTGGGGTGTCGGCAGCCGCATCGGGCCCTCCTCCGTCTCGTCGAAACCCTGCCGACAGGTCATGACCGGGGGCCCGCGCCGAACTCATCGGTCCGAACTCATCAGTCCGAAGTCCTTATGGCATGGCCGCGACAATTCTGTCAGGCTTCCGGCAGCCGTCGCCCCCACCACCAGGACGCGGCCGGCACCGCACTCCGATGAACGCGCAACCGAACCGCGTCACCCACGGTCGCCCGCCGGCCCACCCCGCCGGACGGCCGACGAGCAGGCCGCAATCCCGGTCTGGGCAAAGGAGTTCCCCGTGAGACCAACCCCCCACAGCCCCCTGGCCGCGAGCGTGGTCGCCCTCGCGGCACTGGCCGCCGTCGCGCTCCCGGTCTCCGCGGCCGCCGCCGCGCCGACCTGGTCCGCGCCGCCGACCGCCGTCTGCGCCCCCGCCCCGCCGATCGCCAACGGCGTTTCCAGGAGAGGCACTTCACCCGGGTCCCGGTCGGCGTCCGCACTGCTCACCGGCTCGGCCCGGACCGCCCACAGCGGCACCGGCCTCATCCGGCCGAACGGGACCGGCGACGCCCGCACCGACACGCTCACCCGGCGCTCCACCGACCCTGCCGGGTGCGCCACGGCACTGCCGGCGGACTCCACACGCACCCCGTCCGCACCCTCGTACACCGTCAGCCTCAGCAGCGACACCACCGGCTCCGTCTGGACCGGCCAGGAGAGCGTGACCTTCACCAACTCCTCCGCCACCGCGCTCGGCGAGGTGTACCTGCGGCTGTGGGACAACTCCCACGGCACCTGCTCGGCGATGCCGATCAAGGTCAGTGACGTCACCGGCGGCACGGCGGGCGCCCTGTCGGCCGACTGCACGTCCCTGCGCATCACCCTCCCCGCGCCGCTGGCCCAGGGGCAGAGCGCCACCATCGGCTTCGACCTGGGCATCACCGTCCCCGCCGGCGCCGACCGGTTCGGCCGTGACGGGGCCTTCAGCTTCGTCGGCAACGCCCTGCCCGTCCTCGCGGTCAAGGACACGACCGGCTGGCACCTGGACCCGTACACCGACAACGGTGAGTCGTTCTACTCCCTGGCCGCCGACTTCAAGGTGAGCCTCGACCACCCCAGCACCCTGCTGGTACCGGCCACCGGCCGCTCGACCGACACCCCGGGCACCGCCGGACGCACGGTCACCACCGCCACCGCCACCCAGGTCCGCGACTTCGCCTGGGCGGCCGGACCCTTCACCCGGATCTCCGGCACCTCGGCGGCCGGCACCCCGGTGAACGTCTACTCCGTGACCGGCATCAGCTCCTCCAGCGCCCAGTCGATGCTGGCCACCGCGACCTCCGCCGTCGACGCCCACGCGGGCCGGTTCGGCGCCTACCCCTACGGCGAGCTGGACGCCGTGATCGACAACAACTTCTGGTTCGGCGGCATGGAGTACCCCGGATTCGTCCTCGACGTGGTGAGCACCACCGCGCTCACCCATGAGATCGGGCACCAGTGGTGGTACGGGATCGTCGGCGACGACGAGTACACCAGCCCCTGGCTCGACGAGGCGTTCACCGACTACGCCACCGACCTGGCCCTGGGGAAGAGTGGCAGCGGTTGCTGGAACAGTGTCTCGTGGGCGTCGTCCGCCGAGAAGATCACCAACTCGATGGCCTACTGGGACGCCCACGCATCCCGCTACTCCACCGTCGTCTACGGCTACGGCAAGTGCGCGCTGCATGAGCTGCGGCGCGTCCTCGGCGACACCGCCATGGCGAAGCTCCTGAAGGACTACGCCACCGCGCACTGGTACGGAGTCTCGACCACCGCCGAGTTCAAGGCCGCCGCCCAGGCCGCCACCGGCACGGACCTGACCTCGTTCTGGACCCAGCACCGCATCGACGGCTGACGACGGCGCGCGGGAGGCGGGTCAGCGCGATCGGCGGGGCCAGTCCCGGTACCGGATCCGGGCCATGGCACGGACCTCGCCGATCGTGCCCCACTCGTTGCCGCCCAGCCGGGACAACGGGCGCAGCCGCCCGATGTCCGGGTGGCCGTCCACCAGGACGTCCTCGCTGACCACGGCATGCACCACCCGGCCCAGCACCAGGGTCGAGTCGCCGAGACCCAGCGTCGCGTGCAGGGTGCATTCCAGTGCCACGGGCGAGGCCGCCACCCGGGGCGGCCGCACCCGCAGCGACGGCTCGCGCGCGATGCCCACCGCGTCGAACTCGCCCTCCGCGCGGGGGAAATCCGTCGCGGTCGCGTTGACCTGCTCGACGAGCGGCTCGGGCGCGAAGTTGACCACGAACTCGCGGGTCGCCTCGACGTTGCGCAGCGAATCCTTGCGTCCCACCGAGGTGAACTGCACGATTGGCGGGTCGGCGCAGGCGACGGTGAAGAACGAGTGGGGCGCCAGGTTCGCCGTCCCGCCGTCCTCGGTGAGAGTGGAGACCCAGGCGATGGGCCGGGGTACGACCACCGCGGTGAGCAGCCGGTAGAAGGAGCCCGGACCCAGGGCGTCCGGTGCGTAGTCGACGCGCATGCCAGCACGTTATGCCCCGGCGCGGGCGGATGCACCGGCAGCCTCTTCGTGCGGCAGGAGGACCACCGCGAGCGCGGCGGTGTCGTCCCGCAGCTGATGGCGGCTGTACTCCAGCAGATCCCCATGGAGCCGGTCCAGCAGTTCCCTGGGCGGCAGCGGCCCCCAGGAACGCAGGCGCTCCACGAGCGGGTAGAAGGCGCCGTCGCGGTCCCGGGTCTCCGTGACGCCGTCCGTGTACAGCAGCAACAGGTCGCCGGGCAGGAAGGGATGGACGTCCACGTGGTACGGCTCGCCGACCAGCATGCCGAGATTGAGCGGCGGATCGGACCGCCCCGTGTCCAGCTCGTGCAGCTCGCCGGGCCTGATCAGCAGCGGCAGCGGATGACCGCAGTTGACGACGCGCACGACGTGCTCGTCGGTGCGGATCTCCGCGAACACGGCGGTGACGAACCGTTCGCCCATGTCGCTCGCGGAGAGCTGCTCGGCCCTGCGCGTCATGCTGGTCTCCACCCGGCTCACCAGCCCGGGCAGACCGGACTCGTCGTGGGCCGCCTCGCGGAACGCGCCGAGCAGGGCAGCCGCGGACTCCACCGCGGGCAGCCCCTTCCCGCGGACGTCGCCGACGAGCAGGCGTACCCCGTGCGCGGTGGGCACGGCCTCGTAGAGGTCGCCGCCGATGCGTGCCTCGGCTGCGGCGGAGAGGTAGAAGCTCTCCAGACGGAGGTCCCCGATCCGGTGCGGGACCGGTTTGAGCAGCACCTGCTGGGCGATGTCCGCGACGAAGCGCACATCGGCGAGCGTGCGCTCCCGCCGGGTCCGGTGGGCGGCCAGGACCGTACCGAGGGACCCCACCAGGGCCGTGCAGAGATATGCGGTCATGTAGTACTGGTCCCACCGGTAGCGGACCTCCCGTCCCGCACAGCACGGGCTGTCGGTCAGCAGCCATTCAAGGAGCACGGCGAACACGGTGAGGCCGGCCACCACGGCCGGGCTGTGGGCGAAGGCGGCCAGCAGCGGCAGCGCGACGAGCACGAAGCTCACCGGCCACTGCCCAGGGGTGAAGAGTTCCAGCACCACGACCAGGGCGACGTAACCGGCCGGGAGCCAGCGCAGCCACGGCGCCGGCCCGGACCCGGTCCGGCCGCTGTCGCCCGCCCGCGGGGCACGACCGGGAAGCCTCACCGCGCGCTCCGCCGCGTCGCTGCGCGCTCGGCACGGAACGCGGGAGCGGAACGCACGGGTGGACGGCACGGCTCGCACAGCCTGGACACACCCGACTCCCGGCAAAAAGTGACCACAAGAGGCCAAGCCTGGTGCGTCCGGCCGCGGCGCACCGTTCATTGCGCCACTCCACGGCATGTCCGCACGACGTTCGTCGGACCGTGCCCGCCGGATCCCGCTCGCCGGCCACACCGTCCGGCACCGGCCTGCCGGGCGGAGCGGGCGTGCGGTCGTGCGGCGCCCGGGCTGACTTTCGCCGCCGGATCGCCTCCCTTGGTCGCGGCACCGTGGACCATCGGCCGACGGCGCGGCGGCGGGCTGCCCGGCACAGTGGCCGCATGGAGAACACGAAGGGGATGGGCCGGGCCCAGTTCCTGGCCGCGGCGGCGTCCGCCGCCCTCGCGGGCGCGCTGCTGCCGGCCGGACCGGCGCGAGCGGCCGGCAGCGGGCGCGGACTGCGGCACCGGGGTGTCGTCTACACGGTGGGCGCGGGCGAGACACCGGGCACGGCCTTCAGCACCGCGCGGATGCGCGAGGACATCCGGGCGATCCGCGACGACCTGCACGCCGACGCCGTGGAGGTCACCGGCGACGGCGTGGAGCGCCTGACGGCCACCGCCGCCGAGGCCGCCGAGCGCGGACTGCACGTCTGGCTCCAGCCGACCCTCGGCGACGTGCCGGCCCGGGACGTACTGGAACACCTCGCCGAGACCGGCCGGTTCGCCGAACGGCTGCGCCGGCACGGCGCGAGCGTCGACCTCAGCGTGGGCTGCGAGTTCTGGCTGTTCGTGCCGGGGATCGTGCCGGGTGACACGGCCGTGGAACGCATCCGGAACCTGCTGGCCGGCACGGTCGACCCGGTCCGGATGCAGCGCCGCCTGGACCGCTTCACCGCACGGGCGGCGCAGACCGGCCGCTCGGTCTTCCAGGGCCGGCTGAGCTACGCGGCGGCCCAGGACGACGAGGTTGACTGGGGTCTTTTCGACATCGTGGGCATCGACTACTACTCGTACTTCCGCCGGCGCTCCGACTACACCGCGGAGCTGACCCGGTACCTGCGCTGGGGCAAGCCGCTGGCGATCACCGAGTTCGGCACCTGCGCCTATGAGGGTGCCCCCGAGACCGCCGGGATGGGCTGGGACATCGTCGACCAGGACAAGGACCCCGCCGAGATCAAGGGCGACCTGGTGCGCAGCGAACGCACCCAGGCCGCCTACCTGGTGGACCTGGTGGACGTCTTCTCGGCGATGGGCCTGTACGCGGCGATGGCGTTCGAGTTCGTCACCCCGGACGCCCCGCACCGGCCCGGTGACCCGCGCCACGACCTCGACCTGGCGAGCTACGCCATCACCAAGACGATCAAGGACCGCCCGGACGACCCCGCCTCGGACTGGCACTGGGAGCCGAAGGAGGCGTTCCACGCCCTGGCCCGCCGGTACGCGACCGAGGGACGGTGCCGGGAAAACCCGTGGAAGGCACAGCTTTCCGGCGCCCGCACGCCACCAAGGAAGTGACGCACATCCCCCGATCACCCGTCCACGCGACAGGGGCGGTCGGGCAGGGCGCCCCAGTACCGACACCTCTCCCGGCGCGTGGCGATCGCTTCGGCGACCGCCCTGCATACGGCGCGGGGCGGAAACCGGTGTCGTAGAAGCAGCCCGTGCCGTACACCCGGTCGTAGGCGCCGCAGGCCGCCGCGATCGACTGCGGGGTCGGCTTCCGGCCGGTGCGCACCCAGGAGTCCAGCGCGGCCAGGGAATTGGCGTACTCCGCGGCGCTGAGCCCGCTGTGCTCGTGCTCGTCGGTGGACGTCTGCACCAACTGCCCGCCGCGGTGGGCACCGGTCAGGGTGGCCCGTTAGGCGGCCTCGTGCTCCACGAACGCCGTCGGGTCGTCGATCGCGTGCAGGGTGAGGACGGCCAGACCGACCCGGCCCGTCAGATCGCTGTCCCAGGAGAGGTCCCGCACGGCGGTGGGATCGGGGGAGAAGCGCTCCACTCCCGCGTTCAGGGCCTCGTCGTCGCGCGCACCGGAGTGCCGCACGCCCCCCGTTGCCGAACGGAGTGCGGCCGCCGAGGCGACTGTGCACCAGGTCGCGGAAGGTGAACGTCGCGAAGCGCAGGTGGGATTCGAGGGTGCGTTCCGAAATCCTTGTGACGCCCAGGACGTCGTCGAGGTTGCGCTGCTGTGCCGCCGTCCGCTCCTGCGGTGCGGACGCGTAGCCCGTGCACTCCTGGAGGCGGGCGCGCAGCCCGGCGGCCGTCACCGGGGAGTCGGTGCGCAGCCCCTGCCACAGCGGATACTGCGGTTCGGTGGGCCGGGGATGGCTGCGGCAGTAGTAGGGAGCGGCCGTCGGGACCGCGGCGGCGGGCGCCGCCCCGGTGCCCGCCGCGACGACCAGCCCCGCCGCCGCGGCGGTCACGGCCCCGCGCAGCCGCCGCAGTCTCCCGCCGGTCCGCGCCGGTGGCCTGCGTTTGATCACGATCCGCTCCCTCGCCGTCGCCGATGCGCCTTCGCACCGCGCGCAGCGATGCCAGGAACGGGCCGCCTGCCGGGCCACGACCCGACGGCTTGCGGTCAAAGTGTTCGCACGGCCCGGCCGGCCGTCGCTCCTTGACCGCGCCCGCGTCGGCCGTACCCGGCGCGGCGCGGGCCGCCCGGCGCCGCTGTGGCCGACGGCCCGTCCGCCGCGTCCGTCGGTACGGACCGCACCCGGTCTCCGCCCGGGGGAGCGCCGGGTCCGCCCGCAGCGGGACGCGGCGCGGCCCGCGGTCGCTGCTGTGTCCTTCCCCACAATGGCCGGGTGAAGCGGCCCCGAGGTGGCGGCCGTCACTTCGCAGGAGGGGTGTTTTGTTTAAGTTCGCTGTGTTCTGACCGGTCCCCGAGGAACTGCCGAGGTCCCGCACCATGCCCCATGAGCCGTCACCCCCGTCCTCTCCGCGGCGGGCGGGAAAGCGCAGGTGCGCAGCGGCCGGCGCCACCGCCCTCGCGGCGTCGGTGGCGTCCCTCTTCTCCCTCGGTGTCCTGGTCTCGGAACCGGCGACCGCCGCGACGGCCACGGCGCGGTCCGACTCCGCCGCCGCCCGGTTCCTCGCCCGGGTGAACCCGCAGGGCAAGGAGCGGGTCACC
This sequence comes from Streptomyces sp. NPDC006012, assembly GCF_042871185.1. Lineage (NCBI taxonomy): Bacteria > Bacillati > Actinomycetota > Actinomycetes > Kitasatosporales > Streptomycetaceae > Streptomyces > Streptomyces sp. NPDC006012. Next base: position 99,543 of record NZ_JBIAIE010000015.1, read on the forward strand.
GCCGCGGTGCTCGACCTGGACACTCCGGCCCGCACCCCCACGGTGTACGGCTCCGACGGCGCGTACGACACCGCGAGCATCGTCAAGGTCGACATCCTCGCCGCGCTGCTGCTGAAGGCGCAGGACGCCGGGCGTGCCCTGACCGCGCAGGAGCGCGCCCTGGCGGAGCCGATGATCGGGCGCAGCGACAACGACTCGGCCGACGTGCTGTGGCGCAGCATCGGTCTGGCCCCGGGCCTGGACGCCGCGAACAAACGCCTGGGGCTGACCTCGACCCAGGGCGGACCCGGAGTCAAGTGGGGGCTCACCCGGACGACCGCCGGCGACCAGATACGGCTGCTGCGGGAGGTGTTCGCCCCGTCCTCCGGCACGTCCGCGAGGGCCGGAGGACTGAGCGAGGATTCCCGGAGCTACCTCCGCACGCTGATGTCCCACGTCGTGGGCGAGCAGTCCTGGGGTGTCTCGGCTGCGGGAACCTCCTGGAAACTGAAGAACGGCTGGCTGGAGCGGGCGACGACCGAACTGTGGGACGTCAACAGCATCGGCTGGATCACGGCGGGCGGGCGCCACTACCTCGTCGCGGTCCTCTCCGACGGCAGCGCCTCGATGGACGAAGGGGTCGCGCTCGTGGAACGCGCGGCCCGCACCGCACTCGCCCCGGCGAGTGCCGCCTGACGCGAGGAGGACGGGCCCCGGCCGGCGGCCGAGGCCCGCTGAGTGCCCGGTGGATCAGGCGGTGTGCAGGGTCAGGCCGTACCGGCTGAGGATCTCGTTGACGGGCTGGAACCAGGTCTCGCCGCCGGAGCTGCAGTTGCCCCAGCCGCCGGAGGTGACCCCCTGCGCCTGGTCGCCGCTGATGAACGAGCCGCCGGAGTCGCCCCCTTCGGCGCAGACGTTGGTCTTGGTCATCTGGTGCACCGCGCCCTGGCTGTAGTTGACGGTCTCGTTCTTCGCGAGCACCGTGCCGCAGTGCCAGTGCGTGGTCGATCCGGACCGGCAGATGGAGGCGCCGACCGGTGCCTCGGCCGAGCCGCGCACGAGCTGGTCGGAGACGGTGCCCCAGCCGAGCACGACCGGGACCGTCCACCAGCCGCTGCCCACGTTGACCCAGGCGTAGTCGTTGTCCGGGAACGACGAGCCCTGGAAGTTGCCGATGAAGCTGCCGTCCCAGCCGCTGACCCCGGCGCTGGGCTGTCCGCAGTGTCCGGCGGTGACGAACCCGCCGTACACGGAGAAGCCGATCGAGCAGCGGACGTTGCCGGTGTAGTACGGGTCGCCGCCCACGGTGCCCGCGGCGAGGGTCGCCGGTGCGCCGGGTATCGACTCGACGGTGACCGGACCGGCCTTGCGAGCCTGGTCGACGAACGACCGGACATCGTTGTCAGACTGCTTGCCCTCGGCGACGTTCACGACCACCGTGCTCGCCTGCGGGTCGACGTGCCAACTGGTGACTCCCGCAGGCGCGGTGAGTTTGTCGAGGCGGGCGAGGGTGGCGTCCAGCTGCCGCGCGCTGTGCTCGACGGTGGTGACACTCGCGCCGGTCGCCCGGATCGCCCGGCGGGTCTCGTCGGCGGTGCCGGGGGTGATGCCGACGGTGAGGGTGCCGCTTGAGGCGTCGAACCAGGAGCCGCCGAACGACGTCCCGGCCGCCCGCCGTGCCGCGGGCTCCGTGGTCGTCGCCCGCTGCTCGGCGGCGAGCCGTGCCTCCGCCTGGGCCTTGGTCAGGCGCAGGTCCTGCTGCATGGCGGTGAGCAGCGCGGCCGAGGCGGGCGCCTTCGCGGACTGGCCGGCGGCGGGTGTGTCGTTGGCGGAAGCGGGCAGGGTGCCCGCCGTCACGCCGACGCCGAGCATGAGCAGGACGGCGAGGCCGGCATGCGTGAATCTGGTACGTCTCATGGGGGTTTGCCCTTCGTCGTTCCAACGGGGTGGGGGTGGAACAGCAGAGTCGGTGAGAGCGCTCTCAGCCGCGTGGCGGGGCAGAGCCTAGCCGCTGATCATGGTCAGGTCCATGCCAATGCGGGGCCGTTCGTGACGGAGCGTCGGACGCCGACGGCACCGGGGGAGGCCAGGGCGGGCACGGCGCGTCGGCGGCGCCCGGGGGTGCGGGGCGCCCTCTTGGGGCGCCGGGCGGTCACGGATTGACGGCGTGTTCGGTGAACCGGCCGCAGGCCCGGAAACCCAGCCGGCGGTAGACGGGTTCACCGTCGCCGGACGCTTGCAGGACAGCGACGCGCAGCCCCTCGGCCCGCGCCGTGTGCAGCGCGGCGAGGGTGACCGCCGTGCCGTAGCCGCGCCGTCGGTGACCGGCGAGGGTGGAGACGTTGTAGAGCCCGGCGACGCCCGCGTACGTGAAGACCTCGGCCGAGCAGACCGGACCGCCCGCCGCGTAGCCGACCAGGTAGCGGGCGGAGCAGTCCGCGGCGAGCGCCCGGAGCGCGGTCCGGGCGGAGAAACGGCGGACGGTCTCGGCGGGCGGACTCCAGTTCGCGGCGAGAACCGCCGCGTGGTCGCGAAGCTGCTCGGGCGTGGACACCAGTCGGATGTCGAGCCCTTCGGCGGCGGCCGGCGGCAGGGAGTCGTCCAGCCGCGCCCACATGGCCGTCTCCTCCTCGGCGACCGGCAGCCCGGCGGCGGACAGCCGCTCGGACAGGTCGGGCGGTGTCGAGTCGGGCCCCACCCACCAGGAGAAACGGCGCCCGGTGGCGGCCAGCGTCCGTACGGTGTCGGCGATGCGCGGGGCGGCGTCGTCCGGCGTGAAGCGCGCCGAGGTGACGATGTTGAATGTGTCGTCGTCCAGGCCGCTGTCCGCGACCAGGAGATCAGCGGCCTGTGTGACCGTGGCGCCGGCCAGCCCCCGGTGCAGGTGGCAGGCGTGCTCGGCGAGATTCCGCGCCATGCGGGAGGTCAGGTCGGCGGGGTCGGTGAAGTGAGCGTCCAGCGAGGTCACGGCGGTCGACTCCATCACGATCGCGCCGCAGGCGCATCCGATTTCCGGGTGCCGGACCGTGTGCCTCTTGCGCGCCTGACCGGGTGCCTTCCGGGTGCCGGACCGGGCGTCCTCCGGGTGCCGCGCCGTGTGTCTCCGCGGGTCGCCGCCCGGCTGTGCCTCGGCGAGACGACCGTCAAGACCCATCTGGGCCGCATCCTCGGCAAGCTGGACCTGCGGGACCGCGTGCACGCGGTGAGCTTCGCGTACGAAAGCGGTCTGGTCCGGGTGGGCGGCTGACCGGTCGCCGCGCGGGTGCCCGCCGGGGTGCGGCCGGGCAACGCGGGCCGCTACCGGCCACGGACGCGGTGGCCCGGCAGGTGCGCCGGAAAAGGGCTGCGGCCACGGCGGCCCGGTCTCGTAGTCTGACCCCATGCCTCGCTGGGATCTCCACCGCTACCGGGACGAAATCCTCACCCAGACCGATCTGTTGCGGGATCTGCTGGCCGGTGCCGATCCCACCGTCCACGTGCCCACCTGCCCGGAGTGGAACCTCGGACAGCTGGCGCGGCACGTGGGCGGTGCCCACCGCTGGGTGGAGACCATCGTCCGCACCCGGGCCACCGAACCGGTGTCCGACGCGCTCGTCAACGACGTCTTCGGCTACGGCGACGAGGACACGGTGCAGCTCGACGCCTGGCTCGCCGACGGGGCACGCCGGCTCGCGGACGCGTTCACCGACGCCGGTCCCGACACCCGAGTGTGGACCGTGGTGCCCGATCAGCCCTTGGAATTCTGGGCCAGGCGCATGCTTTTCGAGACCGTCGTCCACCGCGCCGACGCCGCCCGGACCCTGGGCGTCGGCCATGAGATCGACGCGGCCGTGGCCCGGGACGGCCTCGACGAGTGGATGTCCTTCGGCACGGTCCCCGAGGCGTACGACCCCGGAACCGACGAGCCCCTGCTCGGGGCCGGCCGTACGCTGCGCTGGTGCGCCGGCGACGATCCCGCCGGGGACTGGTTCGTCGACCTCACCGGTGACGTTCCCCGGTGGCGGCACGGGGGCGACGAGGCGGCGGTCACCGTCCGGGGGCCGGTCGCGGACCTGCTGCTGCTCGTCTATGGCCGGCCCGTCGATGAGCGGACCGAGGTGCGGGGCGACCGGGCCCTGCTCGACCTGTGGCTGCGGCGGACGGGCTGCTGGCTGCACGAGTGATCCGGCGCGGTCGAACCGGTGCCGGCCGCGCCGACCGACGTGTGCGACGTGCCGCGGACGTCCAGCCCGTCCGCACACCTCACGGGCACGACTTGGAGCAGCGCCGGGCGCCGGGCCGCGTAGGCGGTCCCGTACGGAGCGCGATCGGACCGCGGCACCGGCCCGCCGCAGGGGAGCGGCCGCTACGGCGGCGGTGTCGCCCGCAGCGCGCGCAGCACCGCCCAGACCACGGAGACGAGCGGGACCGCCACGACCGCACCGATCACGCCCGCGACGATCCCGCCTGCGATGACGGAGACGGCGACGGCCAGCGGGTGCAGCCGGACCGCCCAGCTCATCACCAGGGGGTGCAGCACATGGCCCTCCAACTGCCCGATGACGACGATGAGCACCAGGACCGCCGCCGCCGTGACGGGGCCGCGCCCGGCCAGCGCGACCACGGTGGCGACACCGAGCGCGACGGGCGAGCCCACCAGGGGCACGAACGCGGCGAAGAATTCGAGGAGGGCCAGCGGCAGCGCGAGCGGCACCCGGAGCAGGAGCAACGCGGCGCACACCAGTACCGCGTTGGTGGCGGCCACGATGATGATGCCGCGGGTGTAGCCGGCGAAGGTGTGCCACGCCGCCCGGCCCGCCAGGTCCCACCCGTCGCGGGCCCGGGAGGGCAGCAACTGGTCGCGCGCCCAGGCCCACAGCCGCTCGCCGGAATGGATGAAGAAGACTGACGAGAACAGCGCGAGGGCGATCCCGGTCACCACCTCGATGACCCTGCCGAGACCGCTGACGGCGCGGCTGAGCAGGCTCCCGCGGTGGGTGCTGAGGTAGTTCATCACCTGGCGCTGCAGGTCGGCGAGGCGGCCCCGGCCGAGCCGGAACGGGGGGTGCTGGAGCCACTCCTCGATCCGGTGGATGCCGCCGCGGAACTCGCCCGCCAGCTTCGCCGACTCGCCGGCCACCGCGTTTCCCACGAGCGCGAACAGCCCGAGTACGACCAGCGCGCTGCCGATGAGCGCGACGGCCACGCTCAGCGGACGCGGGAGCACCCGGCTCAGCAGGTCGGCGATGGGGCGCAGTACCGCGGTGAGGACGCACGCGACGAACAGGGCCACGGCGACGAGCTGGAAGCGGCCGAGGACGGTGAACAGGCCGTAGACGGTGAAGCCGACGAGGATGAGCCGCCAGGCGTAGGCGGCGGCGACCCGCAGCCACGGCACCGTCCACTCGGCCGCCGCGGTCGTCACCTCCCGCGGCCCGGACCGGGCGCGCAGGGGCAGCCGCACCGACCGCGCCGGCCTGTTGCCCAGGACCGCGCCCCGCGGCCCGCGCTCGCGGCCCGCGTCGCCCCTCCGTCTCTGATGACCAGTCATATCCAGAGCACGGTAAGCGCAAGCGGGACCGCTGACGGGGTGCAACGCGCCCGGACGGACCGGGCGGCACCGGCCCGGACGCCTGCCCGCACCGTGGGCTTGCCCGTATGCGTCACGACTTCGCCTCGTCCGATCCTACGAACTTCTCGCGCCGGGGCTTCCCCTCCCAGGTCTAATAGGAAACCTTCCTATCAATGCGTGGCAGGCGCCGAACCAGGCACCGAACCCCCCTACCCCCACCCTCGGTTGGAGTCCCTGATGCATCTCGGCCATGACGCAGCATCATCGACCGGCGTGTCCCGCCGGACGTTCGTCGCCCTGACCGGAGCCGCGGCGATCGGCGCCCTCGTCGCCGTACCCCGCGCCACCGCGGCGCCGGCGGCGACGGGCCTGGACGACCCGGCGAAGAAGGAGATAGCGATGAAGCTCGTGTCGAGCGCGGAGAACTCCTCGCTCGACTGGAAGGCCCAGTACAAGTACATCGAGGACATCGGCGACGGCCGGGGCTACACCGCGGGCATCATCGGGTTCTGCTCGGGCACCGGCGACATGCTCGACCTCGTGGAGCTCTACGCCGCGCGCAAGCCCGGCAACGTCCTCGCCAAGTACCTGCCCGCCCTGCGCGAGGTCGACGGCACCGACTCGCACGAAGGGCTCGACCCGAACTACCCGCGGGACTGGCGCACCGCCGCCCAGGACACGGTCTTCCAGCAGGCTCAGAACGACGAGCGGGACCGCGTCTACTTCAACCCCGCGGTGAGCCGGGGCAAGAGCGACGGGCTGCGGGTGCTCGGCCAGTTCGCGTACTACGACGCCATCGTCATGCACGGCGACGGGGGCGACGCCACCAGCTTCAGCAGCATCCGCAACCGGGCGCTGCGGTCCGTGAAGCCGCCGGCGCAGGGCGGCGACGAGACGGTCTACCTCGATGCCTTCCTCGACGCCCGGGTGTGGGCCATGAAGCAGGAGGAGGCGCACAGCGACACCAGCCGGGTCGACACCGCGCAGCGCGTCTTCCTGCGCGCGGGCAACCTGGACCTGAACCCGCCGCTGGACTGGAAGGTCTACGGCGACAGCTACCACATCGGCTGACCTTCGAGGGAACTGAGTGCGCTCGGAACGGGCACTCAGTTCCCTCTCGGGGCGTGGTCGTCCCGGATGCCCTCCAACTGCTGCACGATCTGCCACATGGGCGTGCTGCTGCGGGTGACCACGACGAGGGTCTCCCCGGTGTCGCTCCAGGTGCGGTGGACGAGGTCGAGGGCCCGGTCGATGCCCGCGGCGGCGTCGCCGCGGGCACCGGAGCGCAGCCAGGCGCGCAGCCCGTAGTTGTGCGCGGCCACCACGCTCGCGGCGACCGTGTACGCCCGGACGTCGCCGTCCGGCAGCGTCGCGAAGCGTCCCTTGAGGTAGTCGGCGAGGGCCCGCTCGTAGCGCCACACGACGGAGGTCTCGTGGGCCTTGAGCGCCGGCACCTTGCGGGTGAGCGCGTACCGCCGCACCGAGAACTCGGCGTTCTCCGCGTACATGCGCATGACCAGCCGGGCCGCCCCGCAGGCGCGCGCGACCGGATCGGGGTCCCGGGCCCCGTCGGCCAGATACGCGACCAGGTCTGCGAGGGCCCGCTCGTGGTCGGGGAAGACGACTTCCTCCTTGGTGGGGAAGTACCGGAAGAAGGACCGCCGGCCCACCCCGGCCCGGCGCGCGATGTCGTCGATGGTCGTGCCGTCGTAGCCGCGCTCCGTGAACAGGTCGAACGCGGCGGAGACGAGGAGGTCCCTGATGGGGGCCTTCTCCTGGTCGTCGGGGGTCCCGGCGCCGTCCGTCCCGGCGCGCGCCGGGACGCCGTCCGGGGTGTCGTCGCGCGTCGTGCCCTCGTGCTGCTGCTCCGCCATGACTCGAACGTACCTCTTCCCTTCCGACGTGGCACTCAATATGCATAATGAGGGTACTGAGTGCCACTCCAGGGGAGAGCTGATGTCGGACTTCGACCTGTACCGCCCGTCCGAGGAGCATGGGATGCTCCGTGACTCCGTGCGTTCGCTGGTGGAGGCGAAGATCGCGCCGTTCGCGGCGGCGGTGGACGAGGAGGCGCGTTTTCCGCTGGAGGCGCTGGAGGCGCTGGTGGCGAACGATCTGCACGCGGTGCATGTCCCGGAGGAGTACGGGGGTGCGGGTGCGGATGCGTTGGCGACGGTGATCGTGATCGAGGAGGTGGCCCGGGGGTGTGTGTCGTCGTCGTTGATTCCGGCGGTGAACAAGCTGGGGTCGCTGCCGGTGGTGCTGTCGGGGTCGGAGGAGCTGAAGCGGAAGTACCTGGGCCCGCTGGCGCGGGGCGAGGGGATGTTCTCGTACTGCTTGTCGGAGCCGGAGGCGGGTTCGGACGCGGCGGGGATGCGGACGCGCGCGGTGCGCGATGGTGATCACTGGGTGTTGGACGGGGTGAAGCGGTGGATCACGAATGCGGGGGTGTCGGATTTCTACACGGTGATGGCGGTGACGGATCCGGAGGCGCGGTCGCGGGGGATTTCGGCGTTCGTGGTGGAGAAGTCGGACGCGGGGGTGTCGTTCGGGGCGCCGGAGCGGAAGCTGGGGATCAAGGGATCCCCGACGCGTGAGGTGTATCTGGACGGGGTGCGGATCCCGGCGGACCGGATGATCGGCGCGGAGGGCACGGGGTTTTCGACGGCGATGCGGACGCTGGACCATACGCGGATCACGATCGCGGCGCAGGCGCTGGGCGTGGCGCAGGGGGCGTTCGACTACGCGAAGGGCTACGTGCGGGAGCGGCGGCAGTTCGGCAAGCCGGTGGGGGATTTCCAGGGTGTGCAGTTCATGTTGGCGGATATGGCGATGAAGATCGAGGCTGCGCGCCAGTTGACGTATGCGGCGGCGGCGAAGTCGGAGCGCGGGGACGCGGATCTGACGTTCCAGGGGGCGGCGGCGAAGTGTTTCGCGTCGGACGTGGCGATGGAGGTGACGACGGACGCGGTGCAGCTGCTGGGGGGTTACGGGTACACGCGGGACTATCCGGTGGAGCGGATGATGCGGGACGCGAAGATCACGCAGATTTATGAGGGGACCAACCAGGTCCAGCGAGTCGTCATGGCCCGCAACCTTCCGTGACCGGACCGTGGTAGCAGCAAGACGAGAGAAGATCGTAAAGCGGCCCTCCCCACGCCAGGGGAGGGCCGCGTCGATCTGCCTGTCAGACTGTGGGAGACGCTTGGGAGACCAACTTTCACAATCGCCGGACCGGGGACGGGACCGTACTCGCGCCGATCCGAGCCCGCCCGCAGCGATACCGCCCACGAACAGTCGGGTCAGCCAGCAGAAATGGTTGCTTACCTGTCAGGTCCCACAGGTCCCACAGGTCCCACAGGTCCCACAGGTCACACCTTCACCGCCCACACCGTGCCGCTGCCGTCGAGGAGCACGATCGAGTCGCCGCTCACGGCGGGAGCGCTCATGGACGTGCTGTCGAACCGGCCCGTCCAGAGCGTGCGGCCGTGCTCCACTCCGACGATCCGCGCACTGGTCCAGTGCTGGAACACTCGTGCCCGCTCGGTCCTCGCGAGCAGGGCGTATTTACCGGTGGTCCGCACGCTCGGCGCATCGGCGTGCCACCGTTCCTTGCCGTCGGCGGCGGCCAGGCACACCGGTCCCGACCCCGTTCGCAGGACGAACCCGCCCGGCACACTCGTCGTCCCCTGGGCCGGCAGGCCGGCCTCTTGGTACGTACGGCCGTAGGTCCAGAGCTGCTCACCGGTGAGTCCGTTCAGTGCGGTCGGCTTCCGGCGGGACCCCGCGGCCAGCGGAAGGAAAACCGTGGTGCCCGACACCAGTTCGTCGAGCGGCTGGAAGGTGTCGGTGCTGAGGAATTCCGGCAAGGTCTGCTGGAAGGGGCTCCGCCACATCACCGCGCCTGTGTCCGCCTTGCGGCAGACGAGGTCGACCGCCACTGTCTTGCCGGCCTCGTAAAAGAGCAGGCCCCCACCCAGGGGCTGCGCCAGGTCGCCATTCGGCTGGAATCCGGGGCGCGTCCACATCTGCTTGCCCGACTTGCCGAGAAGTGCGATTCCGTTCCCGCAGACGATCAGGTCGCCGGCCGGCATCCACGTGGTCTCGTACGGGGAGGACACGTCGGTCGCCCAACGCTGGCTGCCGGTGCGGGGATCGATTCCGACCACGTAGCCCTCCTCTCCAGTGATCAGCAAGCCGCTGGGGCGGTGCACATCCAGCCCCATGGCGCTGTTGGAGACCGACTTCTGCCACCGGCGCTCGCCGGTGGCAGCGTCGAAGGCGTCCACCTGTCCGCCTTTGTTGTCGGAGTCCCGGGTCAGGGCGAGCAGCGTGCCGCCGACGACCGTGAAGCGTGCTTCCCGGGCCCAGGCCCGGTTGAGGGACACCTTCCACAGGGGCTTACCGGTGGCAAGGTCAAAAGTGTGGAGCGCAGCCGTCTCCTTGTAGTAGTGGCCTGCGGCCACATGACACCGGCCGTCGGCCAGGACGGTGCTCGGGCCGTCGGAGTTGATCAGGTCGACGTCTGCGATCTTCTGCGACCAGGCGACCGGGTCCCGCTTGGGTTCGCCGGTCAGGTACACGGCCGACACCCCTCCGGCGACCGTGACCGCGGCGAGACCCGATCCCCTCATGAGCAGGCTGCGCCGGCTCATGCCTGTTCCATCGGACGGCCCGGCCGGCGCCTGAACCGTAGGTGCCGCCGCGACATCGTCGGACACGGAGGCAGCCGCAGGCGCCGGGCTCGCCCCGTGCTCCTCTCGGGCGGCCACGGTGGGCGTGTAGCGAGGGGCCGCGGGTTGGGCCTGCCGCACACCACCGAGGCGCCGCAGCTCGTCGGCAAGAACGGCGGCCGATTCGTATCGCTCACCCGGGTCCTTGGCCAGCAGCCGAGCGACCAGGCGGTCCCACGAAGCGGAGACACCGGGCACGCGGCTGCTCGGCGCCGGTGGCAGATCGTGAAGGTGCGCCGTGACGTACCCGAGGGTGTCCGGGGCGTCGAACGGCAGCCGCCCGGTGAGCAGTTCGAACAGCACACACCCGAGGGAGTACAGGTCACTGCGCTGCTCTGGGCGCCCGCGGGCTTGCTCCGGTGCCATGTACGCGGCCGTGCCCACCATGAACCCGGTGTGGGTCAGCCGGTCACCGGTGGCCGAGGCGTCGGCGGCGCGGGCGATCCCGAAGTCGAGCACCTTCAGGTGGCCCGAGGCCGCGACGAAGAGATTCGCGGGCTTGATGTCGCGGTGCAGGATGCCGGCGGCATGCGCCTCGCCCAGGGCGTCGCACACCTGCGCCCCCCAACGCGCCACCTCCTCCTCGCCGCTGGGTCCGCGCCGGACAACGGCGTCCAGACCCTCGCCCCGGAGCAGTTCCATCACGAGGAACGGCGTCGTGCCCTGGCCGGTGGCTGCCTCACCGAGGTCGTGGACGGTCACGATATGCGGATGCTGCAGAGCGGCGGTGATCCGCGCCTCCCGCAGAAACCGGGCCCGCGCCTCGTCGGCCCGACTGCCGCCGCCCGCAAGGACCGAGATCACCTTGACCGCGACCGGCCGCCGAAGACTGGCGTCCTGCGCCTCCCACACCTCCCCCATCCCGCCGCGCCCCAGCGGGCGCACCAGGCGGTAGCGGTCAGCAAGTATCAGATCCCGGTCGTCCACAGCCCAAAATCCCCCGGCGGTAAGCGGTTTTCACTTGGCAGCGCTGATCGTAGACCGCGCCCGCCGATGGCACATGACCCGGGCGACGGTAGACAACGCCGGTCAGTTCTCTTGCAGGAACGCACTGGGCCCACCGTCTGACAACACACCCGGAACAGCCGAACGTGACGTCAGCCCGCGTATCTCTTCGCGGCGGCGGCCAGCCCGGGCTGGAGGCGCCGGGCCGCCGCCAGATGGTCGGCTGTCCAGATGACGCGGACCGCCGTGTCGGAGGCCCGCCCGTGCTCGTCCAGCAGATCGCCGCGCACGGACTCGACCAGACCCGCCGCGACCTCCCGGCCGGGCGGCAGCGGTTCGGGCACCGGGTGCCCGTCGTCCAGGCCCGCGGCCAGCTCCCGGTACCAGCCGGTCACCCGGTCGGCCGAACGGAGCAGCACGAGCCGGGTGGCGGCCCGGTCGGTCCCGGCGGGCGGGTCGCCGGCCCGCCGCCACAGCCCCAGCACCGCGTCCGCGGCCAGGCGCAGTCCGACGATGCCGGTGACCAGCGTGGTCATGTCGGCCAGCGGGACCGGTTTGGGTCCGCGCTCGGCGAGATAGCTGCGGAAGGCGTCGTCGAGCCGCCGGGCCGACGCGGCCGCCCGGCGGCCCGCATCCAGCGGGGCACCGGAGGCGACCGCCGGCCTGCCGCACCTGCCCACGGCGTACTCCACCGCTTTCGCCAGATAGCGGGCGCTGTCCGTGTACGCGGTGGCGAGTGCCCGGTCCACGGCGGCCGCGGCGCCACGCGGCCAGAAGAACAGCCCCACCAGCACGCTCACCGTGCAGCCGAGGGCGATGTCCTGGGTGCGCAGCAGCGCGATGTGCCAGTCGGGATCCCTGCCGATGTTGAACAGCACGACCAGTGTCACCGTGAAGGCGGCCTGACCCGCCGTGAAGGAGACGGCGGCCGGGGCCACACCGGCGACGAACACGGCGAGCGGCAGCAGCAGCCACAGCGCGGTGCCGTGGTGGCCGATGACCTGCAGCAGTCCCGTACCGACGAGCGAGCCCGCGATGGTGCCGGCGAGGGCACGGATCGCGTTCTGTCCCGTGCTGAGCGCGTTCGACCGCAGCACCGACAGCGTGCCGAGCAGCACCCAGAACGAACGCTGCACGCCCGTCAGGTCGGCCAGGGCGACGGCGATGCCGAGCCCCAGGGCGCCGCGCAGGCTGTTGTGCAGCCAGACCGAGTGCCGCTGGAGATGGGCGGCGGCCCGCTCCCAGGCGGCGGCAAGCGGCTCGGTCAGTGCCCAGGGCTCGCTGCCGAGCAGCCGTTCGCGCCAGCTCCGCCGCTCCGCCGCCGCGGCCACCTGGACGTTGCAGGCGATCTGCAGGGTCGCGAACCCCAGCTCCTGCGCGCGGAAGGACACGTCCAGGGTCCCGAGGAAGGCACGGACCTCGGACTCGGTGCCGGGCGGGTGGTGCACGGGCAGCCGGGTGGTGGCGCCGCGCTCCAGGTCCCGCAGGGACTTGCGGAGATCGCTCACGGCGGCGGGCAGCGCGTCCGGTGCGGCACGTGGCTCGGTGAGCAGGGCGGCGGCCAGGTCGAGGGCCGTGGCGGCGGCCCGCAGCACGGCGTGCGCCTCCGCTTCGCAGTCAGGGCAGTCGGCGGCGGGCTGTGCGCAGTGCCCCACGATGGCGGTGAGCCAGGTCAGCTCGTCGACCAGGCGGACGACGGCGCGCGAGCCGACCGACAGACCGGTGGGCCGGTAGGGAGTCGCGTCGAAGGCGGAGCGCAGTTCCGAGGCCGCCGCGGCGGTCTGCGCGCCGAGCCGGTCGTAGTGCCGCTTCGTCGGTGCCTCCGGCACCCCGGCCGACCGGGCGACACGGGCCCGCAGCTGCGCCGCCGCCGCACGGCACACCCGTGCGGCCGGCGCGCTGAGCGGGTCCGCGACCGGCCGGGGCCACAGCAAGGAGATCGCGAGCAGGGCGGCCAGCGCCGCGAGCCCCGCCCCGGCCAGCCGGACCGGAAGCTGGGACAACGGCACAGGCGAGGTCACGGGAAGGACGAACGCCAGCAGCAGCGCGGTCGTCGCGCCCGCCAGCACGGAGCTGACGACACCCGAGAACAGGATCAGGAAGCCGATCACCACCATGACGGCCACCGCGAGCCAGGTCACCCCGGCCACCAGCGTGCCCAGGCAGATCAGCACCGCCCAGGCCGCCGCCAGACCGAGCTGCGCCCGCAGCCGCTGCACCATCGGGCCGGAGAAATCGACCAGCAGCAGCATCGAGAAGGACCCGAAGGCGGCGAAGGTCGCCATCTGGGAGGAACCGATCACCTGGTTGCACAGCGCGAACAGGGCGGGCATGACCAGGGCGGCACGCCCGGCCCGACGGGTCGCCGCGAGATCCGGATCGTGCGCGCGCAGCCATGTCATGAGCCTCGTCGGCCGGGCGCCGCCCAGTGTTCCCATAGGCTCGCGCACCTCCTGCGGCCGGCCCGCCCGCCTGCCCCGTAGACGCCAGTATCGGCCACACGCTCGACGGACACCCGGTGTGCCGTGCCGGACCGCCGGGCCAGGGACCGTGCGCACCGACCGCCACGGCGGCCCCGGAAACAGCGTGCCGGGCCGTCCGCCCAGCCGGTGCACCGGCCGCTTTGCCCGCTGTCGTCGGTGCTTTCGGGCGCCGTATTTTCCGCCCGTCGCCGTCCGTACGTCCCGGCGCTGTACGTTCCCGCCCGTCATCGCCTCTACCTTTGATCTTGGCCAGTGTTCCGGCCTTCAGGCGGGATGGTGAAGGCCATCTCAAAATAGGTGTGACCCGCACTGAAGCACGGGTCAGCACTGTTTACCTCAGCCCACGGGGCGTTTCTGCCGCTCGATGTACTGCTGTACGACGGTCAGGGGCGCCCCGCCGCAGCTTCCGGCGAAATAGGAGCCGGACCAGAAGTGTCCGCCCCACAGGTACCGGCGTACGTGCGCGTCGTACTCCTTGCGCAACAGGCGGGCGGAGACGCCCTTGAGGGAGTTGACCAGCTTGGAGAGCTGGACCTTCGGCGGGTAATGCACGAGCAGGTGTACGTGATCCTCCTCTCCGTTGAACTGTTTCAGGTCGGCCTCGAAGTCCGTACAGACCTCTCGCATGATCTCTTCGCAGCGCGTCAGCATGGCGTCCGTCATGGCCTTGCGCCGGTACTTGGTGACGAACACCAAATGCACGTGCAGGTTGTAGACGACGTGACGTCCGGTGCGTACGTCAGGGTTGGGATTCCAGCGTGGTGACATAAACCAACAGTGTATAGTGATCGTTATGAGCGAACTCGGCCTGGTGACAAGGCAGTTCGGGCACCGTGCCCGACTGGCGCCCAGCCCCGCCGAGATCCGCATCCTCGATGACCAAGCGCATGCGGCCCGCACCATGTGGAACTGCCTCCACTCCTGGTGGACGATGACACCGAAGAGCGACACGAAGCTGTCTCTCGCCGATGCGGCGATCCGGCAGGCCCGCAAGGACCTCGATTACCTCGCCGTGCTGCCCGCCCAGGCCGCGCAAGCCGTCTTGAAGACATACCTGCGCGCGTGGGTCAACTGCTGGGAAGGACGAGCCGAGGAGCCCGCCTACAAGGGGCGGTTCCGCTCCGTGATGTCCGTGGACATCCCGCAGGGCCGCGACCTGAACATCACGCGGGTGCACCGCCGGTGGGGCATGGCCAGCATTCCCAAGGTCGGCCGGGTCCGTTTCCGCTGGACCAAGGATCTCCCTGTCGGGAAGAGGGCGAACAAGGAGAACCTGATCACCGGCGGCCGCCTCGTCAGGGACGCGTTGGGCTGGCACATCGCCTTCCGCGTGCAGACCCTCGAACGTGCCCCCGAGCCCCACCAGGGGCCGGAGGTCGGCATCGACGCCGGAGTCAACATCCCCCTCGCCCTGTCCAACAAGGACCACCAGGACCACGGCCGCCCGCCGCGCCTGCCGAACGGTGACTCCGACCGCGACAAGTGGCTCACCCCGAAGGAGAAAGCCAAGCTCCTCCGCCTGGAGCAGCAGGCCGCACACCGCAAGACGTTCCGCAAGCGCGGAGAGAAGCCCTCCAGGCGTTTGCAGCACACCTACGACCAGATCAAGCAGCTCCGAGCAAAAGCCACGCGACGAGCCTTGGACTGGCAGCACAAGACCACCACGTATCTCGCCCGCACGTACGGCGTGCTGGTGGTCGAACAGCTCAACATCCTCGGCATGGCCAAGAGCCCGGCCCCCAAGCCCGACCCTGAGCAGCAGGGCGCGTTCCTGCGCAACGGGGCCAGGGCGAAGGCCGGACTCAACCGCTCCATCGCCCAGGAGGCATGGGGGCGGACCGTGACGATGCTGACGTACAAGACCGCCCGGTACGGCGGCCAGCTCGTCAAGGTTCCCGCCCCGCACACCTCCCAGCGGTGCTCAGCCTGCGGATTCACCACCCCCGGCAGCCGAGAGAGCCAGGAACTGTTCGCCTGCAAGAACCCCGACTGCGGCTGGACGGCGAACGCCGACTGGAACGCGGCCCGGAACATCTTGCACCTGTACCGGATCGGCCACGTCACTGTGGAGGTCCCGGCCGCCGGAAGGCGCGGTCGCAGGGCGGGTAAAACCGTCAAGCCTGTCGCCGCAAGGTAGACAGGAATCCCCTTCCTGAGCTTGCGAAGGGAGGGGAGAGCTTCAATTCCCCGTGCTGTACGTTCCCGCCATCGTCCGTACCTCCGCCCGCAGTCCGTTCCCGCCCGCGCAACCGAGACCTCCGCCCGCACGGACCCGCACGGTCGTCAGGACCGTGTTCCGCCGACGGCCCGCATCTTCCGGCCCGCACCCACAGGAGCCCTCCGTGACGTACGACATCAGCGCCCTCCGTGCCGAGTTCCCCGCCCTCGACGCGGGGATCGCCCACTTCGACGGACCCGGCGGCACCCAGACCCCCCGGGCCGTCATCCGGGCCATCGGCGACGCGCTGGCACAGCCCCTCTCCAACCGGGGCCGCCAGACGCCGGGGGAGCGCAACGCGGACGCCCTGGTCACCGGGACCCGTCAGGCCATGGCCGACCTCCTCGGCGCGCAGCCGTCCGGGATCGTCTTCGGGCGCAGTGCCACCCAGCTCACGTACGACTTCTCCCGTACGCTCGCCGCGACCTGGTCGCCCGGGGACGAGGTGGTCGTCACCCGCCTGGACCACGACGCCAACATCCGCCCCTGGGTCCAGGCCGCCGCGCGGGCCGGTGCCACCGTGCGCTGGGCCGACTTCGACCCCGCCACCGGCGAACTGGCCGTGGACGACATCCGTGCCGTGCTCTCCGGGCGCACCCGGCTGGTCGCCGTCACCGCCGCCTCCAACCTGATCGGCACGCGTCCCGCGATCGCCGAGATCTCCCGCCTGGCGCACGACGCCGGGGCACTCACCTACGTCGACGGCGTCCACCACTGCGCCCACTCGCTGGTCGACCTGGCGCGGCTCGGCGCGGACTTCTTCGTGTGCTCGGCCTACAAGTTCCTCGGCCCCCACCACGGGGTCCTCGCCGCCCGGCCGGAACTGCTGGAGAGCCTGCGCCCCGACAAACTGGAACCCTCCACCGACGTGGTCCCGGAGCGGTTCGAACTGGGCACGCTGCCCTATGAGTTCCTCGCGGGCACCAGGGCGGCCGTCGACTTCCTCGCCGGCCTCGACCCGCATGCCGCGGGGTCGCGGCGCGAGCGCCTGGCCGCCGCGTTCGTGGCCCTGGAGGGGCACGAACGGACGCTGCGCGCCCGGATGAACAAGGGGCTGTCCCAGCTCGACGGCGTCACCGTGCACTCCCGGGCCGCGGACCGCACCCCCACCCTGCTGCTGACGTTCGAGGGCCGTAGCACGGCGGACGCCTACCACTTTCTCGCACAGCGCGACGTCCACGCACCGGCGGGATCGTTCTATGCCGTCGAGGCCTCCCGTCGCCTCGGCCTCGGCGACACCGGCGGTCTGCGCATCGGGCTCGCGCCCTACAACGACACGGAGGACGTCGACCGGCTGCTGACCGGGCTGGCCGAGTACCTGGCCGGCTGAGCCGACCCGCGGGGCGCGGGGCGACCGCGGGGGCGCGGGCGGCGTCCAGCGGCGTGGCATGCGAGGACGTGGCAGGCTCGATGGTGAGCCTGCCCGGCGTACAGCGCCGGTGCGCTGGTCGGCCCCGTGTCCCTGGAGGCGGATATGACCGTGAGCCGGATCGGCCTGGTCGTCCACGGCGGACGCGCACAGGCCGCACAAGCCGCCAGGACCGTCCGCGAGTGGTGCGCCGAGCACGATGTGCGCTGTGCGGACATCGATGTGTGGCACGACGGCGGGCGGCACAGTGCCGCCGATGAGATCGCAGCCGCAGGCGATCCCGATCTCATCGTGACCCTGGGCGGCGACGGCACTTTTCTGCGCGGCGCCCGGCTGGCGGCGAAGCACGACGCCCTGATCCTCGGCGTCGACCTCGGCCGGGTCGGCTTCCTCACCGAGGTCCCCGCCCCGGCCGTGCGCTCCGCTTTGGACGCCGTACAGAACGGGCGGATCAACGTGGAGAACCGCATGCTGCTCGCCCTGCGGGCGTCGTGCAGCCTTCAGGTGCCCGTCGGCATGGAGGCCCTGCTGCGGTACGGCCGCGGGCCCCTGCTGCCACCGCCCCGGGTGCGGATCGAGTGCGAGAGCGGGGACGAGTGGGGCGTCGCCCTGGACGTCACCGCGCTGAACGACGTCGTACTGGAGAAGCTCGCCCGGGACCGGCAGGTGTCGGTGGGCGTGTATCTGGCCGGCCGGCTCCTGGCGTCCTACTCCGCCGACGCGCTCCTGGTGGCCACCCCCACGGGCTCGACCGCCTACAGCTTCGCCGCGGGCGGTCCCGTCGTCTCACCGCGCGCGGACGCTCTGATCTTCACGCCGGTCGCCCCGCACATGGCGTTCAACAGGTCGGTCGTCGCCGCGCCCGACGAACCCATCGCGCTGCGCGTGCTCGAACGTTCGGGCCGGGCCGCCGTCAGCATCGACGGTCAACTGCGCGGCGTCCTCGACCCGGGGGACTGGATCGGCGTGTACGCGTCCCCGCGCCGCCTCCGGGCGGTCCGGCTGGGCTCGATGGACTTCTACGGCCGGCTGCGCGACCGCATGAACCTCACCGACGCGCCGGCCGCGCTCGCCGACGGCTCCGCCGCCCCGCTCTGGCCGATCACCTCGCCGCCACCTCGTGACCTCGCACATCTCGCGCTGCCGCGCGTGGCCACGAGCGGCCCGCCCACGATCGGCCCGACGTCCTGACGGTGTGTACCGTGCGCCTGCGATCGCGGAGGCCCGTCGTCCTGACGGTGTGAACCGTCCGCCCGTCTCACCGGCCCGCTGCCGCCGTCGGCTTCGGGCACGGTGACCCGGGAGCGACCACTTTCGGACCCCTGACCACGGGCAGGCCGCCGAGCAATTGCGCACCCTCGCGACGGAGGACGGCACCGGCAGCATCAGCATCACCGTCACCCAGGAGCACCCCCAGCCGTGCTGTGCCCGGCCGTGCGCGTGACGGCCGTGTCCGGCCGAAAAGTGGTGGCACGGGCGGGCGAACGGCAGTCGGGAGCGGCTAATTTGAGCCGTAAACTTGTTCTAGGCATGACAGTTCAGTGAGTGAAGTGTCACTCTGCTGAACGCACCCTCACACCTCTTCCACAGGGCACTGCCGCGAGCGGACCGCACAGTCACCGCTTTTGGCGGTGTCCCGTCCACCCGCGCGCCGCCGGACGGCCGTCCCAGGCCCGACCTGCTCTCCCGGTCTCCATCGAGGCCGACCTCACAGAAGGAGAACGCCCTTGTTCCGGCAGGACCGTCACTCAACCCGTTCCAGATGCACCGCCGCCCTGGTGCTCACCGCCGTGAGCGCCCTGCTCGCGACCGGCGTGCAGGGCACCGCCGCCGTGGCCGCCGACCGCGGCGGCCCGGCGAAGATCAAGGCCGTCCCGCGGGCCGCCGCGGCCCCCGCCCGGCTCTCGGCGGCGAAGCGCGCCGCGCTGCTCAAGAGCGCCGCCGCGTCCGCCGCGTCGACCGCGAAGGCACTCGGCCTCGGCGCCGAGGAGAAACTCGTCGTCAAGGACGTCGTGCAGGACGCCGACGGCACCACCCACACCCGCTACGAGCGGACCTACGCCGGTCTGCCCGTACTCGGCGGCGACCTGGTCGTACACGCCGACGGCGGCCGGCTGACGGTGTCGAAGGCGACCGGGGCGGACCTCGTCGTGCCGACCACCGCGCCGAAGGTCTCCGCCGCCACGGTACGGACGAAGGCACTCGCCGCCGCGGCCGAGGCCCGCACCGTGCGGCCCGGCATCGACGGCAGCCCGCGCCTCGTCGTCTGGGCCGCCGCCGGCAAGCCCGCGCTGGCCTGGGAGACCGTGGTCGACGGCGTCCAGCGCGACGGAACGCCAAGTGAACTCCACGTCGTCAGCGACGCCGCCTCGGGCAAGCGGCTGGACAGCTTCGAAGGCGTCCAGACCGGGACCGGCACCGGGCAGTACAACGGCACGGTGCCGCTCGGCACCACGCTCTCCGGCTCGACGTACCAACTGGTCGACGGCGACCGCGCCGGACACCGCACCTACGACCTGAACCAGGGCACGTCCGGTACCGGCACCCTGTTCACGGACGACAACGATGTCTGGGGTGACGGCACCCAGGGCAATCGTCAGACCGCGGGCGTGGACGTGGCCTACGGAGCCGCCGCGACCTGGGACTACTACAAGGACGTCTACGGCCGCAACGGCATCCGCGACGACGGGGTGGCCGCCTACAGCAGGGCCCACTACGGCAACAACTACGTCAACGCGTTCTGGTCCGACAGCTGCTTCTGCATGACCTACGGCGACGGCTCCGGCAACGCCAACCCGCTGACCGCGCTCGACGTGGCCGCGCACGAGATGAGCCACGGCGTCACCAGCGCGACCGCCGGACTCACCTACTCCGGCGAGTCCGGCGGCCTGAACGAGGCGACTTCGGACATCTTCGCCGCCGCGGTGGAGTTCCACGCCGGCCTCACCGCCGACGTGCCCGACTACATGGTCGGCGAGAAGATCGACATCAACGGCGACGGCACCCCCCTGCGGTACATGGACGAGCCCTCGAAGGACGGCGTGTCCCGCGACTACTGGAGCTCCACGCTCGGCAGCGTCGACGTCCACTACTCCTCGGGCCCGGCGAACCACTTCTTCTACCTGCTGTCCGAGGGCAGCGGCGCGAAGACCGTGAACGGAGTCGCCTACGACAGCCCGACCTACGACGGCCGGCCGGTGGCCGGCATCGGCATCGACAACGCCCAGCGCATCTGGTACCGGGCCCTCACCACGTACATGACGTCGTCCACCGACTACGCGGGCGCCCGCACCGCGACGCTCCAGGCGGCGGGCGACCTGTTCGGTGCCTACAGCCCCACCTACCTCGCCGTGGCCGACGCGTGGGCGGCGATCAACGTGGGCCGGCGGATCGCGCCGGGCGTCAACGTGGCCCCCGTCGGGGACCAGATCAGCGGCGTCGGGCAGCAGGTGTCGCTCCAGGCGGACGCGTTCACCACCAACTCCGGCGCGGGACTGACGTACACGGCGACCGGACTCCCGGACGGCCTGTCCCTCGGCGGCACCGGACTGATCTCCGGCATCCCGACCACGATCGGCACCAGTGACGTGACCCTCACGGTCACCGACGACACGGGCGCGAGCGCCACCGTCTCCTTCAGCTGGCGGGTGGCCGACATCTTCGCCAACGCCACCCGGGTCGACATACCGGACGCGGGCGCGGCGGTGGAGTCCTCCATCACCGTCGCCGGCCGGACCGGCAACGCTTCCGCCACCACCCAGGTCTACGTCAAGATCACGCACACCTACCGGGGCGATCTGACCGTCGACCTGGTCGGTCCCGACGGGACCGTCTATTCGCTGCTCGACCGCAGTGGCGGTGCGGCCGACAACGTGGACCAGACCTTCACCCTCGATGCGTCCGCGCAGCCCGTCGCCGGAACGTGGAAGCTCCGGGTCCAGGACCACGCCTCGATCGACGTGGGCTACCTCGAACAGTGGCAGCTCATCCCCTGATCCTGATCCGTCCCGGACGGAGGCCGTCGCCCCGGGCAGGTGCCCGGGGCGACGGCCGGCGGGAGCGGACGGCCGGCGGGGGCGGGGCCGTGGTGCCCTGGCCGCCACCGGGAGCCCGGCCCGCACGCCGGCGCGGGACCGTGCTTTGGGGGCCGGGCCGCCGTCCCGGGCGTTCCGCGGATCCGGTCGGCGAAGGGATCAGCGCCACTCGTAGCGGCGCCCGGCGACCGCCTTCAGCGTCGTCTCACCGTGTCTCAGCAGGGCACTGCGCACGGTCAGCCGGCGGGTGCGGGTGGCGGTGAGCGCCACCCGCGTCGGCTTGCCGTCCACCCAGTCGATGTCGACGACGGCACCGCCGCGGGCGCGCAGCCCGCGCACCGAGCCGTCCGGCCAGGCGGCGGGCAGCGCGGGGAGGATCTCGACGACGCCGTGCTGGCTCTGCACCAGCATCTCCACCACCCCCGACGTGGCACCGAAGTTGCCGTCGACCTGGAACGGCGGATGGGTGTCCCAGAGGTTGGGCAGCGTCGACGACTTCAGCTGTTCGCCGAGCATCCGGTGGGCGTGGTCGCCGTCGCTCAGCCGCGCCCAGAAGTTGATCTTCCAGGCTTTCGACCAGCCGGTGCCGCCGTCGCCGCGTGCGGTCAGCGACACCTTGGCGGCCTCGGCCCAGGCGGTGCCCGGCTCGATCTGCCGGCCGGGGTGCAGCGCGAACAGATGCGAGACGTGCCGGTGGTCGTCGGCCGGGTCGTCCAGGTCCTCCTTCCACTCCTGCAACTGGCCCCAGGAACCGACGCGCAGGCCGGGGTCCAGAGCGGCCAGGGCCTGTTCGACCCGCTGCCGGAAGGCGGGCGAGTCGCCGAGTATGCCGGCGGCCTCCAGGGTGTTGGTGAGCAGATCGTGCACGATCTGCTGCGACATGGCCGCCCCGACCGTGAAGTCGCCGTGCTCGGGGGAGTAGCTGGGGGTGACCACGAGCCTGCCGTCGCGCGGGTCGGCACGCAGGTTGTCCAGCCAGAACTCGGTGGCCTCCTTCATCGCGGGGTAGGCCGTGCCGCGCAGGTAGTCCGTCGAGCCGCCGAACCGGTAGTGCTCGTAGAGCTGCTGGGTGAGCCAGGCCGCCGCCTCCGGGAACCAGAAGGAGGTCGCCCAGTCGTGGACGCCGGTGAAGCCGTAGGGGTTGGTCTCGTTGTGCACGACCCAGCCGGCCGAGCCGAACATCTCCTGCGCGGTGCGGCGACCGGGCGCGCGCATGGCCTCGACGAAGCGGTCGTACGGGGCGGTCGTCTCGGGGAGGTTGGCGGCCTCGGCGAGCCAGTAGTTCATCTGCAGATTGATGTTGACGTGGTAGTCGGCCGACCAGGGTGGCGTGGTGCTCTGGTTCCAGACGCCCTGGAGGTTGGCGGGCAGCGAACCGGCCCGCGAGGAAGCGATCAGTAGATATCGGCCATATTGGAAGAAAAGTGACTCCAGGGTGCGGTCCGCGGGGCTCGCGCCGCCGGTGTAGGAGCTGAGCAGCCGGTCGGTGGGGACGTCCGGCGGGGACGACTGACCGATGTCGAGTGCGACGCGGCCGAACAGCGCGCTGTGGTCGGCGATGTGCCGGGCCTTCAGCGTGTCGTACGGGTACCCGCTCGCCTGGTCGACGGCGCGGGTGACGGCAGCGTGCGGGTCGGCGCCGCGGTAGCCGGGGTGGGTGTCGGCGTAGTCGGTGCCGGCCGCGAGCACGAACCAGGCGCTGTCGGCTCCGCTGACGGTGACCGTGCCGTCGGCGCCGGACGACACGGTTCCGCCCGAGCTGAGGACCTGGATCTGGGCCTCGAAGCGCAGCCCGTTGTCGGCGAGCGCGCCGCGCACGGTCAGCCGTCCGCCGGACGAGGCGGCCGTGAAGTCCGCGCGGGGCGAGGAGTAGCGCAGCGTGAAGCCCACCTGACCCGGCTGGTCCGCGGACAGCCGCCCCACGATCACGCCGTCCGGGTACGAGGCGAAGAACTCCCGGCGCCGGCGCACCTGCCCGTCGGTGTGGGCGACCGTCGCGACGGCGTTGTCGAGGTCGAGTTCGCGGCGGTAGTCGTTCGCCGCCGGGGTGCCGGGGAGGTCCAGATAGAGGTCGCCGAAGGTCTGGTAGGCGCCGAAGCCGACGCGCGACTGGCCGAGCCGGCCGGCGACGGCCTCCGGTGTGAGCCGTCCTTGGCGGTCGAGGTCGTCCTGGACGGCCTGGATGGCGCCCGGGCGCGGGGTGCGCCAGTCGCCGTGGTCGTAGCCCTGCACGGAGCCCGGGCCGCCCGTCCAGAGGGTCTTCTCGTTGAACTGGAGATGTTCGGAGGTGACGGTGCCGAACACCATGGCGCCCAGCGCGCCGTTGCCGATGGGCAGCGCTTCGCGTTCCCAGTCCGCGGCCGGTGCCGTGTACCACAGCACGGAGGGCGGGACCGGCCGGACAGCCGCTGCCGATACATCCGATGACTCTTGGGGAGCAGCCTGGGCTGAGCCGGTGGCCGCCCCACCCAGCGCTGCGCTTCCGGCCGCTATGGCGCTGGCCTTCAGAGTGGTTCTACGGGAGATGAATCGCGACTCTTCAGACATGCCTGGGAAATTAGAGGTCCGACCATCTCTCGGCAAGGTCCATGACAAGCCGAACAGCTCCCGGGTGGCTGACCGGTGGCCCGTGCCGTCGGCGGGCGGCCGACGGCATCGCGTCGGCCGCCCACCGACGGTCTCCTCGCCTACTGCTTGGGGGTCCCGAAGTCCTGGGTCCAGTAGCTGCCGGGCTGTGAGAGACCGACGCCGATCTCCTTGAAGCCGCAGTTGAGGATGTTGGCCTTGTGGCCGGAGCTGGACATCCAGGCCGACATCACCTGCTCGGGAGTCGAGAAACCGTAGGCGACGTTCTCGCCGTAGGCGCTCCAGGTGTAACCGGCCTTGGTGATGCGGTCGCCGGGGGAGGTCCCGTCGGACCCGGTGTGCGCCATGTTCTTGTGGGCCGCCATGTCGTCACTGTGTGCCTGCGCGGCCTTCGACAGGGTGTCGTTGAGCTTGAGATCCGAGCAACCCGCCTTGCCTCGTTCGGCGTTGACGAGTTTGAGGATGCTGTCCGCGGTCTTGGACCCGCTGTCGGAGGCCGACGGGCTGGGCGAGTCCGAGGCCGACGGGCTCGGTGCGTCCGCGGGCGGGTCGCTCGGGGCGGGCGCGGCCGTCGACGAGCTGGGTTCGGGTGCCGGCTCGCTGGGCGGCTTGGGCTTCCAGTGGTGGTGCCGCGTCGGCTTCGACGGCGGCCCGCCCCAGGGCTTGGGGGCGCCGGTCTGCGACGTGTCCGGTGCGGTGGTCGGCTGCCCGTGCGCACCGCCCGGGGCCTGCGGGGCTCCGGCCGGGGGCCCGCCCGCCGCCGAGCCCTGGCCGTCGGCTCCGGGGGCGGGCCACTGCTGGTTCGCCCCTTGGTTCCAGTCGCGGTGCCAGTTGCTGTTGCTCCACCAACCCGTCGTCGCGGCGTTCGCCGCGTCGCCGGACTGCTGTCCCGAGCCGCCTGGACCCGGCCAGTCGGCGCGGGCCAGGGCGGCGGACGGCACGCCGACCACGCCTACGGCGAGGGCGGCGATGAGTATGCGCCGATATCTGTTGTTCTTGCGGTGGTTCCCCATGCGTGACCTCACTCGGTGATCGCCGGGCGCCCCTTGCGCGGCTGGCTCGCTGCGTAGACCCCGCCCTCGGACGGCGACGATGTCGTGCGGGTTGATTCTCAGGACGGATTCATTTGCGGCGCAAAGGGCCTGGGTACTACCGCACCTCGTAGGACGCAGACCTCTTGTCAGGGCATTACGACCGTGCAGGCCCGCATTTCGTGATCGGTTCCGACGTCTGTCGGGCCGTCAGAAGTCATTTGCTGCAAAGGATTCAGTGCGTGTGTGGAGTGGGTAGCGGGAACCCGTTTTCGGGCCGCGGCACACACAGGGACCAAGACGGACAAATCCAGAATGTTGCCGCACTGGTGCCTACTATCCGCGAGGGTCAATTCCCCGAGCGGCTGTGATACATATCACGGAACAGTGGGTCTCCTGCCCCGTCGGCAGTGCCCGATCCGGGTCCGCGCGGTCAGTCCCGGCGGCCCGTCGCGGCCACGGTCACCCCGAGTCCGATCATCGCGAGCCCACCGATCCCGCCCACCAGTGAGAGCCGCCGCGGAGAGCGGGCGAACCAGTCCCGCGCGGTGGCGGCGACCAGTCCCCAGATGCTGTCCGAGGCGATGGCGATGACGTTGAAGACCAGCCCGAGCAGCAGCATCTGGGCCGGCACATGGCCCCGGCCCGGTTCGACGAACTGCGGCAGGACAGCCGCGAAGAACACGATGGTCTTGGGGTTGGCCACCCCGACTGCGAAACCCTCCCACAGCGTGCGCAGGCTCCCCCGGCCGGCGTCGTCCGCGGCGAAGACCGCCCGCAGGGAGCCGCGCCGCCGCCACGCCTTGACGCCGAGATACACCAGGTAAGCGGCGCCGGCCAGCTTCAGCACCGTGAAGACGACGACGGAGCGTTCCACGACGGCGCCGATCCCCAGCGCCACGGCCAAGACCAGCACATACGCCCCCAGGGTGTTCCCGAGGACGGTCGTCAGTGCCGCGCGCCGCCCGTGCGCCAGCGCCCGCCCGATGACGAACAGCACGCTGGGCCCGGGAATTACGATCAGCACGAACGACATCGCGGCGAAGGCGAGCAAGCGGTCGGCAGGCACCATGACGCCCATGCAAGCACGCACCGCTCGCCGCGGTCAGCCGGGTTTTCCCGTTGCCGGGGCTGTGGCAAGGGCTGGTTACGGGGGCGGTTGTCGGCGGGAGCGAGTGGCCAGGGCTTCCCGCAGCCGGGTCGCCGTCTCCGCGTTCTGCTCCGGGGTCGGGGACAGCACGCCGTGCTCCGACATCAGCGCGTGGAACTGCTGCCGCTCGTAGGGCACCCCCGGCGGCAGCCCCGCGATGTGCCAGTGCAGATGGGCGTTGCCCTGTTGGCTGCCCAGGGAGAGCAGATACGTCCGCTCCGGCCTGAAGACAGCCTCCACGGCCGAGGCGACCTGGTGCACCACGCCCATGAGCCGGCCGAACGCCGCTTCGTCCAAGTCCCGCACCACATGCTCGACATGGGCCTTCGGCGCCACCAGCACCTTGCCGGGCAGGGTGGGCCACCGGTCCAGGAAAGCGAGGTGGGCCTCGTCCTCGTACACCACCTCGTGCCGGTACGCCGGATCCCCGGCCACCTGTGCGCAGACGAAGCACGGCCCGGTCCGGACCCGGACCGCATACGTCTGCAGGTCCATCGCTGTCCGCTCCATCCGGGCCCCCTCCTCGACCGTCCGCACACAGATGACGAGATCCCGGACCGCGCGGTTCCCGTGGCCGAGTCCGCCGTCGGTCCGGTGTGGACCCGTGCGGCGGTCAGAAGGAGTCGCCGAACCAGTGGACGGCGCCGGGCGCGGTGACCGTGGCCCGGACGGCTGTACGCGGGGCGAGCAGGGGACGGGCCATGCCGGTGTACTCGGCGATCGCTTCCGCCGCGGGCAGCAGCCGGTGCACCGCGTCCCGTACGGCCGGGATGTCGGGCAGTCGCACGACGACCTCGGTGCGGCCCGCGGCCTGGGCGCGTGCCGCCACCGCGGCCAGCAGGGCGTGGGCGGTCGTGGCCGGCGCGGGGCCGGCGAGGGCGATCTCCACGACCTCGGCGCGCTCCGCGGGCAGCCGGGCGACCACGAAGCCGCCCGGCTCCGACGCGTCGCCCCCTCCGGCGGGTTCGGTGACCAGGGTGAGGCACGAGTCGTCGTACCAGTGCGGGATCCGGCAGCGCCAGTCCTCCTCGGTACGGACGGTGGTCAGCGGCCGCTCCCGGTCGAACCGCTCGCGCAGGGCCATGAGCCGGGGCAGGTCGTCGGGGGCCGCGGCCCGGACGCCGGGATGCCCCGGGGCGGCGACGGCGGCCGGGAGGACACCGTGCCAGGTCGGCGAAGGGAAGGTCTCCCAGCCGGCCGACCGGTAGACCTCCGGCGTCCCGGTGAACAGCAGTGACCAGGCGCACCCCTCGGCCGTCATCGCCTCGGCCGCCTCCGTCATCAGCCGTCGGACCAGGCCGCGACCGCGGGCCCGGGGGAGCGTGGCGACGCTGCCGGCACAGCCGACCCGCTCCACCGTGCCCGCGGCGGACCGGACCGGCCGGGGCAGCCAGTGCACGGCCGACAGGACCCGGCCGTCCTCGGCGGCGACGAACGTACGGTCGTGCCGGCCCGGGTCGCAGCGCCAGAGCGCGAGCACCGGGGCGGCGCCGAAGGCGGTGTGCCACAGATCTGCCAGCGACGCCTCGTCGTCCGGGGTCGCGGTCCGGAACTGCATACGGGGCCTTTCTCGGGTGCAGGGAAGTGCGGCGTACCGCTCAGACGACGAGGTTGTCCGCCACCCGGATGCGCGCGCCGTCGCCGGGCAGCGCCTTGCGGGTGACGTTCCGCTCGGTGCAGGCGGTGTGCAGCAGGGTGGAGTCACCGGCGAACGCCTCCGGGCCCAGTTCCAGCGTGCCCCCCTCGAAGCGGGCGCCGACCGCCGCGTAGTGATTGGTGCCGGAGCCGATCCGCACGTGCGCGACGCCCGCGGCCGCGGTGCTGCGCAGGCCGTCGAGGTCCCAGACGACGGTGGCGGTGTCCTGCCCAGGGGCCCGGTCGAGCAGCGCCCCGCCGGAGTTGCCGCCGTCCAGCCGGGCGCCGCCGCCGGCACTGATCCGCTGGTCGCGTACGGCGGTCAGCACGATCCCGGTGCCGCTGAGGGTGCCGCCGTCGATGCGCAGCTCCGACGCGCCGACCTGGAGCGGGGCCGCGGCGTGGTCGTCGGCTCCGGTGAGGGTGCAGTCGGTGAGGACGACGGGGCCCGGGCCGCGCAGGATGTTGCCGTCCAGGCCGGTCAGGACGCAGCGCACGAAGTGCACCGCACCGGTCACCGGGGTCTGCACCAGCACACTGCCGGCGGGCGGGGTGAAGACGCAGTCGGTCACCGTGGTGGGGCGGGCGGAGCGGCTGGAGCGCTGGGCGAGCGCGAAGGACCTGGCGCTGCACCCCCTGAGCTGCGCGCCGTCGGCGTTGACCACGAGAGTGCCGTCCGTGTCGAAGGTCGGACGGGGGACGACCTTGACGTTCTCCAGCGTCAGATCGGTGATCCTGGTGTTCGCGGTGAACCAGGAGCAGACGTGGTCCCGCACCGTGATGCGTTTCGCCGACATACCCCACTGGGCACCGGAGTTGGCGATGTCCATCAGACCGGAATTGCCCTCGAAGACCAGGTCGTGCTCGTACTGCCCGTGGGTGGTGAAGGGGTTCCCGCCCTCGTCGTCGCCGTCTCCGTGGCAGTTGACGACGTGGCAGTAGGCGGAGGCGGTCAGGTCGTTGAGGTGCCGGACGTTGCTCGTGGTGCAGTCGGCGACCCGGCCGTAGAGGCAGTAGATCTGCTGGGTGAGATAGCCGGCCCCACCGTACATCACGGTGGGCGGGTTCTTCAGCGAGCAGCTCTCGGTGCGGAACCGGGTGCACCAACGCCGCATGATCACCGGCCAGAAGGTGCCGGTGGCGTGGATCCCGGACACGTCGCAGTCCACCGCGTACTCGTACGCGACCGGATGCGAGCCGGAGTACTCGTCGTCGACGGCACCGGTGTCCTGCCCGGCGCCGAGGAAGACCATGTTGCGCACATGCACCCGCTCCACCGGGCGGACCCGGGTCCAGGTGACGGTACGGCCCGCCGCCAGTTCCCAGCCGTTGAGGTAGTTCACCCGGACCCGCGTGGCGTCGACGATCTCGGTGATCTGCACCAGTTTCTGCAGTTCGCGTTCGTCGGCGCCGCCACCGGACACCTCGTCGCCGCGCAGGCTCCACCATTCGCCGACCGTGAAGGCCGCCGAGTCCGGGACGGGGAAGCAGTCGGTGAGCTCGACGACCTTTTCGGCCAGGGCGTGGCGGACGACGGTGCCGGTCGGGGTGCCCGCGCAGTACAGCAGCGCGCCGAACGGATTGTCGTGGGTGTTCTTCTCCATACCGCCGGTGTGCACCTCATGGCCGCCGAAGTCGAACTCCAGACGGGACCGGCCGACCGTGTGCCGGCGCCGGAACAACAGATCCGTGTGGGCCTCGATCCGGTGCACCGTGTCGTCGTGGAGCAGCGCGTCCAAAGCGTCGTCGGCCGGACGCGACGGGTCGAAAAACCCGAACCGGCGGAAGTCCAGGACACCGTCGTGGAGTTGGAGCCAGCGACCGCGGGCCGGACGGTCGTCGGGTGTCAGCACGGTCCCGCCGTTGTGGGCGGCGGTGGACCGGGCGTCCCAGCGCAGCGCCATGCCGCCCCCGTCGCCCGGTGCGTGGTAGCCGGCGACCACGGCCGGCTCGCCGTCCGTACGGGTCCGGGAGGGCAGGGCGAGGAGAGCGGCCACGGTGTCCGTGCCGGTCACCCCGGCCGCCCCCGTCGTCCCGCGGCCCGCGTGCGCGGTGCCCGGCGCGGCGAGTACGGCGGTGGCGGCGAGGACCGCGCCCAGTCCGCCCGCGCTCAGCAGGCTGCGGCGCGAGCCGGGTGCGGGGCGCGGCCGGTCGGCGGTGGCGGCGTTCGGGACCGGAACTGCGGGTTCCTGGGCCATGCCGTCGGGTCTCATCGCGGTGGAAGCCTTCCTGTCCGGCGCCGTGCCCAGGTGGGGCACGGCTCGGCCGTCGCGGAGCACTACTCGGTGGACTCGGAGGAGAGAGTGGAGCGGTAGGGCGGCATGAAGCGGGTGCGGGGCATCTGGTCGGCCAGCACGCCGCCGTCGACGACGATGCGGGTGCCGGTGAGGTAGGCGCCGGCGTCCGAGGCGAGCAGCAGCAGCGCCCCGGCGCACTCCTCGGGGTCGGCGTACCGGCCCAGCGGGATGCGCTCCCGGTACGCGGCCTCGAAGGCCTCGCGGTCGAAGGGGAACTCTCCGTCGATGGGGGTGTGCACCATGCCGGGCGCGATGCTGTTGACGGTGATGCCGTGTGGCGCCAACTCCACGGCGAGGGTCTGGGTGAGCAGGTCGACGGCCGCCTTCGAGGCGTTGTAGTGGGCCAGCCCCGCCTCGGCGACCAGGGCGTTCTTCGAGGTGACGTTGATGATGCGGCCGACCACCCGGTCGGCCGCCATGTGTTCGGCGATCCGCTGGCTGAGGAAGAAGACGGCGTCGAGATTGACCCGCATCACCCGGTACCAGCTCTCCGGTGTGATCTCGTTGAAGCGCTCCAGGGCGGCGACGCCGGCGTTGTTGACGAGGATGTGCACCGGCCCCGCCGCCGCGCGCACCCGGTCGGCGAAGCCGTGCAGTTCGTCGGTGCGGCTCAGGTCCTGGGACAGGACCTGGACCGGACGGCCCAGCGCCTCGATCCGCGCCGCCGTCTCGGCCAGGTCCGCCGTCCCGGGCAGGTCGGTGAGGACCAGGCCGGCGCCCGCCTCGGCGAGCGCGGTGGCGAAGGCCCGGCCCAGGCCGCGAGCGGCGCCGGTGACCAGCGCGGTGCGTCCGGTCAGATCGAAGCGGTCCATGAGTGGTCTCCTGTCGTGCGGCGGCCCCGGCGCGTCCGGTGTCCGGTCAGTCGAGGCCCAGCAGGTCGAGCGACGGGCGGTGGATGAGTGCCTCCACCGCGTCGCGGTCCAGAGGGTCGAGCCCGGGGATGCCCGGGATCGCGGCGATCCGGCGCAGGCCCTCGATCGAGGCGTCGACGGTGGTGAACGGGTAGTCACTGCCGAACAGCAGCTTGTCCCAGACCCCGTAGTCCTGGACCAGGCGCAGACTGTGCCAGAGCTGGAAGGGCCGGTAGTGCAGCGCGCTGATGTCGGCGTACACATGCCGGTGCTTGCGGATCACCGCGATGCACTCACCCTCGAAGGGGTGGCCCAGGTGGGCGAGGACCATCCGCAGCTCGGGGTGACGGATAGCGACCTCGTCCAGATGGCGCGGCATCGCGTACTCCAGGCGGGCCTGGGAGACGAAGGTGGTGCCGGTGTGCACCAGCAGCGGCAGCCCGTGCCGTTCGGCGTACGCGTACAGCGGGTCGTACTCCTCGGCGGCCGGGTCGAACCCGGCGTACATCGGCATCAGTTTGATGCCGCGCAGTCCCAGCTCCTGGTGGCCGTGGCGCAGTTCGTCCTGCCAGCCCGGCTGGGTCGGGTCCAGCGCGAGGTAGCCGATGAGCCGGTCGGGCCGCTGCGCGACGTACGCGGCGACCGCCGCGTCGTCCACCCACAGGCCGCTGCGCCGCGCCTTGCCGCCCACCACGATGGTGCGGGTGCCGGGCGGTGCGGTCGCCGCGTACTCCTCCCAGCGCACGGTGAGGTCCACCTCGCCGGCGTGTGCCCGCGCGGATTCGGCGCGGAACGTGTCGTCGAAGTCGTGGCTGTGGCGGAACAGATGTGAGTGGACGTCGACGATCACGTGCGGTTCCTCTTCTCCCAGCCCTCGGCGAACATGTTCCAGAACAGATGGGTGGGCGGGTGCTCCGCGAACACCTCGTCGACCAGCTCCACACCGAGACCGGGCCGGTCGGGCAGCCCGATGTGTCCGTCCACGACGGGCAGCGCGCCCTTGACCGCCTCGAAGACGTACGGCTCCAGCAGACCGTCGAAGGTCTCCAGAACGGTGAAGTTGGTGAGGCCGAGCACGGCGTGCACCGAGGCGGTGGTGCACAGCGGGGAGTTGGAGTTGTGCGGCGCGACCGTCATGCCGTGCGCGTCCGCCTGCGCCGCGATCTTGCGGAGTTCCGTGAAGCCGCCCGCCATGGACAGGTCCGGCTGGATGATGTCGACGGCGTTCGTGGCGAACAGCGGCTTGTACTCGTAGCGGTTGTGGAAGTGCTCCCCGCCGGAGATGGGGAACGGCGCCTGGGCGCGCAGTTCGGCGTACCGCTCGATGTGGGTCCACGGCAGGGGTTCCTCGAACCAGCCGATGTCGTACGGCGCCAGTTCGTGCACCAGCCGGCGGGCGGTGCCCATCGCGAACCGGGCGTGCCCCTCGATGTACAGGTCGACGTCCGGGCCGATCGCCTCGCGCACGGCCTCGACCAGCGCCAGCGAACGGCGCAGCTCGAAGCGGTCGAGTTCGTGCAGCCCGGCACCGAACGGGTCGAGCTTGAGGCCGGTGTAGCCCTTGGCGACGGTGGCCTTGGCCTTGGCGGCGAACACCTCGGGGGTGCGCTCCCCGTTGTACCAGCCGTTGGCGTACACCCGTACCCGGTCCCGGGTCGCGCCGCCCGTGAGGCGGTAGGCGGGCACGCCGAGGGCCTTGCCCATCAGGTCGTACAGCGCCTGGTCGATGCCCGAGACGACGATCCCGCCGATGTCGCCGCCGCGCAGGAAGTCGCCCTGGTACAGGCGCAGCCACAGCTCCTCGACGTCGAAGGGGTCGGCGCCGACGAGGTGGCGGTGGCCCATCGCCTCGGCCAGGGCGCAGGTCTCCTGCAGCCGGTAGGGATGGGTGATCTCCCCGACGCCGGTCAGTCCCTCGTCGGTGTGCAGGCGTACGTAGCCGAAGTCGCGCCACGCGGTGCCCAGGGCCAGGGTCTCCACCCGGGTGATGCGGCCCGCGGGGCCGGCCGGACGACTGGTGTCTACGGTCAGCATCAGCGCAGCGCTCCGCCCATGGTCGTGGCGTTCTCCAGGTCAGCGGCGCCGCCCTCGGCGAGGGTGTGCCGTACGGCGGTCTCGGTCGCCTCCAGCAGCCGGTCCACGTCCGCGTCGGTGTGCGCGTACGACAGGTGGCTGCGTTTGAGGTTCAGCGGCAGTTCGAACACGCCGTGGTCGATCAGGCGGCGCCGGTAGCCGACGAAGAGGGAGGTGTCGTTGGCCAGCAGGTCGTCGTAACTGCGCGGCTCGGGGCCGGACATGAAGTAGCTGACGAAGACGGAGCCGTAGCCGGTGACCACGGCGGGCACGTCCAGGGTGCGGTACAGCTCGGTGAGTCCGGCCCGCACCTTCTCGCCGAGCCGGAAGACGTGCTCGTGCACCGGTTCCTCGCGGAGCTTGCGGATGGTGGCCAGCGCGGCGGCCACCACGTCCGGATGGCCGTTGTAGGTGCCGGCGAAGAAGACCGGGCCGCCGGGCCGGGAGCTGAACTGGTCCATGAGGTCGGCCCGGCCGCCGATCGCGCCGACCGGGGCGCCGTTGGCGATGGCCTTGCCCAGGGTGGTGAGGTCGGGGACGACACCGGCGATGGACTGGTAGCCGCCGAGCGCGTGCCGGAAACCGGTGATGACCTCGTCGAAGACCAGGATGCTGCCGGCCTTGGTGCACTCCTCGCGCAGGGTGCGCAGGAACGTGTCGGTGGGCAGCAGGGCGCCCACGTTGTGCGGGACGGGCTCCAGGATGACCGCGGCGATGTCCTGCCCGTGCTCGGCGAAGGCCCGGCGGACAGCGTCGACGTCGTTGAACCGCAGCACCAGGGTGGCCGCCAGCACCTCAGGGAGGATGCCGGTGGAGGTGGGGTCGGGGCTGCCGACCCGTTCCGGCGCGGAGATGACGTTGAGGCTCACCGAGTCGTGCCAGCCGTGGTAACAGCCCTGGAACTTGACGATCAGCCGGCGGCCGGTCGCCGCGCGCGCCAGGCGCAGCGCGTGGAACGTCGCCTCGCTGCCGGTGCTGGTCAGCAGCACCTTCTCCATCGACGGGATGAGTTCGACGAGCTGGTCGGCGAGGGCGACCTCGCCCTCGGTGACGGCCACGCCGGTCAGTCCGAGCGAGGTACGGGCGGTGCCGACCGCGGCGGCCACGTCGGGGTCGTTGTGACCGAGCAGTGGGGGACCGAAGGCGGCGTGGTAGTCGGTGAACTCCCGGCCCGTGGTGTCCCAGAAGCGGGACCCCTCGGTACGGGCGATCACCAGGTCGGTCAGTCCGGGGATGCTGCGCTGGCCGCTGTTGACCCCTCCGGGGATGACCCGGCGGGCGCGCTCGGCGAGCGTCATGTCGCTGCTCCAATGCGTTGAATGCGGGTGAAGTGGGACAGGGCCCTGCCCGGCCGCTGTTCCCGGTGCGCCATCCGCCCGGCAGTCATCGCAGGATTTTCGTTTTTTCAGAACGCTGTTTCGTATAGCAAAACAATGTGGATGGTAGATCTCGTGATCCGCGCCCGTCAAGGGCCGACAGATGGATAGACTGTTCTGCTATGCGGAACAATGTGGGTGAGACTCTCGGTGAGGAGGCTTCTCACCAGCCGAAGTACTGGGTCAAGACCGTCGGCCGCGCGGCCGAGATCCTCCAGGTCCTCGCCTCGGGAGCGCCTGGACAGGGGATGAGCGTCACCGAGATCGGCCAGCGGTGCGGCATCTCCAAGAGCGCGGCCTTCGGGATCCTGCAGACACTGCGGCACTACGGCCTGGTGGCCGACGAAGGCGAGGGCATGAGCCGGCGCTACCGCCTGGGCATGGGCCTGGCCC
This sequence comes from Streptomyces sp. NPDC006012, assembly GCF_042871185.1. NCBI lineage: Bacteria > Bacillati > Actinomycetota > Actinomycetes > Kitasatosporales > Streptomycetaceae > Streptomyces > Streptomyces sp. NPDC006012. The sequence goes on from NZ_JBIAIE010000015.1 coordinate 134,247, forward strand.
GGCTCGGCGAACGCGCCCAGGAGCAGGTGTCGCTGCGCGACGTGGCACGGCCGGTGCTGCGCGAGCTGAGCGCGCGGTCCGGGCTCGCCTCCCGGGTCGCCGTGCTGGAGAGCGGCCACGCCGTGGTGATCGACCAGATCGACCTGGACGCCGGCCCCCGCCTCGACCTGCGCATGGGCACCCGCGAACTGCCCCACTGCTCGGGGTTGGGCAAGGCGCTGCTCGCCGCGATGCCCGAGGGCGAAGCCCGCGCGCTGATCGCGGGCGCCGGACTGCCCCGCCGCACCACGCGCACCATCACCGACGTGGAGACGCTGTTCGCCCACCTCAGGGACGTGCGTACGGCGGGCTACGCGCTCGACGACGAGGAGGACGCCGAGGGGATCTTCTGCATCGGCAGCGTCGTACGCGACCACGCGGGCCGCACGGCCGGCGCGATCAGCGTCACCGGGCTCAAGCTCGACCTGCCGGGCTGGCGCTTCCAGGAACTGGGCCGCCAGGTGCGTGACGCGGCAGACGGCATCAGCCGCGCACTCGGCGCAGCGGGGGAGGCGACGGAGGCGACGGGGGTCCTGACCTGACGGAGCGGCGGCTTCGTCGGGGCGCGGGGGAGGCCCCGAGTGCGGTGGGGCCGGTCGGCATGCCGTGTGCGGCGTGCCGGGTCCCCCGGTGTGCACGACGAGGTCCAGGTGTGCCCGACGGGTCACAGGTGTGCGCCACGGGCCCCACGGGTGTGCGCAGCACCGTCGTCCGCCGGGCTCGCTGGACGTAGACAGAGGGACACGGACACCTGCCGCACCTGCCGCACCTGCCGCAGCGGCGTTCAGACGGGTGCCGTCACATGCCGTCCGTGTGTGCCGGCCTGAGACCGCGATTCCGGCGCCTGCCGGCGGCCCGCACACCCGGCCCTGCCGCACATCCGCCGGAGGCCGAACTCGGTGCGGCGACGGCGACGTGGCACGGTCAGCGGCCGTCCATCCCCCTTTGTCCCTCCGTTACTTTCCTGTTTCATCGGTGAAGTGTCTTGACGGCATCCTGTCGAGCACATAGCTTCCTCGCACAAGTCCGGTGGCAGGTTCCACCGGCTCATCGGTCGCCGCTGTCCCTGCCCGGGGCGCGCATCCCCACGACCCGACCCCCAGCCATCCGCCCGACGCACGGCACCTACGTCCGTGCGTGACCGGTCCGGTCCGTCCGGCCGCCGGTCGACGCCATCGCGGGAACTCCTCACCGCCCATCCGATGAAGGCCTGAGGTCCCGTGAGCGTTCCCACCCGTCCCGGTACAGAGCCCTGTCCCCTTCCACCTCCGACCCAGCCCGCCGCCACGACGGGCCGCCGTGCTCTGCTGCGGGCCGGCTCGGTGACCGGCCTGCTGGCCGCGGTCACCGCCGCCACCGCGGCGACGGGCACCGCCGAGGCGGCACCGGCCGCCGACTCCCCGGCGTCCGGTGCCCGGGCCGTTGACACCGTCGCCCGCCTCCGCGCCCTGAAGCCGGAAGGACTGCGTGACGGCACGACGGCCGTCGTCGCCGGTTACCGCACCCCAGGTGACGGCGGCGGCATGGTCGTACGCTGGGACGCCGCCTCGACCGCCGCCCACAACGGCGGCACGGTGCTGGCACCCGACCCGGCCGGCCGCAGCGGACGCTGGCGGCAGGTGCACGACGGCGTCATGGACTTCCGCAGGTTCGGCCTGTTCGACGACTTGGAACCGGCCGACGCCGCGCTGGACGCGATGGTCACCGACGACGCGGTGCACCGCGTCGAAGCCCACACCGACCTGCTGTTCACCAAGCGGCACACCTTCCGCCGTTCCCGCGTCGAGCTGGACTTCGGCGGCCACCGGGTCAGCACCAGGGGCATCGAGAAGAACTCCCACGACAACCCCTTCGGCGCCGTCCTGTACTTCCGCGGCGAGGTCACCGGCACCGTGGTGAAGTCGTCCCTGACGAAGGCCATGCCCGACCTCGCCGACGTCTTCGAGGTCCCCGACTCGGGCCGCTTCCGGGCGGGCGAGTGGTGGACGGTGGAGATCGACGCCCCCGCAGGCGGCGGCACCTACCAGAAGGAGGTGCAGAAACTCGTCCAGGTCACACAGGTCGTCGACGCGACACACATCCGCGTCAACTACAAGATCGGCTGGGAACTGGCAGCGGGCCGCACCTTCACCTGGACCAAGGTCGAACCCGTGGAACGCGCCCATGTACGCAACATGGTCTTCGAAGGTGTGCCCGACGGCGACACCTACACCGGATCCCACCCGGTGGCGTACGAGTACGCGGTGTCCTGCGACGTCTCCGGCATCGACGCGACCGGCACGTTCTGGCCCGTCGTCATGCGCCGCTGGTGCACCTACTTCCACACCTACCAGTGCCAGTTGAAGAACCCGGCCTCGGTCACCTGGGGCGGCGCGGGCTACCTCACCCAGCAGATCTACTGCCTGTACGGCCACGTCGAGGACTGCCACGTCGCCAACGCGCGCCACCTGAACGACTGGACCGCGTCCGCCTACGGCTACGTCACCAACTGCCACGGCGACGGCGACGACCAGGGGCCGTTCGTCACCCACGGCCAGTTCGAACACGACCTGGTCTACACCGGCAACTCGGGCCTGATGACGTTCGCCAACTCCGGTGCCGCCTGGGGCTCGGCCGCGAAACGGATCACCGTCCGCAAACACGTGTGCTCGTGGTTCGTCGCCCGGGTCGCCATCACCGACCTGACGCTGGAGGACCTGCACGTCATCGGCAACGCCCAGGCGGGCTCCGGCATGCTGTGGGTCAACGCCGACGGTGTGCAGATCCGCGGCTGCACCGCCTCCGGACCCCTGGTGATCAGCCAGGCGTCCAGCCGCTCCCGCCGCCCCAACGTGATCGCCGACTCCGCCTTCACCCAGGGCGACGCCAACCCGGTCACCGCCGCCACCGTCGCGTCGGACCTGCACCTCCAGCGCGTCGTGCTGAGCGGCCTGGACGGCAGCGCCTTCGACGGCACCGGTGCCCTGGTGCTGGAGGACTGCACCCTCACCGGCGACCCGAAGGCCGGCCCCACCACGGTCGCGCACCGCGACACCACCGTGCGCGGCGGCACCCTCACCGACACCGGACTGCGGCTGGACTCCGCGCACGACCAACGGCTGCGCATCGATTCCGGCACCCGGATCACCGGCACCAACAGCGACTCCGCCCTGCTCGGCCGCACCGGGGGAGAACGCACCGTCACCTGGCACCTGGACGGCCTGGTGTCCGAGGCGGCCGACGGCCGGACCGCCCACCTGCTGATCACCGACGGCCCCAACCGCTACCAGGCCACGGGCTGCACCTTCACCGGCGGCCGGCTGGAACTTGCGGCCGGGGCGTTCCAGGCCGGCAGCCACCTGCTGCACAGCGGATGCGTGGAGGACGGCACCGAGCGGACCGCGCTGCCGCCGGAACGGACCGAGATCCAGTACACCACCGCAAACCTGCTGATCTGAACCGCCCGGCCCGGCCGGCGACACCGCTCGCAGGCACCGGACCGCAACCGAACCTGGACGACACCATGCCCGAAACCCACTCCACGGCAGCCACCGCGCCGGGCGCGCGAGCCGACAGCGGTCCCGTCCGTATCGCGCTCGTCGGCGCGGGCAACCGCGGCCTGACCTACGCCGGCTGGATCCACGAACACCCCGACCGGGCACGGCTGGTGGCGGTCGCCGACCCCGACCCAGGGGCGCGCGCGGCAGCCCGCGCCGAGTCCCAGTACCCCGGGTGGCGGGAACTGCTCGCCGCCACCGAACGCGAGGGCCGGATCGCCGACGGCGTCATCCTCGCCACCCAGGACCGGGAGCACGTCGAACCGGTGCTCGCGCTCGCCCGCGCCGGATACGCCATCATGACCGAGAAGCCGCTCGCCCCCACCGAGGAGGAGTGCCGCACCCTGGTGGCGGGCGTAGAGGCGGCGGGCGTGCCGTTCGCCGTCTGTCACGTCATGCGCTACACCCCGTACACCGACCTGGTGCGCGAGGTCGTCGCCGAGGGGGTGCTCGGCCGGATCACCGGGGTCGAACACCTGGAACCGGTCGGCTGGTGGCACTTCGCCCACAGCTACGTCCGCGGACCCTGGCGGCGCGAGGACCAGTCGTCGCCCCTCGTCCTGGCCAAGTCCAGCCACGACCTGGACTGGATCGCCTATGTGACCGGGCGTCGCATCGAGACCGTCGCCAGCTTCGGGGACCTCGTCCACTTCCGGCCCGAGAACGCCCCGGCCGGAGCCACCGACAACTGCCTGACCTGCCCCGTCGAAGCCGGCTGCCCCTACTCGGCCCGCAAGCTGTACTACCCCGCGCTGCGCAGGACCGGCGGCGCCTGGCCCGTCAGTCACGTCACCGATGCGGCCCACGGACCCGCCGACGAACCGGTGCTCACCGAGGCACTGCGCACCGGCCCGTACGGACGCTGCGTCTACCGCAGCGACAACGACGTGGTCGACCACCAGGTCGTGGCGATGCGGCTGAGCGGCGGGGTGACCGCCACCCTCACCGTGTCCGCCTTCACTGAGCAGACCCACCGCCAGACCCGGATCTTCGGCAGCCACGGCTGGCTGCGCGGCGACGGCGAACAGGTCGTCGTCCACGACTTCCGCGACGACACGGTGGCCGTCCGCACCACCGGACCCAGCGGCTCCAACGCCGCCGACGGCCACGGCGGCGGCGACACCGCGCTGACCGAGGCGTTCGTCACCGCCCTCGCCACCGGCGACCGGACCCACATCCGCTCCGGTCCCGCCGAGTCGCTGGGCAGCCACCTCGCCGCGTTCGCCGCCGAGCGCTCCCGTCACCGCGGGACGGTCGAGACCGTCCCGCAGCGCTGAGCCCGCGGTCCGCCGCACGGACCGGCCCGGACATTCCGTACACCGCCGCATCCACCACCCGAGGAGTCCCCCATGAGAACCCGCACCACGCGGCTCGCCGCCGCGGCGACCGCGGTCGCGTCCGCCTTCACCCTCGCCGCCTGCGGCGGCAGCGGCACGGCCGGCGGCAAGGGCACCGTCACCGCCTGGGTCTATCCCGTCATCAACGACGAGAAGGCCAACGCCGCCTACTGGAACGGCCTGGTGAAGAAGTTCGAGAAGGCCAACCCGGACATCCACGTCAAGGTCTCCACCTACCCCTGGGCCGACCGCGACACCAAACTGACCACCGCCCTCGCCGCCGGCAAGGGACCCGACGTGGCCTATCTGATCCCCGACCAGCTGGCCTCCTACCAGCGCAACCTCGTCCCCGCCGACGAGTACATGCCCGCCAAGGCCAAGGCCGCCTACCGCCCCAGCGCCATGAAGGCCGTCACCGTCGACGGGAAGGCGATGGCCACCCCGGTGCTGATGTCGGTGTACCCGCTCCTGTGCAACAAGAAGGCCCTCGACGCCGTCGGCGCGCACACCGCGCCGACCAGCTGGGACGACCTGGCCGCGCTGGCCCCCCGGCTGAAGGAGAAGGGCTACTACGCCATCACCTACAGCGGGGACACCACCGCCACCCTCAACATGACCTACTACCCGCTGCTGTGGCAGGCCGGCGGCGACGTGTTCGCCACCGACGGGAAGAAGGCCGCGTTCAACAGCGACGCCGGGGTCACCGCCCTGACCTGGCTGAAGACCTTCGCGGACCACGGCTGGACACCGAAGGACCTGATCACCAAGACCCCGTCGATGGAACAGACCGACCTCGCCAAGGGCAAGGTCGCCTGCACCTGGCAGAACACCGCCGCGGAGGTGGCGGGTTTCTGGGGCAAGGAGAACATCGTCATCGGGTCCGCCCTCACCCAGCAGAAGCCGGTGGCCTACGGCACGGTCGGCACCCTCGCCCTGTTCAAGGGCGGTGACACCAGCGCGGCCGGCAAGTGGATCTCGTTCGTGGCGCAGCCGGAGAACGCCACCGGACTGGTCAAGCCCGGCGGCTACTTCGGCGCCCGCACCGACGGCACCGACCTCTACCCGGGCGACACCATGCAGCAGGCCACCGAGAAGGTCCTCGACGTCGCCGACGTGGGCCCGCTGAACACCGCCGCCCGCGATGTGATGGGCGTCCTCGCGCCGGAGATCCAGTCCGCGCTCCTCGGCAAGGAGAGCCCGAAGCAGGCACTGGACAAGGCCGCGTCCGCGGCCGACCAGATCATCGCCCGCAAGCGCTGACCACGGGCGGATCCCGGCGCCCGGCACACCCGCACCGGGCCCGCCGGGGCCCCCGCCGCAGTCGTTCCCTCCCACCCGCCGCGCCGCCGCGCGCGGCCCCATCCACCCAAGGAGGTCCCGTGGCCGCAGTCGCGGAACGCCCCCGACCCGCCCGGACCGTCCGCGGGTCACTGCGCCGCAAGGAGGCATGGGCCGGGCTGTTGTTCGTCCTGCCCTGCCTGGTGCTGTTCGTCGTCTTTCGGTTCGGCCCCGGACTGGCCGGCCTGCTGCTCGCCTTCACCGACTACGTTCCCGGTGACGTCACGCACTTCACCGGCCTGGAGAACTTCCGGCGCCTGCTGGCGGACCCGCTGTTCTGGTCCGCGCTCAAGGTCACCGTCATCTACACCGTGCTGGCCGTCCCGCTCGGCGTAGGTGCCTCGCTCGGGCTCGCCCTGCTGACCCGGCGTGCCTTCCGCGGCAGCAAGCTGTTCCGCTCGGTGTTCTTCCTGCCCGTCGTCACCAGCCTGGTCCTCGCCTCCACCGTCTTCGTGTGGATCTTCTCCACCAAAGGCCCCTGGTCGGCCGTGATGGGTTTCCTGGGGCTGCCCGACCAGTCCTGGCTCAGCGACTCCGTACTGGTGCTGCCCGCCCTCGCGCTGGTCGGCATCTGGTCGCGCTGCGGGTACGGCATGCTCATCGTGCTCGCCCGGCTCCAGGACCTCCCGGCGGAACTGGAGGAGGCGGCACTGGTGGACGGCGCCGGCCCCTTCAAGCGCTTCCGCTACATCGTCGCCCCGCAACTGCGGCCGGCCTTCTTCTTCCTCGCCGTCATCGAGACCACCAACAGCTTCCAGGTGTTCGACGCCATCTACATGATGACCGGCGGCGGCCCGGCCAACGCCAGCTACTCCCTCGTCTTCCAGCTCTACGACACCGGCTTCAAGTACTTCGACCTGGGCTACGCCAGCGCCATCGGCTGCGCGCTGTTCGTGCTCACCGTCGTCGTCGCCCTGGTCCAACGGATCGTCCTCGGAAAGGAGAAGTGACATGGCGCCCACGACTCAGGCCCCCGAAGCCCCCGCCGCACCGCCGTCCGCCCCCGGCAGGACCACTCCGGCACGGCCCGGCCGCGGCCGGCGCCGCGCTCCCGCCTCCGGGGTTCCGGCCGGGCTGCGGCCCACCCGGACCGGCAAGCTCGTCCGGGGCGTCCTGCTCGCCCTGGCCTCGGTGGCGACCCTGTTCCCCTTCTACGCCATGGTGGTCCTCTCGCTGCACCCCCAGGGCGCGGTCGACCTGCCGGGCAGCCTGTTCCCCTGGCACCTCACCGGCGGGGCCTACTCCCAGGTCCTCGGCTCCCGTGACGTGCCGCGCTGGCTGCTGAACACCCTGGTCTACTCACTGGTCTCGGTCGTCGGCGTCCTGCTGCTCGCCGCGCTCGCCGGATACGCCTTCGCCAAGAAACGCTTCCCCGGCCGGGAGACCATGTTCTGGTCGTTCCTGTCGATGGTCATGGTTCCCTACCACGTCACCATGATCCCGACCTTCATCCTGATCTCGAAGCTCGGCGGCGTCGACACCTACTGGGGCCTGATCGTGCCCACCCTCGCCAACGCCCAGGCCGTCTTCCTGATGCGGCAGTTCATCCTCGGGCTGCCCGACGAGATCTTCGAGGCGGCCCGCCTCGACGGCTGCGGCGAGCTGCAGATCTTCTTCCGCATCGTGCTGCCGCTGCTCAAACCGGTCCTCGCCACCCTGGGCACCTTCGTCTTCCTGTGGCACTGGAACGACTTCCTGTGGCCGCTGATCGTCGGCCAGAGCGCCGAGATGCGCACCCTCACCGTCGGCATCGCCTCGCTCCAGCAGGAGCAGGTCCCGCTCAACCAGGTCCTCGCCGGTTCCGTCATCGCCTTCGTACCGATCTTCAGCGCCTACCTGGTGGGCCAGCGGTACTTCACCGAAGGCGTCGTCGGATCCGCCGTCAAGGGCTAGTCACCAAGGAGCAGTATGCAATCCGCACCCCCCGCCCCCGCCCTCGAACGGCCCCGCGACTTGGCGGAGTTGGAGAACCTGCTGGCCACGCCGTCGCCCGCCCTCGTCGCCGACCTGGCCGGCCTCGACGGAGACCTGCTGGTCCTCGGCGCCGGCGGCAAGATGGGCCCCAGCCTGTGCCGGCTCGCCCGCCGGGCCCTGGACGCCGCCGGACGCGGCGACCTGGCCGTGCGCGCCGTCTCCCGCTGGTCCGACCCGCAGGCCGCAGCCGCGCTCGCCGAAGACGGCGTCGAAACGGTCCCCTTCGACCTGATGGACGGCGACCCCGCGCAGCTGCCCGACGCCGGCAACGTGGTCTTCATGGTCGGCGCCAAGTTCGGCAGCGCCACCGACCCCACCTCCGCCTGGGCGGTCAACGCCGCGCTGCCCGACCGGATCGCCCGCCGCTACCCGCACGCCCGCATCGCCGCCTTCTCCACCGGCAACGTCTATCCGCTGGTCTCCGTCCTCGACTCCGGCAGCGCCGAGGACGATCCCACCGGACCCGTCGGCGAATACGCGATGTCCTGCCTGGGCCGCGAACGGGTCTTCGGCCACCACGCCCGGCGCAGCGGCACCCCGGTGTCCCTGATCCGGCTGAACTACGCCGTCGACCTGCGCTACGGCGTCCTCGCCGACATCGCGGACGCGGTCCGCTCCGAGGCGCCCGTCTCGCTCGCCACCGGCCATGTCAACGTCGTCTGGCAGGGCTACGCCAACGAGGTCGCGCTGCGCTCCCTCACCCGGGCCGCCGCCGACCCCTTCGTCGTCAACGTCACCGGGCCCGAGACCGCGTCGGTGCGGCGCCTCGCGCACCGGTTCGCCGCCGAGTTCGGCACCACGGCACACTTCGCGGGCGAGGAGTCGGGCACCGGCCTGCTCTCCGACGCCTCGCTCTGCCACGCGGAGTTCGGCTATCCCGCCGTCCCGCTGGCCACCCTGGTGTCCTGGCAGGCGGGCTGGATACGCGACGGACTGCCGCTGTCCGGCAAACCCACGAAGTTCGACGTCCGCGACGGAAGGTTCTGACCCCCGTGACGCACCCCGACCCACTGCCCCGCCCCGAGGCGCACCGCGAACCGCACCCCGTGCCCACGCCCACCCCGCTCGACCTGCTCGCCCGCGGGACCGTCGTCCCCGCCCACCCGCTGGCCCTGAACGCCGAACACCGACTCGACGAACGCCGCCAGCGGGCCCTGACCCGCTACTACCTCGCGTCCGGCGCAGGCGGCATCGCCGTGGGCGTGCACACCACCCAGTTCGAGATCCGCGAACCGTCCGTCGGCCTGCTCCGTCCGGTGCTGGAACTCGCCGCCGAGACCGTCGACCGCGAGGCGGACCGCCCCGTCGTCCGGGTGGCCGGCGCCTGCGGCTACACCGCACAGGCCGTCGCCGAGACGGAACTCGCGGCCGAACTCGGCTACGACGCCGTGCTGCTGAGCCCCCAGGTGCCCGGCGCCGACGAAGCCGCCCTGCTGGACCGGGCCCGCGCCGTCGGAGAGGTGCTGCCGGTCATCGGCTTCTACCTCCAGGAGGCGGTCGGCGGCCGCTATCTGTCACCGTCCTTCTGGCGGGCCCTCGCCGACATCCCCTCCGTCGTCGCCATCAAGACCGCGCCCTTCGACCGCTACCGCACCGCCGAGGTCGTCGACGCGGTGGCGAACGCCGACCGCGCCGCGGAGGTCGCCCTCTACACCGGCAACGACGACGCCATCGTCACCGACCTGCTGACCCCCTACCGGACCCGCGACGGCGCCCTGCGCTGGTTCGCCGGCGGGCTGCTCGGCCAGTGGGCGGTGTGGACCCACACCGCGGTACGGCTGCTGGCGGAGGTGCGCCGGGCCCGGGCGGGCGACCACGCCCTCACCGTCGAACTGCTGCGCCGCGCGCCGCAGCTCACCGAGGCCAACGCGGCCGTCTTCGACGTGCGCGGCGGCTTCCGCGGCTGCATCGCCGGGGTGCACGAGGTACTGCGCCGGCAGGGCCTGCTCGCGGGCACCTGGTGCCTGGACCCGGCCGAACAGCTCTCGCCCGGACAGGCCGAGGAACTGACCCGGGTCTGCAAGGCGCATCCGTGGGTCACCGACGACGCGTTCGTGGCGGAGCACCTCGATGACTGGCTCCGCTGACCTCACCGCCGGGCTCGCTCCCGGCGTCCGGGTGCCGACCGTGGTGGCGGTGCCCGAAGCACTGCTCGCCCAGCTGTTCACCCCCGCCGCCTGGCAGCGGCTGTGCTCCGTGGCGGACGTGACCGTACTGGAGGACCACACCGACCGGGACGCGCTCGCCGCTGTCCTGCCGTCCGCCCGCGTCCTGGTCACCGCCTGGGGCACCGCCAAGGTCGACGCCGACCTGCTCGCCGCGGCACCGCGGCTGGCGCTGCTCGCGCACACCGGCGGCGCGATCAGCCCGTACGCCGGGGAGGAAGTCTTCGCCCGCGGCGTCCAGGTCACCCAGGCGGGCGCCGCCATGGCACGCTCGGTCGCCGAGGTCGCGCTCACCTTCACCCTTGCCCTGCTGCACCGCGTCCACCGCTTCGACCACGCCCTGCGCGGCGGCGCGCACTGGGACCGGGCCTCCGCGGCGCCACCGCGGCACGAGATCAACGGCTGCCCGGTCGGCGTGATCGGCGCCTCCCGCACGGGGCGTGCCTACCTCGCGCTCGCCACGGCCCTCGGCGCCCGGGTGAGCGTCTACGACCCGCTGCTCACCGAGGCGGAAGCCGCCCGGCTCGGCGTGCGCAAAGCCGCGCTGGACGACCTGCTGGAGTCGAGCCGCATCGTGGCCGTGCACGCCCCCGCGCTGCCCGAGACCCACCACCTCATCGGTGCCCGGGAACTCGCCCTGCTGCCGGACGGCGCGGGTCTGGTCAACACCGCCCGCTCCTGGCTGGTCGACGAACAGGCCCTGGTCGCCGCGGTGCGCACCGGCCGGATCGACGCGGCGCTCGACGTGTACGACACCGAGCCGCTGCCCCTCGATCATCCTCTGCGGCACCTGCCCAACGTACTGCTGACACCCCATCAGGCGGCGGCCACGGTGGAGTGCCGCAGTGCCCTGGGCGACCACACCGTGGACGAGATCGTACGGTTCGCGACCGGGCAGCCGCTGCTGCACACCGTCGACCGCACCGCCCTCGCCCGCGTGGAGTGAACCCCGGCCCGGGGCGGACCGCGCACCGGGCCCCGTCAACCCGCCAACCCCGCACAACCACTTGGAGCCGACACATGCGACTGATGAGGATCGGCGCACCGGGCCGCGAACGCCCGGTGGCAGCCACTCCCGACGGCCGCTGCTTCGACCTGTCCGCACTCACCCCGGACATCGACGCCGCCTTCCTCGCCGCCGACGGCATCGCCCGCGCCGCAGCGGCCCTGGCCGACGGCGCCCTGCCCGCGACCGACATCGCCGGCGAACGCGTCGGACCGCCCCTCGCCCGGCCCGGCGCACTGCTCTGCATCGGCCAGAACTACGCCGCCCACGCCGCCGAATCGGGCTCCGCGCCGCCCACCGAGCCGATCCTGTTCTACAAGGGGACCAACACCGTGGTCGGCCCCGAGGACGATGTGCTGATTCCGCCCGGATCGAAGAAGACCGACTGGGAGGTCGAACTCGCCGTCGTCATCGGCCGCACGGCCCGCTATCTCACCGCGGCGGACGATCCACTGGCGTACGTGGCGGGCTACGCGCTCAGCAACGACGTCTCCGAACGCGCCTTCCAGCTGGAGCGCTCCGGCGGCCAGTGGTCCAAGGGCAAGAGCTGCGAGACGTTCAACCCGCTGGGCCCCTGGCTGGCCACCCCGGACGAGATCCCCGACCCGCAGCGGCTCTCGCTGCGGTCCTGGGTGAACGGCGAGGCCCGGCAGGACTCCAGCACCGCCGACATGATCTTCCCGGTGGCGGAACTCGTCCGGGAGCTGTCCCAGTTCCTGGTGCTCGAACCGGGCGACGTCATCAACACCGGCACCCCGCAGGGCGTGGCCCTGTCCGGCCGGTTCCCCTACCTCGCCGAGGGCGACGTGATCGAGCTGGAGATCGAGGGACTGGGCCGGCAGCGCACCCGGTGCGCCGCCGCCCAGCTCGCCTCGCGCTGAGCCGGCGTACGGCCGGCCCCGGCGGTGGATCAGTTCAGCGCCGGCGGGCCGGCCTCGGCGGACGTCCCCCATCCGGACGGCTCGGCGCCGACCGTGAAGTCCAGCGCACGCGTCGCCCGAAGGCCGTCCGTCGTCAGGTACGTCCGGCCGTACGCGGCACCGTCGATGCGGGCCGACTGGACGTAGCGGGTGGCGTCGGAGGTGCCCGGCGCCGTCACGGTGAGCGCGCCGTGCGGGTAGTAGCGCCGGTCGAGGGTGAGGTCGACGCGGTCGAAGACGGGCGTGGACAGGCCCCAGGTGTCGTATCCGGGCTGCACCGGGAAAAGGCCGATGGACGACAGGACGTTCCAGGCCGACATGGTGCCGAGGTCGTCGTTGCCGGTCATCCCGGTCGGGGCGTCGGTGAACAGGGTCAGCGCCGCGTGCACCACGTCGGTCGTCTTCCACGGCTGGCCGGTGGACAGGTACGTGTACGGGGCGATCAGGTCGGGCTCGTTCTGCGGGTTGTACTTGTCCGCGTTGTAGTAGGCGTATGGACCGTTCACCCACACCTCGCGCGCCGTCTTCGCGGGGTCCTGCACCAACTGGTCGTAGGCGAAGAAGGAGTCCAGCCGCTCGTTGGCCGCCCCGGTGCCGCCGATCAGGTCCACCATGCCGGGCAGGTCCTGCGGGACCAGCCACTGGTACTGCCAGGCCGTGCCCTCGTGGAAGCCCTCGCTCTGCGCCGGGTCGGCCGGTCCGGTGAAGGCGCCGGAGGCGTCCCGGGCCCGGAAGAAGCCGGTCGAGGCGTCGAAGATCCTGCGGTAGTTCTGGGCGCGGCCGGCGTAGCGCGCGGCGTCCGCGGTGTGGCCCAGGTCGCGGGCCATCTCGGCGAGCATCGCGTCGGACAGGGCGTACTCCAGTGTCGCGGACGCCCCGTGGTCGTAGTCGGAGTCACCGGGCTTCGCGTGCGGGCGTCCCTTGACGTAGGGGGCGAAGCCGTCGGCGAGGTACTCCTTGTTCGCCTCGCGGCCCACCGCCGGGGAGCCGGTGGGCGGCACGCCGTCGGCGTTCTTCTTGAGCGCACGGTAGGCCCGCTCCTCGTAGCCCTTGAGCAGACCCTGCTGGTAGGCGTTGGTCAGGAACGGGGTGACCGGGTCGCCGGTCATGATGTTCGTCTCGACCGTGCCGTACCCCCACTTGGGCAGCCAGCCGCTCTCCTCGTCGATCTTGATGACGGAGATCGCCATGTCGCGGGCCTCGCTCGGCGCGAGCAGCGACAGCAGTTGGGACTGGGTGCGGTAGGTGTCCCACAGGGACCAGTTCTGGTAGTAGGTGAAGCCCTGTGCGCGGTGGATCTTCTGGTCCCAGCCGGTGTACCGGCCGTCGGCGTCGCTGCCGACGTTGGGCGCGAGGAAGGACCGGTACAGCGACGAGTAGAAGGTACGGCGCAGGGTGTCGCTGCCGCCCTGCACGCGGACGTCGTCGAGCCGGTCCTCCCACGCCCGCCGGGCCGCGTCGCGCACCTGCTGGAAGGAGCGGCCGCCCTCGGCACGGAGGTTCACCTCGGCGCCGCGGGCGTCGGCGTAGGACAGTGCGGTGGTCGCCTCGACGGTCCGGTCCTTGCTCGTGTCGAAGCGGACGTACGCACCGCCCTGACCGGTCCTGGACCCGTCGGTGACCGTGCCGCCGTCCCAGGTGCCGTACGCGGTGAACGGCCGGTCGAAGCGGGTGACCGTGTACACGGTGTACGGCTCGGTGTCCTCCCCGAGCACGTTGGACAACGTTGTCACAATGCAGCGGGGTCATTCTTTGTGTTGTACGTGTACTCGTCAAGAGTGGGTGCGCACGTGTCCGGCGTACCGCATCGTGGTGCGTCCGCACCCGCTGTCCGGGGCCGGCCTGACTTGCCGGCCGCCCCGAACGGCCTCGCCCCGGTCAGCTCTTGCCGCCGCCGGCCTTCTCGTCGCTCTCGGGGACGAGAAGGATCGGTGTCCGGCTGGCGTGCGCGACGGCGTCGCTGACACGGGGGTTGAAGAAGGCGTCGAGCGAACTGCGGTGGTGCGGGCTCAGGATCAGCAGGTCCGCCTGGAAGTCCTCCGCGGTGCCGGCGATGGTGGGGGCGATCTGGGTGGTCAGGCCCACGGCGAGGGTGCCCTGAGCGTCGACACCCTTGTCACGCAGCTCGGCGACGGACTCGTCGAGCACGGCCTTGGCCTCCGCCTCGTCCTCCAGAGGGACGACGGCGGCGAGTGTGGCCTCGGACGCCGCCACGTGCAGGACGTTGACCTTGGCGCCGGTCAGTCCGGCCAGCTCAGCGGCCAGCCGGAGAGCGGTGTGCCGGACGGGGCTGGGGTCGACGGCGACAAGGATGCGGTGGAACATTGCTCTCTCTTTTCTTCTTCCGGACACCTGACGAAGTGATCAGTCGACGGCAACAACAACGGAACGGCGCGAATGTGTTCCGCCTGACCGGCCGGTTTCCCGGATCGTGACCTGAGGCTCAGCCGGATCCGTTGCCCGGAGGGCGGTGTCGTGCCGAGGGCCGGTCGTCGCTCATCGGCCGTGCCGGCGGACCAGGAGGTCGGCCACGACCGGCCGGTGGTCCGACGCGGTGGTCACCGCCTCGCGCACCCCGGTGACGCTGATCCCGGACGAAACGGTCACGAGGTCGATACGGGAGACCGGGTCTACAGCCGGGTAGGTCTTGCCCCCGTTCGGCGCGGCGTCGGCCAGCGGGCCCCACAACCTGGCCAGCTCCGGCGCGGTGGCGTCGGCGTTGAAGTCGCCGACGAGGATCTTCGGTCCGGAGTCCGCGGCCAGGATGCCCAGCATGTCGTCCACCTGTGCCCGCCGGATCGCGGGATCGGTGCGGTAGTCGAGGTGGGTCGAGTAGATGTGCACCAGGGTGCCGCGGGCCCGGACCGTCACCTCCGCGAAACCGGGGGCGGGGGCAGGTGCGGGGTGGGGGTCCTGGGTGGAGAGGCGGGTGATCTCGTGGTTCTCCGCGCTGACCACCGGGAGGCGGCTCAGGACCGCGACCCCGAACTGCCGCTGCTCGGTGTTCTCCGTGGTGGGCGGCAGGTCGTAGATCGGGGCGAAGAAGACACGCATGTGCAGTCGTTGTGCGAGTTGCCCGGCCTCGTCCACGAAGTTGCTGCGAGCACCCCAGTGGACATCGACCTCCTGGAGCCCGATCACATCGGCATGGAGATCCCGGATCGCCTCCGTGGTCCGGTCGAGGTCGAAGACATCGTCCTGCCCGGCTCCGGCATGGATGTTGTACGTCGCCACCCGCAATGGGACGGCAGGCGCGGCCGAACCCGCCGAAGCGGTTCCGGGGGAGGCCGCGCCGAGCGTGGCGGCGGCGCCGAGCAGGGCGGCGATCAGGGCGCGACGAGTGGACCGTCGGATGCTGCGATTCACACAAACCTCCGGATCAGAGTGCGGTGGGCCCGCGTCGGACGAGGCAGGCCGTGTCCGGGGCGAGCGGGGGAGAGCATGCCCCGGGAAACGTGTGGCAGGCCCGGCCGCCGGCCGATTCCCGGAGTGTGTCGCCCACGGGGGGTGGGGGAGGCCCGGGGCGATCAGCCACGGTAGGCAGCGGCCGTGAACCCCGCGCTCCCATCCGATGACGGTTCACGGACAACCGGACAATTGGGCTGCGCCGTCGTTCCGGTGCTGCGTGCTGGGTGCTGGGTGCCCGGTTGTCTGGTGGCGCTCGGCTCGCGGGGACCCACGGGTGTGGTGGCGTACTCGGTGTGACGGCAATGCCTGGGACAGCGTCAGCCCGATCGGGTCGTTGCCCACGTACACGACCCGCGCCACGGGCACCGTGGACTGCGCGTTTTCATGCGAGTTCGGTGAGGCGGGGATACCGGCGCCGATGTCCAAGAACTGCCGTATTCCGGGCTTCCTCGCACAGCCAGGGCGCCACCCGGTTCGTGAACCGACGGCTGGCCCGCAAGTGCACCGGCAATGCGGGCCATTTCTGCACCATGGCGTCCCGGCCTCTTTGTCCGCGGAACAGAAGCCCCTGCTGGAATTGCTTGTTGGAAGTCCTTGCCCCCGCCAGAATGCCGGTGGCGTGCTGCCGCGTACGTCAGAGCGTATTGCGCAGGGTGGTGAGGAGTGCCTCGGTCCGGCGTGCCGAGACGGCCTGCGCGCCGAGCCGGTCCAGAGCCTCGCGGTGGGCGACGACGTCCTCGGCCTTGTCGAGGCTGGCGGAGCCGGTCAGACCGAAGCGCCAGACGATGTCGGGCAGCTCCCTGGCCCGGAACCGGAAGAGATGGAACGCGCCGGCGTGCATCGCCGGATGCGGTCCGTTCTGGAACGGCATGATCTGCACGGTCACATGGGGCAGCCGGTTCACCTCGATCAGGTGGTCGACCTGGGCGCGCATGACGGCCGCCCCGCCGGTCGGCCGGCGCAGGACCGTCTCGTCCATGATCACCCACAGGTGTGGTGGTGCCTCGCGGGACAGGAGCTGCTGGCGGCGCACGACCAGGGCGACCCTGCGCTCCGTCGTCTCCTCCGATTCGTGCGGGGCGTCGGAGCGGGCGAGGGCCCTGGCGTAGTCCTCGGTCTGGAACAGCGAATGGACGAACTGTGCTTCATAGCCGCGGATCTGCTGGGCCGCCTGCTCCAGACTCAAGTAGGAGGGCAGCCAGTCGGGGAGGACGTCCCGGAATTCGTGCCACCAGCCCTGCCCGTTGGCCTGGCGCACCGACTGCAGGAATTCCTCGATCTTCTGCGGGTCCGTCACCCCGTAGATCCGCAGGAGCTTTTCGGATTCGGCGAGACGCAGTCGTGCCACCTTCGCCGCCTCCATGCGACGAATCGTCGAGTGGCTCACCCCGATCGCGGCGGCGGCCTCCTCGAAACTCAGGCCGGCCCTGCTGCGCAGTTCCTCCAGCTGCTTTCCGAGGATCATCCGCAGTACGGAAGGTGCTCCGCTCCAGTCGGTTGCCGACGGCATGCCATTCCCCTCAGGGGTGAAACCGAAACAGATCGGTCTCTCCACGTCCAGTAAAGCACGTTCTGTCATTCTGAAATGTGCAGAGTGCTGGTTGCAGAAATGATTCGCCGGTGCGAAGGTGGTCCGGTCATATGTGACCGCCGAGGGCCGGACAACGACCACAGATCAGCCCCGGCTCCGCGTCGGACCGACGCGATGAGGATCCGTCCGGCAACGGCGCAGTCAGGCGAAGGGTGAACTGCGATGGTCTTGGTTCCGCTCCCGCATCCGGACACGGGACGTGCGGCGCATGGGCCGGCCCCCCGCTCCGAGGAGTTCGGCCTGCCGGCCGGCGCCGCCTGTGTCGCACAGGCCCGCTGTCTGGTCGGCACCCTGCTGGCCGGGTGGGGACTGGCGGACGAACCGGCCGACGACGCGATCGTGGTCCTGTCGGAACTCGTCACCAATGCCCTCGCCCACTCAGGCGGCAGCCGGATCGTCTGCCGGGTGCGCGTGCTAGGTGACCGGGTGCGGATCGAGGTGCAGGACGAGCGGCGCGGCGCGAGCTTCCCGGCGATGCGCGAGCCCGGCACCTACGATCAGGGCGGACGCGGGCTGCTGCTGGTGAACGGGCTCAGCGACGCCTGGGGGGTGGACGAGGCGGCGGACGGCACGGGCCGCGTCGTCTGGGCGGATCTGTCCTGCTGGGGGAGCGGAGCACACGGCTGAGTGCCGGACCGGCGTACGCGACCGCCTGAGGAGCCCGACACCGCGGTAGCCGCGGCCCGGCCGGGAGAGCAGGCGACCGTCCGGCAGGGCGGCGGGCCGCAGCCGGCCCGACGGGGTGCTTCCCTTCCCCCGGCCCGGTACTACACGGGACTCCGGTTTCCCTTCACCTGCGCGGCGAACCGCAGAGCCACCGAACGCCACACCCGGGCGGCGGCCGGGTCCTGCTCGGTGGCCACCCGGTGCAGCTCCGCCCGGTCCATCCCGTACCGGCGCATTCGTTCCTCGGACCACTCCGGTATGCGTTCCGGTGTGGCCTCCGGGTGGAACTGCACGCCCCAGGCCGCCTGACCGACGCGGAACGCCTGGTACGGGCACCGTTCGCTGCTGGCCAGCCAGTGCGCCTGAGGGGGCAGCTGGACGACCGCGTCCACGTGGTTCTCCAGCGCGGTCGGGTGCTCCGGCAGCCCCTGGAACAGCGGGTCGTGTGCCGCCTCCGGCCGCATCGTGAGGACGGTGCTGCCGAACTCCGGCTCGCCCTGCTCACCGGCCACCTTGCCGCCGGCCACCTGCGCGAGCATCTGTCCGCCGAGGCAGATGCCGAAGACCGGCACCTCGTCCTCCAACGCCTGCCGCATCAGCTCACGCGTGCCGGCCAGCCACGGGGCCCGCTCGTCGTCGTCCGGGAGGTACCCGCCGCCCAACACCACCAGTGCCTGGTGCGAGAGCCGAGGCGGCACCGCCGCGCCCGTGTCGCCACGCACGACCTCGACCTCGACCCCGGCCTCCGCGAGCCACCCGCCCCACCGTCCGGGTCCCCCCTGTGCGCTGTTCTGTACCACCAGCACCGTGGCCGCACCGCTCATGACCGCCCCGCCCCTCTCCGGCTTCCGCCGGTCCGACTGATCGTCCGGGTCATTGTCGCTCCCGGTACCCGGTGGTGCCGGTGCCGGTCGGCCCTGGTGCGCGCGGTCAGTCGCCGGCCGGGGGCTGATGGGCCTTTCGGCGGGAGGCGGCCCCGTGGCCGTCGGAGGCCGACGACCACTGCAGGAGGAAGCGCAGCGCGTCGTGCGAGGGCGAGCCGGGTTCGGCGGTGTAGGCGACGAGCTGCTGGTCGGGATGGGTCTCGACGGAGAACTGCTGGACGTCGAGAGTGACGGGGCCGACGACGGGGTGGCGGTAGGTCTTGGTGAGCTGTCGCGGCCCGCGTACCTGGTGGCTGGCCCACCAGGTCCGGAAGTCGGGATCCTGCACGCTGAGTTCGCCGACGAGTGCGTTCAGGGCCGGGTCGTCGGGGGTACGGCCGGCTTCCATCCGCAGGACGGCGACGCATTCGCGGGCCGCCCTCGGCCAGTCGTCGTAGAGGGCGCGGAAGTCGTCGTCGAGGAAGGTGAGGCGGATGAGGTTGCGCGCGGCGGGGGCCAGGGCGGCGAAGTCGGTGAGGAGGGCGGCGGCCGCGTGGTTCCAGGCGAGGACGTCCATGCGGCGGCTGAGGACCATGGCCGGGATGTCGGGCATGGTGTCGAGGAGCTGCCGCAGACGCGGTGCCACCTCGGGCCGCCCGGGGCGCCGGGCCGGGGCGGTGGGCGCGACGTCGGCGACCGTGAGCAGGTACTCGCGTTCGTCGGAGGCCAGCTGGAGCGCGTCGGCGAGGGCATCGAGGACGGGCCGGGAGACCCGGCGGGTCCGTCCCTGTTCGAGGCGGACGATGTAGTCGACGCTGACGTGTGCGAGCTGCGCCAGTTCTTCGCGGCGCAGGCCGGGCACCCGGCGCAGCCGGCCGTCGTCCGGCAGACCCGCGTCCCGAGGGTCGAGGGCGGCGCGGCGGGAGCGCAGGAATTCGCCCAGTTCATGGGTTCCGGAGTGGTGGGTGCCCTGTTGTTCCATGACTCCAGTGTCCGTGCCGTGCCCGTTGTGTGCCTGGTACTGGAATACACAGGCAGGGTCGTCCCCGGTGGCCGGGCAGGGCCGACGCAACGGTGTGGGGCGGCCGGGCGCCCCGGAGGGCCACCGGACTCGTGCCGACCCGGGTCGGTGCGCCGCCGATACCGGCTCTGTGCGCCGAGCCGGCCGGTTTCCACCGCGCTGACCTGGGCGGGACCCGGTGGCGGACCGGACGAAGACGGCCCCCGGCAGCCCCAGCAGCCCCGGCTGTCCGCACCCAACGCGGGCCCCCGGGGCGGAGCCGCACCATGCGTTCTGGCACCTGCGGGGGTGTGCCAGACTGCGGTGATCGCCAGTGCTCACTGGCCCACCGAGCGACGGAGTCCGTGATGACGACCGGCACCCCCGGCCCCCGCAAGATCGATACCAGCAAGGCGCATCCCGCGAGGGTCTACGACTGGCTCCTGGGTGGCAAGGACAACTACCCCGTGGACGAGGCGGTCGGAGAGAAGCTGCCGCTTGAGGCTCGTGCCGCCGCCCGGCAGAACCGTGAGTTCATGCACCGGGCCGCGGCCTGGCTGGCCGAGCAGGACATCGACCAGTTCCTCGACATCGGTACGGGCATCCCCACGGAACCCAATCTGCACCAGATCGTCCAGGGGATCGTGCCGACCGCGAAGGTCGTCTACGCGGACAACGACCCGATCGTGCTGGCGCATGCCGAGGCGTTGCTGGTCAGCCGTCCCGAGGGCGCGACCGACTACATCGAGGCGGATGTGCGCAAGCCCGAGGAGATCATCGAACACGCGCGGGGCGTGCTCGACTTCGAGCGCCCCATAGCCGTGTCACTGATCGCGCTGATGCATTTCATTCCCGATGACCAGGACCCGTACGGCATCGTGCGCAATCTGCTCGACGCGCTGCCCTCGGGCAGCTACTTCGTGCTGTCGCACGCCGCGTCGGACCGTTTCGAGGAGCTGGCCCGGCAGGTGACCGAGGAGTACGCCAAGGGCGGCATCCGGCTCGGTTTCCGCACCCATGGCGGGGTCGAACGCTTCTTCGACGGGCTGGACCTGGTGGAGCCGGGCGTGGTCACCGCCGCGGAGTGGTTCAAGGCCGCGCCGCCCGCGCCGGAGGAGAGCGGAATCTACGTGGGTGTGGCACGCCTCCCCTGAGCAGGGTGGCCGGCTTCGCGGGGGAGCCGTTTCGGCCGAGAGCGACCTGAAGCTCTCGGCATCTCTCGGTCTGCAAGCCTGACCAGCGGGGTCTGCCGGGCACCTGTGCGACGCACGGGCGGTCCGGCGGGCCCTCGTACGCATGTCCGCGCCGGGGTGCCCGGGGCCGGGGCGGGCCGTCAGGCGGCTGCTTGGGGCGCCTCGTACTTCCAGAAGCCGGAGAAGGTGATGCGGTCCTTCGGCAGGCCCGCCCGGCGCAGATGCCTGCGTCCCCCGGTGGCCAGGGCCGACTCGCCGACGACGAAGCCGTATCCGGCCGCGTCGGCGGGGGTGTGGCGGCGGAGTTCGCCGAGTGCCGCCGTGCCGGGTACGGACGTGTCGCCCTCGCGGACCTCGCGGACAACCCAGGTGACGGTCAGACCGGCGGGCGCGTCGAGGTCGCGAACGTCTCCGGCGGTGGGCACTTCCTGGATGAGCCGCCCGACGGTGTCGCGCGGCAGGGAACGCAGGATGCCGGTCGTGGCGGGCAGGCCGGTCTCGTCGGCCGCGATCAGCACCTCGGAGGCGTCCCGCGGGCAGTCGAACAGGACACCCTGGTCCAGCAGGGCGAGCCCGTCGCCGGGCCGGGTCCGGCACGCCCAGATCGCCGCGCCGCCTTCGCGTTCTCCCGTCGGGCCGAGGTGTACGACGAAGTCGATGTCGATCTCCGCCGTACCGGGGCGGAAGCCGGCGACGGTGTAGTTCGCGCAGTGCGGCCGCTCCGCCTCGGGGATGGCCAGATACGGCTGCCACCAGCGGGTCCCGGTGAACTCCGGCAGTCGCAGCCGGTGTTGATGGGGGAGTTGCAGGAAGAGGCGGAACCAGTGGTCGTAGCCCTGCCAGGGGAACTCGGCGAGGTCCGGACCCGTGACGGTCACCCGGTGCACGGAGGGGGAGACGCGCTCGGTGCGCACGACCTCGGCGCGGAACATCCGGGGGTGCTGCGGCATGAGCCGAGGGATCTTCGCCATGTATGAAGGTTAGCCTAACTTTAGTTGTGGTCCGTGGTGTGGCGCGGCCCGCGTACTGCGGGCCGCGGGCATGACCGCACCGGGCGGGCCCGCCCGCCGCAGCCCCCATCGGCATCTCCCCGCCCGCACCGGCCCGTTCGACGCGACGCGAAGCCCCCGGCTCGTCCGCCGCTTCCACCTGCGGCCCGCCTCTGCCGGGCGCCCCGCCCGCTGCGGTGCGTCCTGTTCATCGGCTGTCCATCCGACATAGATCGCGGTCCCGGAATATCAGCTCGGACGAAGGTGGCATCTTGCGTCACCACATGCAGAAGGGTTCACTTCATGATCGGGAGCACCAGCGGCGAGGTCTCGGCTCGGCGCAGGGCAGGCGCCGTGGCGGCGCTGGCGTTGGCGCTGGCCGCAGGTGCGGGCACCGTCGCGCACGAATCCTCGGCAGGTGACCGCGTCTCCACCCCTCAGGCCACGGGCTACGGCGACACGCACTGGAACAACACCATCTCCACGGAGCAGCCCTCCAGCTGACATCCGCCGTGGACCGGTCGGGTGCTTCACGCCGGACCGGTCCATCGCATCCGGTACCGGGCACCGCGCCCCGGTCGGCTGCCCACGCACGGGACATACCCGGGTCGGCGCCGCGTGCTGCCGGGCGGCACCGGTGGTACCCCACGTCGCGGGCCGGCCGTGCACCGTCAGGCGGGCCGCTGGTTCACGGACAGCAACCGGGGTGGCTGCGAGACCGTCTCGGCCAGCCGGGCGGCCTCTTCCGCCTCGGGCAGCCCGAGCGCCACGTACAGGCCCCGCGCCTGGGTCAGCCGCTCGACGGCCTCCGCGGACCGGCCGGACGCGGCGAGCGCACGGCCCAGCACCATCAGGGCGTGCGCCTGGTCCCGGGCGACGCCCAGCTCCTCGCAGCGCAGCAGCGCCTGGCCGGCCTGGGTCAGGGCATCCTCGTGCCGTCCGAGCGCGAGCAGGGTGTCGGCGAGCCGGTAGCGAGCGTGCGCCTCGCGGTCCCGGATGCCGACCGCAAGGCAGTGTTCCACGCACGCGGTGAACCGTTCGACGGCGGCCTCGTGCAGCCCCTGGGCATGGTGCGCAAGCCCGAGGACGTAGAGCGCGAACCCCGTACCCGGTGCGTCGTTCAATTCGCGGGCGAGCGCGAGGGCGGACTCGCAGGTGGCGACGGCCGTGTCGGGATCGCCGCCGCGCAGCCCGGCAAGCGCCGCGTTCACGCTGCTCGCCACCTCGCCCGAGCGGTGGCCCAGCTCGCGCGCCAGCTCGACCGCCTGGTGGAAACAGGCCGACGCCAGGGCGTAGTCGTGCCGCAACTGCGCGACCAGCCCGAGGTCGTTCAGCGCCTGCCGCAGGATCACCGGGTCCTTCCCGGCCGAGGCGGCGGCCACCGCGCGGCGCGCGTGCCGTTCGACCTCGTCCGGCCTGGACGTGTGCAGCGCGACGGTGCTGCACAGGAACTCGGCCCGGCCGACGGTCCGGTGGTACGCGCACTGGTCCGTCGCCGGTTCCGGGATCCGGGCCACCGCGTCAGCCAGCTTCTGGGCGGTCGCGGCCAGCCGGCTGGAGCGCAGCTCGTCGGCGAACGGGCTCATCGCGATGAGCAGGTCGACGGCGTTCCGCAGCAGCGGCGGGGCACCGAGTTCGACGGCATGGGCGCAGACCGCGACGACGGTGTCCGCGGAACTCGCCGCCCACGCCCGGGCCGAACGCAGATCGGCCATCTCGATCCCCGGCACGTCCGAGATCCCCGTGCCGAGCGCATCGCCCGTGGGATCGCCCGGCACGGCGAGGGCGAAGGCATTGCGGGCCGTGGCCAGCAGCGAAACGAGCAGCCGGCTGAGCGCGGCCCGCTCCTGCGCCCGGTTGCGCCCGCGGCTGAGAGCGAAGGAGCGCAGCAACTGGTGATAGCGGAAGCGGCCCGGTATCGGCTCGTCGAGCATGGCCGCGTCCACCAGGCTCTCCAGCCTCAGCTCCGCCTCGGCCGGGTCGAGATCGAGCACCGCGGTCGCCTCGGGCAGGCCGAACTCGGCTCCGGCGACCGTGGCGAGCAGCACGAAGTCGTTCGCCTGCTGCGCCGCCAACTGCCGGTAGCCGTCCTCGAACACCGCCTCGACGGCGAGCGGCCCGGAGCGCAGCTCCGCTATCCGGCGTTGCTCGTCCTCCAGCCGTTCGGCCACGGACCTCAGGGTCCAACGGGGCCGGGCCGCGAGCCGGGAGGCGACGATCCGGATGGCCAGCGGCAGCCGGCCGCACGCGGCGACCAGAGCCAGGGCGTCGCTGCGTTCGGCTGCCAGGCGCTGGGTGCCGATGCCCTGTTGCAGCAGGTCGAGCGCCTCCTGCGGTTCAAAGACCTGGAGGGCCAGCTGCGCGTGCAGCGGGAGCCCGTCCAGCCGGGTCCGGCTGGTGATCAGCACGGCACAGCCCGGTGTGCCGGGCAGCGAGTCACGGATCTGGGCGGCCTGGGAAACGTTGTCCAGGAGCATCAGGACCCGGCGGCCGTCCAGGAGCGACCGCAAGAGTCCCCGGCGCTCGGCAAGGCTGTCCGGAGCCCGGTCCGCGGGGACACCGAGGCTCGCCAGCAGCAGACCCAACAGGTCGGTGCCGCTCAGTGGTTCGCCCTTGCCGTCCGGGTCACCGAGGTCGACATGCACCTGCCCGTCCGGGTACTGCTCGCGCACCCGGTGGGCCAGATGGACCGCCAGGCTGGTCTTGCCGACCCCGCTCATCCCGGTGAGGGCGACGATCGCGGGGGAGGTGCGGTTCGGGGCCGTCAGCACGGCCTCCAGCTGTGCGTACTCCGCCGCCCGGCCGGTGAAATCGGGCAGGTCGGGCGGCAGCTGGGCGGGTACGGGCGGACAGAGGCCGGCCTGCTCGGGCACCGCGGCAAAAACGGCCGGGACGGGATGTTCCGCGCGGGCCGGGGGCGGGGCCACGGCACTGTCGCCACGCAGGATCCGCTCATGGACCTGGGTCAGCTCCACACCCGGCTCGACGCCATGGGCCTCCACCAGCAGCCGCCGGGCATCGTGGAACACCTGCAGCGCCTCCACCTGCCTGCCCATGCCGTAGAGCGCGCGCATCAGCAGCACGTACGGGCGTTCCCGCAACGGGTGCTCCGCTATCACCTCGGTGAGCCGGGGGAGCGCCTCCTGGTAGTGGCCGAGCTGGAGTTCGGCCTCGAAGTGCTGCTCGGTGATCGCGGTGTGAAGCTCGGTCAGTCCGTCCCGGGCGCGCTCCGCGAACGGGCCGGGCACCCCGGCCAGGGGCTCACCGGCCCACATCACGAGTGCGTCGGCCAGCGCCTGCCGGGCCGGGCGCGGTTCGCCCGCCGCGAGGTGCCGGCGTGCCGAGGCGGCCAGTTCCTCGGCGTGCAGGGCGTCCACGACCGACGGCGCCACCATGAGCCGGTAGCCGTCGCCGACCGAGACGAGCATACCCGCGCCCGCGCCCGCACGGGCGAGCAACTGCCGTAGCCGCCAGGCGTAGGTGCGGATCGTGGACACGCTGCTGGCCGGCATGTCCGCGCCCCAGAGCGCTTCCGTCAGCCGTGACATGGACAGGGCACGACCGGGCGACAGTGCCAGCGCGGCGAGCATCGCCTGTTGCTTGGGCGGGCCGGGCGGCAGCGCCGTGCCGTCCTGCGACACCAGCCGCAGCGGTCCCAGGAGGGTGAACCGCATGCCGGCTTGTCCTTGGTTCATTCCGCTCCGTCCCTCCTGCAACACCTGCACCCTGAGTACCCCAACGTATCGGTGCTCCACAGAATTTCTGACTGCCGCGACAGCTCTGGAAGGACATCCGGACACGCTCGTGACCTCCGGGACCTTTTGGGCAACCGGACGTGCCGGACGGGCCGTCGAACCGCGACCGTCACCGATGCCCGGCGGCCGGTCCGGCCCCGTGCGCCGGACCGGGCCGGGGCGCACGGGTCCGCAACCGCGGACGGCATCCGTACGAGGCCCGCCCATGTCAGTGACGGTTCGTACGGTGACTGCGTGGCGATCTTCAAGGGCCCCACTTCAAACTGCTCGTTGTGGAAAGCGTCATGTACCAAGACGAGATCCTGATCCCGGGGTTCCACCACATCGGCCACCTTGGCATCATCCGGTACGGGGCAGCGCGCCCGGGGCAGGGGTTTGACTGCCCGAATCCTCCCCGAATCCACGCTCGTGCCGAGGCGCCGGAGACGCACGACGACCTGCTCGCCGCGGCCGATCGGCCGGAAAGCCGAGGGCGGACTTCGAGGTCGTCGGGAGTCCGCCCGCTGTGGGACGGCGAGGACGCCCCCGTGCGCCGTGGGATCGTCGCACGACCTGCGGGCACGGGGGCGAAGTATTCTGGCGGGGCGGGCACCCTGGGCGCCCGGAACTGGAGGACATCAGTCGTGAGAGGGGACATATGACGGCCGCTGCCGCGACCGGATCCCGGACCGCCGAGGCCGCCCCGGCCTGCGGCGTACGGAGCCCGCTCGTCGCGGTCACGGCTCCCGGCGACACCGCAACCGAAGGCGCCGCCCGGACGGACCGGTGGCCCCGGTGACACACCATCACGACCTCCGCTCGCCCGGGGGCACCCCGGGAGCGCGCGACGGGACGGCTTTCTCCACCCTGTACGAACGCGCCCGGGCCCTGGCGGAGAGTGGCCGGCGGGCGATCCTGGGCATCGTCGGGGCGCCCGCTTCCGGAAAGTCCACGCTGGCCGCCCACCTGGCCGGCGCACTCGGCCCGGACACGGCCGTCGTGGTGCCCATGGACGGCTTCCACCTGGCCAACGCGGAACTGGAGCGGCTCGGCCGGCGGCAGCGCAAGGGCGCCCCGGACACCTTCGACGCCGCGGGGTACGCCGCCCTGC
The DNA here is from genome assembly GCF_042871185.1 of Streptomyces sp. NPDC006012. NCBI lineage: Bacteria > Bacillati > Actinomycetota > Actinomycetes > Kitasatosporales > Streptomycetaceae > Streptomyces > Streptomyces sp. NPDC006012. The sequence goes on from NZ_JBIAIE010000015.1 coordinate 161,117, forward strand.
TCCGCCGGCTGCGCGAGCCGGGGGAGCAGAGCGTGTACGCCCCGCAGTTCCACCGCGATGTGGAGGAGGCCGTCGCGGGCGCCATCCCGGTCCCGGCGGAGACACCCTTGGTCATCACCGAAGGCAACTACCTGCTGCTCGACGACGGTCCCTGGACGGGCGTCAGGACACTCCTCGACGAGGTGTGGTACATCGCCATCGACGACGAGACACGGCTCGACCGGCTCGTCCGACGCCATGTGTCCTACGGCAAACCCCTTGCGGAGGCCCGCGCCTGGTCGCTCGGCAGCGATCAGCGCAACGCCGAACTCATCGCCGCCACCCTGGGGCGAGCCGACCTGGTGGTCTCCCTGCCGCTCCTCGGCCCCTCCCCGGACGGTTCCGGTCATGACCCCGTGTGACCACCGTGCCAACACGGTGAGGCTCGGTGGTCCGACCACTCGGCTGCTTCGGGCGGTCGACCACCGGCTGTTTCGAGCGGTCGACTACTCGGCCTTGCCCAGGCCGGTCCGGAAGAACTCCGACAGCTTCTCGACGGCCGGGCCGACGTAGACCTCCTTGTCGTAGAGGTCGACGTGGCCGGCGCCGTCGATCCAGTGCAACTCCTTGGGGCCACCGGCGTGCTGGAAGGCGTGGACGCTCATCCAGGAGGTGACGGCCCTGCTGCCCGCGATCAGCAGCAACGGGCGCGGGGCGATCAGGCTGACGGAGGCGAGCCCGTCGAAGAACGCGATGCGGTCGATGCTGGACCAGGTGAGGGTCTGCGCCGAGCGCGGGTGCCGGGCTCGGTCGGTGCGGTAGTAGTCGAAGCCGTCCACCGCGTGCTGACCACCCAGCGCGCGGGCCTGCTCCGCCGTGTCCGGAAACAGCGGGAAGGACTGTACGCCCTCGCCCCGGGCTTCCGCGGTGCGGGCCGTGGCGGCCGCGTCCAGCATGCCCTGGAAGACGGCCGGGTCCTGCGTGCCGTCGGGGCCGACCCGGAACTGACGGCCAATGTCGACGGCGGAGACCGCGCCGACCGCCTTGATGCGGTGGTCGGACGCCGCCGCCGTGAGGGCGTACCCGCCGGAGGCACAGATGCCCAGGGCGCCGATGCGGTCGGGGTCGACCTCCGCGCGCGTGGTCAGGAAGGAGACCGCGGCCTTGATGTCCTCGACCCGCTGCGCAGGGTCTTCCAGGCCGCGCGGCTCACCCTCGCTCTCGCCCTGGTGGGCGGCGTCGAACGTCAAGGTGACGAAGCCCTGCTCGGCCAGGCGTCGCGCGTACAGGCCGGCGGTCTGTTCCTTCACGCCGCTGCCGGGGTGGCCGACGACGACCGCCGGACGCGGACCGGCGGTCTCGCCATCCGGGACGTACAGGTGCCCGGCGAGCTCGATACCGGCACTCGGGAAGGTGACGTTGGTCATCACGGTGGTGCTCCAGTCGCACTGAGGGGGAGATCGGGCTCGCAGGGGCGGGCTCCGGCGACCGTCTTGCTCCCGGCCGCACCACCACAGTGCCGTGGGCAGCTGCGGGGTGCCAGGGAAGGAGTTGCCTATGGAGGCTGGTACCAGGCACACCACATCGGCTCCGCCCGCACACCCTCGCCCCGGAGACGTGACCCGACGGGGCACCCGCGCCGTATGGCCGTCGCGGCGAGCGGAGCGGCGGTACGTGTGGGCCCGCGTCCAGCCAGGAACCGGGGGTGAGGCCGACCGTGTGCAGGTCGATGTCGCCGGTGCCGGGGGTACGGCCCGTGGCGAACAGGACCTCGTCCGCCGCCAGACCGGACGGCTGCCGGTGGCGACGGCCACCGCGTGCCGGGCCGTGCGGGTCTGGCGGACACCGTCGTCCCTGGTGACGGTGACCCGGCGGGGGCCGTCGAGGCGGCCCTGGCCGCGGAACAGGACGGCGCCGATGGACTTTGACCCACAGGGCCTGCCCGGAGTCGTCCCAGTCGGTGACGTACCGGTTGCGCCGGGCGAGCACGTCACCCGGTGTCCAGCCGGCCCGTGACGGCCCGCCGGGCACCGTGCACGCGGCGCGCGTCGGCGACCGCGATGACCGGCCGCAGCAGCGCCTTGCTGGGGGTACAGGCCCAGTAGGAGAGCACCGCCGCCGGCTGGACCCGAGGAAGCACGGTGGTGGGGGACCCGCGCGTCGGCCACGCCCGGCTGCGACCGCCGCCGAAAGAACACTCTCCGCGACAGGACATCTCCGGACGGTTAAGTTCTCTGCTGCGTCGACGTCGCCGGCGCGGGAGGGCGCGGCATGCGTACCCCGCGCCGGGTCCCCGGCACCTTAGCCGAGGTCACCGGCGCCGACGTGGAGCGCTTCTTCGCCCCGCCCGGTGATCCTGAATTGGGGCTCGACGGGCCCAAGTGGGGCCCCGAAGCGCCCCGGTGAACCAGGCATCCGCCGTGAGACCGGGATCACCTCGGGCGGGTGCGGTCTTGGCCGGGCACGCGCCGCGCGGTACGGTCTGTGCGATATCGACGACGGTACGACGGAAGCCGGTGGGAATCCGGCACGGTCGCGCCACTGTATGCGAGGGCCCCCGGGCCGTTCGTGAGTCAGACCCGTGGCTGTCGTCCTGTGCACCACCGAGATGGGACGCGAACTCCCAGAGGAGGTCCTGCCATGGCGCAGACCGTCGCCCGGCCGACAGCCACCACTCCGGTCGTACCCGCCAAGGTGCCGCTCAAGGCGATAGCGCCCTGGGCGGTCTTCTTCGGCCTACTGATGCTGGTCCTGCTGTACTTCGTCGGCGCCGAGCAGGGCGCCACCTCCGTGTTCAGCGGCACGGACGTCCACGAATGGGTCCACGACGCCCGCCACCTGCTCGGCTTCCCCTGCCACTGACGCGAGGGGAAACCGCACACCCATGAACTCCGCAACCGTACGGAACCTTCTCGTGCGGGGCATGCTCGCCGGTCTCGCGGCCGGTGTACTCGCCCTGATCGTGGCCTACTTCCTCGGCGAGCCGAGCGTCGACAAGGCGATCGGCTTCGAGGACGCCCACGCCCACGAACACGAAATGGAGGTCGTCTCCCGCTCCCTCCAGTCCACCGCCGGGCTCGCCACCGGCGTCCTCGTCTACGGGATTGCTTTCGGCGGCATCGCGGCGCTCGCCTTCTGCGTCGCCCTCGGCCGCGTCGGGCGCCTCGGCCCCCGGGCGACCGCGCTGCTGCTGGCGAGTTGCGCGCTGCTCGCCGTGTACGTCGTGCCGTTCCTGAAGTATCCCGCCAATCCGCCGTCCGTCGGAGATCCCGGCACCATCGGCAGGCGAACCGCCCTGTACTTCCTGATGATGCTGCTCAGCGTGCTCCTCGCGATCGGTGCCACGATCCTCGGCAAGCGGCTCGCCCCGCGGCTGGGCACGTGGTACGCGACCGTCGCGGCGGTGGCCTCGTTCGCCGTCGTGATCGGCCTGGCGTACGCGTTCCTGCCGGCCGTCAACGAGCTGCCGGCGGATTTCCCGGCCGCCCTGTTGTGGCGGTTCCGGCTGTCCGCCCTGGCCGTCCAGGCCGTGCTGTGGGGCGGGTTCGGCCTGGTCTTCGGGGAAGTCGCCGAGCGGCTGCTGAACCCGAGACGCGCAAGGACCGCGGCCGGAAAGACGGTTCCCGCCGCACACTGAGCCGGCGCGAACCAGCGCACCGGATCATTACCGCGCGAGGCTTCCGTGCTGCAGGGTGAGGCGTTCGACGCCGACCCGGTGGTACGGGAGCCTCGGTGTTCTCCCGGGTTCTACGTGTGTGCGGCGAAGTCACACACACCTGGAGAGTTTTTCACGGGCCTGCTCCGCCCGCCACTCCAGCCGCTTTCCGGCCTCCAGTTGCAGGGTGGCCTCCGGCTGCCTTCCGGACGTCGCTCGCTATCCGGCGTCCGGCCGGGCAAGCGGGTGTCCCAGCCGGACATTCCAGCGTCCGGCCCGTCCGCTCAGCTCGGTCGCCGTCAGCGGGGCGACATCGAGGCGCCAGAAGGCCGTCACGGGCATGTCCAGCGCGTGGACGACGGCTGCCCGTACGATCTCCGGTTCGACCACGGCGAGCGTGCGGCCGTCCGTGCCCGCCACGGCGGTCAGCCAGCCCGCGACCCGCCCGCACAAGTCCCGTACCGATTCACCCCCGTGCGGCGCCGACTCCGGATCGGCGAGCCAGCGGCTTACCGCCTCCGGCTCGGCGGTCCCCACCTCGTCCAGCGTGCGCCCACGCCAGCGCCCCACGTCGAGACCCGCCAACTGGGTTGCCACCGCGGCGTCGAGGCCGAGCGCAGCGGCCGTCTCCCGGCAGCGCACGCTGGGCGGGACGAGGACGCGGGCGGCGGAAGGCAGTGTCCCGGCCGCCGAACGGGCCTGCGCCGCACCGCCGTTGCCGATCGAGCGGCCGTCGTCGAAGCGCGCCTGCCGCAGCGAGGCACCCATGGCGGCGGCGACGAAGAACACCCGAGTGGTCACGCGATCTCTCCTGCTCGTGCCGTCAGAGTGCACCGGGGCGACCGGATACGGCACACATGTGGCCGCGAACATAGCATCCGCACCACCATGTGGTGCCGGGCGGAGGACGGCCGCCGCCGAGCGCCCCGCCCGCTCCAGATGCAGCCCCAGGTCTTGCCTCGCAAGCTGGAAGGGGGAACCACCCGATGTCGAAAGGCGAAGAAGGTGTGTGCCATGCGCAGCCGAACCATACGAGTCCTGGGCGCGGGGGTCACCACGGCGCTGCTGGCCGGCGGAGCTGTCCTCACAGGCGTCGGTACGGCCAGTGCGGCCCGGACGTCTCCGGCGGCCGGCGAAACCGCCCGCGCGCGCTGTGGAACCGTGACCGGGCACTGGGTGACCGTTGAGTACAACGATTACAAACATCGGTTCTGGGTGACCGAGCACCAGGTCTGTTGGAAGAGGTAGCTTCCCCGGCGAGGGTCGGTCTTTCCGGAGCCCGACCCTCAACCGCGGCTGCTGCCCTCCGCCTTGCGGTGCGGACCACAGGTGGTGCAGGAACCACGGCATGCGGCGGGGGAACCGACCGCTGACTGCGTGCCGGTTCAGCGCGTGGCGAGGAGTTCGAGCGTGTCGATCACACGGTTCGAGAAACCCCACTCGTTGTCGTACCAGGCGACCACCTTGACGTGCCGGCCGTCCACCCGGGTGAGAGCCGAGTCGAAGATGGCCGAGGCCGGATTGCCGGTGATGTCGGACGACACGAGCGGGTCCTCCGAGAATTCGAGGATGCCGGCGAGCGGCCCCGACGCCGCGTCCCGGTAGGCCGCCAGCACGTCGTCGCGGGTCACCTCACGGCTGACGGTCGTGTTGAGTTCGACGATCGAACCCACCGGCACCGGCACCCGGATCGAGTCGCCCGACAGCTTGCCGTCGAGGTTCGGCAGCACGAGGCCGATGGCCTTGGCGGCGCCCGTCGTGGTCGGCACGATGTTCACTGCCGCGGCGCGGGCCCGGCGGGCATCACGGTGCGGACCGTCCTGCAGGTTCTGCTCCTGCGTGTAGGCGTGCACCGTCGTCATGAAACCGTGCTCGATGCCGGCGAGTCGATCGAGCACCGAGGCCAGCGGGGCGAGCGCGTTCGTCGTGCACGAGGCGTTCGAGACGATCGTGTGCGCGGCCGGGTCGTACGCGTCGGTGTTCACGCCGAACGCGAGCGTCACGTCGGCCCCGTCCGACGGCGCGCTCACGAGTACCTTGGCGGCGCCCGCGGTGAGATGGGCGCGGGCCGCGGCGGCCGAGGCGAAGCGGCCCGTCGCCTCCAGCACGATGTCCACCCCGAGTTCACCCCACGGCAGCTTCGCCGGTTCGCGTTCGGCGAGCACCTTGATGCGACGGCCGTCGACGACGAGGGTGTCCCCGTCGACGGTCACGGGCCGGCCGAGCCGCCCGGCCGTCGTGTCGTAGGCGAGGAGCCGCGCGAGCGTGGCGGGCTCCGTGAGGTCGTTGACCGCGACGACGTCGAGGTCGCTGTCGCGTTCCAGCAGCGCACGCAGCACATTGCGTCCGATGCGGCCGAATCCGTTGACGGCGATACGGGTCATGTGGGATTCCCTTCGTCTCCCGCTCAGCGTCGCCCGGGGCGGCCCGCGGCGACAGCGGCCGAAGTGCCACGGTCCGCAAGGATCACGCCATGGGCACCGGGCTACTCGCCCTGGGTGAAGGTGCGCCGGTATTCACTCGGCGTGGTGCCGAGAATGCGCTGGAAGTGCAGCCGGAGGTTGGTACCGGTGCCGAGACCGATGTCGGTGGCGATCTGCTCGACGCTCCGCTGCGAACGTTCGAGCAGCTCACGGGCGAGGTCGATGCGGGCGCGCAGGACCCACTGCATCGGCGTGTACCCGGTGTCCTCGACGAAACGCCGGGAGAACGTACGGGGGGACACCGCCGCGTGCCGGGCGAGCACATCGAGGGTCAGGTGCTCGTCCAGCCGGTGCAGGGCCCACTCGCGGGTGGCGGCGAACCGCTCGCCGAGCGGTTCCGGCAGGCTGCGCGGCACGTACTGGGCCTGCCCGCCGCTGCGGTAGGGGGCCGCGACCAGCCGTCTTGCCGCGTGGTTGGACGCCGCCACTCCGAGGTCGCGGCGCAGGATGTGCAGGCACAGGTCGATGCCGGAGGCGGCGCCGGCGGATGTCAGCATGTCGCCCTCGTCGACGAACAGCACGTTCTCGTCGACCTGGACGAGCGGGTGTTTCGCCGCGAGTGCCCGCGTGTAGTGCCAGTGCGTCGTGGCCCGTTTGCCGTCGAGCAGGCCCGTGGCGGCGAGCGCGAAGGCGCCCGTCGAGATGGCGGCGAGCCGCGTGCCCCGGTCGTGGGCGGCGACCAGGGCGTCCACGACGGCCCGCGGCGGATCGTCACGGTCCGGGAAGCGATAGCCGGGGACGAAGGCGATGTCGGCCCAGGCGAGCGCGTCGAGGCCGTGCGCGACGTGGTAGGACAGGCCGTCGCCGCCCCTCACGAGGCCCGGCTCGGCGCCGCACGCCCGTACCTCGTACGGCATACTCGCGCGGGTCGTGAACACCTGCGCGGGAATCCCGACGTCGAGCGGTTTCGCGCCGTCGAGCACGAGGACGGCGACGCGATGCAGACGGGAGGGCGGCACGGGGCCAGGGTACGCGGGCGGGCGGGACCGTTCCGGCACCGCGGCCGTGCGGCGCCGCGCCGGCCACTACGGACGGTGGGCGGCCAGCACGTCCTCGATCGCGCCGCGGAGGAAGACACGTGTGAGTTCCGCTCGGCGGGCGGCCCACTGCGTGGGGGCAGGAGCAGGCGCACCGTAGCGGCGCTGCCTGATGTCCCGTACCACGTCCGGCGGGGCGTTCAGGTCCGCCAGGACGTCGAGGGCCTCGGACTTGGTGATCAGCCGTCCGGTGCGCAGTGTGACGCTCGCCCGGGCCAGGGTGAGCAGGCCCAGGTCGACCCAGACGTCCCGCAGCCACCGGTCCGGATGGTCCAGGGCGGGACGCCAGAAGGCCGAGAGGTCGTCGACGACGAAGTCGGCGAGCCGGCGGTCGGTGACGGGCGGCAGCAGTCCGGCCGGCGGCGGCCCGTACAGGACCTTGCCGAACCGGAGCAGTTCGCACCGGGTCACCGCGGTGACCGGGCGGTGCATCAACTCCTCATGCGCCCAGGTGAGATGGCGCCGCGTGTGGTCGTCCCACGCGTCGGCCACGACGTAGGTGCAGTGCAGCCCGGAGGCCCGTGGGATGGCTTTTGCCAAGTCCTGGTGGAGGTCGACCAGTTGCTCCTCCTCCTGGGCCGTGCACGGCTCGGCGAGCACGGCGATCAGGTCGAGGTCACTGACCCCCGGCCGGTAGTCGCCGCCGGCCAGTGAGCCGTGTGCCCATACGGCGATCAGCGACGGCAGGGCGCGCAGGGCGCCGACGAAACGGTCGAGAAGCCGGTGGGTCACCTCATCTGTCACCAGGCCAGTGTTTCGCGCAGCCGACGGCCTGGACAAGAGCGTCACCCGCGCGTGGACACCTATGACGTACTGCTGACGTACTGCGCCAGCGAGTCGTCTCCCACCACTTCCACTTCGACGAGACCGGTCAGGCACGGCTGGACCGCAGCCCGCACCGCTACATCTGGCCGGCCGAGCTGGACCTGATGGCCCGGTTGGCCGGGTTCGAGCTGGAGGCCAGGTACGCGGACCGGTCGGGCGCCGAGTTCACCGACGAGTCCCGTTCCCATGTGTCGGTCTACCGCCTCCCGCCGCAGGGGTAATCACCGTGCGGGCCGGGGCCGCCCTCAGCGCAGATCCGTGCGCGGGGTGATGGCCCAGTGACGGGTTCGCAGGACGCGGCCCGCGAAGGTGACGTCGACCTCCGAGACGAATCGGAAGCCGACCGAGCGGCAGATGCCGTTCGACGCCGCGTTGCCGGTCGCCGGGAAGGCGTGCACGACACCCCACCGGTCCTGGTCCCGGGCCTGTTCGAGCAGGGTGCGGACGGCGCGTTTGGCCAGCCCCTGCCCCTGGAACTCCGGCAGTACCATCCACCCGATCTCGGAGACCGGTCCGCTATCGCCGTCATGGGACCAGAGCGTCACGGTTCCCGCCACCAGGTCCGGGACGTCCGGATCGGGGATGATCATCTTGAGCCATGCGAGGTCGGCCGCGGCCTGCCGGGCGTCCCGCCGCACCTTGTCCGCCATGCCTGCCCGCGGCAAGGGGCCGCCCAGGTCGGCCATCATGACGGGATCGCACCGCATCCGAATGTACGCGTCGACGTCGTCCGCCGAGACGTTGCGCAGCTGCACCGGCACCTCCCTGACTCCTCCGGCGATGGTGCCATGTCCGGCCGACACGGTCACGAGCGGCCAGGGACCGCACCACGCACGACGACCGGCGGCTTCCGTCCCGCCCGCGCCCGGCGCGGGCCCGGCACCGCGCGCTCGTCCCGCACCCGGTCAGCCTTGAACCGGGCTCGTCCCCAACCAGCCGCGTCCCGGGCCCGTGAGGTCGTGCGCGGTGGAGCGCAGGGGGTGAGGTCATGTCAGGTGGCGTGCCGCAACCGGTGGATCCGGTGCTGGGTCCGTCCCGTCTCGCGGGGGAGCCAGACCCGGGCCGTCAGCCGGTCGTCGTCCGCCGAACCCGCACGACACTGCGCCACGTACAGCCGCACCGAGTCGTGCAGGCGGTAGCGGATCTGTCCGTTCCGGCCGACCTCGCTGACGTAGGTGATCTGGCGGTTGAGCAGTTCGTCGAGGAGGTCCACGGCGAGTTGCCGGGAGGGCGCGGCACGGCCGGCCACGTCGTCGACGCCGAAGTCGCCGCGCACCGCGCCGAGCCGGCGCAGCGACGCCGCGATCGGAGCGGGTAACGCCCGGTGGCGGGCCGCCACGCTCGCCTGCAGCGACAGGTCTCCGACGCACAGGAACGGCATGCGGTCCCGCTCGTCCAGCAGGCGGTCGGCGAGGTCGCGCAGCGTCCGGTGCGGCCGCGCCGACAGCCACAGGCCGGCGATGTGCAGCGCCAGCGGCAGCCGTCCGCAGGAGCGCACGATGCTCGTCGTGGCCGACGGCTCCGCGCGGGTGCGCATGGTCCCCACCAGGTCTTCGAGCACCTGGTGGGCGTCCCGGGGGCCGAGCGCCCCGATCAGGTGCCGTACCTGCCCGGGCAGTGCGGTCAGTTCACGCCGCGCGGCGACCAGGACCGCGCTGCGGGCGTCGTCCACCAGCAGCGGCCGCACCTGTGCCTCGCTGTCCACGTTGTCGAGGACCACCAGGACCTGTCTTCGGCTGAGCGCGTCCCGGAGCTGGGCTCTCGCCTCCTCCGGGTTCTCCGCTGCGGGTACGCCGCCGAGCGAGCGCAGGATGCGGTGTACGAGCCTGTCGGGCGTGAACGGGTCGGCGGCGGCCGGATGCAGGTCGACGAAGACCTGCCCGTCCGGGAAATGGTCGCGTACGCCGTGTGCCACCTCCAGCACCAGGGAGGTCTTCCCCGCGCCGGGAGGGCCGACGACCACCGCGGGCCGTCCGTGGTCGCGGGCCTGTCGCGTGGCGAGGTGGGCCCGCAGGGAGGTGACGGTCCGGTCCCGGCCCACCAGCCGGCCGACCGGGGCCGCGGGCAGTTCCGCGGGCAGCAGCCAGGACGGTCGTTCGGGGCGGTCATCGGTCCGGGGCGCGCGCAGTAGCCGGGCCACCTCGGCGGGGGACAGACCGAGGGCCTTCGCGAGCAGGAACAGGGACTGTTTCCGGGGCCGGGCGGTGTGGCCGGTCTCCAGATTGCGGATGGCCCGCACGCTGAGACCCGACTTCTCCGCGAGGTCCTCCTGGGTGAGGCAGGCGGCCTCGCGCGCGTCGACCAGCGCCGCTGCAAGCGCGTCCACCGTGGTTGTATCGCTCACTTCACGCCCATTTCGTCGTTCGGTGCTGCCCCGGCGTCCGGACGCCGGGCGGGTGGTGAGCCCGCGCGGAGCCGCCTGGTGCTCGCCGCGGGGAGGTGCGTCGGGTCTGGGGCCGGAAGGACCGTCTCCAGAGCGAGGTCGGTGAGGGGGCGGACGAGACACCGGCGGGTTCGGGAACGGGGGGAGCCGGGGCAGTCGGAGGGGGCCGCGCGGCGGGGGCGGGGGAGGCGGCCGGTGACGCGTCCGGTCCGCCGGGCGGTCAGCCCGTCGGCGGCGTCAGCAGCACCGTGAACTTGTAGCGGGAGCCGCGGTACACCGAGCGGACCCATTCCACCGGTGTGCCGTGCGCGTCCCGGGAGTGGCGGGACAGCAGCAGCATCGGCAGGCCCACCTCGGTGGCCAGGAGCGCGGCCTCGCGAGGTGTGGCGAGCGAGGTCTCGATGACCTCCTCGGCCTCCGCCAGGCGTACTCCGTACACCTCGGCGAGAGCGGTGTACAGCGACCTGTACCTGGCCAGCGAACCGTGCAGCTCCGGGAAGCGCCGGGCGGACAGGTGGGTGGTCTCGATGGCCATGGGCTCGCCGTTCGCCAGCCGCAGCCGCTCGATGCGCAGCACGCTTTCGCCGGTGGTGATGCCGAGCAGGCCCGACAGCTTCCCGTCCGCCTCGACATGACGGATGTCCAGCACCCGTGAGGCGGGTTGCAGGCCCTGGGCATGCATGTCCTCGGTGTGTGAGGTGAGCAGGAGGGTGCGGTAGAGCTTGGGCCGGGCGACGAACGTCCCCTTGCCCTGGATGCGGTCGAGCCGGCCCTCACCGACGAGTTCCTGCAGGGCCTGCCGGACCGTGGTGCGAGAGGTGTCGAGCCGCAGGGCGAGTAATCGTTCGGCGGGCATGCGGGAGCCGGGCTTCAGCGCATCCGTGATCTCCAGCACCTGCTGCTTGATCTGGTAGTACTTCGGGACGCGCGCCGCGCGGCCGGGTGCAGCCCTGCGGAGCGGGCTGCTGCTGACGTCGGTGGTCATGGACTGCCTTCCCGGCTCGGTCGACGGACCCCGTTATAACCCCCAACCGGTCTATGGTCTAGTCCAGATGAGGAATGCGGTCCGTGTTCGCGTCCGGTGCGACTTTCTCCGCTAAATGGTGGAGTTCGACCCCCTGGTGACCTTGACGCTGCCTAAAAGTCTAGGCCAAGCTCCCTCGTGCAGGTCTACACCATTAGCGAGTCGGGTCCGCACGTGGTGGCGGCGTGCGCGGTCCGCCGTCGGGAGTGGGCCGCCCGCAGTCCCGAGGGAGGAGGCGCTGCGCGGTCCCGCCGCCGTGGTGGTGTGCCCTGTGCTGTCCGGTTGCCCATCTGACTTCTTCCCGCCCGGTTCCTGAGTCTTCTGCAATTTCTTTCCACCTCTGCAACACGCGGCTCCGCCCCGGCCCCGCCGACGGTGCCGTGAAGGGATGACGCTTCCGATGATCACTGTTGCCACCGGTAATGAGACCCTCACCCGCGATGCCCTTGCGGTGCTGCAGCCGGGGTTCGCCGGCACTGCCGCGCCGGACTGGGTGCGCCGGCAGGTCGGAGAAGGTCTGGCCTCCGTAGCCCTGTTCGGCCGCAATGTGGTCAGCGAGGAACAGGTTGCGGCCCTCACCAGCCAGTTGCGGTCGGAACGGGACGATCTGCTGGTGGCCATCGACGAGGAGAGCGGCGACGTCACCCGCCTCGACGTGCACACGGGTTCCGTGTTCCCCGGCAACCACGCGCTCGGCGCGGTCGACGACCCGGACCTCACCCGGCGCGTGGCCCGCGAACTGGGCCGTCGGCTCGCCGACTGCGGTGTCAATCTCGACTGGGCGCCGTCCGCCGACGTCAACGCCAACCCCGACAACCCGGTCATCGGCGTGCGCGCCTTCGGTGCGGACACCGGACTGGTGGCCCGGCACACCGCGGCGTACGTCCAGGGCCTGCAGTCCAGCGGAGTCGCGGCGTGCACCAAGCACTTCCCCGGGCACGGCGACACCAATGTGGACTCCCACCACGCCCTCCCGCGCATCGACGTCGACGCCAAGACGCTGCGCCGGCGCGAACTGGTGCCGTTCCGCGCCGCCATCGAGGCCGGCACGAAGGCCGTGATGAGTGCGCACATCCTGGTCCCGGCACTGGACCCGGAGCGCCCAGGGACCCTGTCGCACCGCATCCTCACCGCCTTGCTCCGCGAGGAACTGGGCTACGACGGACTGATCGTCACCGACGCCATCGAGATGCGGGCCATCTCCGACGCGTACGGCCTGGAGCGCGGGGTGGTGCTGGCGATCGGGGCGGGCGCCGACGCGATCTGCGTGGGCGGCGGCCTGTGCGACGAGGGCACCGTACTGAAGATGCGGGACGCCCTGGTGGCGGCCGTCGTCGGCGGCGAGATCCCGGAGGAACGGCTCGCCGACGCCGCCGCCAGGGTGCGCGGGCTGGCCCACTGGACCGTGCAGGCGCGGCGGACCGCGCAGGCGGAGGCGGCGCCGGACCCGGAGATCGGACTCGTCGCCGCGCGCCGCGCACTCAGTGTGCGGCGGGAGACGGCCGCGTCCGCGGTGGACGGGCCCGTGTACGTCGCCACGTTCAACCCCGAGCCGAACATCGCCGTCGGGGACGTGACCCCGTGGGGAGTCGCCGGTGAACTGGAGCGGATGCTTCCGGGCACCGTCAGCGGCTGCTTCAGCGGGGCGGACGCGGGCACTGCGGTACTGGCGGCGGCGCGGGACCTGCGGATCGTCGCGGTGGTCAGGGACGAGCACCGGCACCCGTGGATGCGCCGCGCGCTGGACGTGCTGCTCGCCGCCCGCCCGGACACCATCGTGGTGGAGATGGGCATCCCGCAGTCCGTCCCGCGCGGCGCCCTGTACATCGCGACGCACGGGGCCGCCCAGGTCTGCGGTGCGGCCGCGGCCGAGAGGATCGTCGCGGGCTGACCGCGAACCCTGACAGCGACAGGGCCCCTGCGGCGCGACCGCGCCGCAGGGGCCCTGCCGGCGTGTCCGTGGCCCGGGGGCCCGGTCGGCCTGCCCGTGCCACGTGGGTGTTCGGCGTGCCCGCGCCCCACCGCACGCGGCTTCGGACGGGCCGGCCGTGCACCGGGCGGCTGCCTCGGTTGCCGTGGCCCCCGACCACCGGCAGTTCGCAGGCACTTGGCGGCAGCTTCGGCGGGAGCGCGTTGACATCGACAAGTGGTCTAGTCCAAGTTGAGGGAACCTCAGTTCGATCATCGTGGCGATCTGGGGTTCAGCCACTCGGCCGCTGAAGAACTCGATCCCTGGAGTGATCGCATGCCGACGCCTGCCCCCTATCTGTACCGCGCCGATTCCGAGCGCCCCTACTTCAGTGCGGACGGCGAGACCTACCTCGCCCAGACACAGCTGAGACACATCGACAAGTCCCGGCCGCTGCGCGTGCTGTCCGAGGATGAGCATGCCTTCTGGCAGACCTACGGATACGTCGTCGTCCGCAACGCCATCTCGCCCGGCGCGGCGAAGGGCCTGCTCGAATTCGCCTGGGAGTTCCAGGGCCTGGACCCCGACCGGCCCGAAACCTGGTACGAGGAGCGCGAGTTCCGCTCGGACCTCGACCGCGACCTGCACGTCTACGGCTTCGTCGAGGCGTACCACCACCAGCTTCTCTGGGACAGCCGGCAGACCCAGCGCGTCTACGACGCCTTCGTGGACGTCTGGGACTGCGAGGAACTGTGGGTCACCCTCGACCGGCTCAATCTCAACCCGCCCAACCGGGGCAATCGTTCCCGCTCCCTCATCGCACCCACCGACGAGGGCTTCGACATCGAACTGCACTGGGACGTCGACACCACCCTCGGGGTGCTGCCGCAGCGCGTGCAGGGGATCATCGCCCTCAACGACACCCAGCCCGAGCTGGGCGGCTTCCAGTGTGCGCCCGAGCTGTTCCACCGGTTCGAGGAGTGGCGGGTCGCGCAGCCCGCGGACCGCGACCCGATCAGGCCCAGGACCGACCGCGCGGATTTCCCGGTCGTCCGTCCCGAACTCCAGGCCGGCGACCTGCTGATCTTCAACGGCATGCTGGCGCACGGCGTGGCACCCAACAGCTCCGACAACGGTGTCCGGGCCTGCCAGTACCTGTCGATGATGCCCGCCCTGCAGGAGCACAGGACGCTGCGGAACTCCCGCGTCGAGTCGTGGCGGACCCTGAGCACCCCGGACTGGAACGCCACCCTGCTCGGCGACGCGCGGCAGCCCGAAGCGCTCCGCTACGGCGCCGCCACCCTCGACGGCCTGGGCCGCAACCTGCTGGGCCTCGACCCCTGGAGCGGACGGGCGGGCGCCGAGTGAACCGCGCGAGCCGCCCCGACCGGATCTGCCTGGTCCTCCCCACGAACCGCGAGTGCTCCGCCACCATCGCCGCCATCGGCGAGGAGGCGGTGTACGCGGCCCGCCGCTTCGGCGTCGAGGTCCGCCTGCTGATCCTCGACTCGGCCGACACCGCCACCCGGTCCGCCCACGCCCGCGCCGTCGCGGACCTCCCGGCCGCGGCGAACGTCGTCGTGCACCACGTCGACGAGGCGGCGCAGCGGGACTTCCTGCGGAGCGTGATCCAGCGGTCCGGCGTCGCCGAGCCCGAGACCGTGCTCCGGCTCCTGCTGCCGGCCGACGTCTCCTACGGCGCCTGCACCGACCGGGCGTTCCTGATCGCCGCCGCGCTCGGCTGCCGCTCCGTGCACCGCAGGGACTCGGACAGCACCTATCAGGTCCTGGACGGCGCCACGGTCTTCCCCGTCCACCACGAACTGCTGTCGCTGGGCAGGACCGCCGCCGAAGCGTCCGAGAGCGTGACCGAGACACTCCTCGATCCGGCCCTCGCCCCGCGGACCGTCTCCATGGTCGGTTCCTCCTTCATCGGCGAACTGTCCGTCGACATCGGCGAGATCGCCCGGCTCGACAAGGGCGTCTACCACGACGTCGTGAGCCTGTGGGCCCCTGCCGACTGGCCGGACGAGAGCAAGCGGCACCTGGTCGAGGAGTCGTTCACCGGCGCCGGGTCCGCCCGGTTCACAGGAGACCACTCGACGCTCACCGTGGTCGACCCCATGCGCGTCGACATGTGCAACATCAGCTTCGACCACCAGGTGTACGAGCGCGTACCGCTGCCACCGGCGACCAGCACCATCGGCAGCGACTACTTCCTCATCCACCTGGTCCACGACGCCGCGCTGCCCGGTGTGCTGCACAACCGCACCATCGAGAACTTCTACACCCCCGAACGCCGCACCGACGCCGGGTTCGCCGCCTACCAGACGCGTTTCGTGAAGTTCCTGCTGTCCATGCTCTACTTCAACTTCGTCTACGCCAGGATGGCGGCGGCGGGCGGGACGCTGCTCGATGGTCAGGGGCACGTACGGCCCGACACGGTCATTCAGTTCCTGCGCGAGAGCACCGGCCTGGACCGCTCCGAGAACGTATGGCGGCTCGACCGCGTCGACACCTCCTACCGCAAACTGGGCGGCCGGTACGAGGCGTTCGCCGAGCAGCTGGCCACCCGGCGCGAACAACTCCTCGACGAGGCCGAACGGGACATCGACGAGTTCGCGCTGCTGACCGGGGCCTGGGCCCCGCTCGTGGCGGCGGCCGCGGACCACGGGTTCGGGAGCGCGGGCGGGTGAACACGGAGCTGCCCGCGCGACTGGCGTCCGCCCTCGCCGCCGCGACCTCGGACCGCATCGTCTTCGACCTCACCGGGATCGAGGACCAGTACGAGCAACTGGTGCGGGAACTGCCGGGTATCGCCGTGCGCTTCGCGCTCAAGGCATGCCCCGTCGAAGAGGTGCTGAGCTGCCTCGCCGGCCGCGGCGCCGGCTTCGACGCGGCCAGCCCCGCCGAGATCGCGCAGGCGCTGGGAACCGGCGTGCCCGCCGACCGGATCCACTACGGGAACACCGTGAAGTCCGACGCGGACATAGCCGAGGCGTACCGGCTCGGGGTGCGGACCTTCGCCACCGACAGCCTCCAGGACGTCGCGGCCATCGCCGCGCACGCCCCCGGATCCCGGGTCTTCTGCCGGCTCACCACCAGCGGCGAAGGAGCCCTGTGGGGCCTCGGCCGGAAGTTCGGCTGCGGCCAGGACGCCGCCGTACGGGTGCTGACCGCGGCACGGGCGGCCGGCCTGACACCGGCCGGACTGTCCGTGCACGTCGGCTCGCAGCAGATGACGGCCGACGCCTGGCGGGAGGCGTTCGACTCGCTCGCCGACGCGATGGCCGCGCTCGGCGCGGCGGGCATCGTGCTGGACCACATCAACCTCGGCGGGGGACTGCCCGCGCTCGGCTACCTCGACCGGCGGGGCCGCCCGCTCGAACCGCCCCTTGACAAGATGTTCGCCGTCATCCGCGACGGCATGGAACAGCTCAGGAACCTCAACTCCGCCCCGCTCGGCTTCGTCATCGAGCCCGGCCGCCACCTGGTGGCCGACCACGGCGCCATCCGCGCGCACGTGTACCGGCTGACCACCCGGGAGCAGCCGGGCGGCGAGACGGCGCGCTGGCTGTACCTGAGCTGCGGCAAGTTCAACGGCCTCTACGAGATGGACCAGCTCCGCTACCGGCTCGTCTTCCCCGGCCACCCCGGCGGCGACCGGGTGCCGGCAGTGATCGCGGGACCCACCTGCGACAGCGACGACGCCTACGGCACCCAGCACCAGGGGACACCGGTGCCCGCGGCCGTCACCTCGGGGGACCCCGTGTGGATCCTGTCCGCCGGCGCCTACGCCACCAGCTACACCACCCGGGGATTCAACGGATTCCGCCCGCTGCCCCACACCGGGACGCGCGACGGAGACGGCGGACACGACGGCCGCGACGTGCATGACGGCCGCGGCGGGCACGACGGGCCCGTCAGGACCGTGGAGGGGGCGCAATGACCGGCCACCCGCTGCGCATCCGTACCATCGCCGACGCCGACTGGCCGCATGTCGCCGCCCTGGAGGCGGACGCCTACGCGGGCAGTTCGCTCACCGAGGGCCGGGCCGCCCTGGAGTCCAGGGGACGGATCTCACCCGGCACCTGCTTCGTCCTCGACCTCGACGGCCGGATCGGGGGCTATGTGCTCGCCCTGCCCTACCCGATGTACCGCTACCCCGACCTGAACCGGCCGGAGGAACTGACCTTCCACACCCGCAACCTGCATCTGCACGACATCGTCGTCGCCGCGCCGCTGCGCGGCAGGGGCCTGGGGCTGGGGCTGGTGCGCCATCTCACGGACATCGCCGCCGCGCGGAGGTACGAGCGGATCTCCCTGGTCGCGATCGACGGGAGGGAGGGCTTCTGGCGGGCGCACGGCTACCGGACGCATCCCGAGGTCCAGGTCCCGCCGGGCTACGGCACGAACGCCGTCTACATGTCGACAGGGGTGCACGCGAGCCGCGCCCTCGAAGGGGAGGAAGCGGGATGACGAACGGGTTCCGCGCCGGCGCCGACGCACGCCGCGCCAAGTGGGCCATCGCCGCACTGTTCTGCATCCTCGGCTTCCAGTACGCCACCTGGGCGGCACGGCTGCCCACGCTGAAGGCCCGGCTCGGCCTGTCCGAGACGGAGCTGGGTCTGCTGCTGATGGCCTGCGGCGCGGGGGCCGCGGCCTCCTTCCCGCTCGTCGCGTACCTCATGCGGCGGCTGGGCTCGCGGCGGCTGGCCCTCGCGTCGGCCCTGCTGCTCGCGGCCGTGCTGGTGCTCCTGTCGGTGGCACCGAACTATCCGGTGGCTCTGCTGGTCATCTGCTGCGACGGCGTCGGCGTGGGGGCGCTGAACGTCGCCATGAACGCACAGGGCGCCGCACTGGAGACGAAGTTCCGGCGCACCGCCATGGCCCAGCTGCACGCCACGTTCAGCGCCGGGCTGCTCGGCGCCGCACTGCTGGCGTCCGGGGTGAACCTCGTGACCCCGGCCCTCACCGCGCACTTCGGCGCCGCCGTCGTCCTGCTGATGCTGCTGCTCGCGTACGCCCGGCCGGGACTGCTCACCGACGGGGAGCCGCAGCCGGCCGGGGCGGCGGGCGAAGACCCGGACGCGCAGGCTTCCGGGGGAACGAAGAAGCGCAGCCCGGCGCTGACCGTGCCGTCGCGCATGACGCTGTGGATGGGGTGCGCCATGGTGTTCGGCACCGTGACCGAGGGCGCCATGAACGACTGGTCCGCGCTCTACATGAAGGATGTCGCCAAGGCGTCCGGGACGCTCGCGCCGATGGGCATCGCCGTCGTCTCGGGGATGATGCTGGTGGCCCGGGTCTTCGCCGACCGCTGGCGCACCCGGTGGGGCGACGGGCGGGTCGTGCGCGTCGGCAGCGCGGTGGCCGGCATCGGGCTCGCGGTCGCCCTGCTGGCCGGCGGAGTGGTGCCCACCCTGGCCGGTTTCGCCTGCGTGGGTCTGGGCGCGGCGGCCGTCACGCCGTGCGTGTACGTCGCCGCGGCGGCGAGGGGCTCCGACGCCCTGGCGCTGGTGGCCGCGATGGGTACCACCGGACTGCTGGTCGGCCCGGCCCTGATCGGCTTCATCGCGGGCGCGGCCGGACTCGTCCCGGGCATGGCCGCGGTGGCCGTCTCGGCGCTGATCGTCTGCCTGTCGGCGACGCGGATCCGGTGGGGCTCGCTCGCCCCCGCGGCCGCGAAGTGACCGCAGGACGGGCCGGACCGCGGGCCGGTGCCCGCGGTCCGGCCGCGTCCGATTCGTTCAAGAAGTCCGTCCGGAGACCGGTTACGGTCGCTGTCATGGAGCACACCCCCAGGGAATCCCGCCACCTCTGCATCCACATCGACCGTCCCGTGGCGGACGTCTACGCCTACGCCTCGAACCCGGCCCACCTGCCCGCGTGGGCACGCGGGCTGGGCGAGTCGATCGAGGAGATCGACGGCCGGTGGGTCGCACCGTCCTCCCCGATGGGCCGTGTCGTGGTGGCCTTCGTACCCGCCAACGACCTGGGCGTCCTCGACCACGATGTCACGCTGCCCTCGGGGGAGACCGTCCACAATCCGCTCCGGGTGATCCCGGACGGCGCCGGCAGCGACGTGGTGTTCACCCTGCGCCGCCGTCCGGGCATGAGCGACGCCGAGTTCCAGCGGGACGCCGACCTGGTCATCGCCGACCTGGCCCGGCTCAAGGATCTGCTGGAGCGCCCCGGGACCGCACGCCGCACGTGACCGCGGCGGCCGGACCCGGAGGCCCCACGGCCCGGTCGTGGTCGGACGGCCGGGTGCCGTTCGACCACGACCAATGGGGCCCGGGCCCGGGCGTCCGGGCCGCAGCGGCGGGCGGCAGCGTGGTCGGCATGCAGTCGCTGGAGACGTTGTCGACGGGGCCCGCCGCGATCAGCTCGGTCGCGCTGGCGTTGCCGCTGGGCGATCCGCCGCGCAGCATGTTGGGGCACCGGCGACCACCGGCATCCCGGCGTCCGTGGCCGCGCGGGCGGCCGCCACCGCGGGTGGGGAACTCGGCGACGGCGGCGCCGGCCGCGCGCACCTGCTCACGGCCTGGATACTGGCCGTGTGATCCACCCGCTCGAAGCGTCGCGCGGCGTCCCTGCCGAGGTCCGCGCCTACCTGGCGGAACTCGTCCGGCGTACCGCTGCGGTGTGCGGACCCCGGCTGGTGAGTGTCCTCGCGGTCGGCTCCCTGGCGCTCGGCGACTACCGGCACGGGCGCAGCGACATCGACGTCACCGTGGTCGTCGACCCGGCGCTGCCGGAGCCGGCCCTGGGCGAGCTGGCGTCGGCCCTCGCCCACCCGTGCCTGCCCTGCCCGGCGGCGGGGCTTGAACTGGTGGTCTACGCGGCGGACTTCGTCGCCGGACCGGCCGACGGGGCCGGATACCTGCTGGACCTGAACACCGGCGTGCTGCTGCCCGGCAAGGCGTGCTTCGACGCCACGGGGTCCCCGTCCTTCTGGTACGTCATCGACCGCTCCGTCGCCCACCAGTGCGGGCTGAGGCTGTACGGCCGCCCGGCCCGCGAGGCGATCGCCGCGCCGCGGCCCCCGGACCTGCTCACTGCGATCCGTGCCTCCCTGCGGGAGCACAGCGACGGCGAGGGCCACCTCGCGGACAACCGGGTCCTCAACGGCTGCCGCTCGGTGGTGTTCTGCCGTACCGGCAGCTGGGCGGCCAAGCGCCGGGCGGCGCGGGAGATCGCCGCGGACGCCGAGGAGTTCCGGCCGCTCCTCGAAGCCGCGGTGCGCAGCTTCGAGGGCCCGCGGGCCTCGGCGCTGCCCCTGCCGGCCCCCGCGGTACGGGCCTTCCTCGCCTGGGCGGCGGAACGCGTCGAGGAGGCCGCGCGGGCGGCCGGGGTCTGAGGGACCCGGGTCAGCGGGGCTCCGGACCCCGGCGGTCGTCCGCCTGCGGCGGCGTGCCGTGCCGCGCCCACTCCGGCGTCCAGACGGCGGTGCCGGGATGCTGTGGCCGCCGGGCGGTCAGGTGGTCGCGCAGCGCGGCCACGGCGGGGTGCCCATTGCGGCGGTGCCAGAGCAGCGAGTGCGGGTAGACCGGCGTGGGGTGGCGCAACGGGATGCGCCGCAGGTCGTAGCCGGCCGGCCAGACCAGGGGCGTCCGCTCGCCGAGGAAGGTCACGAGCGTCGCGGACGCCGCGATCGTGTCGAGCAGAGCCTCGATGCCGAAGTCGGGTCCGGCCGTCTCGATGGTCGGGCCGAACTCGGCGGCCAGCGCGCCGTAGTAGGCGGTCCACTCCGTGCCAGGGACGTTGCCGGGCATCCAGATGCGCCGGCCCGCCAGCTGCGCGGGGGCCAGCGCGGTGGCGGTCGCGAACTCGTGTGCGGGGCCGGTGAGCAGGTGCAGCGGCTCGTCGTGGACCGGTACGGCCTCGATGTCGTCGGGCAGTGGCCGGCCCGGCATGGCGACGGCGCGGAAGGCGGCGTCGATGGCGCCCGACCGGAGCGCGGCGACGGCCGTGTCCACGTCGGAGAGAGTCATCACGTCGAGGGCGATGCCGGGATGCGCCCGGTGGAAGTCGCGCAGCAGACCCGCCGTCGACAGCCGGCGGCCGACGACGTCGACGCGCAGCGCACGCCGGCCGGGGCTGACGGCGGCGGCCGCCCGGTCCTGGGTGTGCAGGAGATCGCGGGCGTGCGGCAGGAACACCTGGCCGTCGACGGTGAGCCGGGCACCGCGGGCCGTGCGGGTGAACAGCCGCACCCCGAGTTCGTTCTCCAGCGCCGCGATGCGCTTGGAGACCGCCTGCTGGGTGAGGGACAGATCGACGGCCGCCCGCTGGAACTGCCCTGATTCCGCGACCGCGACGAAGGTGCGTACAGCGTTGAGGTCCACAGCGCCCACCCTAGTCACACAACAACAGGTTGTGACTCGCCCGTACGCGGTTGTTTGATCCGGAACCACGGGGCTCGCTTTGATGGAACCACCTCACACCTTTGTCGTGCAGGCCACCAGGCCGGTACCTCCCATCACCTCATTCAACAACCTTTGGTTGTGCAAAATCGGCGAACTCCCGGCCTGCCTCACCCGACCTCCTTCCATGCGGAGATGACTGACCCGTGCCGGACTCCTTCGTACACCTGCACAACCACACCGAGTACTCGATGCTGGACGGCGCGCAGAAGCTCCAGCCGATGTTCGCCGAGGTGAGCCGGCAGCGGATGCCCGCGATCGCCATGAGCGACCACGGAAACATGTTCGGCGCGCACGAGTTCGCGCAGGTCGCCAAGGACTTCGACGGCGTCAGGCCGGTCATCGGCATCGAGGCGTACGTGGCGCCCTCGTCCCGGTTCAACCGGAAGCAGGAGTTCTGGGGGCCCGGCGGCCGGCGCGCGGTCAGCGGCGACGGGGAGGGCTCGAAGGACGTCTCCGGCGGCGGCCGGTTCACGCACATGACCATGTGGGCCCGCACCGCGCAGGGCCTGCGCAACCTGTTCTGGCTCAGCACCCAGGCCAGCTACGAGGGCCAGTTCCCGGCCGGCAAGCCGCGCATGGACCGCGACCTGATCGCCAGTCGGCCGGAGGGCATCATCGCCGCCACCGGATGCCCCTCCGGCGAGGTACAGACCCGGCTGCGCCTCGGCCAGTACGCCGAGGCGAAGGCTGCCGCAGCGGCCTACCAGGACATCTTCGGCCGGGAGAACTACTTCCTGGAACTCATGGACCACGGCCTGGCCATCGAACGCGACGTCCGCGCGGGCCTGCTCCGGCTGGCCGCGGAGCTGGACCTTCCGCTTCTCGCCACCAACGACGCCCACTACGTCACCGAGGACCAGGCCGACGCCCACGACAACCTGCTGTGCATCGGCGTCGGCAAGAACAAGGACACCCCCGG
This sequence comes from Streptomyces sp. NPDC006012, assembly GCF_042871185.1. Taxonomy (NCBI): domain Bacteria; kingdom Bacillati; phylum Actinomycetota; class Actinomycetes; order Kitasatosporales; family Streptomycetaceae; genus Streptomyces; species Streptomyces sp. NPDC006012. The sequence continues at coordinate 183,763 of NZ_JBIAIE010000015.1, forward strand.
ACGGTTCCGCCTGAACGGTTCCGGCTACTACCTGAGATCGGCCGCCGAGATGCGCGAGCTGTTCGCCGAACTGCCGACGGCCTGCGACAACACCCTGCTGATCGCCGAGCGCATCGAGTCCTACGACGAGGTCTTCGACCACGTCGACGAGATGCCGCGGTTCCCCGACGTGCCGGCGGGCGAGACCCAGGAGTCCTGGTTGCGCAAGGAGGTCCACAAGGGACTGCGCCTGCGCTACGGAGACCCCGTGCCGCAGCACGTCCTCGACCGGTTCGAGACCGAGATGGCGGTCATCGGCCCGATGGGCTTCAGCTCGTACTTCCTGGTCGTGGCGGACATCTGCCGCTACGCCCGCGACAACGGGATCCCTCTCGGCCCGGGCCGCGGCTCGGCCACCGGCTCCCTCGTCGCCTACGCCACCCGCATCACCGAACTGTGCCCGCTGGAACACGGCCTGCTGTTCGAACGGTTCCTGAACCCCGAGCGGATCAACCCGCCGGACGTCGACCTCGACTTCGACGACCGCCGGCGCGACCGCATGGTCCGGTACGTCATCGACAAGTACGGCGACGGGTACACGGCCCTGGTCAACACGTTCGGCAAGATCAAGGCCAAGAACGCGATCAAGGACTCCTCGCGCATCCTGGGCTATCCGTTCTCCCACGGCGAGCGGATCACCAAAGCGCTCCCGCCCGACCAGAACGGCAAGTCCGCCCCGCTGGACGCCCTCTTCGACGCCTCCCACCCCCGGTTCGCGGAGGCCGGGGAGATCCGCCGGATGTACGACGCCGAACCCGATGTGCAGCGGGTGATCGACACCGCCCGCGGGGTGGAGGGGCTGACCCGTGGCACCGGCGTGCACGCCGCCGCGGTCATCCTGTCCAAGACGGAACTGACCGACCGGATCCCGCTCCACCTGCGTGCCTCGGACGGTGCGCGGATCACCGGGTTCGACTACCCGTCGTGCGAGGCCATGGGCCTGATCAAGATGGACTTCCTCGGGCTGCGCAACCTGGGCGTCATCGACCAGGCCATCGAGAACATCCGCGAGAACCGGGGCGTCAGCCTCGCCACCGTCGACCCGCTGGACGGCGACCCGACCACCGTCGTCATCCCGCTGGACGACGCCAGGACCTACCGGCTGCTCGCCGAGGCCAACACCCTCGGCGTCTTCCAGCTCGACGGCGGCGGCATGCGGGCCCTGCTGAAACTGATGGCACCGACCCGGTTCGAGGACATCGCCGCGGCCAACGCCCTCTACCGGCCCGGCCCCATGGCGGCCAACGCGCACACCAACTACGCGCTGCGCCAGAACGGCAGACAGGAGCCCAGCCCCATCCACCCGGAGCTGAAGGAGGCCCTGGACCCGATCCTCGGCTCCACCCACCACCTGCTGGTCTACCAGGAACAGATCATGGCCATCGCCCGGCAGCTGGCCGGCTACTCCCTGGGCGGCGCGGACATGCTGCGCCGCGCCATGGGCAAGAAGAAACCCGAGGTACTGGCCGCGGAATGGGAGAAGTTCCACGGTGGCATGCGGGGGAACGGCTTCTCCGACGAGGCGGTCAAGGCGCTGTGGGACGTGATGCTGCCGTTCTCCGGCTACGCCTTCAACAAGTCCCACACCGCCGGCTACGGACTCGTCTCCTACTGGACCGCCTACCTCAAGGCGAACTATCCGGCCGAGTACATGGCCGCCCTGCTCACCTCGGTCGGCGACGACAAGGACAAGGCCGCCGTGTATCTGGCCGACGCCCGCAGGAACGGCGTCCGCGTCCTCCAGCCCGATGTGAACGCGTCCGCCGCCGAGTTCACCGCCGTCGGCGACGATGTGCGCTTTGGCCTGCGGTCCGTGCGCAACGTCGGCGACGGCGTCATCGAGGCCGTCATCGACGCCCGCCGCCGGAAGGGGAGGTTCACCTCCTTCGCCGACTTCCTGCACAAGGCCGACCTGCCCGCGCTGCCCAAGCGGGCCGTGGAATCCCTGATCAAAGCCGGTGCCTTCGACAGCCTCGGACACTCCCGCAAGGGACTGACCGCGGTCCACGAGAACGCCATCGACGCGATCATCCCGGTGAAGAAGGCGGCGAGCCATGGGCAGGACGACCTCTTCGCCGGGCTCGGCGGCGAGGCGGGCGGCGCCCCGCCCTTCGGCCTCGACCTGCCCGTCGACGACACCGAGTGGCCCCGCCGCCAACTGCTGTCCACCGAACGCGAGATGCTCGGCCTCTACGTCTCCGCCCACCCGCTGGACGGCGCCGAGCACATCCTCGCCGCGGCGCGGGACTGCACCATCGCCGAACTGCTCGCCTCCGGCCGGGCCTCGGGGGAGGTACGGCTCGCGGGGCTCATCACCGGTATCCAGCGCAAGGTGACCAAACAGGGCAACGCCTGGGCCGTCGTACAGGTCATGGACCGGGACGCCGCCGTCGAGGTGCTGTTCTTCCCCGCCGCGTACCAACTCGTGCAGCACGCACTGGCCGAGGACCACGTCATCTCGGTCACGGGCAGGATCGAGGACCGCGACGGCACCCTGAACGTCTTCGGCAGGGAACTGGGCGTGCTGGACGTGTCCTCGGCCGAGCACGGCGGCCGGCCCCCGGTCCGCCTGGCACTGCCCGCCCACCGGATCACCGTCCGCCTGGTGAGCGAGCTGAAGCGCATCCTCACCGAGCACCCGGGCGACACCCCCGTCCACCTCAGCGTGCGCGGCGTGCGCGGGACCACGGTCTACGCACTTCAGGCCAAGGTGAACGCCGCCACCCTCGCGTCCGACGTCAAGGGCACGTTCGGCGCCGATGCCTGGACGGGGGTCGCGTGACACTGCGGGCGGGCCGGCCGGTCCGGGTCGAGCTGCGGATCTCGCGGACCCCGCCCTGTCCCCGGTGCGCGGCCCCGTTCGCCCTCGTCGCCCGTCACCCGCACGTCTGGTACAACCGCGCCGGGGCACGGGTCGACGGACTCAAGGAGACCGCGCTGTGCGGCTCCTGCGACGGGGACGGCCCGGTCGCGGGCCGACTGCTGTCGCTGCTCGCCCGGAGCGCCGGGGAGAGCGGGAGCCACCTCGACGAGGCGTTCGGCGGGCTCCTGCTGGACTGGCTCGACGCCGTGCGCGCCCGAATGCCGAGCGAGGCGGACCCCGGCGCGGAGGAGCCCCGGTAGCCCTGCTTGCCCCGCTGGAGAAACCCGCCTTCAGGACTCCGACGGAAGTTCGGCACGGTCGGCATGCGTGATCGGCAGGGATCCACGGTGCGCCGTACCCGTGCCGTCGAGCAGGCCCCGTGCTCCGGGCCGGACATGGCCGAATCCGCGCCTCGTCGCGACTGCCGGACAGCGGCACGGCGAGTACACTATTCATTGGGTGATGAATTATTCCGGAAAAGGGAGGGCTGCGATGGAACGGACCACGTGTTGTGTCGTGGGCGGTGGTCCCGCGGGCATGGTGCTCGCCCTGCTGCTGGCCCGGGCCGGTGTAGAGGTGACGGTCCTGGAGAAGCACAACGACTTCCTGCGCGACTTCCGCGGCGACACCGTGCACCCCTCGACGCTGGCGCTCCTGGACGACCTGGGCCTCGCCGAGAAGTTCGCCCGGCTGCCGCAGCGCCGGCTGCGCACCGTCCGCATGCCCGCCGGGGCGGGCCGCTCGCCGGTCACGGTCGCCGACCTGTCGGTGCTGCCCGGCCCCTACAACTACGTGGCGATGGTGCCGCAGTGGGACCTCCTGGACCTTCTCGCCGACGAGGCCCGGCGCGAGCCCGGCTTCCACCTGCGGATGGGCACCGAGGCCACCTCCTTCCTGGTGACCCGCGGCCGGGTGACGGGCGTGCGCTACCGCACCCAGGACGGCCGGACCGGAGAACTGCGTGCCCTGCTCACCGTCGCCTGCGACGGCCGTTCCTCACTGGCCCGCTCCCGGCCGGAGCTGAGGCTGCGTCGCTACTGCTGCCCGATGGACGCCTGGTGGTTCCGGCTGCCGCGGCACGAAGGGGACCCCTGCGGATTCGTCGGCGCCGCGGGCGACCGCTTCCTGACGGCGATGATCGACCGCGGGGACTACTGGCAGTGCGCCACGATCATCCCCAAGGGCTCCGACGCCCGGCGCCGGGCCGCCGGACTCGACTGCTTCCGCGCCCAGTACGCCGCCGCCGTCCCCTGGATCGCGGACCGCACGGACCGGCTGCGCTCGTGGGACCAGGTCAAACTCCTCGACGTGCACCAGGACCGGCTGCGTCGCTGGCACCGCCCCGGGCTGCTGTGCATCGGCGATGCCGCGCACGCGATGTCCCCGGTCTTCGGCATCGGCATCAACCTCGCCGTGCAGGACGCCGTGGCCGCGGCGCGGCACCTGGAGGGACCGCTGCGCCGCGGGCGCGTGGGCCTGCACGACGTGCGTGGCATCCAGCGCCGCCGCCGTCCCACCACGGTCGCCACCCAGCGGCTCCAGCGCCTGGCCCATGCCCACCTCATCGCCCCCGTGCTGCAGGGGAGACCGCCCATGGGCGACGCGCGGCGGGCCCGGCGTGCGGCGGGCCTGCTCGCCTCGTCCCGCCTGGTACGCAGGCTGCCCGCCTACTTCATCGGATACGGGGCCCTCCGCGAGCGTCCGCCGCGCAGCGCGCTGCGGTAGCCCTGGGGCGCTGGTCGTACGGTGATCGCCCACGTCGGGCGGCCGGATCCCGCTGAACCGTACGCCCCTGCACGACGCGCATGGCCTGACGGCAGCCGCGCGGCGTCGGACGAAGCGTGCGCATCAGCGTCTTGCGGCGGCTCGTACCGGCGCTGCCGCTCGCAGGCGCCGGCCGGTACGGGGCCGACCGGTCCGCCCGGGGAGCGGCCACCGCCGCAGCGGTAGGGTGCACCTCCATGGAGCGGATCTTGGTGGTGGGTGTCACGGGTGCGGGTAAATCCACCCTTGCCCGGGCGCTGAGCAGCCGTCTCGGCCTCCCCTACCACGAGATGGACGCGTTGTACTTCGACGGCCCCGACTGGTCCGTGAACCCCTCCCTGACCGACGACGTGGCGGCGCTCGCCGCCGGACCCCGCTGGATCTTCGACTCCCTCGGCTATCCCGAAGTACGCGATCTGCTGTGGGAACGGGCGGACACCGTCATCTGGCTCGACTACCCGCGAAGGGTCGTCATGCCCCGCATCCTGCGCCGGTCCATCCGGCGGACGGTGACCCGGGAGGCGCTCTACGGCGGCAACCGGGAGACCTGGTCGGACTGGCTGACCCGGCAGCACCCCGCCTGGTGGGCCTGGTCCCAGCACACGGCCCGCCACCGCGAGGTCGAACGCCGCACCGGTGACCGCAGGTTCGCCCCGCTGGCGACACACCGTTTCGGCCGCCCCGGTGCGGTGGCGGACTGGCTGGCCTCTCTCTGAGCCGGCCCGGGCCTGATACCGCGCACCGCACCCTTGCATCCCCCCGGCGGACCTGTCCTGCCGGTGGACTAGCCGTTGCCCGGCGGCAGTCGGTGGATGATCGTGAACAACTCCGTCCACTGCCGGGCGGACAGGTCGCGCGGCAGCGGCGTACCGCCGAGCCGCTGTGCGGCGAGCCAGCGCAGGACGGCGCCCGCGCGGTGCGGCGGGGCGAGCCGCGGCAGGATCTGGCGCAGGCCGTGCCCGCGGCCGGTGAAAACGGCGTGCACGAACCCCTGGTAGGCGTGGCGCGCGGCCGGTGCGAGCAGCGGTTCGGGGCGCCGGCGGACGACCATCAGGCCGCCGTCGACGTCCGGCCGCGGAGTGAACGCGGCGCCGGGCACCCGACGTTCGAGGGAGAACTCGTACCACGGCCACCACTGGGCGGTCATCATCGTCGCGCCCCCGACCCCGGCCCGGCGGCGGGCCACCTCCCACTGTGTCACCACAACCGCGGTGCTCCAGCGTTCCGTGTGCATGATGCGGCGCAGCATCGCGGTGGTCAGGTGGAACGGGAGGTTGCCCACGATGGTGTGCGGGACGGGGGGAAGCCGGTACCGCAGGAAGTCCTCGTGGACGACCGTGGTCGTACGGGAATCGACCCGGCCGCTCAGCGAGCGAGCCTGCCGCCGGTCCAGTTCGACCGCGGTGATGGGGCGCCCCAGTGTCTGCAGCGGCAGTGTCAGGGCCCCGTCGCCGGGGCCGATCTCGACGATCGGCCCCTCAGTGCGGGAGACGAGCCCGACGATGGCGTCGATCACGCTCTCGTCGGTGAGGAAGTTCTGGCCGAACTCGTGTCGGCCGTGACGGTAGGTGGGCACGGTTGGTTCGCTCCGGGCGTCGATCGGGTAGCCCGGGCAGCGCGGAGAGCGCCGCCCAGCAGGTGACGAGCTGGAAGCGGCGGAGCGTGCCGTCGAGGTCGCTGTCCGCCGCTAGGAGCGACGGATCCGCGTCATTGCCATGCAGAAACCCATGGGCAGGACCGTACCCCAGGGGTGTCGGGCGGCCACAACGATTTTGTGCGGGACCAGCACCGCGCTGGTGTCGATCGGGACCAGCGCCGCACCGGCCACTGTTCCCGGTCGTGTTCCCGTGGCGGAGGTCCCGGGCCGCAGGGCTCGGGACCTCACGATCGGACGGTCAGGCCGTCACACCCTGCGGTTGTCCCACGGTCAGCCGCCCGGTGCGTGCGAGCGCGGCGATCGCGGCCGCGCACGCGAGGCCCGTCGAGGCCAGGGCGCCCCAGGTCAGCCAGAGGGCGTCGTGCCGCACGGCGAAGTCCCACAGTGCCCCGGTGGCGAGGTTGCCGAGGGTGATGCCGAGGCCGGAGACGGTGTTGTAGAAGCCGTAGTGGGTCGCGACCAACCGGTCGCCGGAGAGCGAGACGACGGTGTCCATCTCGAACGGGTAGACCACCGCGCCGCCGGCCGCCAGCAGGACGACCGCTGTCACCAGTGCGGCGACGACGGCCGCCGCCCGGTGCGGGACGAGCGCCAGCGGAACGAAGGCCAGCCCCATCGCCGTGAGCCCGCGCACCAGTGCCTCATGGGCGCTCCAACGCCGCTTGGCCCAGCCGGTGAGCCGGAGTTGGCCCATGACCGCGACGGCGGCCGACACCACGAACAGGCCGCTGGTCACCGCCGTGCCGTCGGCCCCCAGCGCGTCGTCGGCGGCCAGCGGGAAGGCGAGGTAGACCTGGAACGTCAGGACGTACGACCCGATCATGGCGACGGCGAACAGCAGGAAGGGCCGGTTGGCCACGACCGTGCGCCACTGGGCCGGCACGCTCGCCCGCTCGCCGCCGCCGGTCGCGGTGTCCTGCCGGGCCGGCAGCGCGTACCACTGGAGCAGGGTCAGCGCGGCGAAGACGGCCGCGGCCGCCGTGCCGACGACCCGGAAATCGGCCGCCAGCAGGGCGAGTCCCACGAGCGGGCCGAGCAGCATGCCCGCCTGGTAGTAGACGTTGAACGTGGCGAAGGCGTCCACCCGGCGTTCGCCCGCCTCGGTGGCCAGATAGGCGCGTACGGCGGGGTTGAACAGAGCGCCCGCGAAGCCCGTCGCGGCGGACGCGACGACCAGGGCGGGCAGGCCGTCGGCCCAGCCGAGCAGCCCGAAACCGAGGGTGCGCAGCAGACAGCCCGCGAGGATGGGGGCCTTGTAGCCGTAACGGTCGGCGAGGGTGCCGCCGATGAGGAACATGCCCTGCTGGGAGAAGTTGCGCACGCCCAGCACCAGCCCGACCGCCCAGGCAGCGAGACCGAGCGCCCCCGACAGGTGGACGGCCAGGTAGGGCATGAGCATGTAGAAAGCGAGGTTGATGGCGAACTGATTGGCCATCAACAGCTGTGCGGCGGGCGGGAAGGAGCGGGTCTGCCGCCAGAGGTGCCTCATCGCGTGGCCCCCGAGAGCTGGGGCACGCCGCCGTCGGCGAGCGGGTCGGCGACCCGGGTGCACCGCGTCCAGCGGGTGACGGCCTCCTCGCCGCTGTCGCCGATCTCGTCCGGCGCGTCGGCGGGCGGCCGGCCGAGCAGCCCGTGTCGCCGGCAGTAGGCGTCGTCGAAGACGGTACCGACGTAGCGTTGCGGCCCGTCGGGGAAGACGGCGGCGATACGGTCCTCGGCGGGCAGCGCGCCGGCCAGCCAGCGGGCCACCAGCGCGACCGCGCCCACGCTCCAGCCGCCGGTGGCGTAGTGGTGCCGGGCCAGGTGACGGGAGGCCCACACCGCTTCGGGTGCGGCGACCCAGTGCACCTCGTCGAAGAGGCCGTAGGCGACATTGCGCGGATAGATGCTGCTGCCCAGGCCGCGCATCAGCCGCGGCGCCGCGGGCTGGCCGAAGATGGTGGAACCGGTGGCGTCCACGCCGACCACACGCAGCCGCGGGAAGTAGCCGCGCAGCACGGAGGCGACACCCGCGGAGTGTCCGCCGGTGCCGACGGAGACCACCAGCGCGTCGATGCGCCCGAGCTGTGCGACGAGTTCGCGGGCCAGCGGCGCGTAGGCGGCCACGTTGTCGGGGTTGTGGTACTGGTCGGGGCACCAGGCGCCGGGCTGGGCGGCGAGGATCTCACCGACCCGGTCGCGGCGGGCCTGCTGCCAGCCGCCTTCCGGGTGCGGGCCGGTGACCAGGTCCACCTCGGCTCCGTAGGCGGTGAGCAGGCCCGTCATCAGCGGTTCCATACCGGGGTCGGAGACCACGGTGACCGGGTGACCGTACACCGCGCCGGCCAGGGCCAGACCGAGGCCGAGGGTGCCCGAGGTCGACTCGACGATCCGGGCACCCGGCCGCAGCCGGCCCCGTTCACGGGCGGCGTCGACCATGTAGAGCGCGGTGCGGTCCTTGATGCCGCCGGGGTTGTGGCCTTCGAGCTTGGCCCAGAAGCCGCGTCCGGCGGCGGTGAAGGGCTCGCCGATCCACAGGACGGGGGTGTCGCCGACCAGTCCGGCCGGGGTGTGCAGCGGGTGTTTGGCGGCGGCGAGCAGCTGAGCGGGGGAATGCGGCACCTGAAGGCGCGGGACCGGATGGCGCGGGGCGGGATGCTGCGGGTCGAGGTGGTGCGGGTCGAGGTGGTGCGGGACTGGGGACGGCGGTACAGGCGACAGAGGTACGGGTGACGGCGGTACGGGATCGCGCGGGTCGGGGGAGGGCGGTACCGCGGAGTGCGGCATGGGGGAGTGCGGCACCGGGGTGCCGTCGTGCTGGTTCATGTGCGTGCTTCTCCCGCGGCCGGGGCACACGGGCGCGTGCCGGCCGCTGTGGTCGGAAGGAGGGGGGTGATCGGCGGTGCACGTCGGCGCGGCGGGCATTCCCGCAGCGTGTGTCCGTGCGGCTCACGGGCCGGTCAGGACCGCCACACGCCCAGACGGGCTCTGGACCGGCCGTCCGTGGCCGGTCCGGGGGTCGGCCCTTCGGGCGGGCCGGACCTCGGGGAGGGGAACTTGGCGTGGTCCGCGGCGGCCGGCGCGGCGCCGGCCACGGCAGGGGCCGGCGGGGCGATGCCGCGCGGCGGCTGGACCGTCGGTTCGTCGGCGTCCCGGCAGTGCGGCTGCTCGTCCCCCGGAGCGGGCGCCGGCCACGTGGACGCTACGGCGTCGGGTGCGCACGTCCGGTCGCACACCGCGGCGAGGAGGAGGGGGGTGTCGGTACGGACGAATCCCGCGGGCACCGGGCCGTGGGCGCAGCCGAGCAGGTGGACCAGCGCGGCGAGCAGCACCACGAGTGCGGCCGCGGCCCGGGGCACGGGCCGGTGCTCGCGACGTACCGACCAAGCCACCATGAGCACACAAGGTAGTCGATCATGTGCACATAGTGCGGATGGCGCGTGTCGGGCGTGCTCCGTCGCAGGTGGCCGGATGCCGTGCGGGGTACCGCCGATCTGCCCGGAAACCCGCCGGGCGTGGGCGCCCCGAGTCGATGGGTACATCCGTCCGGTCACCGCATCGGGTGAACGCCGCCGCCGGTCGCCCGCATCTCGTGCCGGCTCTCCGGCCGCCGTGCGGGCGGATCCAGCCCGGCGGCGGCACGGGTGACGTGTTCCACGTATCGGCACCCGCCCACATTTTCGCAGGTCAGAAGATGGCTAACGGACATGACAACGGTCACCGGTGCAGCCTTTGGCGTTTCCCTCGGCCATGGGTTTCACTGCGAATCGGGCATCCGTCGCGCGAGGGGGAAGGCATCCGAGATGAGCGAGCACGAAGTCGACCGGAGCGTGGCGCACGGCCACGGCGCGGGGCACGACCACGCCGCGGGCGGGCACGCGGGCCACTCCCACGGGGTGGCGGCCCACGCCGACCGCCGCTGGCTGGCCATCGCGCTCACCCTGATCACGGTGTTCATGGCCGCCGAGGTCGTCGTGGGCGTCATCGCGAGTTCCCTGGCGTTGATCTCGGACGCCGCGCACATGCTCAGCGACGCCGCCTCCATCGTGCTCGCGCTCGTTGCCATGCGGCTCGCCGCCCGCCCGGCGCGCGGTGGCTTCACCTACGGTCTCAAGCGGGCCGAGATCCTTTCCGCGCAGGCCAACGGCCTGACGCTGCTGCTGCTCGGTGCCTGGCTGGCCTATGAGGCGGTCCGCCGGCTGATCACGCCCGCGGAGGTCGCGGGCGGGCTGATGCTCGCCACGGCGCTCGCCGGGATCGTGGTGAACATCGCCGCGACCTGGTGCATCTCCAAGGCCAACCGCACCTCGCTCAACGTGGAGGGCGCCTACCAGCACATCCTCAACGACCTGTTCGCGTTCATCGGCACGGCCGCCGCCGCCCTGATCGTGCTGCTCACCGGCTTCGCACGCGCCGACGCCATCGCCACGCTCGTCGTCGTCGCGTTGATGGCGAAGGCCGGATACGGGCTGCTGCGCGAGTCCGGCCGGATCTTCCTGGAGGCCGCCCCCGCCGACGTCGATCCGAACCTGCTCGGCGACACGCTCGTCGCCCGGCCGGCCGTCGTCGAGGTCCACGATCTGCACGTCTGGCAGATCACCTCGGGGCAGCCGGCGCTGTCGGCGCACGTCCTGGTCGATCCGGGCGGCGACTGCCACGCCGTCCGCCGCGATCTGGAGGGGCTGCTGCGCCACGACTACGGCATCACCCACACCACCTTGCAGGTCGACCACGCCGCCGAGGCCGTCCTCCAGGTCACCCGTTCCGGGGAGCGGACCGACGAGGCCGGTCACTGCGACGCGCCGCACGGCCCCGCGCACCGCGACGAACCGCACCCCCACTGAACACCGAGCGGGGATGGGCCGCTCGGTACGGCGGTGGGCAAGGCAGCCTCGCACGGGCAGCGGGCACGGGACACCGCCGTACGGCCGGCGGGAGCGAAAGCCCGGACGGGCAGCGGGTACTGAAGCGGTCCGACGCCACTCACGGTCCGGTGAAGGACGGGCAGGGCGGCGGGGTGCGTGTCCCTCCGGCCGGTGTCAGGGGGCCGTCAGCGTTGGGCTACTGCCCGTCAGCGTCGCGTCATGAGGCATCGGCGGGCCGAGACCGGCGGGCATAACGTCGTCCGTGCGCCCTGGTCAGCCTCCCCGCTTCCAGGGCGAGCAAGCCACTCATGTGAACCACACTGGATCCTCTCGGAGGCATCCCATGGCAGAACTCCTGGGCGACGACCCGGAACCCTCTGATCGGCACCCGGCCGGACCTCTCTTCGTCCCGGTCCGGCTGGGACCGTCGGGACACGCGGTACGCATCTTCCGCACTCCCCTGGGCAGCCGGACGGCTGTCGGATTCACCTCGGTACGGCGGCTGACCGCGACGCTCGGCCCCGAGCAGGCGTGGATCAAGCTGGCCGAGCCCGCGCTCCGTACGCTGGTCGCGCCCCTCGCGGTCACCCGCATCACGGTGGACCCGCCGTTCTCCGCGCCCGCACCGGCACCGACACCCGCGTCGGTCGTCCCCGTGACCCCGGCGTCCGTGACCGCGGCGCTGCGGGTCGGTTGAGAGGCGGTGACAGCATGAGCGTCGTCAACGAGCCCGTTCCCACCGCGGTCGCCGCCTCCGACCTGTCGGTGTGGCCCATGTCGAGCAGCGAGCCCCACGGGGGCGACATCGCCGTGGGCGGTGTGCCGCTGGCCGAGGTCGCCGAGCGCTTCGGCACCCCCGTCTACGTACTGGACGAGAGCGAAGTGCGCGAGCGCTGCCGTACGTACCGGCATGCCTTTCCCGAGGCCGAAGTCCTCTACGCGGCCAAGGCGTTCCTGTGCCGCGCCCTGATCCACTGGGTGGCGGAGGAGGGCCTGGGCCTCGACGTCTGCTCGGCGGGCGAGCTGGAACTCGCGGTCACCGCGGGCTTCCCGCCCGAGCGCATCGTGCTGCACGGCAACGCCAAGTCCCCCGCGGACCTGGACGCCGCCCTGCGGCTCGGTGTCGGCCGCATCGTCATCGACAGCCCGTCGGAGATCGCCCGGCTCTCCGCCGCCGTCGGGCCGGGCGGCCGTCAGCGCGTGATGGTGCGGGTGGTGCCCGGCATCAGCGCCGGCGGCCACCAGAAGATCCGGACCGGCACCGAGGACCAGAAGTTCGGCCTGTCCATCGCGGACGGCGGCGCCGAGCGGGCCATCGCCCGGATCCTCGACCAGCCGCAGCTCGAACTGACCGGCCTGCACTGCCACCTGGGCTCCCAGATCACCAGTGTCGAACCCTATGCGGTCGCCGTACGGCGCCTGGTGGGGTTCATGGCCCAGCTGCGCGAGCGGTACGGTCTCGTGCTGCCCGAACTCGACCTGGGCGGTGGGCACGGCATCGCCTACCTCCCCGGTGAGCAGGCGCTCGACGTCACCCAACTGGCCCGCACGGTCCGCGCGGAACTGACCGCGGCGTGCGAGGCCGCGGGGCTCGCCGTGCCCCATCTGATCATCGAACCGGGCCGGGCCGTCGTGGGTCCGGCGGGCGTCGCGCTGTACCACGTGCTGTCCGTCAAGCGGACGGCCGGACGCACCTTCGTCGCCGTCGACGGCGGCATGGGCGACAACCCGCGGCCCGCTCTGTACGGTGCGCGGTACGCGCCCCGGCTGATCGGCCGGCCCCTGACGTCGCGGACGGCCCCGGTGGCGGTGGTGGGCCGGCACTGCGAGGCCGGCGACTTCCTCGCCGCCGATGTCGAACTGCCCGACGACATACGGGTCGGGGATCTGCTCGCCGTCCCGGTGGCGGGCGCCTACCAGTTGTCGATGGCCTCCGGCTACAACATGGTCGGCCGTCCGCCGGTCGTCGCGGTGCACGGGGGCCGCGCCCGTCTTCTGGTCCGGCGCGAGTCCCTCGACGACATCCGTCGCAGGGACGTGGGTCTCTGACACACCGCAGGACGGGCCGGGCGCGCTGCGAGCCGCCGCGGCCCGTCCCGTCCGGGCGGGTCCCGCCGGGTGGCGACGGCCGCGGGCAGCATCACCGCGGACCCCGCAGCCGGAGCCCGGCGGCTGCCGTCCTACGGACGTCGCGGAAGCCGGGCGCCGATGGCCTCGTCGAGTTCCGCCATGGTGTGGTGGAAGGCTGCTTCGAGGTCCACGTCGTAGCGGTACGCCAGGATCAGTACCGACCACAGGCAGTCGGCGAGTTCGTGTTCCAGCGCGGGCCGCCCGCCCGGAGCCTCCCGTGCTCCGTCCTCGCCCATGATGAGCTTGGCCAGGTCACCGACGTCTCCCATGAACCCCAGCATGAATTCGTTGCGCGCCCAGACCCGGCCGCGCTCCCGGCGGTTCAGCTCGTCGTAGAGGTCGTGGATGCGTACGGCCCGTTCCTGCAACTCGTTGAGGTCCACGGGATCTGTCCTTCCGTTCGGGAGGGGAAGCGGACGAGGCCGACTCTCGCTCCGTCGCCCCGCGACCGTCCAGACCTCGGTCCAGGCGGTACCTGCGGCCGTCCGGACCGCGGCTCAGGCGGTGCCCACGGCCGCCCCCAGGACCCTCCTTCCCCGCCCCACCCGTGCCCCCGGCTCCGCGGCGGTGGCGACTCCCGTCCGTTCGCGCCCGGACACGATCGGTCGCCGGCAGGCCGTCGCTCCGGGAGTTGCGGGGCCGGGCCTGGCCGGAGGAGGCGGATCCCGGGGGGGGTGCCTCTATGTCCTTCGTCAAGGCACCCCTGTCGGGTTTGGGGTGATTCGGTCTTGCTGGGGTCATGCGGCGAGCTCGACGTCCGTGG
>NZ_JBIAIE010000016.1:0-194287 GCF_042871185.1 Streptomyces sp. NPDC006012
GGCCCCGCCCGCGGCTGGGGTGAGACCTGGGAGGAGATCGGGCCCAACGCCGTCAACGCCCTCATCCCGAACGACCAGGAGCGCTTCGGCGAGCCGGACGAGATCGCGGCGGCGGTGGCGTACCTGTGCAGCGAATACGCCCAGTACGTCAGCGGCGCCACCATCCGCGTCGACGGCGGACTCATCCGGTCCGCGTTCTGAGCGGGACGCGGACAATACGCCGCCGGTCCCGACCCGGCACCGGCACGCTAGCCGTCGGAGCCGTCGGAAGGAGCCGACGGTCTGAAACGCCGTCCTGAAACGGGGTCTGGCACAGGTTCCGCGAGCCGGTTACGCTGCTCGTCGTTGATCCAGTGCCCCGGCACCGTGTGTACGGACGGCGAGGCGATACGTGTCGAAACCCGGCGCACACCTGTCGGCCCCTCCTGCCCAGGACGTGCCCAGTGGACGGAGCTGGTCCGCAACTCCTGCCCGAACTCCCGCCCGCAGTTTCCGGCTCAGCTGCCTCCTACCGCTCAAGAGCGCGCGCTTGACCTGCGGGGACAGTGAATTGCGACGGGAGTGGACGGAGCATGATGGCGACGGCGCACCAGGCGGGCCCGGACTTCGAGGAGTTCGTGGCGGCGCGCGGGGCGAGGCTGCTCCGGGTCGCCTGGATGCTGACCGGGGACGCACACCTGGCGGAGGACCTGTTGCAGACCGTGCTGGCCAGGGTGTGGCCCAAGTGGCGCCGGCTGTCGGGGGAGAACCCCGAGGCGTACATCCGAAAGGCGCTGGTCAACACCTATGCGTCGTGGTGGCAGCGGCGCTGGCGGGGCGAGATACCGCACGGCGAGGTGCCCGATGAGACGGCCCCCGGGGACCCGTTCGCCTCGGTCGACCTGGAGCACTCGCTGTCGCTGGTGGTCAGGCGGCTGCCGCCGCGGCAGCGGGCCGTCGTGGTGCTGCGGTACTTCGAGGGTCTGAGCGTGGAGGAGACCGCTCAGGTGCTGGGCTGTCGCCCTGGGACCGTCAAGAGCCAGGCCGCCAGAGCGCTGAACACGTTACGGCTGTGGTTGGCGGCCGTACCCGGGTTGACGGAAGGGAGCGAGACACATGCCTGACACACCTGAAGGGCCGTGGGACGACACGGAAGCGGGACTCCGTCTGCTCTTGGAGGAGGGAGTGCCGAGGCTGGTCGCCCCTGCCGATCGCATGGCCAGGGTGCGGGGGCGCGTACGACTGCGCAGACGGCGCAGGGTCGCGGCGGCGGGCGGGCTGGCCGCGCTGGCCGTCGCCGCGGTGGCGTTCACCGTCGGGGCCCGCGGACCGGCGTCCTCGGGGCCCGACTGGAGCCACACGGTGCCTGCGGCGTCCCTGGCACCCGTCGCCACGCTCATGGACCGGTCCCGGCCCCTCAGGGTCGTCTTGCCCGACGGCTGGCGCACGCTGACGGCGACGGACGCCCACGGCACGTCCGTAGGCTTCGCGGCCAGCCAGGCCCTGCGCCGGCCCGCCCCCGCGGACTGTGTCACGGCCCAGGACGACCTGCTGACGCAGTGCCGGCCGTTGCGGAAGCTGGAGACCGGAGGGGTGCTCATGGCGTTCCGCTACGGTGACGGGGCGGCCCGTTGGACGGCCCCCGAGGCTCCGCTGCGGGTGGGCGCCGCGCACAGCCCGGCCGAGGGCTGTGCGGCGCTGGGAGGGGACCAGGAGATCTTCGGCTGGGCACGTGCCCACCCCGGCCCTTACGGGCGGACCTACGACGTACGCGTCATGGCATGCCTGAAACAGCCGACGAAGCGGACGGCCGCCACCGTCAGGGAGATCCTGACCAAGAGCTTCGGGCGGGCCGGGCAGTGACCTCAGGGCGGACCACGAAGCGACCTCCGGGCGGACCACGAAGCGACCTCCGGGCGGACCGGGAACCGACCTCCGGGCTCCGGGCCGCCGCGGTTGGTCACATGACGGCGGATCACATGGCGACTGATCGCGTGACGGCCTGTACACGGCGACCGGCCACACGGCGACCGGCCACACGACGACCCGCCGCACGACGACCGATCGCGCGGCAATCGATCACGCCGTGGCCTTCAGCGCGCTGGCGAAGGACTTGCGCAGGGACCCCGTGGCGACGAGGGGGAGCATGGAGGCCAGTACCTTCCCCTTGAACGTGGCGGGCTCGCGGGTGAGTTCCACGTCGACGCGGGTGCCCTCGCCCTCGGGCGTCAGCTGGAAGGTCCAGCCGCCGCCCGCCCCGAACAGCTTCGAGTCGAGTGTGGTGACGGTGACCTTGGCGGCATCCCACTGGTAGCGCGCCCGCTCCCACGCGGAGCTGGTCCCTTCGGTCACTTCGGCCCAGTTCTCGCCCAGCTCGTGGACGGTGAAGTGGTCGGCGTCGATGCTGGGCCAGTTCTCGGCGCGGCCGGGACCGAAGTCGGTCAGCACCGCGAGGGCCTGCTCGGGACGGAGGGAAGAGACGAGGTGAAAACGGACGACTGCCATGGGAGAGCCCCCTCATATCGGGTGTGGTCGGGACCGCGGTTGCGGTCGACCGTCGAAGTAACCGGTTTGGCTGGTGACGACTTTGGCACGGCGCGACGTAACCTGTCAATCGGGTGATGATCTGAGCGTGAATCGAGCGCGGGGGTATTGCATCTACGCGAATAACTGGCCAGTATGGTTACGTGACTCATGCATTTCCCTGCGGGACACTTCCGCTCGATTTCGTCGGCACCCGGCGAGCGCGACGCAACGTCGCGCCGCTGGAGAAGCTCGCGAGCCCCGACATGCTCGACGACTGGTTCGTGGAAGCCGGGATGCTCGATCTGGCTCCCGGCGCGAACGAGGCCGACCTCGCCATCGCCATTGAGCTGCGCGAGTCGATCTATTCCCTGGTCGCGGCCCGCCTGAACGACCGGCCACTGCCCGCCGAGGCGGTCGCCGAGCTGAACCTCCAGGCTTCGGGCCTGCCCGTGACGCTGCGACTCGGTCCCGACGGGCTGACCCGTACCGGCTCGGTCTCCCAAGGTCTCGCGGCCCTCGCCCGCGAAGCGGTGGAGATCCTCGGCGGTGACCAGGAGGCGCTGCTGCGCGAGTGTTCCCGCCCCGAGTGCACCCAGGTCTACCTCGACCGCTCGCGCGGCCATCGGCGGGAGTGGTGCGCCATGCGGACCTGCGGCAACCGGGTCAAGGCTGCCGCCTACCGAGCGCGCCAGCACACCGTGAAGGCCTGACCGGCCGGAAGCCGCCCGGAGGCCGGCCGGCCTCCGGCGCAGGTTCACCTCGCGCGCTCCGGCAGGCGGCGCGGCAGGTGGTGCGGCGGCCGACGACGGGGAGCCGGGTTCACCCAGGTACGCGATGGTCGTCACGTATCACCCTCCCGTACGGGCCCGTCACCTTCCCGTACGGGCCCGTCACCTTCCCGTACGGGACCCCTTACTTTCCCGTACGGGACTCGGCGTCTTCCACCAGCCGGAGATCCACCGTGTACCGCAGGTGGTGGAGGATCGCGGCGCTGTCCGTGACGAGTGAGGCCAGCGGATTGTGCCCGCCGTCCGTGGGGAAGGGGATCGCCCTCTCGTAGGCCGCCATCACCACGTGGTGCACCAGCCGGGCCGCACGCCTGACCCGGTCCGCCAGGGGTTCACGGGCCGCGAGGGAGATGACCTGCCCCAGCCCGGGGCGGTTGTGCAACTCCGCCGTGAACCCCAGCCGCTCCGCGCTCAGCAGCCCCGACAGCTCGGCGGCAGCCGCGGCGGGGGAGGCGGCGGGCCCGGCCACCGGGCTCGGACCCAGCGCGGCCAGCTCGTCCGTCAGCCGGTTCGCGGCGCCCAGCGCCAGACCGGCCACCGCGGTCCACAGGAACCCGCCGTCCCGTGCCGGCAGCGCCGTGCCGGCGGAGTGGGTGGTGAAACCAGACGGTACGTGGACGTCGTCGAGCCGGAACTCGGTGTCCGGGCCGGCCGGGGAACGCACGGCACGCAGGCCGTGGGTGGCCTGCCGGGGCAGTACCTTCGACGCGATCACGAAGACGTCGGGCCGGTCCGGACGGGTTCCGGTGGCCTCCTCGCGGGCCGCCTCCGGTGAAGCGGCGAGCGGCAGCGCCAGCCAGGGCCCGACCGCGGTGTCACCCGGCAGCCGCCACTGTCCGCACAGCGCGTACCCGCCCGGGACCGGCCGGGCGACCGGAGGGCCGTCGGGACCCGCCAGCGGTACGGAGCGGGGGAGCGGGGAGGCCCAGTTCCAGGCGGCCGTGAACGAGGCCCACGCCTCCCCGGGATCGGCGTAGCCGTCGTGCTCGTACGCCTCGAACACCCGGCCCGGGTCGGCGCCGGGCCCGAGTGCCGGCCGCGGACGGTCCTCGCGGGTGCGTGTCGTCGTCCGCTCGCACGGCTCTGTCATGGCCCTCGTGTTCCTTGTCGTCCGTCGGGTGCCCGGCACCGGTGCCCCGGCACCGATGAGCTCCCGCGTCGTGAGTACGGCGTTCTTCTGCGCCTCGCCCCGGGCGAGGCGCAGAAGAACGCCGGACGGGGAAGTCCTCGGTCATCGGGGCGAACACGTCGGTGAACGCCGCGACATGCGCAGTGATCAGCGCGCCGGGCAGCCGACACGGCGAACGGCCGGACAGCAGTGGCTCCGGGCCCGCGGTCGGTCCTGCCGTCGTCATGGTGTGTCAGCTTTTCTGGATCGGTCCCCGCCGCGTGGCGCACGGCGGCCGGCCGACGCGGGCCGAGTGGAGGGATTCTTCCCGCGTGGTGCGGGTGCGTGAGGTGGGGGAGGTGTGTACGGTCCTCATCGACCGACACCTGTTCGCATGTGCTCACTTTAGCCACGTAGGGCAGTGGCACGAAGTTCATGTGAGTGCCGTCACGGTGCGCGATGGAACGGCGCTGGACGGGGCGGCGCTGCCAACTCGTGGCGGTCGTCACGACGGTGGGGTGAGGTTTGCTTCAGCCATCAGCCGGTCGGACGGCCGGCCGGCGCGATGCAGTACGGTTCTTCTGACGGTTCCGCACACACATGTGCCTCAGAACCGGATGACTCGTCCGGCGAAAACCCCGGCATGGTCGAACCGCGACCTGGAAACCCGGGCCGCAGAAACCCGCCCCCGCATGCCCCGCCGGAGACACCTGGCTTGTGCGCCGGGGCACATCCCACCACCACACGACCTGAAGAGGAAGACAACCATGCCCACGCTGTTCTACGACGCCGACGCCGACCTGTCCGTCATCCAGGGCCGCAAGGTCGCGGTCATCGGCTACGGCAGCCAGGGCCACGCGCACGCCCTGTCGCTGCGCGACTCGGGTGTCGACGTCCGGGTCGGCCTGCACGAGGGCTCCAAGTCCCGGGCGAAGGCCGAGGAGCAGGGCCTGCGCGTGGTGACCGTCGCCGAGGCCGCCGCCGAGGCGGACGTCATCATGATCCTGGTGCCGGACCCGGTCCAGGGCCAGGTGTACGAGGAGTCCATCGCGCCGCATCTGAAGGACGGCGACGCGCTGTTCTTCGGCCACGGCTTCAACATCCGCTTCGGTTTCGTCAAGCCCCCGGCCGGGGTGGACGTGTGCATGGTCGCGCCGAAGGGCCCGGGCCACCTGGTGCGCCGTCAGTACGAGGAAGGCCGCGGCGTTCCGTGTCTGGTGGCGGTGGAGCAGGACGCGACGGGCAAGGGGCTGGACCTCGCGCTCTCGTACGCGAAGGGCATCGGGGGCACGCGGGCGGGTGTGATCCGCACGACGTTCACGGAGGAGACGGAGACCGACCTGTTCGGTGAGCAGGCGGTGCTGGCCGGTGGTACTACGGCGCTGGTGAAGGCGGGCTTCGAGACCCTGACCGAGGCGGGCTACCAGCCGGAGATCGCCTACTTCGAGTGCCTGCACGAGCTGAAGCTGATCGTGGACCTCATGTACGAGGGCGGTCTGGAGAAGATGCGCTGGTCGATCTCGGAGACCGCCGAGTGGGGCGACTACGTGACCGGTCCGCGGATCGTCACGGACGCCACGCGTGCGGAGATGAAGAAGATCCTGGCCGAGATCCAGGACGGCTCGTTCGCGAAGAACTGGATGGACGAGTACCACGGCGGTCTGAAGAGGTACAACGAGTACAAGAAGCAGGACGCCGAGAGCCTGCTCGCGACCACGGGCAGCGAACTGCGCAAGCTGATGAGCTGGGTGAACGAGGGGGCGTGAGCCCCGAGTCCGCACAGCGTGCTCCGGCCCGCCGCCTCTGTCCGGGAGGCGGCGGGCCGGAGCACGTTCGTGTCGTCACACCTCGGCCGCTTCCTCGGCAGCCTGCTCCTTCCGGGCCCGGCCGAACTCGGCCAGGACGTGGAAGGCGGCCTTGGGCTCCCATCCCAACTCCGCGTTGGGCCCGTCGGCTGCGCCGGCCGGCAGGACCCTGACCACACCGAAGCTGGCCGCGTCGAAGTCGCGCTCCGGGTCGTCGAGGGCCGTGGTCGCCAGGTCCCGGCGGGCGAAGGTGTAGACGAACGCGGCGTCGACTCCGGCCGCGCCGTAGATGTCGAGCATCTCCCGGACGTAGGACGCCTGTTCCTGCTCGTCGCGCACCGTTCCGGCGGCCAGCCGCACCGGCCGCGCGTTCTCGCCCCATTCGACGATCGAGTCCCCGCGACCGCCCATGTCGACGGCGCCGCGGAAGGTGCCGCAGCCGAATTCGGTGATGCCGAGCGGCTTGCCCCGTGCCACCTGCGCGCGCAGGGCGTCGGTGAACGTGCCGGCGGTGGTCGCGTCCCGGTAGCCGGCATCGGTGGCGGCGATGTCGAAGGGTGTCCAGTCCACGCCCTCGAAGGCGACGGACGCGTAGCCGATCGGGCCGCCGAAGCGGGCGCGGACCTCGGTGAGGACTCGGGCGAGGAACGCGTTGAGCGTGGCGTGCAGTTGGGGGAGCAGGGCGCGGAAGGCGGTCGGGTCGGCCAGGTTCGCCGACCGTTCCCCCAACGTGGCGCCGGGCAGGAAGCCGTCGGTGAACAGGCTGATCTCGGAACCGGTGAGGAAGACGACGCGCGCGCCGTCGCGGCGCAGGCGCTCGGCACGTTCGGCGGCGTCGACGAGGAACGCCAGGAGTTCGTCCTGGGTCAGGCCGTTGGTGAACGGCGAATACCACACCTCCAGCCCCGCGTCGGCGGCCGCGCGGGCGGCGATCTCCAGGCGGTCGGCGTGGCCGCCGGTGATGCGAACCGCGTCGCAGCGCAGGTCCTCGCGGATCACCCGCATCTCGCGCTGGACAATGTGCGGGAGGAACGGTTCGTGGGTCGTGGTCCCGCCTGAGGCGAAACCGGTGTCGTAGTTGATGCCGAAGGCGCGCACCACTGCTCCGATCCTGTCGATCTGCGACCGTATTTAGGGTACGGAGAGTACCGTACCTCGGGAAGGAAGGTCCACGATGGCGCCTGACCAGCGACGCGGCACCGCGACCCGGCGTCGGGGGGCGGCGTTGGAGGAGGCGATCCTGCGGGCGGCGGCCGAGGAACTGCGGACCGTCGGCTACGCGGGCATGACGATGGACCGGGTCGCGCAGCGCGCGGGTACCAACAAGAACGCGATCTACCGGCGCTGGCCGACCCGCGCGGCACTCGGCGTCGCGGCCTACCGCTGCCTGGCCGACGCCGAGTTGCAGGTCCCGGACACCGGGACGCTGCGCGGCGACGCGCTGGCGCTGCTGCGCGCCGCGCACACCACGTGGTCGTCACCGCAGGGGGTCGTACTGCGTGACCTGCTCGCCGCGGCGGCCGACGACCCCGACCTGCTCGCGCTGCTGCGGGAACAGGCCGGTGGCAGCGGCACGGACGCGGCGTGGCTGATCCTGCTGGAGCGGGCCGTGGCCCGGGGCGAAGCGGCGGCCGGGGCGGCGCATCCGCGCGTGGCGTCGGTCCCGATGATGCTGTTGCGCGGCGAATACGCCCTGCGCGGCCTGCCGGAGGTGCCCGACGAGGTACTGACGGAGATCGTGGTCGAGGTCTTCCTGCCCTTGGTGCGCGGACGCGGCATCGGCCTCTGATGCCATGCAGCGCCGCCCAGCAGCTGGGGCTGGGCCGGGCGTCAGCCGGGCAGTGTCGTGCCGTCCTCCCCGCCCCAGTCAGCGGGTGCTGTTCCGGGACCGGGTCCCTGCGGTCCCTGCGGCACCTGCGGTGGCTGCGGTCCCTGGCCGGTTCTCCGATCCGTACGGCCGGGTCCGGGCGGGCCGGGGGAGTGGGGGACGGACGTGACGACGGACGCGGAGACGGTGCGGGGCCGTGGCGTCACAGGAGTGTGCGGGCGTACTCGGAGTTGGTGTAGTCGCGCCACTCGATGATCCGGCCGTCTCGCAGCCGGTAGACCGCCATGTTCCTGATCGGGGCGAGCGGGCGGCCGGGCAGGGCGAGGCCGTGGATCTGTTCGGCGATGACGATGTCGCCGTCGACCGCCTGGTGGACGGTCGTGAAGTCGACCTTCGCCATGTTGGCGAAGACACCGGCCCACATGCTGACAAGACGGTCACGGCCCTTGATCGCGGGATCGCCGTAGTTCTCGAAGACGATGTCCTCGTCGAAGTAGGGAGCGAGTTTGCCGGCGTCCCGCTGGGTGAACAGTGCCAGGAATTCCGTGATGATCGTGCCGTTGTCGACGCTGGTCGGGTTGTCCGTCATGGTGTTCGGTCCTATCCGGTTACATGTGGGTGTGGTTGAGGTGAAGGGCCCTGAGCCCGGGTGGGCCGTCAGTCGGTACGGCCGCGGAAGGTGCGACGCACGTCGTCGACCCAGGCGTCGGGCACCTCCCAGTACACGAAGTGGCCGCCGCGCGGGTGTGCGGTGACGTTGACGTGGTTGAACCAGGGCGCCCGGGGGCTGTCCAGGAAGTCCTGCACCCGGTTCTCGGTGGTCACGCCGGGCGGGTTCTCGTAGCCGACCAGGGTGATGCCGGTGGGTGCCTGGACCGGCGGGGTGAGGTCGTGGGACGGGGTCCAGGGATGGCGGTTGGCGTTGGCGTACAGCCGCATCGACGTGCTGATCGAGTTGGTGACCCAGTAGATCATCACGTTGGTGAGGAGGTCGTCCTTGGTGAAGACGTTCTCGACGTGGCCGTCGTTGTCGCTCCAGTTGGTCCACCGTTCGAGGATCCAGGCCAGCAGGCCGGCCGGGGAGTCGCTCAGCGCGTGGCCGAGGGTGCTGGAGTCGAGGACGTGCACGGCGACATGGGCGACGAAGCGCTTCTGGAAGGAGAGGATCCCGGCGCGGATGTCGTCGGGTGTGCCCTCGGGGATCGTCCGGCCGCCGGTGAGGTCCCAGGCCCGCTCGCCGTTGAACATGTTCAGCGGGATCGGCGAGCCGAGGTGGATGGCGTACAGCGAGTCGTAGTACTTGTGGCCGAGCTGCGCGGTCACCAGGGAGCCCATGTCGGAGCCGGTGGCGGCGTACTTCTCGTAGCCGAGGACCTCGGTCATCAGCTTGTGGAACAGGTCGGCGATCTTCCAGAAGTTCATGTCCGGGTTGTCGGGCAGCGGCGTGGACCAGCCGAAGCCGGGCAGCGAGGGCACGATCACGTCGAACGCCTCGGCCGGGTCCCCGCCGTGGGCACCCGGATCGGCGAGCTTGTCGATGATCTTGGTGGCCATCGCGACGGACCAGGGCCAGCCGCCGGAGACGAGCATCGGCTTCGGGTCGGGGCCGACACCCGCCCTGCGCATGAAGTGGATCGGTACGCCGTCGACCTCGACCCGGTACTGCTCGAACCGGTTGAGCCCGGCCTCCGCCGCGCGCCAGTCGTACGTGTCGATCCAGTAGTCGATCAGTTCCTTCAGGTACGCGCCGTCCACACCGTAGTACCAGTCCCGGTTGCCCGCGTCGACGGCGTAACGGGTGCGCTGCAGGCGCTCCTTGAGGTCGACGAGCACGTCGTCGGGGACATGGATGGGCGCGGGGGTCAGGGGGAAGGGCTTGGCGGACATCGCGGGAGTCTTTCTTGAGTGGCGCGGCGGGGGTGGTGCTGCGCGGGTGTGATGTAGGTGATGCGGGGGAGGACCGAGGCGGACGGGGGCGGGTCGCCGGTGGGCCGGTCATGCGCGGGGCAGTGGATACGCGTGCGGGGCGCCGGGGTCCGTGGGTCGTTCAGGGACAGAGGACCGGGGTGGCGAGCCGGGGGTGTCCTGGTCCGCGGCGGCGGGCTCGTCCCGCGGGTCCTGCTTCTGCCGCGGGCCGGCGGGCGGGGACTGGGGCGGACTCGCCTCACCCCTGCCGATCGGCAGGCCTCCCGGAAAGCATCGAGCCAAGATTGGAAGACATGGTCCAATCTTGGCTCGTTAAAAAAGGACTGTCAAGTCCATTCTTGGTGGATGCCTACGCGGCACCCGCGCCGGCGAGCTGAAGCGGGCCGGTCGCCGTGGTCACCGCCGCCTCCAGATAGTCCGTGCGCCCGGTCGCCTGGAGCATCACGACGCCGCCCTGGACCGCCGCCAGGATGCTTCGCGCGCGGCGCCGCGCCGCCTCTCCCTCGTCGGTCGTCAGTGCCGCCACCCCGCGCACCAGGGCCGCCTCCCACTCGTCGTACAGGGCGGAGACGATGGTGCGGGCCTGTGGGGACGACTTGCCCAGTTCGGCGGTGAGGCTGCCGAGGGGGCATTTCTGTCCCAGCTCCGTGTAGTGGTCCAGTACCGCCTGCTGCCACCCCTGCCAGGACTCCCACGTGGAAAGGTCGCTGAGGAACGGCTGCTGTGCCTCCAGCACCTGCCCGGCCTCATACTCGGCCACGGCCGCGAGGATGTCCGACCTGCCGTCGGGGAAGTAGTGGAACAACTGGCTCTTGCTGGTCGCCGTGGCTGCCCGTACGTCGTCGAGCGTGGTCTCGGCGGCGCCCTTCTCCCTGGTCAGAAGTGCCGCGGCGACGATGATGCGCCGGCGTGTCGCCCTGCCCTTCGCTGTCATCCCTTTGTTCATGCTTCCATCATCGCACTCGTTTGGACTCATCAGTCCAGCAAAATGGGACATAAGGGGTGGATGGGGGTGTAGGTGAGGTGTCCTGTGTGGCTGACGCAGCGGGCGGCGAGACTCAGGGGGTGGGGTCCGGCCGTCGGCAGATGCGCGACGCGCCGGCCGTGGACGGGGGCGTCGTCGTGGCCACCGCCCAGCGGGTCAGGACTGCCACGGGTCCCGGCCGATGGCGTCGGCCAGTGCCTGCGCGAGGCCGGAGAGCATCTTCTCCCCCTTCGCGGCGGTCGCCGCGTCGCCGTGGCCCGCTACCCCGGAGGCGGTGATGCGTTCGAACGGCACGGTCAGGTACACCGGTTCGGTCGACTCGGCGGGCAGAGTGATTTCGGGACCGTGGGCCTCGCCCAGGTGCTCGGTGCGGACCAGCTCCGGCCGGGCGGCCAGCATCATCGAGGTTTCACCCTCGCATGCGTGCATCAGGCCGCCCTGCACCTCCAGGCAGTCGCGGACCAGGTCCTTGGCCACGGTGAAGTAGTTGGTGAGAGCGATCCGCGCCGGCAGTTCGGCGGTCAGTTCGGCGGTGAGGGCGTGCAGCGCGGTCATGTTCCCGGCGTGCCCGTTCACGATGAGGATGCGGGTGAACCCGGCACGCCAGATGGAGCGGCAGATGTCCCGCAGCAGTGCGTGCAGCGTGGCCAGCGAGAGGGTGAAGGTGCCGCCGAAGGCCATGTGGTGCTCGGACAGGCCGGACCACACGGAGGGGGTGACCACTACGGAGGTGTGCGGCGAGGCGAGCAGCGCCGCCTGGCGGCAGACATCGGCGGCGAGGAAGTCGTCGACACCGGTGGGCAGGTGCGGGCCGTGTTGCTCGGTGGCGCCCACCGGCAGCAGGACCACTGCGTCCTCGTCGGCGAGTGCGCGCAACTCGGGTGCGGTCAGGTGGTTCCACAGGACTTCGGTCATGACGGCGTGCTTTCTGTGAGGGGTGTCTGCTGCTGTGCCATGTGACGTGTGACACGCAGCATGTGATACGTGGGGTGTGACGTGTGGCGCGCGGCGTGTGTCATGCGGCGGTGCGATGTGTGACGTGCGGCGTCGGCGCTGCGATGTGATGTGGGGCGCTGCGCTGCGACGTACGGCGCTGCGATGGGCGGCGGGGGTGGGGTCGGCTGGCGGGGCCGGCTCTGTGCGGCCGGCCCCGGATCCGTCAGAAGTGGTCCACGTCGACGACGGCCTGGGCGAACGCCGTCGGCGCCTCCTGGGGCAGGTTGTGCCCCACGGCCACCGTGCGGTGCTCGTACTTCCCGGTGAACTTGTCGCGGTACGCGGTGCCGTTGCCCGGCGCCGTGAACGGGTCGAACTCGGGGTCCATGGTGATGGTGGGCACCGCGATCGAGGGCCCCAGGGCCAGCCGGTCCTCGTAGCGGTCGTAGCGGCGTTCGCCCTCGGCCAGGTCCAGCCGCCAGCGGTAGTTGTGGATGACGATCGCGGCGTAGTCGGGGTTGTCGAAGGCGGCCTCGGTGCGCTCGAAGGTGGCGTCGTCGAAATGCCAGGTCGGCGAGACGAGTTGCCACACGAGCTTGGTCAGGTCGTGGCGGAGCTTCGGGTTCTCCATGGCCTTCTTGCCGCGCTCGGTGGCGAAGTAGTACTGGTACCACCAGGTGTGCTCGGCGACCGGTGCGATCGGCTCCAACTGGGCCTTGCGGTTGGTGATGAGGTAGCCGCTCACCGAGACCAGGGCCTTGACGCGCTCGGGCCACAGGGCCGCGAGGATGTCGCCGGTGCGGGAACCCCAGTCGAAACCGGCGATCACGGCCTTGTCGATCTTGAGGGAGTCCATCAGCGCGATGATGTCCAGGGCGACCACCGACTGCTGGGCGTTGCGGAACGTGCGGGAGGACAGGAAACGCGTCGTGCCGTGCCCGCGGAGGTAGGGAACGATCACGCGGTAGCCCTGGTCCGCCAGCAGCGGAGCGACGTCGACGTAGCTGTGGATGTCGTAGGGCCAGCCGTGCAGGCAGATGACCACGGGGCCGTGGGCGGGGCCCAGCTCGGCGTAACCGACGTTCAGCAGACCGGCCTTGACCTGCTTCAGCGCGGGGAAAGAGGTGTGCGTGCCCGGAGTGACCGCCGGTACGACGGGAGCCCTGCCGGAGTGGTTCGGCGCGGTCGCGGAGGCGTTCGAAACGCCCTGCATGCCGGCCAGTGAGACGGCGGCCGCTCCCGTGCCCAGACCCATCGCCTTGTTGAAGGTACGCCTGTTGATCATGTCAAGCCTTCCATGCGTCTCAGGTGTGCTCCCTGCGTGGCGCAGGGTTTTCCGACGGGACATGTGCCTGGGTCGTCACGACCGGCGTCACGACTCTTTCACGCCCGCCCATCACCATTCAAGGGGGTGATGGCAAGGTGCGCGACTCGATCTTCGCCGCCGGGTCGGACGGCCGCTTCCGTACGGAGTCCCGCTGTGCCCAAACTTTCGTCCACGCCCCCTTGGCCACACATCAGTCAGTTGACGGTGTGACCCGGCCCGGCCCGGTGCAGTGCGGTCCGGTGCGGTCCGAGACGTCCGGGCCAGATCCGACGGCGCGGCGAGCACCGATGGGTGTGCCGCGAGCACCGATGGGTGTGCCGCGAGCACCGATGGGTGTGCCGCGAGCACCGATGGGTGTGCCGCGAGCACCGATGGGCGCGAGAGGCCCCCGGGGTGGGTGCGGGCTTCCGTGCAGGCCGGGCCAGGGCCGGTCCGTACCGCCCGGGACCAGCGACATTAAGTCATTCGACTGTTCCGCGCAGACGTGCGGATGAACGATTCTTGATCCCTCACCCCCACTTTCGTACCCGGTGGCCAACCATCCCCACGGAGGGAACGTGCCGTGACCCGAATTCCCGTCATCCTCATCCACGGGCCGTGGCTGCACGCACTGTCCTGGCGGTCGTGGGCCGACCGGTTCACCAGTCACGGTTTCGACGTCATCGCCCCGGGCTGGCCGGGCGAGCCCGCCACCGTCGGCGAAGCACGCAGGCTGCCCGAGGCGACGCTGCGGCAGCTCGGACTCGACGCCCTCACGGACCACTATGCGCGGATCGTCCGCTCCTGCGACACCCCGCCCGTGATCATCGGGCACTCGGTCGGCGGGCTCGTCGCGCAGCACCTCCTCGGTGCCGGGCTGGGCCGGGCCGCGGTCGCCATCGCCCCCGCGCCGATCGCGGGCGTCCCGCCGGTGACGGCGTTCACCGGGCAGGGCGGGTACTCCTCTGTGCCGGGTGTGCCGGGTTCCCCCGCGTCCGGTTCTCCTGCCTCCGGTTCCCCCGAGCCCGGCTCCCCCGCGTCCGGCGACCGGGCGGGCGAGGCAGGCCCGGTGATGCTGAGCGCCGAGCAGTTCCGCGACTCCTTCGCCGGCGCCGTGCCCGAGGAGGAGTCGACGGAGTTGTTCCGGCACTACGTCATCCCCTCGTCGCGGCGGCTGCTGTCCGACCTGGGGGAGGTGGACGGCAGGCCGCATCCCCGGCGGGTCGTGGACACGGGCAACGCCGAGCGCGGTCCGCTGCTGCTCGTCTCCGGGCAGGAGGACCGCATGGTGCCCGACGACGTCACACGTGCCGTGTACAAGCTGTACGGCGACTCGACGGCCCCCAGCGACCTGAAGCAGTTCCCCGACCGGGCACACTCGCTGACCATCGACAAGGGCTGGCGCGCGGTCGCCGACCACGTCCTTGCCTGGCTCGCCGGACACGGCATCCACGGGGATCAGCCGTAGCCGCCGCGCTCGTCGGCCGGCCCAGGCTCCCTGACCGGCCGGCCCGGACCTGGCTCCCCGACCGCCCGGCCCGCCGCCCGGACCCGGCTCCCCGGCCGCGGCGTCTTCGCCGCCATTTCGTTACCAGTCAAACCGGTGACATGCCTTGCGCCGGATTCCGTCACCTGTCAAAGTGGTTACGCGAACGGAGTGGTACCGACCCGGTGGCGACACCGTCCGCACCCACTCGACACACGACGCGGGCCGCGAAGAAACCACGGCCCCGGAGGGAACGCCATGCGCAGCAGCAATCCGGTCTTCTCCCGGCTGGGCTTCAACCGCGACGACGGCTCGCACGGTCGAGCCGACCGGCGACTCCAGCCGGTGGGCGCCGGCTTCGCCGCCGGCCCGGACCTGTCGGACCCTTCCGGGTCCGCTCCGGTCAACCCCTACGCCCAGCCGGCCCCGGCGCATTCGTACCTCGACAAGGACACCCGGGCCGACCGCACCACGATGACCATCGACGACGTCGTGGTCCGGACCGGCATCACGCTGGGCACGGTCGTGCTCACCGCCGTCCTGTCCTGGGTCCTGCTGCCCGTGGACAGCACCGGCATCGGCCGGTCCTACGGCATCGGCTTCGCCGCCGCCCTGGTCGCCTTCGTCCTCTCCATGATCCAGGCGTTCAAGCGCCGCCCCTCCCCGGCACTGATCCTCGGATACGCGGCCTTCGAAGGCGTCTTCCTCGGAGTCGTCTCCAACGCCACCTCGACCTGGATCGCACCGGGTGTCGTCGTCCAGGCGGTCCTGGGCACCATGGCCGTCTCCGCGGGCGTGCTCATCGCCTACAAGCGACGCTGGATACGTGTGACCCGCCGGTTCTACGGATTCGTGCTGGCAGCGGCGACCGGCTTCCTGCTGCTCATGGTCGTTGACCTGATCTTCTCCGCCTTCGGTGCCGGCAACGGCCTGGGCTTCCACAGCGGGGGCCTCGGCGTCCTGTTCGGTATCATCGGCATCGTGCTCGGCGCGGCGTTCCTGGCCCTGGACTTCAAGCAGGTGGAGGACGGCATCGCCTACGGCGCCCCGCGCGAGGAGTCCTGGCTCGCGGCCTTCGGCCTCACCACCACCCTGGTATGGATCTACCTCGAAGCACTCCGGGTGCTGTCGATCCTCCAGAGCGACAATTGAGACCCACGCGCCCGGCCCCCTCGCGAGGGCGGGCGGCAGGCCCCGGTGGCGTCGGCCGACGCGCCGGGGCCCGTTGGGCTCGGTCAGGACGACAACGGCATACTCCCTGATACGTATGTGCCGCCTTCCGGGTACCGGCGTGGGAGGGAACGGGCGGAGAAAGGGCGGGTATGAGCACGCTGCTGATGGAGGCTGCGCGCGCCGAGGACGCGGCGCTGACTCTGGCGGCGCAGCAGGGCGAGGCGAGCGCGCTGGGACTGCTGCTGGAACGCCACCGCCCCGGTATGCGGGCGGTCGCGCTGAGTCTGCTGGGACCCGGCCCCGATGTGGACGACGTGATGCAGGACGCCGCGCTGGCGGCGCTCCGGGGCGTGGGCGAGGTCCGCGACCCGGCCGCAGTGGGCCCGTGGCTGCGGATGGTGGTGCGCAACCGGTGCCGGAAGGTGCTGCGCAGCGCACGGCGGACCGAGCCGGTGGAGGAGGTACCCCTGCCGCCGCTGCTGACCACGCCCGAACGGGTGCTTGACGGGCACGCCCTGCGGGACTGGATCTGGACGGCCGTCGAGGAACTGTCCCCGGCGCTGCGGCTGCCCGTCGTACTCCGCTACTTCTCCACGGGGGTCAGTTCCTATCAGCAGATCGCCGAGGCGTGCGCGATCCCGGTCGGTACGGTCCGCAGCCGGCTCAGCCAGGCGCGGACGGCGCTGGTCCGGACCCTGGAGGCCACCGCGGCCGGGGGACACGAGGACACGCGGCGGCGGACCGCCGCCAGTTGGCTGGAGGCGCACGAGACGCTGGCCGCGGCGGAGCGCGGCGAGTTCGGCAAGGTGGTCGCGGACCGCTACTCGCCCGAGGTGTCCCTGCTGAGCGGCCGGCAGCGGCTCGGCGGAACCGGGCTGCTCCTTGCGGGCATGGACCTCGACCTGTCCGCCGGGGTCCGCCAGCGTCCCGCGCACGTGATTGCCGGACGGTCGCTGATCGTCTGGGAGATGGACCTCATCAACCCGCCGGACGCGCCGGACCACTGCCCGCCCGGCGTCGCCTGGATCATGACGCTGGACGGCGGCCGGATCGACCGGGTGTCCCTGTACCACACACCGCGCCCCGACCCGGTGCGCGAAGACGTCGCGGCCTGAACAACTGCGGGTCCCGGCCGGACGCCCCTGATGGGCCTCCGATGGGCCCCGACGACGGGCCCCGACGGGAAAAGCCCGGCCGGATAGTCTCCGGCCGGGCTTCGCCATCGGATCAGCCCTTGCGGGATGTCACCGTCGCACCTGTCGATCCGTACGGGTGAGCGTCCCGCGTATCGCCGCGATGCGCCCAAGCGTCGTACGGGTCAATGTCGTTCACGTCATTGCCGTTCACGTCGCTGGTGTTCGCGTCGCTGTCGTCCGCGTCCCTGGTGTTCGCGTCACCAGTGGCGCGTCAGGGTCCGCTCGACGGCTGTGGCCATCGCGCTCTCGCCCTCCGCGTTGGGGTGCAGCGGCGCCGCCGGGGTCTGCGGGGCGAAGGTCTCGATCCACCGTTCGCCGACAGGCCGGCAGATGTCGTGCCCGATCGTCGCATCGTAGGTGTTCACGAACTGCGCCAGGCCGAGCCGCGCCTGGCGCGCGAGCATCCCGTTCAGTTCCTTCTCCTTGTCCCGGAGGTAGGAGAAGTCGCCCGCGGCCAGCGGCACCGAGGCGCTGGTGCACCCGACGCCGTCCTCGGGGAACAGGTCCGGGTAGCCGACCACCACGACCTTGGCGTACGGGGCGCGCTGGTGGATGCCGCGGAGCACCTTCGCGACCTTCGGCGCGGTGGCGGAGATCGACTCCGTCACCTGGTCGGTGCCCGAACCAGTGAGGTGGTCCCGGCAGGGCGAGCCGGCCGGGTCGGTGGCCGACAGCTTCGCGCAGGTGCCGAGCACGGTGCTGAAGCCGATGTCGTTGCCGCCGATGGTGACGGTGACCAGGTCGGTGTGCCGGTCGAGCGCGTCGAACTGGGCCGGCGCCGTGCCCTGCGCGGCGGTCATCTCCGCGGTGGTCGCCCCCGAGCAGGTGACGTCCGTCAGCATGGCCCCCGCCGACTGGGCCACCAGCGACGCGTAGTTGCGGCTGGAGCGCAGGCAGTTGGCGTCGATCTGTTCGGGGACGAGCGGCGCGGAGGCGTAGGAGTCCCCGAGTGCGACGTAGTCCACGCGGTGCGAGTGAGTGGTCGTGCTCGCCAGAGCCGGGTGGGCCGTGGCCAGGGTGGCGACGCCACTGATCAGGGCGGCACCCACCGCCAGGGCGCGGGCCGCACCGGAGGAGGAAAGGCGTTTTGTCAAAGTGGTTCCTTTCGAGGTCGCGGGTCGTCCGGAGGGAGCCGGGGCACGGGTCGGCACGGCTGTCGACCCGGGCGCGGTGTCCGGTGTCCGGAGCCCGGTGGGGGTGGGCTCGGCACCGCGTCGCCCGGTTGCCCGTGATGCGGTCAACGGTCGGGCGGACGGGCGCAGTTGCAGCCCCCACTTAAGGGACGTATCCCGTGGGCACGGAAGATCAACAACTTCGGTAACGAATTGGTTGCTTTCCTCGCGCGGCCGTGTGCGTGTATGCGTCGGGTGCGGATGCGTCGAATGGCTTAACACGTGTGAGTGCCACGGGGAGGGCGCGGGCGTCCCGGCTGACCGTCATGTGACTGATGCAGGGCGGTGGCGGAGCGGGCGAGAGTGGCGCCGTAGCGGTCCCGTGGACGGCCCTGCGAGGGGAAAGGCGAGGAGGATCCGTCGCCGACTTCGTCACCGACTTGACGGGTGACTCGACCTCTGACAGATTAATAACCACCCAAGGGGGTTACGGCCTCTCTTGCCTCAGGTGCCCGTGCGTCCAGCGGGCCCCGGTGGCATCCGGTCCACATCGTTTCCATGCACTTCTGGAGAGGGTTTCTCGTGTTCGACATCAAGCGCGCAGGCAAGCGGCGGATACTCACCGGCGTCGGAGCGGCCGCCGTGGCCGGCATCGCGATCGGGTCCTTCACTCTGGTCGGCACCGCGAACGCCGACGCCGGCCAGCAGGCCGGCAAGGGCCGGGCGAAGCCCACCATCGTGCTGGAGCACGGCGCGTTCGCGGATGCCTCCAGCTGGAACGGTGTGATCAGCCGCCTGCGGGCCGACGGCTATCCCGTCGTCGCCGCCGCGAACCCGCTGCGCGGCCCGCACAACGACGCCACCGCCCTGCGCAGCGTCCTCGACCATGTCAAGGGCCCCAAGATCCTCGTCGGCCACTCCTACGGCGGCTCCGTGATCAGCGAGGCTGCCGCGAACGACCCGGAGGTCAAGGGCCTCGTCTATGTGGCGGCGTTCCTGCCCGCGCCCGGTGAGTCCGCGCTGGAGCTGACGAACAAGTACCCGGGCTCCACGCTCCCCGACGCCCTCGACCCGGTCCCGGTGACCGGCCCCGACGGCACCAAGGGCACCGACCTCTACATCCAGCAGGACAAGTTCCGCCACCAGTTCGCCGCGGACGTCCCCCGCAACGAGGCCGCCCTCGCCGCCGCCACCCAGCGGCCCATCGCGCAGGCCGCGCTGGAGGAGAAGGCGACCGTCGCCGCCTGGAAGACCATCCCCAGCTGGGACATCGTCACCACCCAGGACCTGAACATCCCGGCGTCCGTACAGCGCTTCATGGCCAAGCGGGCGCACGCCCAGGTCACCGAGGTCGCCGCCTCCCACTCCGTCGCCGTCTCCCGGCCCGGCATCGTCACCCGGGTCATCGAGGAAGCCGCGCGCGCCACCCGGTGACGAGCCCCGAAACCACCCGATCACGATCCCGGAAAGGGAGCACCACCATGGAACTCAAACTCGAAGTCGTCGTCATCCCGGTCTCCGACGTCGACAAGGCCAAGGACTTCTACGTCGACAAGCTCGGCTTCCGCCTCGACGCGGACTTCCCGATCAACGACGGTTACCGGATCGTCCAGGTGACCCCGCCGGGCTCGGCGTGCTCGGTCATCTTCGGCGAGGGCCTGACGACCGCCCCGGCGGGTTCGGTTCAGGGTCTGCACCTGATCGTGTCCGACATCGAGCAGGCGCACGCGGAACTGACCGGCCGCGGTGTCGACGTCAGCGGTCCCTTCCACGACGCCACCGGCGCCTTCCACCACGCCGGCCAGGCATACCGGGTCCCCGGGCTCTCGGCGGAGCGCGCGAGCTACGGCTCCTTCGCCTCCTTCGCCGACCCGGACGGCAACGAGTGGTTCCTGCAAGAGGTCACCGAACGCCTGCCCGGTCGCTGACGGAGCCCGCGGAGGCACCTGGGGGCGGCCGGCCGTCACATCGGCCGCCCCGGCGCCCCGAGCGCCCCGGCCGATCGGCCGGCCCCCGGCCTCCGGCCCCGGCCCTCGGACCCCATCCCCCTCACTGTCCCCATCCGCACTTCTCTTCACCTGAACCTCACCCGCATCTCTCGTCCCATCCCCATGGAGGAACCGTGACGACCGAAGACAGCCGTACCTACGACGTCGTGGTGATCGGCGCGGGACCGGTGGGCGAGAACGTCGCCGACCGTGCCGTCGCCGCGGGCCTGAGCACCGTCATCGTGGAGAGCGAACTCGTCGGCGGCGAATGCTCGTACTGGGCCTGCGAACCCAGCAAGGCGCTGCTGCGGCCCGCGCTGCTGCGCGCCGAGGCCAGCCGGGTCCCCGGCCTGAACCCGGCGGTGGCGGGGCCGCTGGACACCACGGCCGTGCTGGCGCACCGCGACCGGATGTCGGCGGACTGGGACGACGAGGGCCAGGTGCAGTGGCTGAAGTCGGCCGGCATCGACCTGCTGCGCGGACACGGCCGGCTGGCCGGACCCCGCCGGGTCAGCGTGCGCACTCCCAGCGGGGACACCGTCCTGCTCCAGGCCCGGCACGCCGTCGCCGTGTGCACCGGCAGCCGCGCGGCACTGCCCGACCTGCCCGGACTCGACGGCCTGCGCCCCTGGACCAGCCGGGAGGCCACCAGCGCGAAGCAGCCGCCCAGGCACCTCGTGATCGTGGGCGCGGGCGTGGTCGGCGTCGAGATGGCCACCGCCTGGCAGGCGCTGGGGAGTCAGGTCACCCTGGTCGTCCGCGGCGGCGCGCTGCTGCCCCGCATGGAGCCCTTCGCGGGTGAACTGGTCGCCGAGCGGCTGCGTGCGGCCGGTGTCGACCTGCGCTTCGACACCACCGTCAGCGCCGCGCTGCGGCGCGGCGGACCGGACGGCGACATCGACCTCACACTGTCCGACGGCTCCCGGTTCACGGCCGACGCCCTGCTGTACGCGACCGGCCGCGCACCGCGCACCGACGACATCGGTCTGGAGACCGTCGGCCTCACACCCGGCGACTGGCTCACCGCGGACGACACCCTGACCGTCACCGCCGTACCGGGCGAGTGGCTCTACGCGGTCGGCGACGTGAACAACCGCGCACTCTTCACCCATCAGGGCAAGTACCAGGCCCGCATCGCGGGCGCCGTCATCGCCGCCCGAGCGCACGGCACTCCCCTCGACACCGGGCGCTGGAGCGCCCACACCAGCACCGCCGACACCGCGGCCGTCCCGCAGGTCGTCTTCACCGACCCCGAGGTCGCGGCGGTCGGCCTGACCACCGCCGAGGCCGCGCGGACCGGGCGCCGCGTCGACGTCGTCGACTACGAGATCGGCAACGTGGCCGGTGCGGTCCAGCACGACCCCGGCTACCGCGGCACGGCCCGGGTCCTCATCGACCCCGAGCGGCAGTGCGTGGTCGGTGCCACCTTCGCCGGACCCGGCGTCGCCGAACTCCTGCACTCGGCGACCATCGCCATCACCACCGAGGCACCCCTCGACCGGCTCTGGCATGCCGTCCCGGCGTTCCCCACGATCAGCGAGGTGTGGCTGCGGCTGCTGGAGAACTACCGGGGGTGAGCCACCGCGCCGGCCCCGCCACCGGCACGGTCCTGCTGCCGTCCGCCGCCGTGTGCCGGACCGTACGGGACCACCGGGCGGTGCGGCACATCCCGCGCCGGCACGCAGGCCCCAGCATGCCGTGCACGCTGCCGTGCACGCAGGTCACGCACACCCGTCGTGCACACGTGTCGGCCGCGCCGCCCGCCCACCTCGCCTCGGACGTCCGGCCGGCCGCCGTCTAGAGTCTGCCCATGACCTACCGCAAGGGCCTCGTCCTCGATTTCGGCGGTGTGCTGACCACACCCTTGTTCCCGGCCGCGCTCGCCTTCGAGAAACGTGCGGGGCTGCCCGAGGGCACCTTGCTCACCTCCCTGTACCTGGACCCGGAGATGATCCGGCGGACCGAGGAACTGGAACGGGGCACGCTCACCCAGACGCAGTGGAACACCGCAGCCGCCGAACGGATCGGCGTCGCGCCGGACAACCTGATGGGCCGCATCTTCGCCGATCTGCGCCCGGAGGTCTCGCTCATCACCGCGGCCGCCGCCGCGCGCCGGGCCGGAGTGCGGGTCGGGATCCTCTCCAACTCGGTCGGCACCCGGCCGTGGAACCTCTATGCCGGATACGACCTGGACTACGACGCCGTGGTGATATCCGAGGACCACGGCCTGCGCAAGCCCGAACCGGAGATCTTCCGGCTGGTGCTCAAGTCGCTCGATCTGACCGCGGACCAGTGTGTGTTCGTCGACGACACCGAGCAGTACCTCGCGCCCGCCGCGGAACTGGGTTTCG
Organism: Streptomyces sp. NPDC006012; assembly: GCF_042871185.1. Classification (NCBI taxonomy): domain Bacteria; kingdom Bacillati; phylum Actinomycetota; class Actinomycetes; order Kitasatosporales; family Streptomycetaceae; genus Streptomyces; species Streptomyces sp. NPDC006012. The sequence goes on from NZ_JBIAIE010000016.1 coordinate 22,494, forward strand.
CCACGGTGCACGCGAAGGAGCCGGCGCGGACGATCGCCGAACTGGAGAACCTCCTCGGGGTGCCCCTGGCCACCGGGACCTGAGGGTCCGCCCGGCCGCGGGAGCGTGCGGGCACGGGCGGTCCGGGCACGGCGGTGCGCGCACGAGCCCGTGTCCGCACCGCCGCCGCGAGCCCGTGCGAGCTGGGCCCCGGCCCGGCCCGTACGCCCACGACGGGGCGGGCGCTCAGCCGGCCCGTACGCCGTCGACGAAGCGGCCCGCCATCTCCATGCGTTCGTCGAGGGTCGCGGGTGACTGCCCGAGGTCGATGAAGAGTTCGTGCACACCCGCCTCGGCGGCGGCGCGCGCGTAGTCGATGTACTGGTCGAGCGTGCCCGACCGGGGCACCTGCTCGGGCTCGGCCCGCACGTCCGTCAGCGCCAGGTTCACCCGCAGCGCCATGTGCAGGTCCGCGGGGTTGCGCCCGGAGGTCTCGGCCTCCTCCAGGATCGTCTTCCACATGCTCATGAGCCGGTGCAGCGGCATGGCCGTGGGCAGCCAGCCGCTGGCCCGCCGGGCGACCCGGCGCAGTCCGGCGGGGGTGAACGCGGCCAGCAGGACGGGGGGCCCGGGCCGCTGCTCGGGCTTCAGCCCGACGACCGTGTGCGGAACGGTGAACAGCGCACCCCGGTGCATGAACTCGTCCGTGGCCCAGTACGTCTCCAGGATGTCCAGCGTCTCGTCGAGCCGTGCGCCCCGGCCTTCCCAGGGCACGCCCACCGCGGAGTACTCTTCGGGCATCCAGCCGAGGCCGAAGCCGACGTCCAGCCGGCCGCGGCTGAGTACGTCGAGGGTGGTCAGCGACCGGGCGAGCATCAGCGGCGGCTGCCACAGGCCGTTCAGCGTGCTGGTGCCCAGCCGGACCCGGCTGGTGTGGGCGGCGGCGAAGGTGAGGCTGGTCAGCGGGTCCATGTGGTTCTCGTAGGACCGTGGCATCACCCCGTCCCGGCTCGGATAGGGCGCGCTCGGCCTGCGGGGCGCGAGCACCCGGTCTCCCGTCCACAGGGAGTCGTATCCCAGGTCCTCCGCGCTGCGGCTGACCCTGATGACGCCGTCCGCGTGAGCGTCGGTGCCGAAGGTGGGCAGTGCCAGACCCAGTCGCATGTCTCTTCCTCGTTGTACGGTACGGATGGATAAGGGGGGATTCGTGCGGGTGTAGATGGTGTGCAATGGAATGCGGATGTGTGGTGTCTGATTGTATGTGTGCGGGTGTTGACACATGCGTCGAGGGTCGCGCATGCGGTTGGCGCCCCGAACGCGGCAGGGGTCCCGGCGATGCACATGTGCAAGGCCGAGACCCCCTCACCGGGTGAACGGAACGGGCCGCCGCCCGGGTTCACACCGACGCCGGTGCGCTACTTCAGGCCGAAGGCCCGGGTGATGCTCTGTTCCACGGTGTTGCCGCGCGCGTCGCGGGCGGTGGTGCGCAGGGTGACGTACTGGGCGTCGCGCGGCGCGTCCAGCCGGGTGTACCAGCCGGTGCCCCGGTGCTGCAGGGCCGTCCGGTGCCAGGTGGCACCGTCGTCGTACGACACCTCAAGGCCGACCTCGCCGATGGCGGCGGTGCCCGCGGACCCGGAGAGGTGGGAGGCGGTGACGGTCAGCCCCGACTTCCGAGGGGCCCGGCCCGCGGAGTCGGTGTCGACGCCGTAGTCGAGCTGGATCAGCGGCAGTTGGACCTGGGCGCCCGCCGCGCCCGCCCCGGAGGTGAAGCCCCATGCGGTGCGCGTGCGCGTGGAGTAGGGGCCGGGCCAGGCGTCGCGGGCGTTGTCCGACACCAGACGGTAGGGGAGCACAGCCGCGTCCAGCGCCTTGACCGCCACGGAGAGCTGATAGCGGTTGCTCTGCGCGACGAGCTTGTCGCCCTGGTACAGCGCGACGGTGTTGTCGGCGCCGAAGTTGCCGTAGGTGCCGCCGAGGTGGGCGGTGCCCGAGTCGCCCCAGCCGGGGACAGTGACGTACAGCGTGTCGTCCTGGCGGACCGGCGCGTTGCCGTCCAGGAGACGGGGCCGCTGGACGGGCCCGAACCACTGGACGCCGTGGACGCTCCCCGCGCGGTAGGTCTCCTGCGGCGCGTACTGCTGCTGCTCGCTGGAGATCAGGGCGTGGTCCGACCACGGTTCGCCCGCCGTCACCCAGTCCGTGCGGGTGCCCTGGGCGGGGGCGTCGGACGGGTTCAGGGCGCTGCCGCCGAACGTGGTGACGTCGTCGCGGGACTCCAGCGCGCGGCCGGCCCGGAAGTTGCGGAAGGCGACGTCGACGCGGGCCAGGTCACGCTGCTCGGCCCGGTAGGTCAGGTCCGCCGGAACGGAGCCCCGGTAGTCGTGCGTCAGGTCGTACACGTACTCGGTCGTCGGGTGGGAGGTGACGTCGAGCCGGACCCGCTCGTGCCCGGTCCGCGAGATCAGCTGGTCGCCCTCGTCCTGGGTCAGGGTGGCGACGGGCAGCGGGGCGGGGCCGGAGGGCGCCCAGGGGGAGTCGTCCCAGGGCTGCAGGCGGCCGTCGCCGTCGTGCACCACCAGCAGCAGGCGGGCGCCCGCGGCGTGCGCGGCGGCGGCCTGCTCCTCGACGGTCACGGCGTCGGTGCGGCGGACCAGGGCCGCCTTGTCCCGGACGTCGAGCGAGGCGTACGCGGCGGCCGTGCCGTCACCGGCGAACACCGCGTCGAGGCGGTGCCGTCCGGCCGGCAGCGGCTGCGCGCCCCGGTGCACGCGGAGGTCGTCGTAGGCGCGGTCGCCGGCGGCCACCGTCAGGGCGGGCTGCGCCAGCCGCCAGCGGGTGCCGAGCACGAAGTCGCCCTCGGCGACCTTCCGTCCGGTGGGCACCGCCCAGAGGCTGTCGTCGCCCGGGTCCGACCAGCGCGAGGACGCGGACCAGTCGTCGTCGGCGAAGCCGCGGTAGGCGTCGAGGCGGAAGCTGTCGAGGGTGCTCGACCGGGGAGCGACCGCCTCGACCCGCCGGGCCTTGGTCCCGTCGAGGACGGCGGTACGGTCCTGGCTCAGGTCGATGTCGGTGACCGCCAGCAGCCCGCGACCGAGGGAGTGCGGCCCGTGGGCGCCTTCGAGGGGCGTGTCGAGCCAGGCGGTGTACGACCCCGGCGGCAGCTGCAGGTCGATGGTGCCGGAGTCGTCGACCAGCACGGGCAGCCACATCTTCCGGCCGGTCACGATGACGGTGCCGCCGAGCGGCCGCCCGCTGCGGTCCTTCGCCTCCAGCGTCAGCCGGTGCCGCTCGCCCTGCTTGCCGACGCTCAGGGAGGTGCGGGTGTGGACCGAACCGGACGGGTCGGTCGCCGTCAGGAAGCCGCCCACCATGGGATCCGTGGGCAGTTCGTCGTAGTGGGCGCGCACGGTGACCGCGGCGGTGCCGTGCGCGGGCACGGTCAACTGCGGGGCCGACACGGTGAAGGCGCCGTCCGTCGGGTTCGTGCTGCCGGCCTGGAGATCCAGGGTCACCGGATCGTCGCCGTCGTTGGTGTAGGTCACCTCGCGGTCGGCGGTCGCGCCGGCCGGTGTCGGCCAGCTGTGGTAACCGAAGTTGACGCTGCCGGTGGCGTACACCTCGGCGGTCGTCGTCGTGGCGCTGTCGACCCGCCCCGTGCCGCCCTCGAACGGGCTGCGCCCCGGGCTCGCCTTGGCCGTGCTGACCAGGGCGTTCTTCAACTGCCGTGCCGTCCAGTCGGGGTGTGCGGCGGCCAGCAGCGCGGCGGCGCCCGCGACGTGCGGGGTGGCCATCGAGGTACCGCTCAGCGTCTGGTAGGCGCCCGAGCCCTTGGCGTAGTGCGAACGGGCCGCCAGGATGTCCACGCCCGGCGCGGTCAGGTCGGGCTTGACGGCGCCGTCACCGGCCCGGGGACCGCGGCTGGAGAAGTCGGCGAGGGCGTCGGATCCGTCCACGGCGCCGACGGTCAGCGCCTCGTCCGCCGCGCCCGGAGCGCCCACCGAGTAGCTGTCGGGACCCGAGTTGCCCGCGGCGATGGTGAACAGCGCACCGGTCTCTTTGCTGAGGTTGTTCACCGCGGTGCTCAACGGGTCGGTCCCGTCCGTGGGCTGGCCGCCCAGGCTCATGCTGATGATCTTGGCGTGCTGGTCGCGGGCCGCCCACTCCATGCCGGCGAGGATCCAGGAGTCCTGGCCGCCGCCGTCGTCGGAGAGCACCTTGCCGATGTGCAGCCGGGCTCCCGGGGCGACCCCCTTCTCCTTGCCGTCGGAGGCGGCACCGGTGCCGGCGATGGTGGAGGCCACGTGGGTGCCGTGGCCGTTGCCGTCCACGGCCGACTCGCCGGGGACGAAGTCCGTGACGGCGGCGATGCGTCCGGCGAGGTCGGGGTGTTCCGCGTCCACGCCGGTGTCGAGGACCGCGACGTCCACGCCCGCGCCGGTGTTCCCCGACGCCCACACCTGCGGAGCACCGATCTGGGCGGTGCTCTCGGCGAGGTCCGCCTTCACCTTGCCGTCCAGCCAGACCTTGGCTATGCCGCCGGTGAGACGGGGCCGTGCACCGGCCGACCGGCCGGCCGCGCCAAAACCGCCGGACGTCCCCGTGATCGACGTCCAGAACGCGTCCGAGCGGTCCGCGCCCAGCGCGGCACCCTGGATGCTGTCCAGCGTCCGCACCGTGCGCGCTCCCCGGGGCACGGGCAGCTTCCGGGCCCGGGCCGCCGCGTCGGTGTAGGTGACGATCAGCGGCAGCCGGTCGGTGTGTGCGTCGTCGTAACCGTCCGCCAGCAGCCGGGTGACGTTGAAGAGTTCGCGGTCGAGGAGCCCGGCCGCCACATACGGCAGGGCGCTGTCCGGATAGACGTAGGTGTCCTTGCCGGACCGGTGTGTCTGGAAGCCGGTGTACCGGCCGTCCGGCCCCTGGACGAGCCGGGTACCGTCGGCACCCCCGGTGGTGATGACCTTGTCCCCGGTCACCAAGGTGACGGTGCGGGCCGGGTCGGCGGTCGGCGGGGCGATGGCTGAAGCGACGGCGCGGTCGGGTGGGGACGAGGCCACGGAGGCTGGGGCGGGTGACACCGCGGCCAGTGCGACGGCGGCGCTTACGACCGACAGCACACGTCTGCGAAATGGCGGACGCGACAAGGCAAACCTCCATCAACGGTTGGGTCACAGATTTGCCGAGCATTGTGTGCCGCGTTCCGGCCACTGCGGCGCCGTGCGTCGCTGGCGGACGTGCGCCATGACGCACAACGGCCACCGTCCGGCACGAGGATCTGTCAGGGGGCCGGGGCATCTGCCGCGGGGTCGGGGCGCGGGCAGCGGCCGTCGCACTGCCGGTCGTACGCCGTCGGGGTGTTCGCGGGTGTCGGTTCGCCGCTTTCGGTTCCTCGGCGCCGGTCTGCCGTGCGGCGGGGCAGGTGAGGTCATCCCGTCGCGCGCACGCCGGACCGGGGGATCGTCACGGGGGAGTGCCGCACAGTGCACCAGACAGGCGACACCTGCCAGCGCCTGGTCACCAAGTTGGTCGTGATGCGGCGACCGGAACAACCTGGCGCCGTGTGACCTGCCCGCCGGCCGGCGTCAGTTCGCGGGTGTGGTGAGCAGGGCCGCCGACACCTGTTCCGTCAGCCAGGTCTCGGTGTCGTCCCAGGACCAGCCGTGCTCCGTCACGAAAAGCCGCCAGGAGCCGAAACCGAGGAGGAACCAGAGCATGTCGGTCGCGCGCGGGAGATCCACGTCCGGCCGCAGCGCCCCCAGCTCCGCCAGCCGTTCGGCGAGGACCCCGAGCGCCTGCCGGTAGGCTCGGACGATGTGGGCGAGTGTCTCCGCTGCCGACTGGTCCACTTCGGCGGCGGAGATGATCACCAGAGCGATGTCGAGGTGCTTCTCGTTGTCGAGGCGTACCCCGTGTGCCACGGTGCTGATCGCCGCCCGGGGATCCGTCGTCGTGCGCAGTGTCGCGAGGGTGCGTTCGACGACCGGGTCGTCGACTCCCCGCTCGATGAGGGTCGTCAGGATCGTCGACTTGCCCCCGGTGCTCGCGTACACCGTGGGCACGGCCACCCCGGACTCCTGCGCGATGTCACCGATGGTGACTTTGCCGTAGCCGTGTTCCACGAACAGCCGCAGGGCGGAGTCGAGGATCGCCGCCCGGGTCTCCGCCGCCGTCTCGGCGCGTCTGCCGACTCGGTAGGGTCTTCGCTGGCCACCGGGGAGCGGGCACATGCTTTCCTCTTTGTGCGACGACTGACCCCTCAATATATGCCGCCCACTGCGCGCGGCCGCGCCGGTCCCCGTGGGGTTCGGGGCGGCGCGGCTATTACGCCGTAATACTCCGGTCGGGGGACGACGCGTCCCCTGGCCGCGTGCCCGGGCCCCCGGGAGCCTCCTCAACGGCGCTCCGAAGCCCGGGCGTACGCCGGCGGGGTCAGGCGGCTACGGCGGTGGCGTTGATGGTGACGGGGATGTTGCCGCGGGTGGCCTTGGAGTAGGGGCAGAGCTGGTGGGCGGCGTGGGCCAGGGTGGTGGCGGTGGCCTGGTCGACGCCACCGAGTTCGAGGTTGAGGACGGCGCCGAGGGTGAACTCGCCGTCGTCGCCGTGGGTGAGGGTCGCCTCGACCGTGATGGCGGTGCTCTTGAGGGTGATCTTGCGCTGGGCGGCGGCTCGGCGGACTGCGCCGAGGAAGCAGGCGCCCCAGCCGGCGGCGAAGAGTTGCTCCGGGTTGGTGGCGCCGCCGGCGCCGCCGAACTCCTTGGGAATGGCGAGCGAGGTCTGCAGCTGTCCGTCGCCGGACTCGACGCGGCCTCCGTTGCGTCCTTCGCCGGTCACCGTGACGACACCGGTGTAGCTGACTGCCATGGCTGTTGTCTCCTCGCGTGCTGGGTGTCCGGTGCCCGCATCCGCCGTCACCGGTTTAACTGGTGATGAGTATGGCCATGTGTGCAATCACCTGTCAAGCGGGTTAGGGGGAAGGGGGTGACACGTGTGCGGCAGCAGGCAGCAGGCAGCAGGCAAGTACGCAGCCGGCCCGGACGGGGGCGCCTTGCGGCGTGTTCCCGTCCGGGCCGTCAGGTGCCCGTGTGCTGGTCGCCGCGGAACTCGGTCCGGGATTCAGCCGGTGACTCGGCCCGCGACGCCGACAGTGTCCGCACGCAGCAGGGTGTCGACACACGCGGCCACGGCCAGCAGCGTCCGGTCCGCCATCCGCGGGCCGATGAGCTGGAGGCCCACCGGAGGGGAGGCGGTGACCGGCAGCGGCAGAGTCACCGAGGGCAGACCGGCCGTGGCGGCGGGGGAGGTGTTGCGGATCAGGGTGGGGAAGGTGGGCACTTCGCGGCCGTTGAGGGGCAGGGTGTCCTCGTGCTGGTGGAGCGGCCGGGCACAGACCGGCACGGTGGGGCTGACCAGCGCGTCCAGCCCGGAGCCGCCGAACAGCTCCGTGTACGCGGCCTGCATCTCGCGGCGTTCGAGCAACGCCCGTTCCAGGGCGGCGGGCCCGGCGTGTCCCGGGCCGGCGGGCAGCGCGCCGGCCCTGAGCAGTTCCGCGACGGCGGGGTCGCTCACCGCGTCGAGGACGTCGTCCAGCGTCCGCCCGACGCGGTGTTCGGCCAGGTAACGGGTGAAGGCACCGGCGAACTCACCGAGGACCAGGAGCAGTCCCACGCGGGCGTCGTACTCGACCAGGTGCCCGGTGTCCACGGGGACCCATTCGGTGTGCTCGGTGGTGAGGCGGTCCACGGCCTCGTCCCAGGCGGCGCGCACCACCGGATCGAGGTCCTCGGCGAACACCTGGCGCGGCAGGCCGAGCCGGATGCGGCGGCCCGGTTCCGGTGTGATCGCGCTCTCCCCGGTGATCAGGGTGTCCAGCGCCACGAGCCGGTCGAGTGTGCGGGCCAGCGGGCCGGGTGTGTCCCGGGTGGTGGACAGGGGGGTGATCGCGGCCGAAGGGTGACGTCCCGCGCTCGGGCGCAGGCCGTAGACGCCGTTGAGGGCCGCCGGGATGGTCACGGAGCCACCGGTGTCGGTGCCGAGCCCGGCGTCGACGATCCCGGCGGCCACCGCCGCCGCGGTGCCGCCGCTGCTGCCACCGGCGAACAGGCCGGGATCGGCGGCATTGCCGACGGCGCCGAACGCCCGGTTGCCGGAGGTGACCCCGAGCGCCAGCTCGTGCATGTTCGTCTTCCCCAGCACGATCGCGCCCGCGTCGCGCAGGGACCGCACCACGGGTGCGTCCAGGCGCGGCACGAAGTCCTTGAGGGCCGGGGTGCCCGCCGTGTTGGGCAGCCCCGCGACGTGGATGTTGTCCTTCACGACGAGGCACCAGCGCCCGGTGCCGCCGTCCTGCCGGGCAGCCGATTCGCCGTTCCGTGAAGCCGATTCGTCATGCCGGGCGGCCTCTTCGAGCGCCCGTTCCCCGTCGAGGGTGATGAACGCGTTCAGGCCCTCGGCGTCGGCGGCGCGAGCGAGCGCCGCGCGCACCGTCTCCTGTGCGGTCGTCCGGTCGGTTGCGCTCTCCCCTGGCGCCATGGCTGCGTCTCCTTCGTCGTCGGGAGTGATACGGCCGGGACCCACCCCGACGGCCGGGCCCACCGACAGCCGGGCCCACCGACAGCCGGGCCCCAACGGACGGGACAGCGTCCAGTCGGTCGGCGGCCCGGCAGGGCGTGACACGACAGGCCACGGCAGGTCATGGCACGGCACGGTACGGCGCAAGCATGCCAGGTACGTGTGCGAAGTTCCGGTACGGGGTGCGGGCCGCGCCGGTGCGGCCCTGACCGTGGCCCGCGGCCGCGGCGGGTGGCCCGGCCGCTTCCCGGGCACCGTACCGATGACGGCACCCGGAACGTACGTCGCCGGTCCGCCGCGGAGCGCTGTCACTTGCACGACGGGCCGCGTACCGGTCGGGTTCACCTCTTTCCCGAGGCTACCGTTCCGGTACGCGGCCCGCACGGCTCAGGCCCGCACGGTTCGGGCCCGCACGGCTCAGACCCGCGCCGTGACCGCCCGCGTGTTGTACCCCTCCGCCCGCAGCAGGGGCTGCCCGGAGGGCAGGGCGCGGTCGGGCCAGGACACGGTGACCGTGCGGCTCTCGCCGGGCAGCAGCCACAGGTAGTTGTCCTCGTACAGCGTCGGCAGGACCCGGCCGCCGCCGTCCTCGTCCAGCAGCGACAGACGGACCATGGCGGCGACCACGGAACCGCGGTTGCGGACGGTCGCGGTGAGCTGCCGGCCGTCGTCCGTGCGGCTGACCCGGCCGGCGGACACCGACAGCGTGGCCCGCCCGGCGGAACCGAGCGCCCGCATCGCCTCCGGCGTGCGGTGGCGCCAGTAGGTGTTGCGGGACAGCAGCCCGCCCCGGCTGTCCTGCAGCGTCAGCCGCAGCAGGTGCAGGTCGGGCAGGTCGTCGGTGAACGCCGCGGTGAACGCCGCCGCGGTGGCCGTGGACCCGACGTCCACCCGGGCGCTCCTGGACGCCGCCGCTCTGCGGCCCGAGAGGTCGTACACCTCGGCGGTGACCAGCGCGCCCGCCAGCTTCGTACGCGTGTGATTGACCGCGATGACCTGCCAGTTCACCGGATCGGCCTGGACGTGCAGGGGTTCGCAGCCGGAGCGCACCCCGTAGTACATGCCGTTGACGTCGAAGTCGTAGTCGTAGGTCTGCCACACCGTGCTGTGCCAGGCGGGGTGGGACATCCACAGCATGAGGCCGCTGGCGTCGTCCCACAGGTGGGCGTTCCACGCCTCGAACATGGCACGGGCGTTCTCGTAGTTGACGAACTGCGCCTTGCGCGCGAAGTCGTCGAGGTCCCGGGCGGTGCCGAGGCGGGTCTCGATCGCCGCCTTGTAGTTCTGCGGTGCCTGGTTCCCGCGCTCGCTCCAGTCGTGGTAGTACCAGGCGCCGCGGATCGGCCACTCCGGCTCGTCACCCGTCATGGCGCGGGTGCTCTCGGCGGTGGAGACGACCGGCATGCCGATCTCGGTGTGGAAACCGAAGTTCTTGCTGCCGTAGGTCGCCGGGTCGAAGTACCGCTCCGGCTCCACCCAGCCGTAGGGACCGCCGCCGGTGGCGATGCCGCCCGCGGAGTTGCTCTGGTAGAGGATGCCGGGCGCCTGCCGCTGCACGGCCTCGCGCATGCCCTGGTCGATCGCGGCGGGCGGGTTGCCCTCGTTGGCACCGCACCACACCGCCACCGAGGGGTGGATGCGGTAGCGCAGCACGGTGTCCCGGGCGATGGCGTTGTACGCGTCGTGGTCCGGTACGTCCATGCCCCAGGCGTTGGGGAAGTCGTTCCACACCAGGATGCCGTAGCGGTCGCAGGCCGCGAAGAACTCCTCGCGGTCGCAGCTGCCCACCCAGTTGCGGATCATCGTGAAGTTCATGTCCCGGTGCATGCGCACCGCCGTGTCCATCCGCTCCGCGGGCATCCGGCGCAGCAGTTCGTCCCAGCCCCAGTTGCCGCCGCGCACCATCACCCGGACACCGTTCACACTGATCTTCAGCGGGTCGGGTGTGTTGGACACGGTCGTCACGTCGGTCCAGGTGTCGCCGTCGGCGGAGACCCGGACGGTGTACGTCTTCGGGTACGCCTGCTCCCACAGGACGGCCACCCGGTCGAAGCGCCGTGAGGCGCCCAGGTCGACCTGGAGCCACTGGTGGTCCTCGTAGGCGGAGGACCAGCGGGTGCCCGGGTCGCCGTCGGTGGCGTGCTCGGGCAGGTGGCCGTCCGCGTCGCTGGAGGCGGTGGCCGGCTGGTGCAGGGCGAGGTCGGTGCCCGCCTCGGTGCTGTCGATGACGGCGAGGGACCACAGCGAGTTGCCCCAGCTGGTGTTGCGCACTCCGCACTCGATCCGTACGAAGCGGGCGTTCACGGCGTCGAAGTCCGACACCCGCAGGCTCGCGTCACCGCTGTTGAACGGCAGCGGCACCGCCGAGTTGTCCACGGACTTCGCGTCCGTCCAGGTGGACCCGTCCGAGGACACCTGCACCACGTAGGTCCGCGCGTACGCCTGCTCCCACACCAGGTCGACGCGGTCGAAGGACTGCTCCGAGCCGAGGTCCACCCGGATCCACTGGTCGTCCTCGAAGGTCGAGGACCAGCGGGTGGCCGGGTCGCCGTCGGTGACGTTGCCCGCGCCGTGGCCGTCCTCGTCCGCGCTGGACGCCTCGGCCGCCGCGTGCAGGGCGAGGTCGGTGCCCGGACGCGCCTTGTCGAAGACCGACAGCGTCCACAGCGAACTGCCCCAGCCGGTCGCCCTGGTCAGGCACCTGACCCGGACATGCCGGGCCCGCTGCGCGCCGATGTCCACGGACTGGGTGTACGCGTCGGCCGAGGGCACGAAGGGCAGCGGGATGTCGTACTCGTAGCCGAACTGCCGGATGCCGAAGCGGGTGGTGCGCCGGTCGCTCTCCGTGCCGTCGGCCTCGGCGACGACGGTCAGCTCGTGCAGATGGGCCTCGCCCAGACCGTTGGGCCACCACAGCTCGGGATCGCGGACGCGCAGCGCACCGTAGGCGTCGGGGGTGAAGACCACCTCGACGCTCTCACCCGCGGGGACGGTGACGGCCCGGGAGACCCGTACGTCGCCGAACGACGCGGAGACGACGGCCCGGTGGTCGGCGGAGTCGGCGTTGCGGACCGGGACGGTCACCGTCAGCTCGGCGACCGAGAGGTCGGGGAGCCCCGGCAGCGAGGTGTCCACCCGCGCGTCGCCGATCACGAGGTGCCCGGTGGAGCGCAGCCGCACATGGTTCCAGATGCCCGCGCCGCGGTCGCGGACGGCCGGCATCCAGTCCCAGCCCGAGGAGGCCAGGTACGTGGGCGAGTTGCGGTTCATCTGCTCGGCGCCCGCGTCCACCCACGCCTCGCCCGCCGGACCCTTGTCGCCGGGGCTGCCGGGCACCGGCATCGGCGTGATCCGCACGGCCAGCGCGTGCCGGTCGGTGGACGATCCGGCCAGGTGCTCGGTGACGTCGTGGGCGAAGCGGGCGAAGGGGAACGTCACGCTGCCCACGTCGCGGCCGTTCAGCCAGATATCGGCCCGGTGGTTGACGCCGTCGAACTCCAGCCACACATGCCGGCCGGCGCCGGTGCGCAGGCCGCGCGGCACCTCGAAGTCCCGGCGGTACCACCAGGAGTGGCGGGACAGCGCCTCGGGGACGTGCAGGTTGTTCAGGCCCGCGACCGGGTCGGGCAGCTTGCCCTGGTCGACGAGCGAGCCGAGGACGGTGCCGGGGACCGTCGCGGGCAGCCAGCGGCTGGTGTCCACGCCCGCCTTCGACAGGTCGCCGCCGGCGGCGTCGGTCCAGTCGTCCATGGTCAGCGCCCAGCCGGACTCCAGCGGCACCGTGCCGTCGGCGGCGACGGCCAGCTTCGGGGGAGTGGTGTGCCGGGTGCCCCAGTCCGTCCAGCCGGTGGCGTCCGGGCGGTGCCCGCCCACCGTGCCGTACACCTCGAAGCCGTTGAGGCCCAGCGGGTTGGCGCTGGAGCGCTTGCGGGCCGTCATCCGCACCCAGCGGGCGGTCACCGGGCGGGTCAGCGGGATGTCGACGACGCCGCCGGTGCCGGCGGTGGTGCGGTACAGGCTCGTCCAGGACTTCCGGTCCCGGGACGTCTCGACGACGAACTCCCGCGCGTAGCTCGACAGGATCTCCTTGCCCGTGGTGCCCTGCGCCGGGTTGCCGGTCGCCGGGGGCGTGAACACCGGGTCGCCGGCGTCCGCCTCGAAGGTCAGCCGGACCCGGCTGACCAGGCAGTCCGACTGGAGGTCCACCGATATCCACTGCGGGTCGCCGTCCCCGGCCCGCCAGCCGGTGCCGCGGACCCCCTGCGCCGGGACCCCGTCCACCGCGAACTCGGCCGCGGCGGGCGCGTACGCCTGCGAGGAGACCTCCACGGGACGGAACGTGGCGATCTCACCCGGTGCGGGTGCGGGTGCGGCGGTGCGGGGCTGCTGGGTCCCTGCGGCGGCCTCTGCGGCCGGAAGCACCACGCCCAGTCCGAAGCCCGCCAGCAGGGTCGTGCCGGTGGTGACGACGGCACGCCGGGAGGGCCGGCGCGACGGACTCTGCTGCTCGTCCATGAGCAAAACGTCCAATCAGAAAGACCATGCCGACGGGACGGCCGGTTCGGGTGCGACCGTGCCGTCCGCGGCTTTGACAACGTTGCCATAGGCTGTGGTGAGAGGGGCCGTCGTGTCAAGACTCATGCACATGTGGGATAACCGGCACCGCACCCGGCGGGCGGCCCGCGCGGCCCAAGCGGAGCCGGTCCAGGGGCGGGTGACCCGGGACCGCCACCCACACGTCAGATCCACGGCACCTGTCGTCGGTCGGCCGGTGGCCGGCCGGGTACGTGTGTCCTGTCCCGGAGGCCGGGACAGGACACACGTCACCTGCTCAGCGCAGGCCGTAGGCCCGTGTGAGCGTCTGCCGCACCTGGTTGCCGGCCCCGTCCACGGCGCTCGCCCGGAGGGTGGCCCGGCCGCCCGCCCGGCCGCCCGCGGGTATCACCAGCGACCAGGTGCCGTCCCCGGCCGCCTTGACGGCGGCGGGACGCCAGCTCCTGCCGTCGTCGTAGGACACGTCGACGCCGACCGTGCGGACCGGGGCGGTTCCCGTCGCGCCCGGCTGGTGCCGCACCGTCACGGTGCCGGTGACCTTCGTTCCGGCGGCCGCCGTGTTGTGCCCGTCGAGCGGCAGCGCGAACCCGAGGTCCAGCAGGTCCAGCGGGGCCGGTGTGCCGTCCTCGGTGTGGCCGCTGGTGAAGGTCCACTCCGACCGCACGTCCGTGGACAGCGCGGACGGCCGGGTGCCGGTGACGACCAGCCGGTAGGTGTCCGTCGCCGCGGGCAGCGCGAAGTCGGCCACGCCCGGCGTGTCGTCGGCGGCCACCTCCGTCTCACCGCGCAACAGCCTGGTCGTGCCCCGTTCCAGCACCTCACCGCTGTCGAAGTCGGTGCCGGGCGTCATCACCCGGCCGAAGCCGGCGCTGCTGAACACCGGGAAGTCGGTGACCAGCCGGTCCCCGTCCCGGTAGGCGGCGGGCAGCGGTTCGCCCCCCGCGCCGTCCGGTACGGCCCGCGACAGCCGGGGCCCGAAGGGCGCCGCCCCCCACACACCGGCCGTGCGCTGTCCGGCGCGGTACGTGACCGGTGCCGCCGACTCGGTCGCCACGTACCGCCAGTCGGGAGTCAGCCCTTCGAGCAGTTGCGGGGTCCAGGACACCCCCGGCGAGAAGTACTCCACGCGGGTCTGCGGGAGCAGCACCCGCGGCTCGATGCTGCCGGACGCGCCGGTCAGCGGGTCCGAGAAGGTGAGCACCTGACTGAGGGTGCGCCGGCCGTCGCCGGCCGGGGCGCGGTAGGCGGCGTCCACGCGGGCGAGCGCGGCCCGGTCGAAGTGCCAGGACTGTCCGTCGGGCAGCTTCGAGCCCACCGAGCTGAACAGGGCGTACATGGCCGGGCCGGCCGGCCGGCCGACCACGTGCACCTGGGTCTGGCCGGCTGCCAGCCGGTCGCGCAGCCGCTGGATGTCCTTGGGCGCGAAGAGGTTCAGCACCGGCAGGACCCCGGTGCCGGCGATGTAGTCGTAACTGAGCACCAGCCGGGCGCCCTTGGCCTTCAGAGCGGTCAGCAGGGTGGTGAACTGCTCCTGCGTCGGCGCCTCCCCCGGATCGGACACGTCGTCAGGTGCGATGAGGACGACCTTGCCGGCGACATCGCCGACCCGGTCCGGATCGGTCTCCTCGCCGATGTCCGCCACCTCGGCGGTGACGTCGCCCTCGTAGCCCTCGGCCTGGGGGTCGTCCACGAACGTGGCCTCGAAGGGGTCGTCGCCGACCGAGATCACCCGGTTCTGCGGCGGGGCCCAGGTGGCGCCGTAGGAGAGGGTCACCCCGGGGACGGCCTGCGTGGACAGCACGTACTGTTCTTCGAAGTTGCCCGCCACGAGGGCCCGGGACGTGTCGTCCGGTCCGCCGACGTCCGACTGGAGGGTGGTGTACGCGGTGTACATGTCGGGCCGGGCCGCCGGGTCGTCGAGACCGACCGTGACGGGCTTGGCCTCACGGGTGTCCAGAGTGATCGAGCGGTCCCCGTCGACGTGCAGTCCGGCCTGCGCGACGTAGGTCGCCGACCAGTCGTACGACGAGGGCGAGAGCCCCATGCCGAGGACGCGGTACGTGCCGTCGGGCACCTCCACCTCGACGGTGGCCGACGCGCCCACGGGGAAGTAGACGGCACCGGTGGTCTCGTTCTGCAGCAGGACCGGCGCGTCACCGCCGGACAGCGGCTGCCCGGACCGGCCGAGCACCTGCACGGTGACGGTGCGGACCTGCTCCAGCACCCGCGCGCTGACCGGGGTCACCAGGCGGGTGTCCCCGGCAGTGGCCGTCAGCCGGCCCTCGTAGGCGCCGACGGACTCGGCACCGGCCGCGACCCGCACGGTGGCGGTCGCGGTTCCGTGCGCCGGTACGGTGACGGACGGCTCGGCGGAGAACAGGCCGGCCGGCGCGGGTGACCCGCCCTCGTCGGTGACCGACAGGCTCAGGTCGAGGGTGACCGGGCTGTCGCCGTCGTTGGCGTAGTTGACCTGCGCGGTGGTGGGCTTCGCCGGGTCGTGCGGCCACGGGATACGGCCCAGTCCCAGGGACGGGGTGACCGTGCGCACGGACTGGCCGGTGGCGCGGGCCGCGTCGAGGCGGCCCGCGCCGTTGCCGAACACGTCGACGCCGTCCAGCACACGCGCCGAACCCGTCAGTGCGGCCTTGATCCGCTGCCCGTCCCAGTCGGGGTGTTCACCCGCGAGGAGGGCGGCGGCACCCGCGACGTGCGGGGTGGCCATCGACGTACCGGACAGCGACACGTAGTCCGCGTCGCCCGGCCGGTCGGGGAAGGCGCCGGGGGCGCGGGCGGCCGTGATGTTCTCCCCGGGTGCGGAGATCTCCGGCTTCAGGCCGAAGTCGCCGGCCCGGGGGCCGCGGCTGGAGAACGAGCTGAGGGTGTCCTGCTTGGTGGTGCTCGCCACGGTCAGCGCGGCGTCCGCCGCGCCCGGAGAGGTCACCGTCTCGGGCCCGCCGGAGTTGCCCGCGGCCACCACGAACAAGGTGCCCGACGCGGCGGACAGCTCGTTGACCGCGGTGGACATCAGGTCCGTGCCGTCGCTCGGGTCGTTGCCGCCCAGGCTCATGTTGATCACTTTGGCGCCCTGCTGGACGGCCCACTCCATGCCGGCGAGGATCGAGGAGTCGGTGCCCCTGCCGGAGTCGTCCAGCACCTTGCCGTTCAGCAGCCGGACGCCGGGTGCCATGCCCCGGTAGCGGCCGCCCGACGCTGCGCCGCTGCCGGTGATGGTGGACGCCACGTGTGTGCCGTGCCCGGCGTGGTCCTCGGTGTCGTCCGTGCCGGAGAAGTTCTTCGCGGCGTCGATCTTTCCGGCCAGGTCGGGGTGGCCTGAGGCGATGCCCGTGTCGAGCACCGCGACCTTCACCCCGTCGCCGGTGAAGCCGCGTTCCCAGGCGGTGGGGGCGCCGACCAGCGGCACGCTCACGTCGAGCGACGCGTGTACGACGCCGTCCAGCCAGATCTTCGTGCCGCGGGCGGGGACGGCCCGGCGCGCGCCCGCCGTGCCGCCCGCCTCGCCGGTCAGGGCCGCCCACAGGGACGTGGCGTCGGACTTCGCGGTGGACAGCGCCCGGGCGCCCAGCCGGGGCAGGCTCCTGGTGACCTCGGCGGTGGCCGGCGTCGCCGTCTTCGGCGCGGTGCCCGGCGTGCCGGTGACGATCACCTTGATGCGGTCGGTGTGCCGGTCGTCGAGCCTCTGCGCCGCGAGTCCGGTGATGTCGAACAGCGCCTTGTCGACCTGGCCACGGGTGAACGCGCCCCAGGCGTCGTTCGGTACGACGTATGCGTGGCCGTGCTCGGTGAACTGGACGAAGGCCGTCTCGGGCCGCCGCGTGGCCGGTGTGCCGGCGATCACCTGTACGGTGTCGCCCGCGCGCCGGTAGCGGACGGTGTCACCCGTGATCAGGGTGACCGTTTCGACGGGCCCGGCGGCCGTCTCGCCCGAGTGCCCGGCGACGGGCTTCGGGGGCGACGCGTCGGCGGGCGCGGCGACCATGCCCGCCAGCGTGCCGACTCCCAGCAGCAGCGCCGCCGTTCTGAGTCTTCTCATGACTACCTTCCTGTCACTGCCCCCGGTCCGGGGGCGGGGGACGAGGTGTCCCGACAGGTCAACTGGTCGGCATGGCTGTTGGGTTGCCTGGATCGGTCCCCTACGTGATGTGGTCGGGGACACGTGTGCGGATGGATGCGGTGACCGGGCCCTTGGGGCAGGGGCTCGGGGATCTTCGGGCAGTGGCTCGGGGGCCTTCGGTCAAGGGCATGTGTGCCGGAGGCGGGGGCGGAGCACAGGTGGCGGTCGGAGCGCGGGTCGGGGTGGTCGGAGCACGCGGGCGCAGCCCAGTTGTTTTCGGGACACGAGACATCCGGGGTTGGCCGATTCGTGACCGATCCCATCGCGTAACCGCCTTGACAGGTTATTCGGGCGGAGGCAAGCTGGCTGTCGTCAGGGTGTCGAACAGGACGTGAAGCACCCACCGATGAAGTGGAGAACTGCCATGAACGAGGCACTGACGACGGACGCCGCCGCGGCGGCGGTACGGCATGCGCGGTACGGCAAGCTCCCCGAGCGCGTCCGCTACGAGGAGATGGTCCAAGAGGTGGACGCCGAGTCGAGCGGTGGAGCCAAGGCTTCTTACAACCCCGAAGGCGCCTGGAACTACTACTCGTGCCTGGCTCTCGACCTGGGGCTGTAGAGGTTGTGGTCCTGAGGGCGGCAGAGGCCGGGCGTGCGGCGCCCGCCCCGGGCCGGCCCCGGTTCGTCCTCCGGTGGCGATGACTGGACCGCACGGTCCGGAATATGATCGGCCTCACTTCTTCTGGACTTGCGGGTCCATTCGGCTCGACTCCATAATGAATGGACCAGACGGTCCAAGTGGGAGCTCTCCGGGTCCGTGGTTTCTCCGGGTTTTCGCCGGAGTCCTCGGATTTCCCGGTGATCCCCATCGCCGAGCGGGTCGGCCGACGGCCCGACATCGGGACACATGCCGACTCGGAGACACCTGTCGATTCGGCATGCGAGTCGACTCCGGAATATATGTCGACTTCGGACATGGTTCGACTTCGGGGTACATGTCCGCTCCGGGACGGTCCGGCCGCGCAGGAAGTGCGGTCGGATCGTCGCATCGGTGTGACGACCGTCTGCCGCACTGGAGCAAGGACGATTGATGATGGATACCACTGAGCGCCTGAGCATCACCGAGGATCTTCGCCGCCTGATGGCTCGCTACGTCCGTTACGCGGATCACCAGCGCTGGCAGGATTTGGCGGATCTGTTCACCCCCGACGGCACCTTCACCCCGCACAAGCCCGACGGGTCGGTGTGGCTCCGGATGGAGGGCCGGGAGAAGATCGCCGCCACGGTCGGCGCCAGCGGCGGGCCCGGTGTCACCCTGGTGCACCACCTGTTCTCCGACGAGATCGATGTCGACTCGCCGACCGCCGCCCACGGTGTATGGGCGATGGAGGACATCGTCACCCGGCCCGCGGATGCCGAACTCTCCGAGGCCATCCACTTCCGGGGCATGCACGGCTTCGGCCACTACCACGCACGTTTCGTCAAGACGGACGGTTCCTGGTACATCGCCGAGCTCAAGCAGACCCGGCTCCGCCTGGACTTCACCGACTGACCGGCGTCTTCTGCGGCCTGCCCCACGCCTGGCCCGACGGCCGGCGGTGGCCACGCCGCACCCCCCTTCGGCAGACCCAGTAGATCCGGCCGATCCGGCCGATCCGGTAGACCCGGCAGGTTCGGCGGGTTGGGCGAGTTCGGCAGGTTGGGCAGGCCCGTCAGGTTCGGCAGGCGATGACACCTGCCCCGACGAATAGTTGACCCGGGGCGGCCATTCCTCGCTCGCCCCTCATCACGCTTCGCATCGCGCCCCGCACCGGGCCCTTCATCCCCCTACACGAAAGCAGCATCGCCGTGAGCGACGACCGCAAGACCAGCGCGCTGGAGCCGTACAAAATCAGTGTTTCCCAGGATGTACTCGACGACCTCAAGGACCGCCTGAAGCGCACCCGCTTCTTCGACGACCTGGACAACGAGGAGGAGTACTACGGGATCAGTACCGCCTACCTCAAGCCGCTCGTGGAGTACTGGGCGGACGGCTTCGACTGGCGTGCGCAGGAGCAGCGGCTCAACTCCTTCAACCAGCACAAGGTCGAGATCGACGGCGCCCCCGTGCACTTCGTGTACGAGCGTGGCAAGGGACCGAATCCGATCCCACTCGTCGTCCTCCCCGGCTGGCCGTGGCCGGGCGAGTTCAGCTACTCGCTCATCGGCCCGCTGACCGACCCCGCCGCCCACGGCGGCGACCCGGCCGACTCGTTCGACGTCATCATCCCGGACCTGCCCGGCTTCGCCTGGTCGACCCCCGTCGGCAGGGGCGACCTGAACTACTGGAAGATCGCCGACATCATGCACGCCCTCATGACCGAGGTCCTGGGCCATGAGAAGTACGCGGTGGCGGGCTCCGACTACGGCGCGCTCGTCACCAGCGCGCTCGGCCACAAGTACGGCGACAGCATCATCGGCCTGCACTACGGCCACGACATGCCTCCCGGCCAGTTCGCCAATGAGCGGTTCTGGGACCTGACCGACGGTGCCAAGATTCCCGCGGACGCCTCGCCGGAGCTACGGGCGGGCCTGGAGAACCTCGTCAAGACGTATGTCTCGCACGTCGCGGTCCACATGCTGGACGGGTCCACCCTCAGCCACGGTCTGAACGACTCGCCCGTCGGCATGCTCGCCTGGCTGCTGCAGCGGTGGAAGAAGTGGAGCGACAAGCGGGGCGACTTCGACGCGAACTTCCCGCGCGACTTCATCCTCACCCAGGCCACCACCTTCTGGGTGACCCAGTCCATCGGCACCTCCATCCGCATGTACCGCAACGCCGTGCGCTACCCGTGGGTGCCCTCGCACGACCGGCAGCCCGTCGTCGAGCCCCCGGCCGGCTTCACTTTCCTCCTCGGCGACGCCTACCCGCCCGGTGTCAACACCGTCGAAGACCGCATCGCCCACTTCGAGAACGGTCCCACGCGAAGTTCCTTCAACGTGGTCAACGTCAACGCCCACATGAAGGGCGGCCACTTCGTCCACTACGAGAACCCCGAGGCTTTCACCTCGGACATCCGGACGACGTTCCGCAAGCTCCGCTGACCCGGCGGTCCCCGGTCTCCGAAGGCCGGGGACCGGGGGGCCGGGGCGGGAGGCCCGCCGCCGTTCTTCTGGCGGGCCGTCGGACCGGACCGATGGAAGGGGATCCGCGGGCCGGCGGGCGGAAACGGCCTCTTGGGCTCGTAGGGCCAACGGGCTCGGCTGCACGCCGACTCACTGCGGCAGCAGTGTCGGTTCCGGTCCGGCAGGAGGCCACGCCGGTGTCAACTTCGGGTCAGGGCCCTCGGCTGTCAGCAGTGGGTCGCCGGGTACGAGGAGGAGTTCCGGCGGTGCAGACCGGTTTCAGCGGAACGCGGCGACATTGCGGGCGGCCCAGTCGGCGAAGGGGCGCGGGGCGCGGCCGAGGACACGCTCGACGTCCGGGCTGACGCGCTGCTCGGCCGGGCTCGGGGAACCGAGGATGTCCAGGGTGTCGTCGGCGAGTTCCGCCGGCATGCTCTGGGCCATGGCGGCCTTGGCCTCGTCGCGGGTGAGTTCGTGGAACCTCACCGGCGAGCCCAGCGCGGCGGCGATGGCCTCCGCCTGCTCGCGCGGAGTGATCACCTCCGGGCCGGTCAGCTCGTACGCGCCGCTGGTGTGCCGGTCGTCCAGCAGGCAGGCCGCCGCGACCGCGGCGATGTCCGCCGGGTCGATGATCGGCACCCCGACGTCACCGAAGGGCGCGGCGACGACCTGTTGCGCGCGGACGGACTCGGCCCACCACAGGGCGTTGGAGGCGAAGCCGCCCGGCCGCAGGATGGCCCACTCCAGGCCGGACTCCCGCAACGTGTCCTCCAGCGCGCGCATCGCGATCCGCGTCGGGCCGAAGGGCCTGGTCACCACGCCCAGTGTGGAGAGCAGGACGACCCGGCCAACGCCGCTGTCCGCAGCTTCGCCGATGATGTCGGCAGGGTTGGCTCCCGTGGCGTGCAGGTCGCCGGACAGCAGCAGGAACAGCGCCTTCGCGCCGTCCAGCGCGGGCTTGAGGCTGCTCGGCTCGGCCAGGTCGGCCGCCATGTGACGGACGCCGTTCGGTACCGCCGCCGGGTGCCGTGACACCGCCGTCACCTGCCGGCCCGCCTCGGCCAGCGCCTGCGTCAACGGCCGGCCGATATTCCCGGTCGCCCCAGTCACCGTGATCATGATCAGCTCCTTGTCGGATGTTCCCCGTGGCCTTCTGTTCTCTGTGACCTGCACGCTAGGAGCGCGGACTAACTTTTGGTAAGGACATACCTCGGGGTAAGCTCATGACATGGCGGGAGGCGTGCAGCACAGACAGGCCGGGGCGGCCGAGCGGTATGACGTGTTTCACACTGACTGCCCCGCGCGCGATGTGGTCGACCACGTGACCAGCAGGTGGGGCATCTGGGTGCTGATCTCCTTGCGGAGCAACGACCTTCGGTTCTACGAGCTGCGCGAGAGCATCCGGGGGATCAGCGAGAAGATGCTCGCCCAGACCCTGCGTGCGCTGGTCCAGGACGGCCTGGTCTGGCGGGAGGTCGAGCCGACGACGCCGCCCCAGGTCACCTACGGGCTGACCGAGTTCGGCCGGGACGTCGGCGAGCCGCTGACGGATCTGTTCGACCGGATCACACGACGGCTGGCGCCGCGCAGCGAGGGATAGCCGGGAGGGCGCGGTGGTAGCGGCTGGTGCCCCGTGCCGCGATGGACGACCCGCTGGGCCGGATTTTCGCCCTGCGCCCACAGCGCGCCTTCTTGCCGCCCCGAACGCGCCTCCAGCGGCCCGCGCACACGCGGCACCTCAACCTGCGCGCCCACCAGAAGGCCCCCGGACCCGAAGGCCGCCGTGGTGAACGCGAACCGGAGGAATGGCGGGCCGTCAGACACAGTGCAACGGTGACGACCTGACTGGCCGCCAGGAACTGTTTGGCCTGACCGGTCCTCAGGCGCTGGTCCGGCTGCACAGGCCGTCCATCACGATGTCCAGGAGGCCGGTATCGGGCCTTTCCGGCCGGTCGGCCCCGTCGTCGGTGGCCCAGACGTACTGCATGAGGAGCAGGACCTCGTGCGCGGTGACACCGTCCCGCAGCCGGTGCGCCCTTCTGCACGCGGTGAGCAACTCGTCGAGCACGGCACTGATCTGCTGGTAGGCGGGCCTGTCCGGGTCCGCGCGGGTGGCTGCCGCCACGGCCCGGGACACCGCCGTGCCGAGACTGCCGTAGCCGGCCAGCCGCTGGAGCCACAGCCGCAGCGCCAGGACGGGTTCGTGCTGCTTCAACAGGCGCGGCGCCGCGTCGACCAGTTCGTCGATCTCGGCCCAGTAGACCGCCAGCAGCAGGTGGTCGGAGGTGGGGAAGTGGCGGTACATCGTCCCCTGACCGACTCCCGCGCCCCGGGCGATCGACTTCAGGGTCGCCTGGGGCGTCTCCGCGAAGGTCTCGCGTGCGAAGTCGATGATGCGGGTGCGATTCAGTTGAGCGTCGCATCGCAACGCGCGAGGTGCGCTCTGCGTCATCGACGGCCTCCGATCGGGGCGCGGGGAGATGTCTGGAAGAAACATGTGTTCAATAGTCTAAGCGGCGGTCACGGCACGGGATCCCGGGGGATGTTTCTGGTGGGCCTACACGCGAGGGCAGAGTGCCACACACGTGCGCGATGCAGTCGGGGCAGGCGGAACGGCAGGCACGTGTGCGCCGGTGTGTGTTTTCCGGCACTCGCCTCCTGGGGAGATAGGTGTCTCCGCGAGAATGCGTCCGCAGGCACCTGACGGCTTGTCCTGTGGTCATCACATGATTGGCTGCTTGAAGCAATGACATGGGAGGCGTACGTGGTCGATACGGCGCGATACGAGGAGTTGATCCGCCAGTTCAGCGCCTTCGGCGCGGTGCGACGGGAACTGGGCCGCATCCTGCCGGACGGCTGCACCAACGGCTCCGTCGCCGTGCTGGCGCTGCTCAGCCGCCACGGCGACCTGCGCATCGGTGAGCTGGCGGATCTGCTCGGGGTGGACATATCGGTTGCCAGCCGGCAGGTCGCGCAGCTCGTCGGGCAGGGCGTGATCGATCGTTCTCCCGACCCGGCGGACGGGCGGTCGCGCATCCTGCGGCTGACGCACGAGGGCCGGTACTGGCTCGGCGAACTGCACCGACGGACCGCTCGGCTGCTCGCCGACCGGCTGGGCGACTGGACCGACGACGAGGTCGGCGAGCTGGCGCGGCTCATGTGCCGGCTCCGGGCGAGTTTTGACGACTCCTCGAACGAGCCGGACCGGCCCGCCGCGCCGTCCGCCGACGGCCGGTCCCCCCGCACATCAGTGATCACCACCTGACCGAGTGATCACGGAATGAGCAAAAAGATGTTCGGTTCCGGTTTCTGGTGTGGGTGAATGTCCGAATCACTGCTTCCCGCCATTCGTTGAATGCACAAGTGTGTGGGGCGTACCAGCACCGCGGAGTCGACACACACACCAGGGAGTGCGACATGAGCAGTCGTTGGAAGCGCCGTCTCGTGGGGATGGCGGCCGTGA
Source organism: Streptomyces sp. NPDC006012 (assembly GCF_042871185.1). Taxonomy (NCBI): domain Bacteria; kingdom Bacillati; phylum Actinomycetota; class Actinomycetes; order Kitasatosporales; family Streptomycetaceae; genus Streptomyces; species Streptomyces sp. NPDC006012. Next base: position 46,238 of record NZ_JBIAIE010000016.1, read on the forward strand.
CCTCCGGAGTGGCGGCGTTCGCAGGTCTCGGCCTGGCCCAGCCCGCCTCGGCCGTCGAGATCGGCGGCGTGGCGTTCTACTCGAACCACGACTTCAGTGGTACCGAAGTCCGGGTCGACGCCTCGAACTTCGAGTGCCACACCCTGCCGCAGGCCATGTACTCGGTGCAGAACTTCTCACTCACCCGTTACATGGACGTCTATTTCAAGCCCGACTGCGAGGTCGGCGTACCCGATTCCCCGTACACCGACGCGTTCCTCCGCCTGGACGGCCTGCGGGAGAGCGGCACCGACGTCGCGTCCGGTTTCTTCAGTTACCGGGTGCTCGCCACCACCCCGTAGCCGCAAGCCGCACCGGCCGAACCGACCGCTCGCCCGGCTCGGGCCGGAGTCCGACGTCTGGCGCCGCCGTCTGGCGTCAGGCGCCGCCGTCCGGGGTGTTCAGCACCTGTTCGTCGCCGTAGACCTTGGTCACCTCGACGTCCAGCACGGTGGTGATCCGGCCGAACGACCAGTAGTAGCCGATCACCTGAAGCACCTCGACCAGCTCGCGGTCGGTGAGGAACGTGCGGGCCTGCTCGAACACCTCGTCGTAGACGCGAGGCCACTGGACCACCTCGGCCGTGAACCGGAGCAGCGCGCGGTCGGCGGGCGTGAGGTCGGGGCTGTCGAGCCGTCCGTCGCGGATGAGCCGCCGGGTCCGCTCGTCGACCCCGGCGGCCTCCGCGATGGGGGTGTGCTGGGCCTCGACGAACGTACTGCCGGTGTACCGGGCCACGGTGAGGATCACCAGTTCACGTGCGCGGTCCGGTAGCTCCAGCGACGTGAACAGCGTTCTGGCGAAGCCGACGAACGGCTTCACGGTGCCCGCCGAGTGGGACATCATCCTGACCATCGGGTCGGGCGGCAGGGAATCGAGGAGTTCGCGGACCTCCGCCGGGAACGAGGCGGGGTCCGGGTCGGTCAGGCGGGGCATGTCGTACTCCGATCGTCGGGGGGATCAGCGGGTCTCGTCGGGGGCGGTGTCGAAGCCGGTCTCGCTCAGGTGCCGGAAACGGCCGTCCTCGGCGAGCGTGCCGAAGACGGCGATCTCCCGGTGCTGGGCCGAGCCGTCGCTCAGGGTGATCCGGAAGACGTGCCGCTCGGCGTAGGCGCAGCCGTCGCGCAGTTCGTCGAGCACGGTCACCGTGCCCGCGGTGACCTGGGTCCGGAAGCGCGCGACCAGCTGCGTGAATTCGGCGCGTTCCATGGTCCTTCCGTCGCTGCGGTGGGTGTAGTCCGGGGCGTAGTAGCGGTCCAGGACCTCGTGCAGCGGCACGTCCGGGTCCGGCTCGAAGACCAGGGCCCGGAGGGCTTCGCTGATACGTGCGTGATTCATCTCGGGGTGTCCCTTCATCTCGGGGTGTTCCTTCCGCGCGGGGGAAGGGCGCAGAAGTACCGGACCCTGGGGTCCGGTAATCGGAATCCGATAGTACCGGACTCGCGGGTCCGGTTTTACGAGGGTGTCCTCCCGGCCCCGTCGGCCGGTGCCATCCGTCACCGAAAGGCGACACGTGTGTCGTACGGTGGGTCACTCGTGCGGGCGGTGCCGGAGCCGGCCGTACCCCGGCCTGCGATGCGAAACACATGGCGTGCCGACCCGGCCGGCGGCTTGGAACACCTGGCGCACTGGCCGAACGGTGCCTGTCCGGGTAGCCCGCCGAGACCAAAAGAACATGTTCACTCAGGTGTTCTCCAGCTAGCCTCGAAGGCACTGACGGCAACGGTCCGAGGACGAACATGCAGCTGCACCTGAACTACCCCCTGGAGCCTGACAGCGCGCCGCGCCGTGCGGCTGCCATCGTCGAGGCCGCAGCCGACATCAGCTACGCCCGGCTGGACTACAGTCCCGACAGCATCGGTCTGGTGGAGGACATCGTCGACGGTTTCCGGACCGACGGGGCCACGGGGCAGGAGATGGCCGACTCCCTCGTCGGCTTCGGCTGTTACGTCGGCGAGATACTGACCCGGCACGCGGGCGGAGCCTGGCGTCGGGTGTCCGACGACGAGCACGCCGTCCCGCTCGTCGTGGAACTGCCCGACACCCGGGAGTGCCACCCCATCGACTGGGTCTTCCGCCGTCTGGAACACGGGGCCGACGTCAGCATCCGCGACCTCTACGCCGGAGCCGACCCGGGATCCGTTCCCACCGCGGACGGCCCCCGCGGCTGAGGTCGCACCAGCACCCGGGCGCAGCCCGGAGCACCCCGGCAGAGTGGGCCCCTGGTGCCGGCCGCACCCGCCGCGGCACCGGCGCGGGCCGCTCGTCCCGCCCGCCGATCCGGAACCGCTGTTAAAATCACACCCATATCTCAGGACCAGCTCAGGACGGAGCGCGATCGCTGTCGTACACCGGCGCGCGGGACGGACGCGGCAGTGCCGGGGCAACCGTCCGTACCGTCCGGACCGGGTCCGCACGTGGCCACCCCGTCGTGTGGTGACACACCCGCTGCCGGTCGGAGGATGGGCGGGGGAGAGCACGAGGTGAGCGCACACATGTGGTCGGGCGACAGGGACCTGGTCGGCCGCGGGTCTGCCCAGGAACTGGTGGCCGCGCTGCCGGCGGCGCTCTCCGGCGGCGGCCGGGTGCTCCACCTGAGCGGGCACGCGGGCACGGGGAAGACGGCCCTCCTGCAGTTCGCCGGGACGGAAGCGGAGCGGCTGGACATACCCGTGCTGGCGACCGCCTGGGCCCCGGCCGAACGCGGACTGCGGCACGCGGCGCTGCACGGCCTCCTCCATCCCCTGCTGGCCCGGCTCACCGATGTGCCGGCCCAGGACCGCTCGGTGCTGGAGGAGGCGTTCGGCGGCGCCGCCCAGCCCGCGCCGCAGCAGCTGGCCGTGGCCGCGCTGCGCCTGCTGGCGACGGCACCGGGGCCGGTCCTCGTGTGCGTGGACGACTTCGACCGGCTCGATGACGCGAGCCGGGACACCCTGCGCGAGATGGCCCGGCGCTGCGGCGGGACACAGGTGGGGATGATCGTCGCGCAGCGGGCGGAACCCGCCGCCCCGCTCGCGCCGGACGCGCTCGCCGTCACCCTGGGGCCGCTCTCGGATCCGCAGGCCCGCGAACTCGTCGAACGGTCCGGGCGGGTCACCTCGTACGCCGAACAGGAACTCGTCCTCGCCGTGGCGGCCGGGAATCCGCTCGCGCTCACCGAACTGTCCCTGAACGGCACCGGCCTCATGGACGCGGCGGGCCTCGGCATGCTGCCGGCCACGCCGCGCCTGGCCGAGGCGTACGCGGAGGACCTCGCCGACCTGTCGGCACCGGCGCGCGGCGTGCTGCTCGTCGCCGCCCTGAGCATGTCGTCGCTGACCCAGGACGTGCTCGGCGCCGGCACCCGCCTGCTGGCCGGTGACGCCGCGGCCCGCAGCGGCGTGGACGCGGCCGCACGGAGCGGCCTGGACGAATCCGGGCAGCACGGGTCGGACGAGGTCGTACGGAGCGGGCTGGACAAGGACGTACGGAGCGGGCTGGACGAGGTCGTGCGGCGTGGGCTGGTCGCCGATCACGGTGACCGCCTGCGGTTCGCCCAGCCGCTGCTGCGGGTCGCCGTCCTCCACCTGGAGTCGGCAGCGCGCCGGATGACCGCCCACGCGGCGCTCGGCCGGAGCGTCACGAGCCCGCTGCACGCGGCCTGGCACACGGCCCAGTGCACGGCCGGCGTCGAGGAAGAACTCGCCGGACGCCTGGACGCCCTGGCGGACGGGCCCTGTCAGGGCACCGCGGTGCTGACCTTCCTCGCCGCGCTGGAGTGCGCGGCCCGGCTCTCCGCGGACTCCGAGCGGGCCGCCGGCCGGTTGCAGCGCGCCGCCGAACTGGCGGCGTACCAAGGTCTGGAGGAGCAGGCCCGCCGGTACGCCCGCGGGATCGACGTCCCCGAACTCGGGGAATACGGTCGTGCCGTGCAGCTGTGGTTGCACGATCTGATGCCGAGCACCTCCTCCGTGGGCCGGGACCGGGTACCGGAACTCTGCTCCGCGGCGCGCGCCGTCGCCGCCTCGCATCCCGAGCTGGCGCAGAAACTGCTGCACGCCGCGGCCGGCCGGTGCTGGTGGCAACAGGCCGGGCCCGCGGAACGGCGCACGGTCGTGGAGGCGGTCGAGGACCTGCGCCCGCGACCGTGGAACGCACGGGATCTCGCCATCATGGCGTTGGTCGAACCGCTGGCGGTGAGCCGGGTCCCCCTGCACCCCGCGCCCGGACAGGCCGACCGCTTCGTGCTCGGCCAGACGGCACACCTCACGGGCGACCTGGGCCGGGCGGCGCTGCTGCTGAAGGCGGCGGAGGCCGACGTCCGGGCCGCCGGACGGCACCTGCACCTGCCGCAGATCCTCGTGGCGAGGGCCCTGGTGGAAGTCTGGCTGGCCAGCCAGTGGCAGAGCGCGGAGGCGATGACCGAGGAGGCCCGGACGGTCGCCCTGCGGACCGGACAGACGAGGTGGGCGGCGAGGGCGACCGGGGCCCAGGGCGTCATCAAGGCGTTGCAGGGCCGGCACGACAAGGCACTGGAGTGCGCCGCGGAGGTCGAGGAGGCGTCCCTGCACCTCGGCTACGGCAAACAGCTGCGCCTGGCCGCACTCACCCGCGCGCTGACGGCGTCCGGCACCGGACGGTACGCCGAGGGCTACGCCCACCTGCGTTCCCTGTTCACCGAGCTGACGACGCCGTACTCCTTCGAGCAGCTGTGGGGGCTCGCCTTCCTGGTGGAGGCGGCGCGGCCCGCGGGGCGGCTCGATGACGCCAGGGACGTCGTCGGACAGGTCGAGAGCATGACCCGGACCGGGCGGGGGCCGCTGCTCGCGCGGGTCCTGACCTACGCGGAGGCGACCCTCGCCCCGGACGAGGAGGCGGAGGCCCGCTACCGCGCGGCGCTCGGGGACGGCGCCGAGGGATGGCCCCTGCTGTACGGAATGACCCAGTTCAGCTATGGCGCGTGGCTCAGGCGCGGGCGCCGCGTCGTCGAGTCGCGGGGGCCGCTCGCGACGGCCGAGAACGTCTTCCGGAAGCTCGGTGCCCGTACCCGCGCCGATCTGGCGGCCCTGGAACTGAGGGCGACCGGCGGGGCGGAAGCGGAATCCGAGTCGATCGGCGACGAGGTCTCCCGTGTGCTGTCGCCGCAGCAGCTCACCATCGCCCGGCTCGCCGCCCGCGGCCTGTCCAACCGGGCCATCGGGGAGCAACTCCGCCTGTCCCCCCGTACCGTGGCCTCGCACCTCTACCAGATCTTCCCGAAGCTGGGTGTCTCCTCACGCATGCAGCTGGCCGAGAGACTGAAGGTGTGACGAAGGGGTGTCGCCCCCTGGGTCGGCGCAGGTCCAACATGTGAGTGTGTCGGAAAGTGTGCGATCCTGGAATGTTACGTTTGTGGCCGCGTCCTGACGTTCGACGGGCGGAGGGGCCGTCGGCGGTACCGGGGAGGACGGGGATGGACAAGCGGGCGTTCGGCCGGCTGCTGCGTGAGGCACGGCAGCGGTCGCTGCTGACGCTGGAGGACCTTTCCGGGGTGTCCGGAGTGAGTGTCCGGGCGATCAGCGACATGGAGCGGGGGCGCAGTCTGCCGCGGCAGGCGACCCTCGGCGACCTGATGGACGCCCTCGACCTGGACGCGGAGGCACGCCGGCAGCTGGTCCAGGCGTCGGTGCGGCGGGTGCGGCGGGTGCCGCAGCAACTGCCGCCCGACCCCGCGGTCTTCCGCGGCCGCAAGGAGGCGCTGCGGGCCGCCCACGGGGTCACGGCGCAGAGCGCCGCGGTGGGCGGCGGACATGTCGTGATCGCCGCGGTGGCGGGCATGGCCGGTGTGGGCAAGACGACGCTGGCGGTGCACTGGGCGCACGAGGTCGCGGAGCATTACCCGGACGGCCAGCTCTTCGTGAACCTGCGGGGCTTCGAGGACTCGGACCGGCCGCTGGAGCCCGGGGTGGCCCTCGGGGGGTTTCTGACCGCGCTGGGGGTCCCCAGCAGCGAGATCCCGTCCGGTACCGAGGAGCGGGCGGCCCTGTTCAAGGAGCGGACCGCGTCCCGGCGGCTGATCCTCGTACTCGACAACGCCCGGGACTCGCAGCAGGTCAGACCGCTGCTGCCGGCGTCCGTGGGATGCCTCACCATCGTCACGTCGCGCAACCGGCTGTCCGGACTGGTCGCGAGCGAGGGGGCCTCGCCGATCGGCCTGGAGGTGTGGACACCGGCCGAGGCGGTGGCCGCGCTGGCGGCGCGGATCGGCCAGCAGCGGTGCTGGGCGGAGCCCGAGGCCGCCGCCGAACTGGTCGCGTTGTGCGGGTACCTGCCGCTGGCGGTCGCGGTCGTCGGCGCGCAGCTGAGCAGCACGCCCGGGATGCCGCTGCGGCTGGGCGTGCGTGAACTGCGCCGGGCCCGGCCGCGGTTGGACGCGCTGACGGCCGACGACCGGCGGGTCGACGTCCGGGCCGTGTTCTCCTGGTCGTACCGGGCGCTCACCGAGGAGACCGCGCGGTTCTTCCGGCACCTGGCCCTGCACCCCGGCCCGGCCGTGTCCGCCGAGGCGGCGGCCTCCCTCGCGGGTGTGGAACTGCCCGCGGCCCGCAGGCACCTGCACGAGCTGATCTCGGCCAGCCTGCTGTCCCGGGACGCCGAGGGCCACTACGTGCTGCACGACCTGGTGCGCGCCTACGGCGTCGAACTCATGGAGCAGGAGGACGACGACCGCCTGGCCGCCGAGACGCGCCTGCTGGACTACCTGTACGACAACGCCCGTACGGCCAACCGGTTCGCCACCCAGTTCACGTCCGAACTGACCGACGCCCCGGTGGCGGGCGTGGTGCAGGTCGCGATCGACAGCCGCGAGGAGGGGCTGGACTGGTTCCGCCAGGAGGAATCGGCCGCTGCCGCCGCCGTACGCCTTCTCGCGGACCCCCGGCTGCTGGGCCACCGCATCAACGTCACGCAGGAATGGATGGCCTACAACGCGGTCGCGGGCCGCTGGACCGAGGAGATCTGGGCCTCGCGCATCGGCCTCGACGCGGCCCTCGTGCTCGACGACCCGGTCGCCGTCGTCAGGAGCGGCCGGCATCTGGCGCGTGCGCTGTGCGAGACGGGCCAGTACGGGCTGGCCGACGAGCCCGTCGCCCTGATCCTCAAGCACCTGCACCGGATCCCGCTGGAACAGCGGGCCCGTGCCGAGCGGAGCGTCAGCTGGGCGCGCGCCCACCAGAAGCGCTATACGCAGGCCCTGCCGCACGGCCGCCGGGCCCTGTCGATCGCCCGCACGCTCGACCAGCGCCACGAGATGGGCCTCGCCCTGACCCAGCTGGGCTGGGTCCTCGCCATGCTCGGCGACCACCGCCGGACCATCGCCCTGTGCGAGGAGGCGCTCGCCGTCCTGGGCGAGGTCGGGGACCGCCGCAACCAGGGGGTGGCCTGGAGCAACATCGGCTACGCCCAGCAGTGCCTGGGCGACCTCGACGCCGCGTTCGCCGGCCACCACCAGGCGTTGCAGATCTTCGAGGCGGTCGACGACCCGTACAGCCAGGCCGAGGCACTGGACTACCTCGCCGCCGCCCACCTGGAGCGCGGGGACACCGAGCAGGCCAGGGCGAGTTGGCGCCGGTCCGCCGAACTGTTCAGCGCCCTTCGCATCGCGCGCGCCGCGGAGATGCGGACCAAGGCGGCGGCTCTGCCCCTGCCGCATCCCGAGACCCATCCGGTCGTCGGCTGAGCCGGCTCGTCGGCCGGCTCCGTGCGCCCGGCGAGAGACAGTGACGGGACGGGCGCGGATGCCGGCGAGGGGGCTGACGAGAGGGCGCGGCCGTCAGGACGCGGTCCGCCGGGTTCCGTTACCGGCGGACGCGCCGGGCCACCCCGGCGCCTCCGCCCCCGCTCCTCGGCGCCTGTGCCCCCTCACCCCACCTCCCCGCTGACCGCCTGCGGCACCGGGACCGCTGCCGCCCGCACCCCCGGGACGAGCGCGGCGAGCACACCGACGGCTCCCGCCCCGGCGAAGAGTGCCAGCAGGGACGCCCACGGCACCGAGATCACCGCGCCCCCCTGGCCGGCCACCGCCGCGACCGCCGCCGCAGCGCCCGCCAGGATGCCCAGCCCGGATCCCAGCGAGGACACCAACACCGACTCCACCCGCAGCAGGGAGCGCACACCCGCGCGGTCGAGACCGACCGCGCGCAGCAGACCGATCTCGCGCGTCCGCTCGAACACCGCCATGCCCATGGTGTTCGCCACCCCCAGTGCCGCGACCACGACCGTGACGCTGAGCATCGCGTACAGGACGGACAGCAGCGGAGCGTACCCCGCGGACGCGTCGCGTCCCGCGTCCGCCCGGTCCTGCACCAGCAGCAGCGGATTGTGCAGTGCCCGGCGGATCTCCTCCTTCAGGTCGGGGGTGTGCCCCGGCTCGGAGCGCACCAGCACCGAGGTCACCGTGGCGCTGTCCGCCGCATCGGCCACGGGCACGGCGCTCTCGGGGAGCAGCGCGGGCCCGAGGGCCTCGGGGCCGTCGTAGATCGCGACGACCCTGCGCCGCAGTGCCGGGCCGTCCGGGTCTCCCTCGTCGGTCAGCTCCTTGCCGGTGACCAGGTCGCCCAGCCGCCATCCGTTCTCCGCGGCCAGGTCCCGGGTGACCGCGATGCCCCGGGGCAGGTCGTCCAGGCTGCCGGCGTGCACAGTCAGGTCGGCGAGACGGCCCTTGCCCACGGCGCCGGGGTCGACGACCGCGGTCCACAGCGCGGAACCGTCGGAGAGGCCGAACCCGGCCTCGCGCACCGCGCTGACCGCGGCCACGTGCGGCAGCCGCGCCACCTTCGCGGCCGTGTCCGCGCCGATCTCCGCGAAGTCGACCGCGGTGATCCTGAGGTCCGTCGGCATGGCGGCCTCGGCGTTCCGTCCCGCCGTGGCGCCCAGCGAGGACAGTGCCACGGTGACCGCGCTGACGAGCGCCGCGCACACGGTCAGCGCCCCGGCGGTCGCGGCGGTGCGCCGGGGATTGCGGCGCACGTTGGCCAGCGCGAGCGTCCCGCGCACCCCGGCCAGGCACCTCAGCGGGACCCGCAGCACGCCGTCGAGGACCTGCACGATCCGCGGGGTGAGCAGGATCAGCCCGGCCAGGAGCACCGGCAGGGCGACGGCCAGGACCGTGAGGTCGCCGCCGGCGGCGAGCAGCAGCGCGCCCGCGCCGGTGGCGCCGAGGCCGGTCAGGTCGCGGCGCTTCGACTTCACGGCCGCGGCGGGGAGTTCGGTGCGCAGCGCGGCGATCGGGGCGACGGCGGAGGCCCGCAGCGCGGGCACGTATGCGGCGGCGGCGGTGAGGGCCACACCGACGCCGAGGGCCGTCAGCAGCGGGAGGGGGGAGAACACGTCCGGCGCCGCCGGGCCCGCGGCACCGGCGGACGAGGCGAACAGCCTGGTCAGCGCCGCGGCCACGCCGACGCCGACCGCGTATCCGGCGGTGGCCGCCACGGCGCCCAGGAGGACCGCCTCGCCGAGCACCGTCCGCAGCACCCGGCCACGGCTCGCGCCCACCACGCGCAGCAGGGCATGCTCGCGGGCACGTACGGCGCTCAGCATGGTGAAGGTGTTGCCCACCAGGAACGCGGAGACGAACAGGGCGGTGCCGGCGAAGAGGAGCAGGAGCGTGCCGAGCTTCTTGCGGTCGGGCGCCTGGGCGGCCTCCGCGTCCAGCTGGGAACGGGTGACCGCCTCCAGACCGTGCGGCAGGACCCGCGTGACCCGCTCGGCGAGCGCCGCGGGGGAGGTGCCGGCGCCGGCCGTGAGGGTCACCGCCCGGTACTGACCGGGCGCCGGCGCGAAGAGGTCCAGGGCGGTGGCCCGGTCGAACGCGACGAGCGTGCCGCCGGCCGCGACCTGCGGGTCGTGCACCGTGAAGACACCGGTGAGCCGGGCCGGGCGGACCTGACCGGCGACGACGATCCGCACCTGGTCACCGACGCGGTACCCGCCGCGCCGGGCGGCCGATCGGTCGACGGCCACCTCGCCGGGGCCGTGCGGGCCGCGGCCGCTCGTCAGGGGGTAGCGGGGATCGGCTCCGCGCCGGTCCGGTACGAAGTCCACGCCGGCCGCGGCGGACGCCGGCCCCACCAGGCTGCCGTCGCGGGCCACGAGGAAGGCCCGCCCCTGCGAGGTACCGCGCGCGGCGGCCACCCCGGGCAGGGCGGAGAGCCGCCCCCGCAGTGCCTCGTCCGGTACGGCGGCCGTCTCGCCGGGCTCGGGGCCGTCCGGTCGGACCGGGCGTACCTCCACCGAGACGTCCGGGCGCGAGGCGCGCTGGAGGAGCGCGGCGGCCCGGGACTGGGCCTGGGTGTACAGCAGCGAGCCGCTGACACAGGCGACCCCGATCAGCACGGCCAGCGCGGGCAGCACGAAACGGTGCCGGTCGCGGTAGAGGGAACGGACGACGGTACGGAGCATGAGGCCTTCCAGCGCTGCGGGCGTCTGGGCTCGACGCCGTGCGGACGACGGGACGTCCCGATCCTGGCCGTGCCCGGGCCGCGGCGGATCAGCCGGACGACCGAATGCCGGCACCGGTGACCGTCGCGCCTCGGCCGTTCGGCCGAGGCGGCGGACGGCGGGATCCGCGTAGCCTGCGTGGTCATGAACCAGTTCTTCGACGTTCCGGCGGGCGGCAGGAGGCGGCTCGCGGCGGTGTGCGCGGCGGTGCTGCTGCTGGCCGCGGTGGCGACCGAGGGCGCGGACACCGGTTCGGTGCCGCTGGCCGCGGCCTGGACGGTGTCCGGCGGTCTCGTCCTGGCGGCCGTCACCGTGCGCCGGGACCGGCTCGGGCCGGCCGCCGCCGCGGGGATCTGCGCGTCCTGCCTGGTGACCCTGGTGAACAGCCAGGTGGCGGCCCGGCCCGAGGTGACCTTCGGCATGGTCGAGGCGTGCGCCCTCCTGCTGGTCGTCGTCCGCACGGTGCGGCTGCGTCCGCCGTTGCGGGCCGTGGCCCTGGCCGGGGGAGCGCTGGCCGCCCTGACGGTACTGGTCCTGCGGCTGACGCCGGAGGAGTTGAGTGCGACGGCGCCACTGGTGGTTCCGGCCCTCTGGTTCGCCTTCGCGCTGGCGGCGGTGCTCGGCCTGTACCTGCGGCTGCTCGACCGGTACCGGGCGCAGCAGCACGAAGCCGGACTCCAGGCGCAACGCCTCGACTACGCACGGGAGTTGCACGATTTCGTCGGCCACCACGTGACCGCGATCATCGCCCAGACCAAGGCCGTGCGGTTCGCGACGGCGGCCGGCCGCCCGCCGGGCCCCGAGGAACTGGACGGCATGCTCGCGGCCATCGAGGAGGCCGGCTCGCAGGCCATGCAGTCGATGCGGGGCATGGTGGCGGTCCTGCGCAGTCCGGACGGGACGGCGCCCACGGCGGAGCCGGGCGGGCTCGGGGACCTGCGTGCCCTGACGGCACGGTTCGCGGCGGCCGGCCCGGCCACCACGCTCACCCTCGATCCGCGCCTCGCCGCCGGCGGCCTGCCGCCCGGCATCGCCACCACCGTGCACCACGTCGTACGCGAGTCGCTGACGAACGTGCGCAAGCACGCGGGCCGGGCGACGGCGGTCACCGTCGACGTGCGGCTGGACGGCGACACCGCCCACCCGGTCGTACAGGTGTCGGTGACCGACGACGGACCGGACGCCGCCGGACCCGCCGCCCGGTCCACGACCGAGGGCGACGGCCCGGCCCGCGGCCCGCGTGCCGCGCGCTCCGGGTACGGCCTGGTCGGGCTGTCCGAACGCGCCGCCATGGTCGGCGGGACCGTCACCGCGCAGGCGCGACCGGGCGTCGGGTGGAGCGTGGAGGCCCGTATCCCGTTGCCCGGACCGCTCCCCGCCCCCACGGGCGAGCCCGCGCCTGTCACCCTGGACGCATGACGATCCGTATCCTCATCGCCGACGACCAGCACATGATCCGCTCGGCCTACGGCATGATCCTCGGCTCACAGCCCGACATGGAGATCGTCGCCTCGGTGGCCGACGGGACCACCGCGGTCCGGGAGGCCCGGCGCCTGCGCCCCGACGTGTGCCTGCTCGACATCAGGATGCCGGGCCTCGACGGCCTGGAGGTGACCCGGCTGCTCGCCGGCCCGGAGGCGGACGACCCGTTGCGGGTGCTCATCTCCACCACCTTCGACCTGGACGAGTACGTGTACCGGGCCCTGCGCAACGGGGCCTGCGGCTTCCTGCTCAAGGACGGTTCCCCCGCGCTGCTCGTCGAGGCGGTACGGGCCGTGGCCGCCGACAACGCCCTCATCTCGCCCTCGGTGACGGTCCGGCTGCTGAGGCACATGGCGGACGCGGCGGCGGATGCCGGGGCGTCGGCGTCCTCCGGCACGGCAGGGGCGCCGGGCCGGGGCGGGCGGCCGGGCACCGCGGTGCCGGTGCGCCGACTTCCGCTGACGGCACGGGAGCTGGACGTCGTACGGCTCGTCGCCCGCGGTCACACCAATGAGGAACTGACATCCCTGCTCCACGTCAGCCTGTCCACCGTCAAGACGCACCTGGGCAGCGTGCAGCGCAAGCTCGCCGCCCGCAACCGGGTGGAGATCGCCGCCTGGGCCTGGGAGAACGGTGTCTGCACGGCCCGGGACGGACAGGACGCGTCACCGAGCTGACCACCGAGGCCGTCGTCGATGCGCTCTCCGGGCCCGCCGCACACACGCCATGCGTCATACTCCGCGCTCCACGCGCCGTCCGTGACACCGCACGCGCCACGCCGCACACGTGATGCCGCACACGCCGCCTGCCGCTCCAGGCCACGGTCCGGCACGCAACGGGTCAGGTGCCAGGAACATCCCTCAGCGCCTCGGCCAGCTGCACCCGGGCCGTCACACCCAGCAGCGGGAAGATGCGGTAGAGGTAGGACCCGATGGTCCGGGGCGACAGATTGAGTTCCGCGCCGATCTGGCGGTTCGAGAGCCCCCGGCTGGCGAGTTGGGCGATCCGCAGTTCCTGGGGGCTGAGCAGGTCCTCGGGCCGGGCGGAGGGGGACGCGCCCGGAGCGGTCGGCTCGGCCCGCTCGCCCGACGCCCGAAGCTCCGCGGTGATCCGCGCGACCCGTGCCTCGGCACCCATCGTGGTGAAGGTGGCCGCGGCCTGGCGCAGGGTGACCCGGGAGTCGGTGAACTCGTGCCGGCGCCGCAGCAGGCGTCCGTGGGCCAGCCGCAGGGACGCCTCCAGGAACGGCCGCTGCGACAGGTCGAGGGCGAAGGCCCGGGCGTACCGGCACTCCGCGTCCGCGTCGTCCGCCAGGACGGCCCGGGCCACCGTGAGCCCGACCGAGACGAGCGGTGTGTGCTCCGCGCCGAGCTCCTGTTCGAGCCGGGCCAGCGTCACGCGTGCCTCCTCGGCCGCGTTGACGGCGTCGGCGGCCTCCGCGAAGGGGACCAGGGCGTACCGGACCGCGGAGCAGCGCCCCGGATCGGCGAGCAGGGACGAGAGCGCCGCGAAACCGGCGGCGAAGTCGCCGCTCTCCACCTGGGCCCACGCGGTGCCCACCGCGACGATCTCGTCGATCGAGCGCACCGAGCGCCGGGCGGCCGCCAGCTCCGGGGCGGCGACCGCGGGCACCGTACCGGTCCGCAGACCCCCCAGGACGTTCCCGAGGAGGTGCGCGGCGCTCGCGTGGTGCCCCAGGAAGTGTTCCTCGGCCAGCTCGGCGCAGCGCCGGAAGGACAGCTCGGCCTGGGCCCAGTCGCCCGTGATCAGGTGTGCCAGACCCTGCCGGAGCACGACCCGGGGCAACTGGTCCGCCAGCTCACGGAAGCGGTAGCGAGCCTCCGTGCGCCGGTACAGGTCCAGCGCCCGCAGCGGGTCCCCGGCCAGCAGGGCGGCCTCGGCGAGGCGTTCGACGTCCCGTTGCAGCAGGTGCGCGAGCCCGGGGAGGGAGGACAGCCGCGCGATGACGTACGCGGCCCGGCGGACCGGGCCCACCATCGCCATGGTGTGCAGCAACCGCGGGTCGTCCGCGTGCTCCGGCAACGTGTCGAGGAAGGCCAGCAGGGCGTCCGCGCGCGCCTCGTCGCCCGCAACCTCGGGTGCCGTCAGCTGGGCCAGCTCCAGCGCGTTCGTCTCCTCGTCGGCGCCGACCGGCACGGGCCAGGCGGCGGGGTCCGCGGGCGGCTGCCGCGACCCCCCGTCGGGCCGGTCCTCGTCGCCCAGGCGGGTCAGGGCCTGGGCACACAGCGTGCCCAGCGGGCCCAGCGGATGGCGCAGCGCATGGTGGGCCGTCGCCCGGGCCAGCCCCTCCCGGCCGAGGTCGTGGGCGAGCTGGGCGGCCAGCAGCGCGCAGCGGCCCCGGTCCTCGGGCGCGCGGTGCAGGTCGGCTGCGCGTCGCAGCAGACGTACGCCCATGACCGGCTCGCTCCGGTGCAGCGCATGGTGGTGCACGGCTTCGAGCCGGCCGGCCAGGTCCGGGTCGGCGCCTTCCGCGGCCTGCGAGCGGTGCCACAGCCGTTGCACCTGGTCCTGCTCCAGGACCGCCGCCAGGGCCGCGTGCGCGGCGCGCAGGCGCCGCGGGGCGATGCCGTGGACCACGGCCCCCGCCGTGGCGGGGTGGCTGAAGCACAGCCGTGTGCCGTCGAACGTCACGAGACCGTCGCGCTCCGCCGGTTCCACCACCGCGAAGCCGGCCTCGGCGCCGGTGATCCGGGACGCGGCCGACAGCAGCAGGGGCAGGTCGCCCGCCGGGTGCAGCGCCGCCGCCAGCAGCAGGTCACGCGTGGCCGGGGGGAGTCGTGCGACCTCGGGGGCCAGCGCGGCGGCCAGCCGGTCGGACGAGGCGGGTGCGTAGGGCACGCAGTCCTCGATCCGGACGGGCAGTTCGAGGAGCGCGAGCGGGTTGCCCGCCGCGGTCGCCAGCAGCTCGCGCGTGCACCGCGGGTCGTGGTCCGGCCGTTTCGCCGCCAGCAGGGCGGCGGACTGGGCGGGGGTCAGCGGGGCGAGGTCAAGTTCCGGCAGCCCGGCCAGGGACGCCAGGTGCGTACGGTGCGGGCGCGAGGTCATCAGGAGAGCCGGCGCACGGCCCTTGGACCGCCGCGCGACGAAGGAGAGCACGCCCCTGCTGGGTCCGTCCAGCGCGTCCCAGTCGTCCACGGCGATCAGCAGGGACTGCTGGGCGCCGGCCGATTCCAGCGCGCCGAGCACGGCGAAGGACAGCCGGCCCCGGTCACCGGGTGCGGGGACGCCGTCGACGAGCAGCCTCTCCAGGATCTGGCACTGCCCGGCCTCCAGTGACCAGCGCAGACCTCTCAGGACCGGCCAGACGATCTGCAGCAGCCCGGAGTACTCCGGCGGGTTGGCGCCCCGGTCGCCGGTGCAGCGCAGCACGTGCAGACCGGCGGCGGTCGCCTGGCAGACGGCGGTTTCCAGCAGTTCCGTCTTTCCCGAACCCGCGTCGCCGCGGATGACGCAGACCGCGCCCCGCGCCATGGCCGTACGCAGGAACCCCTGGAGTTCCCGCAGCTCACGCTCGCGTCCGACGAGCCCGGCGGAAGCCGCCGGCCGCCCGGGGAAAGAGGGGACGGGCGACGGCGTGCGACGGTCCTGCTCCTCGGCCGCGGGGGAGAAGACCTCGCGCCGAGCGTTCATGGGTGACCCCCGTTCCGGGACGTCGAACGGTCCCGCCGGATACAGGGGAGCGCGCTCTTGCCTGGTCCCCATCCCAGCGGACAGGTGTCCGCGGAACCAGGCAGTTCACATGCAGCTTGTCCTTCACCGGTCGAAACCGCCAGCCGGCGGACCCGCAGCCGCGCGTGCTGCGCGGTGGGAGGCGGCTTCCGGCCGGCAGCGGAGCAGGGCCGGCAGGCAGGTCCTGGCCGCGGACCCGCCCACCTGAACAACGGGTTGAATCGTGGCAAAGTTCACAGTCGCGGCCGCCCAGGGGTCGGTCACGCAGGGGTCAGGCCCGGCCGGGACAGCCCGGCCGGGACAGCCCGGCCGGGACAGCCCGGCCGGGACAGCCCGGCCGGGCCTGGACGTACGGGACGGCGGGACCGTCCGCGTACGTCAGGGAGCGAAGACGCCCAGACCGTCGGGCGAACCCAGCCCGGTCGGTGCGTTGTATCCCTTGCGGGCCGTGCACAGATAGCTGCTCTGCGGGCATTCCTGACCGCTGGCCGGCACGCTGACGCTGCCGCCGACCACGTCGTGCAGCCGGTCGCGGTGGGCGTAGAGCCCCGAGGCGTCACGGACGCCGGCGGTGTGTCCGGACAGGGCGTACATCGAGGCGATCAACGGGGTGGCGGCGCTGGTGCCGCCGATCTTGAGCCAGCCCGGTTCCGGCCCGTTCGGGATGCGGATGCTGTCGTAGACCGCGAGACCGGTGAACGGGTCAGCGACCGCCGACACGTCGGCGACCGTACGGTTCGGGCAGGCCTTGTCGTGCTGCCAGGAGGGCTTGGCGATGTGGGCCGAGCAGGCGGCGCCCGCCGCGCTGCCCTTGTAGTTGGTCGCCCAGGCCGTCTCGGTCCAGCCGCGGGCGCCGTCGTCCGGCTTCAGCGTCGTACCGCCGACGGCTATCACCGTGCTGAGGCTGGCCGGGTACAGCGCGTCCAGCTTGTACCCCTGGTCGCCCGACGCCGCCACGATGGGCACGCCGGGGTGGTCGTACGACTCCTGCCGGTAGGGCACGGGATCGGTGGCGGGAGCGTGGTCGTCGGTCACGGAGGACTCGTCGATGCCGTAACTGTTGGAGACGACCACGGCTCCCATCCGCACGGCGGTGTTCACCGCGTCGGCGAGGGCGTCCGAGGACGCGTCGTCGCTCTCGACGAGCAGGATGCGGCAAGCGCGGGCCGGGGCGAAGGCACCAGGAGACGGCGGAGCTGGTGGCCGCGTTCACCCGCGGCACCCGCAGCTGCCCGGCTCCCCTCGCCGAGGCGTCCCAGCGCCCGGAACAGCCGGTGCCGCGCGGCACCGGCATCGTCGAGGAGCTCCGGGGCCCGCGGCAGCTCGTGGGCCCACTCCGGGAACAGCGGTCGCAACGCCCCGGCCAGGGTGGTGAGTTCCAGGTCCCGCAGCCCCGCCCGGGCCTGGCGTACGGCGTCCACGACCGGTTGCAGGGTCAGCGCCTCCTTGAACGGCGGGCAGGCGGCCACCAGCGGGCCCCGGGCGCGTACGGCGGGGACGCGCAGTGCCTCCTGGAGCAGGCGGCTCTTGCCCACGCCCGCCTCGCCCTCGATCAGTACCGTCGCGGGAGCGCGGGCCAGCGCCTGCACGATCCGCTCCAGCTCGGTGCCGCGGCCGACCATCCGGGGAGACCGCACGGGCACGAGGTCCGCTGCGCCGTCTGCCGTACGTCGTTCCACTGGGGCCTCCCGTGGTGGCGATCGTCGATGAGCAGTAGTTTGGCTCCTTCACACCTCCCGGTACCAGGTATGAGTCCAGGTGTTCAGCTGGGGCTGCCGGTCGGCCAGGACGAAATGTGCGTGTCCGCCCGGGCGGCCAGGCCGGGTTCGCCGGCCGCCGAACCCGGCGAGGAGTCCGGCAGGTGTCCGGCGGGTTGTCACGCGGCGGGCATACGGTGACGAACATCCACACATGTGCTGCCGGTCGGCTGGTTTCTGAGATCCTGGCCCACATCTCCCCGGCCTGCACGGTCACAGGGCGACCTGCGGGGATGCGATCACGTTCCAAGGGCTGGCCACCTGTGTCACCTCCCTGCTTATGACACAAGCCATCACCTCCGCCTGCGGCCGGCGGCCAGCTGGGCGAGAACCTCATCAGTGACGCGGATCGTCTGCGTCACCGAGTGGTCAGCGCCCAGCTCCCGCTCGGCGTCGCTGAGGTTCCGCTCGTGCAGCTGGCGGGCCCGGGCCAGATCCTCTATCACCACGTAGACCATGACGAGGTTGTTGCGGGAGGTCAGGGTGAGGGAATGGAAGGCGCCGTGCTCCTGCTCGGCATGGTGGAGGCTCTGCTCGCACAGCTCGACGGCCTTGGCCGCATTCCCCGTCATCGCGTAGGTCGAGGCGAGGTTGTCACGGGTGTTCAGGGTGTCCCGGTGGGCAAGGCCCAGCACCCGCTCGGTGACTTCGAGATCCCGCTCCTGCAGCGGGATGGCCTGGGCACCCCGACCCGTCAACACGTAGACGCCGGCGAGGTTGTTCCGGACAGCCAGGAAACGGGAGTCGTCGGCGTCCAGCGTCTGCTCGGCGTCCTGGAGGTTCCGCTCGTGCAGCGCGATGGCCTCGTCCACTCTCCCCGCCGAGTGGTAGGCGTTGGCGAGGTTGTTCCGGATGGTCAAGAGGTCGGGGTCACGGGGGCGGTCGGCGGCCGGTGCCTGTTCGGCGTCCTGGAGGTTCTGCTCGTGCAGCGCGATGGCCTCGTCCAGTCTCCCCGCGGACTGGTAGGCAGCGGCGAGACCGTTACGGAAGCCCAGGAGGTCAAGGTCGTCGGCGGCCGGTGCCTGTTCGGCGTCCTGGAGGTTCTGCTCGTGCAGCGCGATGGCCTCGTCCAGTCTCCCCGCCGACTGGTAGGCAGCGGCGAGGTTTTTGCGGCAGAGCAGGACGACGGCGACGTGAGCGCCCTCCCGCTCACCGGAGGTGATGGAGCGCTCGAAGTATGCGATGGCCCGGTCGGACAGGCCCTGGCCGTCGAGGAAGGTCCCGGCCTGGTTGAGGACGAAGGCGGTGGCGATGGTGTCGGTGTTCATCGCGGTGTGATCGGCGAGGGCGTCGATGTGGGGGAGCAGGGTGCGCCAGGTCGGCCAATTGGCGGGATCGCTGCCGGTGGTGTCCAGGATGTGGGCCAGCCTGTTGGTGGCGCGGTTGCGGGCTTGATCAATGAGCTCGGGGGTGCGGTGATGGTCGTCGGGGTCGGGGGTGCGGGCGACGGACTGGACGAGGCGGTGGACGGCCAGGGCGTGGGCGGCGCCGTCGGCGGTGATCATGTTGTAGGCGTTCAGCACCCCGATCGCGCTGGTTGAGGTTGCCGCGTCGGCGAAAAGGTCGGCCAGCGTGGCGGGGATGTTCTCGGGGGCGTACCAGGCCAGGGTGCGCAGCAGGTCCGCGGCGTCCGGCCGCTGGGTGGCGATGCGGTCCAGGGTGATGTTCCAGATCCTGGCGATGGTGCGTTCGGCTGGTGTGGTGACCGAGCCTTGCCGGTACATGTCCGCCGGAGACTGTGCGAGCAGGTGCAGGTAGCCACGGGGGGTGGCGAACGGGTTCTGTGCCAGGTATGCGGCGGCCTGCTCGATGGCCAGCGGCAGGTGGCCGAGTTCGTCGCACAGGTCGGCGGCGCCGTCCAAGTCCCGGCCCGGGTGCGGGCCGGTGGTGATGCGGGTGAACAGGGCCAGGGACTCGGCCGGCTGGAGGACGTCGAGGCGGATCAGGGTGACCTCGTCGGTCCATGCGTTGGCCAGTCGGCTGGTGATCAGGAACCGGCCGCCGGGGGCGCGGGCGATCAGGGGGGCGATGTCGGCGGGATCGTTGACGTTGTCCAGGATGATCAGCCAGCCGGTGTGGGTGGCCAGCCACTGCACCGCGCGCTCGGCCAGTTGTTCCACTGACAAGGCGTGGGCCAGGGCAGGCTGCAGGGCGCTGGCCAGGCCGGCCAGGCCCTGCTCGACGCCGGTGGAGCTGTCGGCGGTGATCCACCGGATCGGGGCATGGCCGCGAGCGCGGGTGGCGGCCCAGTGGGCGGCCACGGTACTCTTGCCGATCCCGCCCAGCCCGTGCACGGCCTGCACCACCACCTGGCCCGGCGCCGCGAGCGCGGCATCCAGGCGGTCCAGCTCGCGGGTGCGTCCGACGAACGTCCCGGGGCGTACCGGCAGGTCATCCAGTCCCGGCGGGGCCTCCACTTCGGCCATCGGCCGCAGCTCTCCCGGCGGCAACTGCACGACGTGGGAGTTGTCTCCCGTCAGGAAGGGCGCGAGAACGTCGCCGCCGCCGGTATCGACCACGATGGACCTCTCACCCGGCGCCGACCCACCGTCACGGTCGGTGGCGAAGCTGTAGCCCCACGCCGCGGCCAGCGCGGCCAGCGCAGCCCCCAGTCCCGCAGCCACACCCCACCGGACCCCGGAATCCTCAAGCGCAGACGAAAGAACCACCGCCCCGCACAGCCAGGTCGGCACCGCAAAAGCAGCGGCCGTCACCAGCACCGCCGCCACCCACCGAACGCTTCCTCGCATGCTTCCCCCCAGCGCACTCCGTGACATTCACCACCACCATGACACCAACCCACCCGCCCCGGACCGCATTTCAGCCGCAGACGCCCGGTCAGGGGCGGGCCGCGCCCGTCCAGTAGGTAGGCGGCGGGCCGCGCCCCTGGTGCCGGCGTTCACCTGCCGGGGCGCTGCGCCGCACGGTGTACGCCGCCTGCCCGGTGCCACTGGGCCCACGGCTCTTGGACCCGGCCCTACCGGACCCGGGCGAACGACGCCCTCGGCACCGTCCCGCCGCTCGTGTCCGCGTCCGCGTCCATGACCGCGTCCGCGTCCATGACCGCGTCCGCGTCCGGTGCCAACACCCGGTAACGGCCCCGGTGGAAGATCAGCGGGCGCCGTGCGGGGTCCGCCCTGAGCGCCGTGACCCGGCCGATGACCAGGTGGTGGTCGCCGCCGTCGTACTCCTGCCACAGCGCGCAGGAGAGCCAGGCGCAGGCGCCGTCCAGCAGCGGTGCCCCGCCGGGACCCGGCGACCATCCCACTCCCCGGAACCTGTCGGTGCCCGACCGGGCGAACGCCGCGCTGACCTCGGCCTGGTCCTGCGCCAGCACGCTGATGCCGAAGACGCCGGCCTCGCGGACCAGCGGCCAGGTCCGTGACGACCTGGCCGTGGCGAAGGAGACGAGCAGCGGATCGAGGGACAGGGAGACGAAGGACTGGCAGGTCAGGCCGAGCGGCCCGGCCGGGCCGGCGGCCGTGACGACGGTGACGCCCGACGCGAAGTGGCCGAGCACCTCGCGGGCGGTGCCGTCGGCGACCGCCGGGGCACTGGGGCCGGTCATGGCTTCCCTCCTTGTTCTCGAAGTTCCCGTAGTTCCCGTAGTTCCCGTAGTTCCCGTACGGGCACGTCAGAACGTTCTCGTGTCGGCACGTCAGACCATCGGACTGACCGGCCGCTGGTCCCCGACCAGGGCCCGCCCGTACATCTCGCGGGCGAGACCGGGGTTGAGCGTCGGGTGCCGGCAACCGGTCTCCAGATCACGCCAGTACCGCTGGACGGCCTTCGCACTGGAAAAACTGCCCGCCCCGCTCACCGTGAGCAGCGACTGCACCGCCGTACGCAGGCATTCGGAGGCGTGCCCCATGTCCATGCGCACCCGCGCCCGTTCGGTGAGGGTGGGTGTGCTGCCCGTGGCCGCCGCCGCGCCGATGAACTCGGCGGAGCGGGCGAGGTGGAGGTGGGCGGAGTCGATCAGCGTGGCCGCGTCGGCCAGTGCGGCCTGCACGCTGGGGGAGTCGGCGAGCCGGGCGTGCAGGGACATCGCCATCGGCTTGCCGCTCTCGACGGCTTCCAGGGTCAGCCGGAAGACCTCGCGCGCGATGCCGAGCAGGGGTCCCATGGAGGTCAGCGTCATCGATCCCGGCGCGATCCGGTAAAGCGGTTCCGGCGGCAGCCCGTTGCCCTGCACCACGTCGGCGAAGCGCCTGAGCCGGTGGAACGGGACGAACACCTCGTCGGCCACGAGGGTGTCGCTGCCGGTGCCGCGCATGCCCGCCATGTCCCAGGTGCGCTCGACGGTGAGGGCGCTCCTGGGTACGAGGGCGAGTCCCCGTTCCGTCTCCGCGCCCTCGGATCCGGTCAACGGAACGCCGAGCAGCGCCCATTCGGCCTGGTGGCAGCCGGACGCCCACGACCAGGAACCGGAGACGAGCAGTCCGCCCTCCACCGGGACGGCACCGACACCCACGCTGCCGAACACCCCGCACATGGGCACGTCCGCGCCGTCGCCCCACAGGTCCTGCCGTGCCCGCTCCCCGAAGGAGGCGGCGATCTGCTGTGCGACGTACGAGACCATCACGACCCATCCGCTGGACGGGCAGGCGAGTGCCACCTCGGAGGTGACGTCCAGGCTGGCGGCGGGGGAGATCTCGTGGCCGCCGAACCGCGCGGGTACGCCGAGCCGGAAGAGGCCGGCCTCCCGCAGGGCCCGGGTCGCCTCGGGGGTGAGCCGGCTGTCGCGCTCCGCCTCGTCGGCCTCGCGGCGCAGGACGGGGGCGGCGGCGCGGACGGCTTCGATCAGGGGGCGGACCGGGTCGGTGGGCCGACTGTTCATGGCTGTCTCCAGGACGTGGACGTGGACGTGGGTCCGAGCAGAGGAACGGGCTTATGCGGACCCAGGGGTCCGTTTGCTGGACCACTATAACCGGACTCTTGGGTTCGGTTAGCCGGGTGGGTGCGGGCGTGGTCCAGTACCGGTGCTTTCCGGACCTCGGACGCGGCGCTGTGGGCCCGTGACCGCGCGACGGCCGGGGCGGGCACAATGGACGGATGACTCCCGTGCAGACGAGCCCGCGGCCGACAGGGCAGGACACGCCCCTGAAGCGGGCCGACGCCCGGCGCAACCACGAACGCATCTTCGCGGCGGCACTGGAGATCTTCGAGGAGTTCGGCCTCCAGGGCACCGTGCCGCAGGTCGCCGAGCGGGCCGACGTGGGCAAGGCCACCGTCTATCGCAGCTACCCCGCCAAGGAGGACCTGGTGGACGCGGTCGTCCGGCACCGCCTCGCGGAACTGGACCGGGTGACGGAGCCGGCGCTCGCCGAGGCCGATCCGGCGCGCGCGTTCGAGGCGTACGTGCGTCTGCTGTTCGAGACCCTCGCCGGGGACCGGCTGTTGTCGGAAGTGCTCGCCGAGGGGCGTTCGGCGTACGCCGGCCCCTTGCTGGACCGGCTGCTGGGCCTGATGGCGCAGGCCAAGGCTGCCGGCCTGGTCCGCGCCGACGTGACGCTGCTCGATCTGCGCGTGGTGCTGTGCGGCATGACCCTGCAGCTGCTCGCGCTCGCCGAGCGCGACCCTGCGCTGTGGCGCAGGTACGGCGACATGACCCTGCGGGCGCTGCGCCCCTGAGGCCGTCGGCCGACGGCGCGGTCCGCCGTCCCGGCCGCGCCCTGTCGCCGTCGCCGGCCGCCCCGGAACCGCATGCGTGTGACGGAGGCCACCCGCGGGCCGCCGTGTCGGGGCGAGGAGAGCGGGTGCGGGGCGGACGGGTGCCTCGTCGGCCCGCGTAACACGTCGGCGTACGGCGTGAGTTCGCGGCGCTTCCCCGTACTGACCGGGGACGATACGGCTCTGGTCGGTGTGCAGGGTCACATTTTCGTACCCCGTAAGCGAACTGATTGTATTCTCAATGAATACGTAAGGCGGTCCTCGGCCGGGCAGCCCGGCGGGGGAGGGAACCGCTGGGTGCCCGCGGCTGACGACGCGTCACCCGTGGGCCGGCGGAGCGTGGCGTCGCCGGAGCGCACCTGTGCAGCGTGCCACGGCACACCCGCGACCATGGCCACGAAGTGGGGGGCGTCTCAGACATGGCTTCATCCGACATACGCACGCACCGCGGCCGTCACCGCGCGCGCTCGGCCACCGACCGGATGCTCGCGTCGTTCACCGGCCCGGGTGCGCGGCCGGCGTTCACGGGCTCCGGCTCGCGGCTGCCGCTCACCGCCGTCGCCCTGCTCACCGTGGTCTCCGCGGGTGGCTGCGCGGTGGTCGGTGGGAACGGTGCCGAATCCGACCCGGGCGCCCGGCCGGCCGCCCGCGCCGCCTGGGCGCCGGCCGACACGCCCCCCGCGCAGCCTTCCGCACGGCCCTCCGCGTCAGTCGCCCCCGCGAACCTCCCCGGTCTCGGCCGCCGTACGGCGGCCCGGATACCCGCGAACGCCCGGCAGGTCGTCCTGGTCACCGGCGAGGACAGGAACTCCTCCCGCTCCCAGGTGGTGCTGTACCGGCGGACCGATTCCGGCTGGCAGGGCGGCGCGGCCTGGCCCGCGCACAACGCCCTCAAGGGCTGGACGGCCGACCACCGCCTCGGCGATTACCGCTCGCCCATCGGCGTGTTCACCCTCAGCGACGCGGGGGGCCTGCTGGCCGACCCCGGAGCCAAGCTCCCGTACGACCGGTCCGGCGGATTCTCCATCACCGGCACGGGCTTCCACGGCGAGTCCCTCGCCGGGTCGTTCGACTACGTCATCGCCATCGACTACAACCACGTCAAGGGCACCTCCCCGCTCGACTGGGGCCGCCCGCAGGGCGCGAACCGGGGCGGCGGCATCTGGCTGCACGTCGACCACGGCGGCCCCACCCAAGCCTGTGTCAGCCTGGCCAAGGCGCACATGAAGGAACTGCTGCGCACGCTCGACCCCGCGCTGCACCCGGTGGTCGTGATGGGGGACGCCGCCTCGCTGGCGAAGTGACCGCGGCGGGCGCCGCCCGGCCGGCCCGGGACAGGTGCCGACAGTTGCCCCGCACTCACACATATCCGTGTGGGCAAGGCCGTGTCACGATGGTGCAGCGGGCGCCGGCCGGTGCACCAGGAGGACACGTTTCTGTTTACACTCGGCTGTGACAGCGGCGCCGAGACGACCGCTGCCACACCTGTGCGGCCGGGACGGCCACGTGGCCGGTGGACGCCCCCCGGCATGCGTCGTGCCGCGTTCACCATCCTCGACGGCCTGTGGGACGTCGGTCGTGGCGAGACCCGGTCGTTCTCCGGTAGGCGACTGAGCGAGGGGTACTCGTGCACATCCATCAGGTGGGCCCGGTGGCAGGCTGGATACCGGTGGCGCAAGCCGACCGTACGATGGCCCTGTCCTGGAACTCGGGCACGAGCGTACTGATCGTGGCGCTCGCCGAACTCCTGTTGCTGGTGTGGCTGTTGCTGCGCCGGCTGGCGCGCAGGCAGGGAGGCTATCGCCGGGCCTGGCGCCGGTTCCGCCGCCAGGTGCGCCTCACCCGCCGGGCCTTCTCCGAACCGGTGCGGGAGTTCCTGCGCTTTCGCGCGGACATACGGCGGCTGACCCGCCTGCTGGTCTCGCAGAGCACCCGGGACCTCGCCCACCACGCCCTCGACGGCGTCGACGGCGCGGTGCATCCCACCGCAGCCGAGGCTTTCGGTTTCGCGGTCACGGTCCGGCCCGCCACCCGGCGCAACGCCGGCGAGGTCGCCGTACGCCTCGCGGGCCGGGACGTGCCGCCGCCCGGGCAGCCGTGGCGGACCGACGGCGACCCGCTGGTCCGGTACGCCTCCGCCGTCGACGCGGCCGGCACCGGCGCACCCGACGCGGACGGGACGGGGCAACCGCCCGCCCTGCCCAGGGTCCTGGTGCCGCTGGGCCTGAACGCCGACGGCGTGGTCCTCCTCGACCTGCTGCGCGGGCCCCGCATCCTGAACACCTACGGCGAGCAGCGGGCCACCCGCGCGTTCGTGAAGGCGGTGGCGGCCTATCTCGACCTGCCCGGCGGGGCGGCGGAGGTGCTGGTCACCCGCGGTGTGCAGCCGGGGTTCGACGGCCCCGACCTGAACTCGCTGCTGGACTCGCTGGCCGTACCGGATCCCGCGCGCACCCGGCCGGTCGTCGTGGTGTGCGCGGCCCCGGACGACGAGCAGACGGCGCGGCTGTCCGAGTTGGCGGCCGCCGGCCTGCTGTGCGCCGTGGTCGTCGGCCCGATGTCCGCCCACCGCTGGGAGATCCGGGTCGACTCGCGCGGCCGGACCGAGACACCCGGCCTGGGCATCAAGACCGACGCCGGGCCGCTCGGCCCCGCCGTGGCCCGCACCGCACGCAAGAGCGGGGCGCGCAGGCGGCGCGGCGGCCGGCCGGCGGCCGGACCCACGGGCCCCTGGCCGCCCAACGGCCCCGACCCGCGCCGCCCCGTACCGGACCCCGCCGTGCCCGGGACGCGGCCGTCCCCGACTGCCGCGCCCACCGTCCACGCACCGGTCCGGCCCACCCCGAAGGCCGGAACGGCGGCGCCCGGCGCCCCCCGTACCGGCCTGGCCCCGGCCCCGCGGCCCTCCGGCCCGGCTCCCGCAGCAGCGCCGGAACCCCTGGCTCCGGCCGTCCGTGACCTGTTCGCCGAACCGGAGTCCACCGGCGTCCAGGCCACCGGCACCCCTGACGCCGCATCCTTCGACAACCCCCGAGCCGAAAGGCAGAACGAGTCGTGAAGCTCCTCGTCACCACCGTCGACGCAGAGCGGCAGGAGCAGCGCGACGTACTCGTCAACGCCGCCGCCGCGACCCCCGTGCGCCGGCTGGCCCCGCAGCTGCTCGCCGCGCACCGGGGCACCGACCCCGAGGACGCGGACGTCCCGCTCTACCTGGGCGACCGGCTGCTCGACCCCGACACCGTCCTGGCCGCCTCCGGCATCCGGGACGGCAGCACCCTGGGCCTCGGCCGGCCCGTGACCGGCGTCGAATCGGTCTACGGCCCCGCCCGTGACGAAATGCCCACGCCCAGGGAACCCGGCTCCGCCCCCGTGGTCGAGATCCAGGTGATCGGCGGCCCGAAGGCCGGCCGGGTGCACCAACTCGGCATCGGCACCCACCTGATCGGCCCCCGGGCCGGCAGCTCCGTACGGCTGTCGGGCAAGGGCGTCCCCGAGCAGGGACTGCGCCTGACCGTGCGTCCGGACGGCACGGTGGTCGCCGTGCTGCCCGAGGGCGACGGACAGGTCCGGCTGTCCCTCCCGGAGGCACCGCCGCCGCGTCCCCGCGCGGACGTGGCCGCACTGCCGCCGGAGCCCGCCCCGGATCCCGAGGGCGAGGAACCCGACGAGCTTCCCCGCGGCTGGACGCTCTGGGAACTCGACGGTGAACTCGTCGTCGGCGAGCACCTGTTGCGCGCGGTCCGGCCCACCCAGGCCGACGCCGCGGTGATCGCCTCGCCGAAGGCCAGCCTGGACTTCAACCGGCCGCCGCGGCTGCTCCCCCCGCTCCAGCCGGAGACCTTCCGGCTGCCCGGCCCGCCCGGACCCCCCAAGCGCCGGCCCCTCCCCTTCCTGGTGATCATCGCGCCGATGTTCATGGGCGTCGCCATGGTCTGGATCTTCCATTCCTTCCTCTACATGGCGTTCATGGTGCTCAGCCCGGTCCTGGGCATCGGCAACTGGATCAGCGGACGGCGCGGCGGCCGCAAGGAGTACCTGGAGGGCGTCGCCAACTACCGGCTGCGCCGCGCCTCCCTGGAGTCGGACGTCCGGGCCAAGGTCGACCACGAGCGGCGGGTGCGGATCGCCTCCGCCCCGGACCCGGCGGTCGTCGGACTGATGGCCGTCGGCCCCGGCGCCCGGCTGTGGGAACGCCGCCCGTCCGACCCCGACAACCTCGTCCTGCGCATCGGCACCACCCAGCAGCAGTCGCTGCTCCAGATCGAGGACGGCGCCCGCGAGGACAACCACCGCAACGTCAGCTGGCAGATCCCCGACATGCCCATCGGCGTGGACCTCGCCGGCAGCCGGGTCATCGGCGTCGCCGGCCCCGAGGAACCCTCCCGCGCGCTCGCCCGCTGGGCGGTGGCCCAGGCCGCCGTGCTGCACAGCCCGCGCGATCTGAAGATCTGCGTCCTCACCGACAGCAAGACCGCCGACGCGTGGGAATGGGCCCGCTGGCTGCCGCACGCCCGGTCCGGGCTGTCCGCCTCCCAGGACAACGCACCCGTCATCCTGCTCGGCAACGACCCCGAGACCGTCGCCAACCGGGTCACCGAACTGATCAACGTCATCCGCAACCGCAACCAGGCGCAGCAGGCCACGCTGCGCGGCGCCCTGCTCAGCGAGCCCGACGTCCTGGTCGTCCTGGACGGAGCGCGCGAACTGCGCGACGTCCCCGGCATGGTCCAGGTCCTCAAGGAGGGCCCGCTGCGCGGCATCCACCTGCTGTGCCTGGACCGCGAGGAGCGGATGCTCCCCGAAGAGGCCAGCGCGGTCGTCTCCATCGCCAAGGACACGCTGACGCTGCGCCGCACCGGGCTGCCCGACATCGCCGGCATCCGCCCGGACTACGTCACCGCCGAGTGGGCCGAGCGCCTGGCCCGCGGCATCGCCCCGGTGCACGACGTCACCCCGGACGCCGGCGGCGGACTGCCCGACAACGTCTCGCTGCTGGACCTGCTGAACCTGGAGCCCCCCACCGCCGAGGAAGTGGGCCGGCGCTGGAACCGCCGCCCGGCCTCCACCTCCGCGCTGGTCGGCCAGGGCTTCGACCGTCCGGTCGCCTTCGACCTGGTCAAGGACGGCCCGCACGCGCTGATCGCGGGCACCACCGGCTCCGGCAAGTCCGAACTGCTGCAGACCTTCGTCGCCTCGCTGGCCGCGGTCAACCGCCCCGACGAACTGACCTTCGTGCTGGTCGACTACAAGGGCGGCAGCGCCTTCAAGGACTGTGTGCGGCTGCCGCACACCCTGGGCATGGTCACCGACCTCGACAGCCACCTCGTCCAGCGCGCGCTGACCTCGCTGACGGCCGAACTGATCCGCCGTGAGCACATGCTCGCCTCGGCGGGTGCGAAGGACCACCCCGAGTACCGGGCCCTGCGCCGTCGCGACCCGAGCCTGCCGCCGATGCCACGCCTGCTGCTGGTCATCGACGAGTTCGCCACCCTCGCCCGGGAGATCCCCGACTTCATCCCCGGCCTGGTCGGCATCGCCCAGCGCGGCCGTTCCCTCGGCCTGCACATGGTGCTGGCCACCCAGCGGCCCGCCGGCGTGGTCACCAGCGACATCCGGGCCAACACCAACCTGCGGATCTCGTTGCGCGTCACCGACGCCAACGAGAGCACCGACGTGCTGGACGTACCGGACGCGGCGAGCATCTCCGCCGCCACCCCGGGTCGCGCCCTCGTGCGGCTCGGGCACCGTTCGGCGATGAGCTTCCAGACCGCCTACGTGGGCGCCCCGCGCCCGCAGGGCGAGCTGGCGCCCGCCGCCGGTTCGCCGAACGGAACCGGTCAGCAGCCGGCCGAGCAGACCGGGCCGCAGCCCGAATTCTCCGACGAGGACACGGGGCTGTGGATGACCTCGCTGTCCTGGCAGGGCCTCGGCCGCCATGTGCAGGCCCCCGAGGACGCCGAGGACGAGTTCGCCTTCCTCGCGGACGAGGAGGGGCCGACCGACCTGATGGCGCTGGTCGACGCGCTCCTGGAGGCGGCGCAGGCATACGGTCACCAGCCGCAGCCCAGCCCCTGGCTGCCGCCGCTGACCGACAGCCTCACCCTGTCCGATCTGCCGGAGCCGACGGCTCCCACCGGCGACGGACGGCTCGTCCCGGCCGCCTGGGCCCGCGAGGACCTGCCGCGACTCCAGGCGCAGCCACCGGTCTTCCTCGACCTGAACACCTTCCCGCACCTGTTCGTCCTGGGCATGCCGCGCGCGGGCCGGTCGCAGACGCTGCGCACCATGGCCAGCGCGCTCGCCCGCGCCAACTCCTGCGCGGACCTGCATTACTACGCGATCGACGCGGGCGGCGGCGCGCTGGCGGCGCTCTCCGCGCTGCCGCACACCGGCGCCGTGGTGCCGCGGGCCGACCTGGAACGCATGGGCCGGCTCCTCAACCGGCTCACCGCCGAACTGGTGCGCCGCCAGGAGCTGATGACCACGCACTCGGCCGGCAACATCACCGAGTTGCGGATGGCGCTGCCCGCCAACCGGCGCCCGGCGCACCTCGTGCTGTTCATCGACGGCTGGGACACGCTGAGCGCGCTGATCGGCGAGATCGAGGAAGGCCGCATGGTCAACCAGGTCGCGATGCTGCTGCGGGAGGGCGCGGCGGTCGGCGTGCATGTCATCGCCACCTCCGAACGGGCCCTGCTGGCCGGGCGGGTCTCGGCGCTGAACGACAACAAGCTGCTGCTGCGGATGAACGACGTCAGCGACTACACCATGAGCGGCATCCCGCGCGAGCAGATCCCCTCCGTGATCCCGGCCGGCCGCGGCTTCCGCACCGACACCGGCAGCGAGTTGCAGATCGCCGTGTTGCCGGGCGGTCTCGGCGGTCCCGAACAGGCCGAGGCGCTCCAGCGGATCGGCAAGGAGGCCGCCGCCCGGGACCTGGGCGTGCCGGCCTCGGCGCGGCCGTTCCGCGTCGAGACCCTGCCGATGGCGATCAGCTTCAAGGAGGCGTACGAGCGGGTCGGCACGACACCGCGCGGCGCACTGACCGCGATGCTGGGACTCGGTGGCGACGACGTGGCTCCCGTGTGGGTGGACTTCGCCGGTGTCGCCTCGACGTACACGGTCGTCGGCCCGCCCGGGTCCGGCCGCAGCACCGTGCTGCTGTCCCTGGCGGCGTCCCTGCTGCGCTCCGGGACCGGCGTGGTGGCCATCACCCCCCGTGAGTCGCCGCTGCGCGGCCTGGAAGGCCACCGCAAGGCGGTCGTGCTGCCCTCGGACACGCCGAGCGAGCAGGACCTGAAGGCGGCACTGGAGAGGGTCGGCGGCGTCGCCGTCGTCATGGTGGACGACGCCGACCTGCTGTCCATGTCACCGGTGGACAACATGCTGCGGGACATCGCGTCCTCCGGCCGCGACCGATCCCTCGGCCTGGCCGTCGCCGGTCCCGCCGAGGCGCTGGTCTCGCCGCTCAGCACCTGGATCGGCCAGGTGCGGCGCTCGCGCAAGGGGGTGCTGCTGTCGCCGCAGACCATGGGTGAGGGCGACGTGCTCGGGGTGCGGCTTCCGCACAACGTGCTCCGGGTCAACCGGGTTCCGGGCCGGGCCTTCACGGTCGACGACGCGGGGGCCCTGATGACCGTCCTGGTGCCGGAGACCGAGGCCCCCGACGCGCGCTGAGGCGCGGCGGGGACGCAGGACACGAAAGGGGCGCCGCTCGACGCGGCGCCCCTTCTGTGTGCCCCGGCGGGCGAGCCGGTGCTAGTTGCCGCTGCCCTTGATCTGCGCGGCCATCGTGTTGTCCATGTCGTCGATCTGGGTCTTGATCGCCTGGAACTGCTTGGCGAAGTCCTCGATCTTGGCGACGATCTGGGTCAGCTGGCCGGTGAACTGCTCGTAGGCGTGCTGCATGGCCGGGCTGGTCTGCTGCAGCCACAGACCGTCGGTGAGGAGCGTGTCCACCGCCGACTTCAGGTCCATCAGCTGCGGGTTGATGGTCGTCACGGCGTGCTGGAGCCGCGTGGCGACGGATTCGATCTGGCCGTACTGGAGCTGGACGTTGTTGCTGGGCATGTGAAGTCCTCAAATCTTGTCGCCGACGAGGGCGGTTGGGGGAGTGTCAGTACGTGCTGCCGGCGCCGGTGTTCGAGTTCTGGGCGCCGTCGGAGTCGTTCTTGTCGTTCTTGCCGTCACCGTCGGTGTCGGTGGCATCGGGGTCGTTGTTCGTCCACTTCGGATCCTGGCCCTCTTTGAGACCGGTACCGGAGTAGCTCGACTTGTCGACGGTCTTGCCGTCCTTGTCGGTGTTGGTCACGTTTTTGGTGCCGTTGCCTTTTCCGTCGCCGTGCACCTCGATGACCGTCGTCGACCCGTCGGTGTGGGTGACCGTCGTCGTGTAGCTGTTGTCGTCCCAGTGGTCGGTGTGCTCGTGGTACGACAGGCCACCGCCCATGTCGTCGATCGTGGTGTCGGTCGCCTTCAGCTTGCCATCGGAGTCGTAGGTATTCTGCGTCGAATTGTGCACCTTGTCGGTGCCGTCGCCGTCGTGGGTGTACTCGTAGCCGGTGGGTTCGTAGCCCGGAGGCTTCGGGGCGTTCGGGTCATTGGGGTCGGCCAGCTTCTGCTTCTTCAGGTACGGGTTGCCGTTTTCGTCCCAGCCGTGGACGAGCATTTCCTGCTCCGTCATCCACTTCCAGCTGTCGTAGGCCTCTTTCTTCATCTCCCACGCGCTGTGATACCAACCCGCGGCCTGGACGTTCGCCTGGGCGGCGTAGCTGGCGTCCGTCTCGAACCACTTCTCGGCCGCGCCCTTGTAGGTGGCACCCAGGCTTTCCAGCAGCTTCCGGGCATTCTCCCAAGGACCCGTCCACTGGAAGAGAAAGTAGTTGGCGGCGCCGTACGCCCCGCCGAGGTCGCCCTTGTTGTAGAAGGCATGGCCCATCAGCCGGGAATCCCCCAGCTGGTCCTTGAGTCTTTCCGTGTCAGCGGCCAACTGCCTCAGCAACTCGTAGTCGATCGCTACGTCGAAGTCCGGCATGACCTCTCCCTTTGGTTACCTGGCCGACACCCGGCCTTCACATGACGCGTGCATTGGTGGCGCATGTGCCCCGCCCACTGCGAAGGTACAACCGTATCCACATTACGATGGACTGATACGTGTGAACTAACCGCCCCCGCACACCCTGCGTCATGGGGCGGTTCGACTGGTACGGAGAGTGCGTATGCCGCGGCCGGAGGACTGGAGTGCGCTGGGGATGCACGGCGACCCCACACCTGGCGATCCGACCATCCTGGCGAATTTCCAGTCAGGCCTGCACGATACCGAGGAACTGGGCAACGAGCTCACCAGCGGTCTGAACCGCATCCTCGACAAGACGGGCTCGGGCAACGGTTTCGTCGGCAAGGCCGCAGAGGCGCTGCGCGAGAAGATCGACGGGCACCTCAAGCAGTTCATCGACGCCATCGGCCAGTCCTTCGGTGTTGCGGCGGACGCGACCGCGGTCTACAAGACCGCGGTCGAGGAAGCCCAGGCGAAGGCCGACCAGGCGCTGAACGCCGCTCAGGGACTGTCGAAGGAAGATCCGCAGCTGGCCGCTCTCAAGAACCAGGTGCATGCTGCCCAGGACGAGTACAACGCCGCCGTCAGGACGTACCAGAACAAGCTCACGGAAGCCGAGCACCTGATCCGCCAGCCGCTCAGTGGCTGGCAGCTGTTCCTCCAGGCCATAGGCATCCTGGAAATCATCCTTGCCATCGTGGGCATGATCTTCGGTGGTTGGCTCGGCCTGCTCGCCTTCGGCCTCGGCATGGTCATATTCATCGGCACACTCGTCGAGTTCGCCGAGGGCAAGGCGAGCCTCCTGGACGTGGTGCTCTCCTTCGTCGGCATTCTCTTCCCCTCCACCAAGGGCCTCAACCTCGGCTCACTGGCCAAGGGCGTGTTCAACGCGCTGAAGAACCTGCCCAAGTCGCTCTCCGCAGGTGTGAGCAAGCTGGGCGGTACCCTGAGCCACGTCCTCACCAGCGGCGTCACCATCAAGAACATCTACAACGGGGTGACGGCGCTGCCCGGGCTGGTCCTGCGCGGACTGAGCGGAATGGCCAGCCTGGCCATGAAGGGCGTCAAGGTCACCGCCGCGGGTCTGAAGCTGCTCGCCAACACCTTCCGTACCGACTTCCAGGTCGCCACCGCCGGCATCAGCAGCACGATCGGCAAGGTGGCCGTCTATCCCATCAGCTTCGGCGGACGCTTCCTGCTCGGCGCGGTGCTGCCGGTGGACTTCTTCGAACTCGGTGTCAGCTTCAAAGGCGCCTTCAAGATGGGCCTCGGCACCCGTCTGCTGACCCCGACCGCCCACCTGCCGCAGTCGGTCCTCGGCGGCGGCCTGCATGTCGGTGCGCTGACCGGCGGACACGGCGGCCTCGCCGGGCTGCCGACCGGTGCTTCCTTCAGCGGTCTCGGCCACGGCGGTCTGCAGGGCTTCGACGCCGGCGGGCTCCACGGCCTCAACACCGGGATCGACTCCTCGCTGGGCGGCCTGCACGGCATCAGCCTCGGCACCGACATCGGCGGCATGAACAGCAGCCTCACGTCTCTGCACTCGCTGAACGGGGTCACCCGTTTCGACTCCGTCGGCAACGTGATGGGGATCGCCGGCGGTCTGGACGCCGTCGGCCACATGGCCGCCTTCGACCACGCCACCGGCTTCCAGCGCACCGCCGCCGGACTGCTGGAGCCGCTGCCCACCCACCTGGGCGGGACGAACCTCGCCGGCGGACACAGCCTCTCCGACGTCGGCTCCAGCGGTCTGCACGCCCTGCGCGGCGACCTGACGCCTTCCGGCTCCGGCCTGTCCGACTCGTTCAGCGACGCCATGTCCGCGGTGCGGGTCGCCACCGGCCACGTCGAGGACTTCCACGCGCTGGGCATCCCCGAACTGCGCAGCATCGTGGACGGCGACATCTCCGGCATCCGGATGACGCATGACGGCATCAGCATGCAGGTCGGTGCCGAGAGCGGCACGCCGACCACGCTGCACGTGGACTACCGGGGCTCGGGCCTCACCAACGGGGAGGGCAAGCAGGTCGTCGTCGCCCCCGAGGTGCACGAAGCCCTCGGCACGGCCGACATCATGGCGGTCCACGGTGGAGCCCACGGCCTTCAGTCACCTCCTCCCGCGGCCACGGCCGGGCACGTCACGACGGACGTCAAGACGGGTTCGGCCGCCACGACCCCGGTCACGGCCGACGTCAAGGCGGGGTCGGTGGGCACGACGCCCGTGACCGCGGACGTCAAGACCGGCGCGCTCGGCACCCATGCCCTGGCGACGGACCTCAAGGCGACGGCGGTCGACGTCAAGGCCGGCGCGGGGGCCGACGTCAAGGAGGGCGCGGCGGTCTCGTCGCCGGCCGTCGAGGTCAAGACGGGTTCCGTGGGTGCGTCTTCGGTCACCACTGACGTGAAGACGGGTTCCGTGGGTGCGTCTTCGGTCACCACTGACGTGAAGACGGGTTCCGTGGGTGCGTCTTCGGTCACCACTGACGTGAAGACCGGCTCCGTGGGCGCGTCTTCGGTCACCGCCGACGTGAAGACGGGTTGGGTGGGTGCGTCTTCGGCCACCGCCGACGTCAAGACCGGTTCGATGGGCGCCGCGTCCACCGGTGGTGTCAAGACCGGCAGCACGGCCGGGGAGTCCGTCGGCGGTGGCATCAAGAAGGCCGCACGCGACCTCGACGACCTCTCCGGCGGCACCAAGAGTCTGAGCTCCCCGGAGCGGCTGGCCGAAGCACCCGAGACCCCCTCGGTCACCGCGCAGGGCGACCACCTCGGGGTGTCGGCCCGCGAGAACCTCGACCTGCTCGGCGAACGGGAAGGCACCGTCGACACCGCCGGCGCCGCCCCCACGACCCACGTCAAGACCGGCCCCGACGCACACCTGACCGGCGCCGAACGCTCGCTGGACGACGGCTCGGGCGCGGTCCTGGTCGGTGGGCACGTCGCCCTGCGTCCGACCCCCGCCCCGGCCCCGAAGCCGCACCCGAACGCGGGCGGCAAGCCTGGGCCGCTGAGCAAGTACGAGGCGGTCACCGGCGGCGTCGCCGGCAAGATCGGCAAGGAGCGGCTGACCACCTGGGACGAGTTCGAGCTGGCGAGCGCCAAGCTCGCCGGCGCCAAGCGGGAACTCGACCTCACGGGCGGGCAGCTCGGCCGGCCCTCCGAGAACGTCGACCAGGCCGCCGCCAAGCTCGACGCACAGCAGGCCGAGGTCGCCCTGGACATCGCCAAGGGCAAGATGTCCCGGCTCGGCATGGACGCCGAGACCATCGAGGGCCACCTCGACGCCCTGGGCATCCCCGGGCCTCGACCGAGTCGTATGTCCGGCACTGCCGCCGAGCACGGGGTCGCGCAGGCAGGGAAGGCGGGCGGCGACGCGGGTCCGGTGCGTGTCACGCATTCCGAGGCCCTGCCCGGACACGGACGCGCCGGCGACGGTACGGCGGTCGGTACGAAGACCGGCACCACCGGCGTTCCCGCGGCGGTGGGCAAGTCCCTGCCGTTCTCGCCGGGCGAGATCGAACGGTTCTGGAAGCTGGACGGGGAACGCATCGACGCGCTGTTCGGCGGTCCGCACGATCCGCTGACCGGTGATCGCCGGGAATTGTGGCGGAAGTTCACGCAGGGGCGTTATGACGTGGGCCGGCTGGAAGGGCAGGTGCGGGGCGATCAGCCGCATGCCGGGGGATCGAACGGGCCGAGCGCGCATGAGCTGAAGCTGCAGCAGGACCTGTCCGCGGCGAAGAACAACCTCGACGAGCTGGAACGCCAGCTCGACGAGCTGGGCGTCGACTACACGGACATGGACCGGCAGCTGTGGGATCTGCACGCCCAGAGCCTGAAGGAGCATCCGCGTCTGGATGGCGCCGGTGTGCAGAATCCGGGGGAGTCGGCGAAGCTCGACGACTTGATGACGCAGCTTCAAGCCGCTGAGAAGGCCATGCCGAGCGCCGAGTCGAAGGTGTCCCTGGCCGAGAAGTCGCACGCGGCGAAGGCCGCCAAGCTCCAGCCCCTGAAGGACAAGCTCGACCAGGCGCAGCAGGGCACCAACAAGGGTGCGATCGCGAAAGCGGAGAAGGACTACACCAAGGCTAAAGAAGCCGAGGAAAAGGCCCTGGCAGACAAAACCAGGGAACAGACCGGCTTGCAGCTGGTCCGGGATGGCCTGAAGAAGGCCAATGACGACCTGGCTGCTGGTGTGGATCTCCATGTCGCTGCTCGTGATTTTGCACAGCGGGACGTGCATCGGTACGTGGAGAAGTTCGCTGGTGCCGGTTACCTGGATGTCGCGGAAAAATTGCGGGCGCATGCGGGCGAGCTGCACCTTGCGACGAAGGAAGCGCTGGACTCCGGTCGTCCGGTCCGTTGGGATCAGCTGTCGCTGTCCGGCAAGGATGTGCAACAGCAGGCGGAGAAGGTGCTGTCGCAGTCCAAGGACTTGGAGGGTCTGCTTGTCGGTCCCGTGACGAAGGCCGGCCGCACGACTTCGGTCGATGTGCAGGTGACCCCGGAACTCAAGAATGCCGCATTGGATCTGAAAAAGTCGGCAGAGCATCTCGGGTCGATGCTGGAGAAGGGCTTCATCAAGGACGCGGCCAGGGCGGGTGGCGTTTACGCGCTGCGTGCGGAGCACGGTCCGTTGTCCTTCGCCGCGGGCAAGCTTGCCCAGCGGGTGAATCACGTGCTCAAGGACGCATCGCTGGGTGACGTGGTGCGTGTCACGGATGTCTTCAACATGGAGAAGGCCGTTGCCGACTTCCATGATCTGGCCCAGGTGGTGCGGAAGTTCCGTTCGGACAAGGCATATGGCGAGGTTCCGACGGGAACCCAGTGGAAGTCCGTACTGCCCGGCAATAGAACGGACTTGGCGCATTTCGGCGATCTGAGCAAGTTGACGCCCGAGGAGCAGAACAACTTTGTTCGTGAACTTTCGCAGAAGAATCTGGAAAGACTGAATTCCGATTTTGAGGACCTGCTGAAGAAGCATCCCGGCCGGGAGCAGGATTTCCGCAGGCTGCTGGCGGATCTGCAGGATCTTCCGTACCGGATCAAGCATGCGACGCCTGCGTACCATGCGATCGCGAACAGCGGGCTGATGTCATCCCAGGGTGACCTGGCGCGCCGGGATGTCAAGTTCCTGGCGTCCGGGAAGAGCTCGGTGAAGAACACGTCGAGCCTTGGCAACGACGATTTCGTTTTCTTCCGTATGGACGTCGGCGACGAGAAAATGGTCACCCGCTATGGTTCGACCACGCTGGTGTTCGATGCGAATGTTCTGAAGGAGCACGGGGGCTGGGTCTCCCTCCATGACCAGTTGCATCCGCTGGACCGTCCCGCGATGCAGAAGGTCGAGGTGAAGGAAAAGACGGGGCCGGGGGGCGAATCGACGACGAAGGTCTTCCGCACCGCGCAGTACGACGAGGGTTTCAACGGGGTCGGCAAGCACGCACAGTGGACCTACAAGTATCCGCACGGTGCGGCGTCTGATTTCACCCGGACGGTCACCTTCGAGCAGGAGGTGTTCCATGGCGGTGATGTGATCGACGCTCTCGCGCTGTCGGTGGTGCGCGAGGTGATCCACATGGGTTCCGAGTATGCGGACCTCGTGCTGAAGATGTCGGCTGATGATCTTGGCCGTCTGGTGTCGAAGCTGTTCCGCCCGGAGGCGAAGTTCGGCTCCGGCCTTCCCATCACGCCGAAGACATTGGATGACCTTTCGACGGGTGGGTCGAAGGTTTCGGGCGTTGGTCCGGAGCCGTTGCATGTTCACGATCCTGATGGCGACGGCCGGTACTTCCCCGACGGGACGATGGACCCGATCGGGCGGTGGTCCGGCAAGCACTTCGATGCGGGGGACGACGCGTTCCGGTCGGCCGAGCACGGTGTGCAGGAGAACAGCACCAAGAACGTCGCACAGAACCTCAAGGACGCGAAGGTGTCTGTGCAGAAGTCCATCGACCTGACGAAGGAGTGGAAGGCCGGGAGCTCCCCGGAGCGCCAGCAGCTGATCGACGGTCTCCTGAAGAAGCGAGAGGGCTTCCTCAAGGAGGTCACGCACCTGGAGAAGAACTGGGAAGCGGAGGTCAAGAGACTCCACGGCGACACGTCCGCGAAGGGGGAGGCATCCGGGTCCAAGGAAGGCCAGCCGGCCAAGGGCGGCAAGCCGAAGGGCGGGAACGCCAAGGGTGCAGGCGTCAAGACCGCCGGTATCAAGACCGCCGGCATCAAGACCGCTGACGTGGCGGGTGTTGACGTCAAGGCTGCGGATGACGTCAAGGCTGTCGCACCGAAGGGGCCCAAGCCGAAGGGGGCCGGTGCGAAGGGGGCCGGTGCGAAGGCTTCGGTCAAGGCCGATGTCCCGGCCGCCGTGGACAACGGGCTGACCGATGCGCTGAAGACGAACGACGGAGCGGGCACGGGGCTGAAGGCGAACGACGGAGCGGGCACGGGGCTGAAGGCGTCCGCTCCCGGCCGTCACGCCGATGTGCCGGTGGGCGGTTCGCAGGCCGAGGCGGCGGCCGGGCATGCCGGTGCGTCGTCGGTGCCCGGCGATGTGCATGTGACGACGACCCCCGGTGCCGGTGCGGCGCGTCCGGTTGCCGATACACCGCTGTCCGAGCCCAAGCCCTCCGGGCCGGGAGCGTCGCATCCCGGGGCTTCCGGGCCGAAGGTGTCTGGGGCTGAGGTCTCGACGTCTGAGGTGTCGGGGCCGAAGGCGTCCGAGTCCGTTGTGTCCGCTGTTTCCGACTCGAAGGTGTCGGAGTCGGTGGTTTCGGAGGCTGCTGTCTCTGAGGTGAAGGTGTCGGAGTCGGTGGTTTCGAAGGCCGCTGTCTCCGAGCCGAAGGTGTCCGAGTCCGCGGTTGGCGGGCAGGTGCCGGAGCGGGCCGTGGCGGACGCCCATGACGTGCCCGGGGTGCAGGGTTCCAAGGCCGCCGCGCCGGATGATGCTGGTCGGGTCGGACCATCGGCGGGGCTGAAGGGCGAGCGTCGGCCCGACATGTTGAATCCGGCTGTCTTCAAGCAGCAGACGTCGACATCCACGGGTATCCGCTCATTGTCGGGCATCCGGGACCTGGACCAGCTTCTGCACAAGTATCAGGCCGTTCCGCAGCCGAATACCGCGCAGCGCATGGATGTCCTCAAGGAACTGACGGCGAAGGCTCAGCGGTATCTGGCCGACGGGCCGAATCCGCAGCGCGTCGCCGGTGTGGAACTGCTGGTGGTCCAGGCCGAGTTCGAGCTGGACGTTCTGTCGGGTGCGGCGCATGGGATGCGGCCGTCGAGAGCGGAGACGTCCGCGCTGGACGTGCCGGCCTCGGGCTCCGGCTCGTCCTCGGGTGCGCATGCCGACGACAGCGTGTCTGCCCAGGGCGTGGGGGATTCCGGGCGGCTGACGCCAAGTGAGATTCAGCGTCTTCAGGATGCGGACGCGAAGCGGATCGACGATCTGTTCGGTGGTTCACAGCATCCGTTGCATGACGCTCGTGTGGAGGCGTGGGGGAAGCTCACGCAGGCGCGCAACGACGTCGGCCGGCTTCAGGAGCAGCTGGGAGGCGAGCGGCCGCACGCGGGCGGGTCGAGCGGACCGAGTGCACACGAGCTGCAGCTCCGGCAGGATCTGTCCGCTGCGCAGGCCGACCTCGACTCGGCGAAGCAGGACCTGGCGAGACTTGGCCTTGATCCTGGCCGTCTGGACCGGGACCTGTCGGCCGTCTACAAGCAGAGTCTGAAGGAGCGTCCGCGCGCGGTCGCCGGTGCGCATCAGCCGTCCCCGCACGTCGCGGGCGAGCCGCACAATCTGGACAAGCTGCTGACCGAGCACACCAAGACGGCCGGCCAAGTGCCCTCGGCGAAGGTGCGTCTGGAGGATGCCACCGCCGCGCGCGACAACGCGAAGGCCAAGCTCCAGGCCGCCAACGAGAAGCTGGCCGCTGAAAAGGACAAGTACGGCAACCTCCCTGCGCCGGACAAGGCGGCGCAGAGGCGACTCGACAGTGCGAACAACGCTGTCAAGTCGGAGGAAAAAAACCTGACCGCAGCCGAGGGCAAGCTGAAGGTGAAGGAGGCCGAGTTCGACGCGGCCAACGCCAAGAAGGCGACTGCCTGGCACGCGCTGGACAGCGCAGTGAACGATCTCGTGTCTGCCGGTACCCACTCCCAGCAGGAGCTGAGCCGCCTCACCGACACGTTCGCCGCCGAAGCCGACCTCGACCACGCTGTCCGCGTCCAGCAGCACGCCCGCGAGCTCGACATCAGGGCCCGTGACGGGCTCGGCGGCCCCGGCTCCCGCCCGGATCAGGTCATCTGGCGTGGCCAGGACGTCCAGCAGCAGGTCGATCAGATACGCGTCCAGGCCGCGGAGCTGGAACAGATCCTGACGTCCGAGAACACCGTGACGGGGAAGGGCAAGGCGACGGACTCCGGCGGGCTGACATCCGCGGAGGTCCAGAGTCATGTGGACCGGTTGCGCTCGTCCGTCAGCAGGCTGGACGGGGTGCTCGGCGGGTTCATCACGGATGCCTCGCGGCTGGGGGGCGGCTACGCCCTGCGCAACGCACACGGACCTCTGGTCCTCGCGGCCGGCCATCTCGTCGAGTTGGCGCAGGATGCCATCCGGAAGGCCGGACCGGACGAGGCGGTGCGGCTTGAGAAGGACTTCAACACCTACCGGGCGGTCAAGGGCCTGCGGAGCGGTGCCCCGCAGTGGCTCCGCGAGTTCCGCACGGGCAAGGCGTACGCCGACATCCCGACGGGAACGCAGTGGCACGCCGTGATCCCCGGCAGCGAGGGCCAGTGGAAGGCGGTCTTCGACGACATCGAGACGCTGACGTCCAAGCAGGAGCCGCCCGCACACGATCTCTCGAAGACTGAGCTGGAGAAGCTGCGCGGTGAGATCGTGGCGAAGGAGAAGTTCGTCGAGAACCTCTCGCAGGAGAACATCAAGAATCTGCGCCAGGAGATCGACAAGCTCATCGGAGGAAAGCCGCCCGAGCAACAGCAGGCCCTCCTCGCTCTGAAGCAAAGGCTGCTGGACCTTCCGTACCGCATCAAACATGCCACACCGGCCTACCACGCCATCGCGAACAGTGGTGTGATGTCGTCCCAGGGCGACCTGGCCCGCCGGAACGTGAAGCACCTGGCCTCCGGCAAGAGCTCGGCCAACAACACGAG
Organism: Streptomyces sp. NPDC006012; assembly: GCF_042871185.1. Taxonomy (NCBI): domain Bacteria; kingdom Bacillati; phylum Actinomycetota; class Actinomycetes; order Kitasatosporales; family Streptomycetaceae; genus Streptomyces; species Streptomyces sp. NPDC006012. The sequence continues at coordinate 87,557 of NZ_JBIAIE010000016.1, forward strand.
CAATCTGGGCAACGACGACTTCGTCTTCTTCCGTATGGAGGTCGGAGACGGAGCCATGGACAGCCGTTACGGACCGACCACCGTCGTCTTCGACGCCAAGGTGCTCAAAGACCAGGGCGGCTGGGTGTCGCTCCACGACCAGCTCCATCCGCTGGACCGCAAGACGATGCAGGAACTGTCGCTGGACAAGAAGACGATGCCGGAACTGGGAGACGCTACGAAGGTCTTCCGGACCGCGCAGTACGACGAGGGCTTCACGGACATCGGCAAGCGGGCCCAGTGGACCCAGGCCTATCCCCAGAACAACGGTGTCACCCGCACAGTCACCTTCGAGCAGGAGGTGTTCCACGGGGAGCACGTGGTGGAGGCCCTTGCCCTGTCGGTCATCCGTGAGGTGGACAGCATCGGCGGTGCGTTCCCGGCCCACGTCCTCGGGCTCGACACGGACGGACTGGGCAAGGTCGTCTCCCAGCTTTTCCGGCCCGAGGCCAAGTTCGGCTCCGGGCTGCCCATCACCCCGATGAACGCGGTGATCCACCAAGGGATGCCGCAGCCCTTGCACGTCGTCAACGAACACGGTGACGGGCGGTACTTCGCCGACGGCACCCTCGACCCTGTCGCCCGCGCCGCCGGCAAGCAGCACGACAAGGCGTCGGATGCGCTGCGTCAGGCCGACAACAGCAAGACGACCGGTTACGACATCAAGGCCAAGGACCACCTGAAGGACGCGAAGTCATACGCTCAGCAGTCGATCGATCTGACGAAGAAGTTCCAGGAAGGGTCAACCGGCGAACGCCATGACCTGGCGGGCAAGCTGCTGCAGCAGAGGCAGGAACTCTTCGATCAGATCGATGCGAAGCTGACGGACTGGCAGAGCGGGTCCACTGCCAAGGGCTCCGCTGGCAAGGCTCCGGTCTCCAAGACCGCTGTATCCAAGCCGTCCGGGTCCAAGACTCCTGCCGTCCAGCATTCCGTTTCCGCGCTGTCCGAGGCCGAGGGCACCCGTCTGCACACTGCGCTTTCCACGATCTTCGGGGAGAAGACCGCGCAGGAGATGGGGCCGGTGGCCCGGGGCCTGGTCGAGCACGGCGATTTCACCAGACCGACCGAGTCGGGGCAGACCTTCGGCCTCACGAAGAGGGCCTTCGACAAGCATTCCAAGGCGCTGGAGGGGAAGGGCCTGGTCAAGAGGGTGAACGGCGGGCTGCTGCTGACCGAGCACGGCGGCCAGGTCCTCCTGCCGCACGGAGCCCGGCCGGAACTGCCTGCACCGGCGCAGCCGACGAGCGCCCACGGCGCCGCGTCCGCGTCGGCCCACACCGACTCGCCCGTGACCCACGACACGGGGGCGCTGCGCCCGGACAGCGGTGCAGGCCCGCAGGCTCACGACACCACCGTTGCCGACGTCCACACCACGGCACCCAAGACTCCTGCAGGCCAAGTCGCCGAGCCGAAGGCTTTCGAGCCGCAGCCTTCCCACGCCGATGTATCCGGTTCCAAGGTTTCCGAGCCTGGGGTCTCCAAAGCGGAGTCCTCCGGTTCCAAGGCTGTCGAGCCCGAGGTTTCCAAGGCGGAGTTCTCCGGTTCCAAGGCTGCCGAAGAGAGCCACCACCTCCAGAGCGAACACCACCGCGTCGACACCGTCCCGCACGACCACGACCTGTCGTCCGCGCACACCGGCCGTCCCGAGGAGAGCGACAGCGGCAAGAAGGCGCGTGGCAAGGCGCCGAAGGGCAAGGCCCCCAAGGTCAAGGAGACCCAGGGAGCGCAGGCGGACAAGGCGGCGAAGGCGGCACAGCACTCGAAGTCCGTCGACTCGCGGCTGCGGCCGGTGCTGGTCCAGAACGGGTACGCCACCGGCGACCAGTTCGGCGTCGCCGCGGCCCTGCATGCCGACCCCAAGCTGCGCCTGCTGCTGATACGTGACTCCAAGGACTTCCGTGACCGCAGCACGGACATCCGCGATTTCTATGTGGCCAGCGGTATTGATTCGAGCCGTGTAGTGGTCAGGGATCTGGAGGAGGGCAAGCAGGCCAAGGACTTGAAGATGGAGCACTGGCGCGAGATCAACGCCGATGTGCTGCCGACGGTCGATGCCGACAAGATGCCCCGGCGGAAGGACTTCGACAACCATCTGATTCTCACGGTGGGCGCTGCGACGGCGTCGGTCGGAAAGCACTTCAGTTCCGAACTGCGCGAGACCCTGCGTACTGCGTGGCAGCTCGATGACGGCCATTTCACGCACGAGTTGCAGCAGGCGGTCGGCTCCTGGCTGTCCGGTCGGGGCGTGCCCGACGTGGCCGAGCGCGACGTCGTCGTCCTGTGGAGCCGGTTCAGCGGCAAGCGCGGAGAGATCCATGTCGAGCACGACACCAGCCACACCGGCTTGGCGCAGATTCTGGACGGCCTGAAACACCGCACCACGGACCGTCCGCGGGGCCCCCTCGTCATCCTCGCCGGAGACGCCTCCGCCCACTCCGGCCGTCCGAGCAAGTTCCCCGTCATGGCGAAGCAGTTCCGGGACTCGGGCCTTGAGGTGCACGACCTCACCGGGTTCTGGAAGCAGCCCAAGGGACTCGACACATGGGGCGGCGGGAGCCGCATCGGCCAGATGCGGCTGTTCGAGTACCTGAACCGGGCGAGCGGCGGTCGTCTCAGGCATCTCGGTTTCCGCAGCGGCAATCTCGAAGCGATGGCGCTGTCCGGTCACCAGGTTCGCTATCTGGAGGAAGTCGGCAGCAACGGCGGTGACCGCATGGCCAAGTGGCACGCGGTGGGCGGGTCCGGTCAGACCGCCGACCACGCGCTCGCTCCCGGCTACGAGCGCATCGTCATCGATCACCCGCCCACTCGGTCCGGCCAGCTCGCCCTTGAGATCAAGGCCCTGCGAAACCAGACGGAAGCGAAGTACAAAGCGCAGTACAAGGGGCAGATTCCCGAGGAAGCCAAAGCGGACGTCAAAAATCTCACCGACATGTTCGAGCACCCGAGCTGGGTGCCCGGGGGCGGTGACCTCCCGTACGTCAGGAATCTGAAGCCTGTCGAGGACAAACACGTCAAGGGCTTCGCAGAGAGCGACGTCCACCAGATCCTGGACTACCTCACCTCACCTCACTCCCACTCCGTCGAGACACCGGGAACCGGCCACCGCGTCCCGTCGCCGGGCCACACGGACGTACCCACGGCGGACCACACGGTGTCGCCGGAGTCGTCCGGGCCGGAGCGAGGTGTCCCGGGGGAGACCGATATCCCGCGCAGCCTCGACACGCCCCCGACCCATCACGCACCGGACGACGTGCCCCAGCAGCACGTCTTCGCCCCGGAGACCGCCGGCGCTCCCGGGGACGCGGGCGACGCAGTCCGGCAGGTGCCCGACGCCCCGGACCCGCTCACCGCCGCGAGCCCGCAGCCGTCCGGGGCCGGAGGCAAGGCACCGGGCACCCCTCCCTCGCCGCAACCGGTCGCCGAGGGGTCGCCGCAGGTTCCCGTCCGCATGACGGCGGGCGGACAGATCGGCGGAGCCGACCGAGTGCTGCCGTCCCAGGAGGCCGCCGGCACCGTCACACGGGACCTCGTCGCGCACTTCGACGATGTCCTCACCCAGGCGCAGCGCGACACCCTCCGTGCCGACCTGCAGGCACAGCTCAGCAGGGAGGTCTGGCCGTCGCTGTCGGCGATGACCCGCGGCGAATCCCGCACCCTCACCATGGACGTGGCCGGTTTCAGCGGTGACATCACGGTCCGGGCCAAGGTGACGAAGGCGGAGACCGAGGGTGCCTTCAAGAGCCTTGAGTTCGAGGACGGCAGCGAGTCCCTGGTCCGCGACGGATTCCAGCGCGAGGCGCGTTCCGCCGTCACCGCCGGTGTGCTCGTGAAGGGCAAGGCCGCCGCATACACCGACCTGACCGGAATCCTGTCATCGAACTGGTCCCGCTCCGAATCGCACCGCATGGTCTCCAGCGGCAGGCTGTTCAGCCGTACCAAGACCTCCGAGACGGCGCTGAAGCTCGACGTCGAGGTCCGGCTTGAGTTCGACTTCTCCGCCGTCAGCGGCACGTTCGGCAAGCGCCTGCCCCTGGGCAGCGGCGACGGCGGAGGCGCCGGCCGGGTCGAGGTGTCGACGAAGGTGCCCGTGGCCACCGCCGAGGCCGACGTCCGTCCGCCGTCCGCGATGCAGCACTACCTGCCGCCGGCACGCATCGAGCAGACCCTCGCGCTGGGTGGCATGGACACCGTCCGTGACCTGTTCCTCGTGAACGCCGACGGCGAACGGGTCTCCGGCACCCTGCACAAGGCCCTGCTCGGCAGCCTCGACGACCCCCGCTCCCTGGAGTCCTACGGCAAGCGGGCCTTCGGCGAGGGCTGGCCCAAGGTCCGGGAACTGGTCCTCGACCGCCTCGGCTCCCTGGACTCCCTGCAATACCGGCTCAAGGGCATGACGGCCGGCGAGGCGCTGGAGATCGACCTGGGCTCGGACGCGGGAAGCCTGCTGGTCACCGCCGAGGTCTCATCGATGAAGCACCTGCGCAACACCGACAAGACCGAGTTCAACACCGGCTCGGACGTCACCCGCGTCTACACCCATACGAAGAGTTCCGAGCACGGCGTCCGGGCGACGATGAACGTGCAGAGCGCCGACCTGCACGCCGGACCGACCACCGTCACCGGTGTCGGCCACGCCGAGTTCGACCGCGAAGGCGCCCTGATCGGCCAGGAGTCCGTCCGTACCGGCACGGCGGTCAAGATGAAGGTCCCCGGCGCCGTCTTCGACGGCGTCGCCACGCTCTCCTTCGTCCACCGCGCCGATCCCCTCGGCGCCGCGAAGCCTGCTGTGCCGGGTGCATCGACGACGGCCCACGGCGCACCGTCCGCCACGGGCGGCCCCCACGACACCCCCTCCGTCAGCGGTCGGGGCTCCACGCCGGCGGCAGCCCCCGACGGCGTGGACCCGGCGGCCCCGGCCCCGCACGGGGCTGCACCGGACACGACCGGAGGGCCGGTCCCCCCGGCGCGCGGCGGACGGACCCAGGTCGGCTTCCAGGTCCTGGTGGAGGCGGCGGACGCGCGTCCGGTCTCCGAACCCGGTGCCTTCTCCGCCGCCACCCGGCCCCAGGGACCGCGCCGGACCGAGGCCCCCCCTCTGCATGAGGGCGACCACGCCTGGCAGCCCCCGGCCACGGTCTGGGACGACGGGCTGCCGTCCCGCACGGTCGTCATCGACGTCCTCACAGGCGAGGAACGCGCCCTGGACGCACCGCAGTTGCCCCGGCTCGGCGATCTCGTGGACGGCATCGGCCGCGACTACTTCGGCCGCGACTGGGCCGGCGTACGTCCGACCGCGCACGACATGACCACCCGTGAGCAGCTCGCGGCCACGCTGCCCCAGATCACCCGGGGCACCACCATCCGCAGCACCCCGCTGCCCATGCCGTTGCGCTCCAACGCCCAGTTCACCCTGAACGGGCGGCTGGAGTCGCTGGAGTTCGTGCGGACCCTGGACGCCGCCGAGATCAACCTGCTCAGCGACGTCGCGGACGAACTGGGCGGCCGGCTGGGATCGACCGTCAGCCACGGTCAGTTGGCGCAGAGCGGCGTCCAGCCGGAACTCGCCAGCGACTTCACACTCGCCGTGCACGCCCCCGGCGGCGGCATCGCGCACCGGTACCGCACCGGCAGCGGGGTGTCCGCCGGCCACAGCAGCGTGGCCGGCGCCAAGTACCCCGAGCCGATGGCGGTGTACATCGCCACGGCCGGCGTCGACGCCCACGTCGGAGGCGCCGGGGAGGTGGCGCACGGCAGCAGCACCGACGTCCGCTTCGTCGTCGCCATCCCGAAGAGTCACGCCGAGCGGTACGAGGTCACGGAGGCGGGCACGCAGGTCTTCCGCCGTCCGGCCCCCGCCGCGGACGCCCCGCACAGCATCGGCGACGGCCCTGCGGTCCGTCCCGCGACGGCCGACGCCGCGACCACGCAGCCCGTGCCGGCGCCCACCGTGAACGCCGCGCGGCCCGACCTGACCGTCCGGCCCCCGCTGCGGGTGACCGAATCCGGACGGATCGGCAACGGCGACATCGTGGTCGACCTGCCCGGCGACGGCGTGGTCAAGGAGCTGAAGCAGCAGCTCTCCGGCACGTTCGGGGAACGCTGGGACCAGGTCGAGGCCGAGGTGGGCCAGTTCTTCGACTCGATCGCACTGCAGCCCAGGACCGCCGGACTCACCGGCGGCGACACCTGGGGCGGCACCTTCCGTGCCGGTCCGGTGACCGCGGACATCCACATCACCGCGGCCGACGCCAAGATGACCGAGTACCTGCGGGTCGAGGACAAATTCGAGTTCGAACTGGGCACGGAGTCCGCCACCGCCGCCGCCCTCCAGAAGGACACACATGTGCGGCGCACCCTGTGGGAGCGGGCCGGGTTCAAGACCCCGCACGTCTCGTTCACCCTCGGCCACGTGCACCACAAGGAGTCCGTCGGCGGCCACAGCGTCGACGTCCGCGGCGGGGTCGTCTCCAAGAACAAGAGCGTCGAACCGGCCGCCCTGTTCAAGGGCCAAGTGACCTACACCGTCCAGGTCAAGGTCTCCGACGCGCTGCCGGGCTTCGGCAGCGAGCGGACGTTCACCGTCACCAACGACGGACAGTTCGCCTTCCCGGTCCGTGACCTGCCCGCCGACCCCGCGACCGGGGCGGCCCACCAGCCCGACCAGTACTACCGGGTGCCCGACCGCATCGCCGAGTCGCTGCGCCTCGGCGCCGAGGACGTCGTGCTCGACGCCCGCCCGGTGCGCGTGGACCGGACACCCGGCGTGGCCGGGGCCGACGGCGCTCCCGCCACCGGCCTGGTGGAGGACGTCCTGCGCCAGCTGGACGCGCACGGACCGAAGGTGTTCGGCTCCGCCGCCGACTGGAAGACGGCGCGGGCGAAGCTCATGGAACGCCTGCCCGCGTCCGAGTTCCAGCGCCGGCTGAAGTCGATGATGTCCGGCCAGCCCTGGGTGGTCCGGGTCAACGGCCGTCAGCTGACCATCAGCGCGAGCGTGAAGGAGATGACCCACACCGCCAACACCAGGGCGACCGAGTTCAATTCGGCCACGGTCGACATCGCGGGCGGCGGACGCACGGAGACCGGCGCGCACGGGCCGCAGATCACCTCCGACGGCATCAACGTGACCGTCGTCGGTACCTCCGACCCGATCGCCGCCTCACCGGCCGAGGTCTTCGGCGGTGCCACCGTGGCCCACACCACCCAGGCCGAGCACCTTGCCGACTCCTCCTCCGGCATCCGCTCCGCAGCCGGGACCAAGACCAAGGTCCCCGGCAGCGTCTTCGACGGTGTGGCTCGGCTGCACTTCGAGGTCCGCGACCACTGGCGGCCCTTCGGGCACGGGGTCGACACCCGCGTGCCGAAGGAGGCCATCGGCGAGCAGGCCCAGTTCAAGGCACTGCGCGAGAAGGTCGCCGACCTCCGGCAGAAGCTCGATGCCCAGGGGACCGGCCGGCCGGCCGATGCGCACGAGACGTCCGGCACCGTCGTTGCGACCCGGGACCTGCCGGGCGGCGGCGCCGGTGACGAGGCCCGCGTGGGCGACCCGGTCAGCCGTCCACGGAGCGAGAACGATTCCCTGCAGACCGAGTACGACGCGGCGAAGGCCGAGTTCGACCGGGCGCTCGCGGACCACAGCGTGCGCATCCGGAACGCGGTCGGCGCCAAGCGCACCGGCCGCGGACCGCTCGCCTTCTCCGCCATGACCAAGCGGAGCTTCGGCGTGCGGGTGCGCAGCGTCGGCGGGGCCGAGATCGGCTTCCAGGCCGTGCTGCCGAGCGCCGACGCGGTCAAGGTACCCGGCGCCGCGGAGGCGGTCTTCAAGGCCCCTGAACCGGGCTACGGACGGCCGCAGCCTCCCAAGCGCCCGGGCCGGCAGCTCCCGGAGACCGAGCTGCCCAAGCCGCCGGAGTCGCTGCTGACCGATGGCATGTCGGGCGGGCACCTCGTCCGTGACCTGCCCGACGTCCACTCGCTGCGCGGCCTGCTCGACAGCGGGGGCGGCAAGGCGTTCGGCGGCGCCTGGAGGGACGCCACACGCGCCGGAAAGCCGCGGAGTGAACTGGTCATGGGCGAGTTCACCAAGGACCGCCTGATGGCCGAGCTGCCGAAGCTGACTCGCGGTGGCGAGCTGAAGGGCGAGTCCTTCCGGGTGAACGGCAGCGAGGCGTGGGTGTCGGCCAAGGCGGAGATCGTCGGTCTTTCGCACGCGCGCCCCGAGCCCAAGGCCGAAGTGGCCCTGGCCGGCGAGAAGTACCGCGTGTTCACCCGGCGCGGGCTGCACTCTCGGCAGTTCTTCCTGCTGGGTCAGCTCGGCGGGGTCGCCGGCACGCTGGAGAACAAGCTGGGGGCGGCGTTCACGTTCGGCGGCGGCTTCCGCCGCCGGACCCGCACCGACCAGGTCACCGGGGGCCGTACCTTCAGCAACGCCAAGATCCCGACCCCGCTCGAACACTTCGACGGCCACGTCAAGTTCACCTTCACGTTCCACCACGGCGGCACGGACACCGAGGTCTCGGGCGTCGTCCTGGCCGGCTTCTCGGTGCCCTCGTCGGAGATCACCGAACGTGTCGTGGTCAGGCAGGGCCATGTCTTCACCCGGCCGGGGGCTGGAGACCACGAGCCCATCACCCTGGCTACCGGCCACCCGACGGACACCGTGCACGGGGACGCCTCCATGCACGTAACGACGTCTGTCCACGGGGACACCTCCGCGCACGTGGGGACGTCCGGTCACGGGGACACCTCCGCGCACGTGGGGACGTCCGGTCACGGGGACGCCTCCGTGCACGCGGACTCGTCCGCGCACGCCGACCCCCACACCGCCGACGTCCACAACCCAGCCGACGCACCTCGCGTCGACAAGGGCAAGGGGCGTGCCGAGCCCACGGTGGACGAACACGAGGCGACGGAGGCGGGCGCGGCGCTCACCGAGGCGCGGCGACTGCGGGCAGAAGCCGAGCGGGTCCGGAGCCTGATGGACGATCGGCACACCGTGGGTGTCGGCGGCGTCGACGACGCCGACCGCACCCGCCTCACCCACGCCGAGGAGCAGCTCGAAGCGGCGAGAGCCGCCGAGACCCTGGCCGAGGCCCACTGGACCGAGGTGACGCACGGCAGGCCGCTTCCGTTCGCGGTCAGACGCGAGGGACCCATGCCCGGACTCGGCGGCGGCGCCCCGCACTGGTCACGGCCGTCGCAGAGCGGCCCGGGCAGCGGCTCCGCGCGTGCCGTGCCGGCCGCTCCCGAGGGCGTCGTGGTCTCCGTGGACCACGTCCCCTCGGCCAGCCATGTGATCATCGACACCGATGACGGGGAGACCTACGCACTGGTCCCCAGCGGCCCGGACCTGACCGTGGTGCACTGGGTGAGAGACCCCTCGGCCGCCCATGGCCGGCCCGCGGACCCGGCCGCCGGCAAGGAAGCGTACGAGGGCGACATCGCCGTTCAGCAGAACCTGTTGGAGAAGGCGCTGACGGCCGCCGAGGACACGCCCCAGCTGAAGAAGATGCTGCAGCGGCAGATGAAGTCCTTCGAGGAGGACGTCCGGCTGTTCCACATCCTGGAAGAACGGAAGGTGCTGGAGAAGCTGGAGCCCGCACAGCTCGCGGCGGTCGTCCTGGCCGAACGCCGGGCGCTGCGCACGCTGGCGGCGGACCAGGAGAAGCTGACCGCCAACCTGCTCCGGGGCAAGGGCGACTGGCGCTGGGCCAGGACCTATCCGTTCGACGAGCGCAACGTCGACCAGTACATCCAGCGGGTGCAGCGGCACCTGCGGGAGGACCTCTCCCTGACGGTCAACGTGGACCTCGGCGCACAGGTGGGCGACGGGACCCTGCTCGACTCGATGGCCAGGGACGAGCGGCTGCTGCGCAACGTGTGGGAGGTCGTCCCCGGCTACCGGGACTACTTCGAGCGACGCGGCGCCGCCGAGGAGACCATGGGCTACCCCGCGAGCGTCAAGCGGACCACGCACGCCTCCGGGATCTACCGGCCCGAGCCCGGTCTCGACGCCTGGGACCGGTCCTTCGCACCGACCCCAGCGGACCGCGCGGACCTGCCGAACTACGCCGCGCTCACCTCGCAGCTCCGGCCGCGCGGCCTGGCAGGGTACGGAAAGGCCGTCTTCCACCTCAAGCACGACCTGATGCAGCGGGCCACGTTCACTCCCTGGGACAGCTTCTCCCCGGGACGCCAGGGCGCCCGTAGCATCACCGGGACGGGCAACATGCTGCCGCTGCTGAACCACGGTCCCGATCAACTGGTCCGGCTTGCCTTCGCCGAGGCGACCGACTTCCAGTACGACAAGGAGCTGCGGCTTCTGCGGGACGCCGGGGAGCTGGAGCACAAACTCATCGGGTTCTTCGAGGCCCAGCTCCACGGCGGAGTCCGCTGGGCGGACGTGGACCGGGTCGTGCTGGTCAGGGAAGGCGGTACGCCGGCGTACGAGCAGAAGCACCAGCTCGAACAGGTGGCCAAGGCGAAGGGACTTGAGTTCACCGTCGAGATACTCGAACCCGGCGCGGTCCGGCCGACCCCTGCCGTCGTGCCCGCCCCGCACTCCCGGACCGCCCTGGCCCCGGCGGCGCCCGGACGGGATGACACACTGCTGGTGGCACACACCGGTGAACCGGAACCGGTCGTAGCGGTCTCGGCACACACCTCAAGCACAGAACCGACACCTGCGCAAGGTATGGTCGCGACCGAAACACCTGCCACCGCCGAGGAGAGAACCGTGTTGGGGAGGACGCCGGAGTCGTCCGGGGCGGCAGCGCCCGGCGTCGCCGGAGTGTCCGCGCCACCGTCCGGACCGGCACACCCGAACCCCGCCGAGGCGTTCGAGACCGTCCGGCACCAGCACCCCGAGCCGCTCGCCCGTACCGAGCGGTGGACGCTGTGGGGCCACAACGGGGACACCCCGCACACCTCCGCGTACGTCATCGAGAACGGCGCGCTCGGCCTCCGGGGCGTCTTCGTGCCGCCCGGCCCGGACGGCGGTCTGGGCTCCTGGCACTGGTATCTGCCGGGTGAGACCGAGCCGGTGACGGTCACCCCGCTGACACTGCCCGCGACATCCCCGGCACTCGGCGCCGTGCCGGCCCCGCGCATCGCGGTCGAGGCGGGGGAGCACATCCAGAGCGCGCTCCAGAGCACGTCGTGGAGCGACGGGCTGCACTGGCGTGCCGACGACGGCGAGGACCTGTACGTCTTCGGCCCGGCGGGAGCGGAGCACCCCGAAGCCGTGTTCGCCGACGGTCTGCGGCCCACGGGCGACACACTGGTCCACGTGGCGACACATGTGAGCACACGGGACACCCCCGACAGCGCCTGGGTCACCGCCACCCGGAAGATCGGCTGGCTGCGCGAGCAGGCCGCGGCCGACGCGTCCGCGGCCGACGGCCTGCTGGGCCGGTACGGCTGGCGGTACGACATCGCCGCGCCCGGCGGTGTCGACGTCGACACGACCCTCGACCTGGCCGGTCCGCACCCCGAGCGTGCGGAGGTGCTCTACCCCGGCGGGGTGGACAGCCGGTACATCCGCGGCGCGCAGCGCCTGGACGGGGGCCGTCCGGTCGGCCAGTACCTGACCAACCCCGGGTTCATCGAGCCCAGGGCACACCGCACACCCACGGAGGGAAGCGACAGGTGAGTCCCGCCATCCATCACGTACGGCCGAACGCGCGCCGCGGCGCGTTCCGCACCATCGCCGACGCGGTGCGGACGGCGGACAACCACGACGAGATCCGGATCGCCCCCGGCGACTATCCCGAGCGCCTGCTGATCGACCGGACGGTGACGCTCGTCGCCGAGGAGGGACCCGGCACCGTACGCCTGACGCCGGCCACCTCGGGGGTGCCCGCGCTGGAACTGTCCGCCTCCGCGACGCTGAACGGCCTCGCCGTGCTGGGCGCGGACCCGTCCCGGCCGCTGATGCTGGTGACCGCCGGCACCACCGAACTGCAGGAGTGCGACATCGCGGGCGGCCGGGTGGAGGTGGTGCGGTCGGCCTCCCTGCGGGTCACCCGCAGCGTGGTCCGGCAAGCGGCGCTGGCCGGCGTGCACGCCGACACCAGCGGTTCACTGTGGCTGACCGACACGCTCGTCACGGACATCGAGGGCACCGGCATCGTCGTCTCCGGCACCGGGACCGCGCACCTCACGGACTCGACGGTGCGCTCGGTCACCGGCTCCGGAGTCCGGATCCGCGGCGAGGCCACCGCGGAGATCCGCCGCTGCGCCGTCGACGGCCCGGGACGCAACGGACTCCTCGTCGAGGGGCAGGCGGCGGTCACGCTGGACGAGTGCCGGCTCAAGGACGCCGCCGCCGAGGCTGTACGGGTGCTGGGCTCCGCCCCGCGCGCCGAGGACGACGAGACCGGCGGCGTGCGCATCACCGGTGGCGAGGTGACCGGAGCCGGAGCGGCCGGAATCCTCGCCGCGGGCACCGGGGACGTCCTGGTGACGATGTGCTCCGTGCGGGACAGCGGCGCGGCCGGGATCTCCGCCGACGGCAGCGCCCGGCTGGAACTGGTCGACTGCCGGATCAACGACCCGCGCGCCTCCGGCGTGGTGGTGCGCGGCTCCGCCCGGGCCGTCGTCGCCGACACCACGGTGCGCGGCGCGGAGGGCAACGGCATCATGGTCGGCGAGCGGGCCGAGGTCCGCGTCACCGGCGGCACCGTGCGGGAATCGGCCTTCAGCGCCGTCCACGTCGGCGGCGAGGCCAAGGCCGAACTCACCGCCCTGCGGGTGGAGGACACCCCGGAGCACGGCATCGGTGTCGCCGAACGCGGCCGGCTGACGCTGGAGGACTGCCGGCTGACCGGCTGCGGACTGTCAGGTCTGCATCTGGACGGGTACGCGGCGGCCACGATCGACGGCATGACCGTACGGCACAGCCGCAACGGCGTCACCGTCAATGCGCTGGGCGAGGTCAAGGTCCAGGACACCCGGGTCATCGACGTCGAGCGCGCCGGAATCACCTGCGGCCCCGAGACCACCGCGAAGTTCACCGGCTGCCGGGTCAGCGGCGCGGGCACGGCCGGTGTCGTCGTCGCCGAGAAAGCGACGCCCGCCCTGCACGACTGCACGGTGTCCGGCACCGCGGGCTCCGGGCTGGTGGTGGCCCGTGACGGCGCCCCCACGGTGGTGCGCACCACCGTGACCGACACCGGGAAGAACGGCCTGTTCGTCGACGAGGGCGGCAAGGGCCGCTACGAGGACTGCGTCCTGTCGGCCACCGGATATCCGGCCGTCCACGTCGGCGGCGAGGCCCGGCCCGTGCTGCGCAACCTGCTGGTGACCGACACCGGCGAGGACCTCAGCCTGGACGAGGGCGCCCAGCCCGAGGTGGCGGGCTGCGCCGCACGCGGCGTCAAGAACGCGGTGTGGCCGGCCCCGGGCACGGCCGCGGCCCCACCCGCCGCCCCGGCCACCGCGAAGACCGCGGTGGCGACCCTGCAGAGCACGGAAGCCACCGCGTCGAGCGGCGACACCGCATCCGGCGACGACGGCGAGGCGGAGGTGCCCGAGGAGAGCCTGGAGGACCTGCTCGCGGAACTGGGCCTGCTCGTCGGCCTGGAGCGGGTCAAACACGACGTCTCGTCGCTGGTGAAGCTCATGCAGATGGTCCGGCGCCGCGAGGAGGCGGGCCTCGCCGCGCCGCCGCTCAGCCGGCACCTGGTCTTCGCGGGCAACCCCGGCACCGGCAAGACGACGGTGGCCCGGCTCTACGGCCGCATCCTCGCCGCGGTCGGTCTGCTCAACCGCGGACATCTCGTTGAGGCGGACCGGTCCTCCCTGGTCGGCGAGTACGTCGGGCACACCGGGCCGAAGACCCAGCGGATCTTCGAGGAGGCGATGGGCGGCGTGCTGTTCATCGACGAGGCGTACTCGCTGACCCCGGCCGCCGGCTCCAACGACTTCGGCCACGAGGCCATCGCCACCCTGGTGAAGCTGATGGAGGACCACCGTGACTCGGTCGTGGTGATCGTGGCCGGCTACCCCGACGAGATGGAGCATTTCATCGACTCCAACCCGGGCCTGGCCTCCCGCTTCAGCCGCACCCTGCTGTTCGAGGACTACGACACCCCGGAACTGGTGAACATCGTCGAGCACCACGCCGAGAACCACCAGTACCGGCTGACGGACTCCGCCCGCGAGGCGCTCACCGCGTACTTCGAGGCGACACCCCGCGGCGAGCGGTTCGGCAACGGCCGTACCGCCCGCCAGACCTTCCAGTCCATGACCGAACGCCAGGCGTACCGGGTGGCGGAGATGACGGCTCCCGACGAGACGGACCTGATCACTCTGCGCCCGCAGGACCTTCCCGAATGGCCCTGACACGCAGGCCCTGTCCCTGTCCACCCACGACTCCAGGCAACCGGAGTGACTTATACATGACGACACCCTCCCCCCTCGGCGGGTCCGAGCCCACGCGGCCGCCGTCGCCCGAGACCGACGAGGAGCCCCTGCCCTCCGCCGGTGAGAACCCGGCCGGGGACGACATACCGCTGACCCGGCTCTCCGCCGATCCCTCCGCGAAGGCCGGCAAGTCCTTCGCGGCCGATTTCTCCCGCCACCACTACTTCTCCGGTTTCCGCCTGCTCAAGCCCGGTCGCCGAGTGGCGATCGCGGTGGCCGGTGTGACCGGCCTCGCGGTCGTGGGCGTCGGTGTGGCAGCGGGCGTCTCGCAGCTCGGCGGCGACGACACCGCGAAGGCCGCGGCCACGGTCCGGAGCACCGACGTGGCGTCCACCCCGTCGGGGCACGGCTCGTCCACGGCCTCCGGACCCGCCTCGCACGCGCCGTCCGGCACGCCCAAGCCCGACGCCCCGGGGAAGAAGGGCGGGCCGTCCGCACAGGACGTCCTGTCGGGACTGCCCGGACAGTCCGCGCCGCCACCGCAGTCCGCGTCCGGGGGCTCCGGCGCGGACGGCAAGTCCACCGTGCCGGGTACCGGCACCGGTACCGGCACCGGCACCGGCAGCGGTACGACGGGCGGCGGCACCCAGCACTCCGCGCCGCCGCCGAAGTCGACGGGCACGTCACCCGGTTTCACCGGCGGACTCGTCCTGAACTTCGCCGCCAACCGCTGCCTGGCCACCCAGGGCGGTTCGCGGGCGGCCGGTACTCAGCTGGTGCTCGCCGACTGCAACAGCGGTGACCCGTCGCAGGGCTGGACGTTCCCGTCCGACGGGACCGCCCGCAACTTCGGCGGCACCATGTGCCTGGACGTGTCCAACCCGTACAACGGCGCGCTGGTGAAGCTCGCGAAGTGCTCCTCGTCGCGCGCCGAGAACCAGAGGTTCACGCTGAAGGGTTCCTACGACCTGGTCGACATGGCCCCTGACCTGTGCGTGGACGCCAAGGACAAGAACACCGCCGCGGGTACCGACCTGCAGCTGTGGGAATGCACCGGCACCTCGAACCAGAAGTGGCGCAACGCCTGACGCACCGCACACTCCGCCCGCCGAAGCGTTCTACACCGGCTTCGGCGGGCGGAGCCGTCTGGTCCGCACGTGAAGTCCGATGTCGAGCGGTCAGCGTGCCCGCCCTCGCCCGAGTCGGTACGGCTCCCGCCCTCGCCCCGGGCTGATACCGCTCCCGCACTCAGGCCGTCCCGTCGGCGGGTACGTCAGCCTTGGCGGCCGGGGAGCATGGCCAGGGCCTTGGAGCGCCGGGCGACGAGGTCGTCGTAGGTGCCGTCGCGCTCGGCCCAGCGGTGCATGAGGACCTGCTGGACCAGGATCTCGTCGGGGGCGGGGTCCTGCGCGAGCAACTGTGTGACCTCGGTGGCAAAGCCGTCGAGCGGCAGCGCGTGCGGGTTCACCTTCTCCTGCCCTGCCGTGGCGACGGCGGGCGGGACGAGTTCGACGACGCCCACACCCGTGCCGTCGAGCTGCGCGCGCAGTGCCTCGGAGTAGGCGTGCACCGCGGCCTTCGAGGCGGCGTAGCTGGGCATGGGCGGGAACGGCAGGAAGGCGATGCCTGAGGTGACCGTGATGAAGGTGCCCGCGCCGCGTCCGATCAGGTGTGGGGTGAAGGCGTCGACGACCCGGATGGTGCCGACCAGGTTGGTGTCGATCAAGTGTGCGCAGGGACGGGGTGTGCGACCGGCCGGGGCCAGTGAGATTGTCCGGTGAGGCCGAACTTGCGCGGGACAGACCCACCGACGCCGACAGCGGCGCCCCGATCACGACGAAGAAGCCGACGAGCCGTGGTGATCACTCGCCGCGGGGCCAGGACGGGGTCCGGACGGGGTCAGAGCAGGGTCAGGATGCGGGGGCCCTGGTCGGTGATGGCGACGGTGTGCTCGAAGTGGGCGGCCTGACTGCCGTCGGCGGTGCGCAGGGTCCAGCCGTCGGTGTCGGTGTAGTAGGTGTTCTTCCCGCCGGCCATGAGCATGGGTTCGATGGCGAGGACCAGGCCGTGGCGGAGGGGGAAACCGCGGCCGGGGCGTCCACGGTTGGGGACGTGGGGGTCTTCGTGCATCTGGCGGCCGATGCCGTGGCCGCCGAAGTCGGCGGGCATGCCGCAGCCCGCCTTGCGGGCGACGGTGTCGATGGCGTGGGAGATGTCGCCAAGACGGCTGCCGGCCTGGGCGGCGGCGATGCCGGCGTCGAGGGCCTGTCGGGTGGCGTCGATCAGGTCGAGGTCCGCGGGGCGCGGAGTCCCGACGGTGAAGGTGATGGCGGCGTCACCGGCCCAGCCGTCAAGCAGGGCGCCGCAGTCGACGCTCACCAGGTCGCCGTCGCGCAGCCGGTAGTCGGTGGGGATCCCGTGGCTCACGGCGTCGTTGACGGAGGTGCACATCACGGCGGGGAAGGGGACCGAGGCGAAGGACGGCCGGTACCCGAGGAAGGGGGAGCCGGCCCCCGCCTCCGCCAGCACCGTACGGGCCGCCTCGTCGAGTTCCTGCAGAGACACCCCTACGCCGGCGGCTTCCTGGGCCGCGGCCAGGGAGCGGGCCACCACACGCCCGGCTTCCCGCATCGCGTCCATCTCGGCATCGGTCTTGATCTCCACCATGTGCTGTGGCTCCTCGCCTCACATTGGATCCAATACTTATACCGGTATTAGTATCACAGACATGGTGAGGACTCCTTTGACTCCATGGGAACGGGAACGTGGCGAGCGATTCGGCTCACTGCTACGTCAGGCACGCGGCGGTCGGAGCATGGCGGAGGTGGCCGCCGTGGCAGGGGTTTCCGCCGAGACCCTGCGCAAGATCGAAACAGGTAGGGCCCCGACTCCGTCGTTCTTCACCATCGCGGCCCTGGCCGCGGCGCTGGGCGTTTCTTTGGACGAGTTGGCAGCCGCGTGCGCGCACGACCCGGACTGGCAGGAACCCGCGCTCTCGGCCTGAGAAGGGGCCACCGCCGCGTGCCGCCGGGCGCATGCCGACCGGCGCGGGCAGGTCGGTGTCCGGACACCGACCTGCCCACGGGACCTGTCCAGCGCGTTCCGCCGACCGCTCGTGCACCCGCAGATGTGCTCCGGGGCGCCGGTGCCTGCCCAGGTGTGATGCTGGCGGACTCTCCTGTCTGATTCTCTTGGCTGTCGCCTTTGGCTGTCGCCAGTTCCCGGGAAGTACGGCCTGCTGGTGGCCGTGTGTGGTCGACGGCGGCGTATCGGCTCCAGGTTCCTGTGGCCTCGGACATCGACGAACCGAGACCGCGCCTCGTCCTGGCCGGTTCGTCGCTGCCCGGGGCCCGTACGACGGCGAACACCTCGGGGCGAACGCCCTACTGGGGCTGCTCGTGCCGGGTGAACGCGGTGATCAGGTCGTTGACCGTGTTGTTGGCGGAGTCCGGCCTCGGTACTGGTGGGCTCGCGTATTCAACTGTCGCCAGTTCCTCTGGGGTCCGTCCTGCTGATCACCCTCTGTAGCCCTAATAGGCTGTGTTTGAAATGTCGATCAACACAGGTCTTGATCGACATTTCGAGCACCGCATAGCGTCAGGGAGGTGGAAACAACGCACCGGCCCGCCGCCCGGGTCATCTGCCTGGACGCTGCCCACCGCCTGCTTCTTCTGCACTGGCGGGATCCGTTCGACGGGACATGGCTCTGGGAGCCTCCCGGTGGCGGCATCGAGCCCGGCGAGACGCCGCTGGTGACGGCACGACGTGAACTGGCCGAGGAAACCGGACTTGACCCGGCTGCCGTCCTTGACCGGTCGGTGCTTGTCGACCGTGATGTGCAGTGGAACGGTAAGCGGCACATCGGGACGGAGCATTTCTTCGTGGCTCAGTTTGCCGACGAGCAACCAGCCCTGGTGCGTACCGGTCTGCTCCCCGACGAGCAGGCCAACCTGGAGACGCATGCCTGGATCGCATGGCCGGATCTGGACTCGCTGCCGGACCCGGTTGAGCCGCCGCAGTTGCTGACCGTGCTTGGCGCCCTCGTGCCAGACGGCCCGTGGTGTGATCGTGTGTGAGGTGCGGTCACCTCCTTTTTCAACTGTCGTCGGCTCTCCGAGGAACCCAGCCCACTGGTGACCTTGCGTGATCCCCTGGGGCGTATCGGCTCCATGTTCCGCCGGTCTCGTTGCGGAGCCGGGTGGTGGTCTTGTCGTGGTAGCCGAGCGCGTCGGCGACGACGGGTGCGGGTAGTTCGAGGAGTTGCTGCCGGATGGCCGCGCCGCGGGCAGCGGCGATCGAGATTCCGACCTGGTTCAGGAGCGAGGACAGGTGGTTGGGGCCGAGGGGCTGGCCGGGGCGACGTCCTGGGAAGATCCAGCGGGACGCCGGGTTGGTGGCGGTGTTCATATTGTCGCGGTTCGTGATGTGTTCCAGCAGCAGGGCGGCGACCGGCGAGGGAACGGGCGAGGGTGGCTCGCCGAGTCGTAGCAGCAGGGTGTCGCCGTCGCGGATGACGTCGTCGAGGGTGAGCCGGACGACGCGGCTGAGCGGTTGCGCGTAGAGGAGAACGATGACTCCGGCGACGCGGAGTCGCATCGGTATCTCTGTGTCGGTCAGAAGCCTGCCCAGGGCGGCGAGTCGTTCGTCTTCGCTCAGTGCGGGCCGGCGGGAGATCTTTATCGTGGGGATGGCCAGGGAACGTCGGCAGTGACGGCCCTGCATGGCCCAGTTGAGGAAGCCTCTCAGGCGGGTGCGGGCGTGCTCGGTGTTCTCGGCGAACCAGGCGTCGATGTCGACCTGGCCGCATGATGTGAGGGCGGTGTTCCGCCCGTCGAGCCATTGCAGGAAGGCGGTCGCGTACTTGATCTGTTCGCCGGCGAAGCGGCGGATGCTGGGTGTGATGTGGCTCCGCTCGGCTCGGGTCCGCAGACCAGGCAGGACGTGCCAGGTCGCGAAGAGCCTGATCGTCTTGGCGTGCTCGGGTTCGGCGATGTCGGCCAGGTGGCCGGGGAGCCAGCGCTGGAAGGAACAGAGGTGCTTGTCGACCGCGGGCAGGACTCCGCATGCCATGAGGAGTTCTTCCAGGTGGGAGGCCGCCCGCCAGGGCTGGAGCTCGTGGAATGCGTCATGGGTCAGCGGAATCTCGCCCAGGCCGAGCCGGTGAAGCAGCTGCGAGGCGTTTCCCAGTTGCCCGCGGCGCATGTCGAGCCAGGCCAGTCCGCTGCCGGGCTTGTCCATCGCCACCAGCAAGTCGAGCAGCGGGATCAGTGCGGGACGGACGCGGCCCGTGCCGTCGTCGAGGAGGACGGTGAGGCGGTCGGTGAGCGTGCAGCGTTCGCAGAGCCGACCGCGCAGGAGCTTGCCCTCGAAACCGCAGCGTGAGCAGTCGAAGGTCTGGGAGAAGCCGGCACAGGTAGTGCAGATCTTGGCCCCGTCACCGGGCCGGAGCCCGGGAAGGGCCCGGTCCTCGCCGCATCCGGGGCAGGTGCCCCGTGTCCGAACGGCGCGGTCCGAACAGGTCCGGCAGACGTATCCGTCCGGCCAGGTGCCGGCCTTGTGTCTGCGGAGACCGCAGCGGCAGCACTCGGCCATGAACCAGCGTTCGTACTGTTCGTCGGTGGCGTAGGAGCGGGTCATGCGTCGGGCAGGATGCGGGCCGCGCGAGGGCGGAGCTTCGCGACGTTCGAAGGCGGGGTGGGGAGGTCCTCGGTGGCGGTTTTGCGGACGCCGGCGTTCTCGGCGGTGGTGGCCACCAGGTCGGCCGGGGTGCAGGACAGGATGTCGCAGAGCGCGGCCATGACCTGCAACGACAGGCGTTCGGGGGTGCCGGAGACGAGGCGGTGGACCTGGGAGGCGGACAGGTCGATGCCGCGTTCGCGCAGCAGCGGCACCAGTTCGGTGGCTGTGAAGATCTGGTGCTGGGCCATGATCTCGCGCAGCCGCCAGGTGTATCCGACCTTGCGTTTCATGCTTGCCTCCCGGTTTGGGTCTGGAGGGCGGCGGTGATGGTGGAGTCCAGGTGCCGCCGCAGGGTGCGGGTGCGGAAGTCCGAGGACACGCAGGTGTAGAGCGAGGTGGTGCTGGCGTGTTCGTGGCCGACTTGCTCCTGGACGAAGCGCGGGTCCCAGCCGTCCTCGATCAGGTGGGTGACGTAGGACCTGCGGAAGGAGTGGAAGTCGAGCCCGTCGTCCAGGCCGAGGGCCTTGCGGTAGGCGACGAAGCGGGAATTGAGCCGCTGACAACCGATCCGCAGGCCCCGCTCGGAGGGCCAGGCCGCCGGGTTGTTGTCGGTGCCGAACAGCGGGCGGACCTCAGAGAACCACTCGTCCAGGACGTCCGGGGTCCAGTCGAACACGGTCAGCACCCCGCGGCGCTTGGGTGGCGAGCCCTTCTTGGCCTTGCCGAACCGGACCTGGCAGCGGCCGTACTCGCCGTACTCGCCGCCGTGCGGGTTGCGGCCGAAGTCGGCGACGTCGAGCATCCGTGTCTCGTTGCGGCGCGTCCCGAAGGCGTAGGCGGTCTTGAACAGCGTCGCGTCGCGGAAGGCGGGCAGCCAGCCCTTGCGGACGAAGGCCCTGATGCGAGCGACCTCGTCGTCGCAGTGGGCGAAGAAGGCGTGCAGCTCGGCCTTGGTGAACGCGCGCTTCTTGGCGTCCGCCTCGTTGTCCTGGACGTGCACCGCGGTGTTCCACTCATGCACCACCTGCACGGGGTGGGTCCCGAACTGCTCTTCGCAGGTGGCAGTCCACTCGTAGAGAGGATCGGTGATGAAGTGGCAGAACGCCCGTATGGCCTCCGAGTACGAGCGGATCGTGGAGCGCTTCAGCTCCCGCAGTGAACGCAGGTCACCGAGCCACTCGTCGACCATCGCCGGCGTCCAGAGCCAGGGGTAGGTGTTCACGTAGGCCGCGAACGCCTTGACCGTGTTCTCCCGACCTTCGACGGTCGTCCGGGCCAGATTCCGGGCGAGTTGCTGGTTGGCGAACCCGGTCAGCATCGCCGTGAAGACCTGCTCTTCCGGCCGCAGTAGCGCGACCCCGTCGACCAGATGCAGCCTCGCCGCCCCCGGTATCGACCCGTTGAACCCCACCGATCCACCACCCTCCGTGACTCGCATCAGATGCGAGAAAACCGCATCCTATGCGAGTCGCCGGTGAAGTCCCAGGTCGGCCGCCTGAGTAGACCGCAACGAGGTCCGAGACGCGGGTATCGTCACCACCAGAGACCACGCTGAAGTCCGCAGGTCCGCAGCGTGATCACCCTTGGCTCCCTGGAGGATTCGCGGACTGTCGTGAGTTCGCATCCGACGCAATTGGCGGCGGTCGGAACATCGGTACAGCGGTTGGCGCTGAGATTGATCATGGTCGGCTAGCACGCCGGCCGGTGGTTTCGCTGGGGTTCGTGGAAAGATCGCCGGGCGGGTGCCGGGGCTGGCTACGGTCCGCTTGTGCCGGTGGAGTTTCTGACTGATGAGCAGGCCGAGGCGTACGGGACGTTCGCCGAGGAGCCGACCCGCCCCGAGCTGGAGCGGTTCTTCTTCCTGGACGACGTCGACCGTGATCTGATCGCCCGGCGACGCTCTACGTACCACCAGCTCGGCTTCGCCCTGGCCTCGGCTTCACACCGCAGCAGGTACTGACGATCCTCGACGAGGACATCAGCACCGAGGAGTTGCGTGGAACGCTGCGCCTACGACGCGCCGGTCAGGATCTGACGTCGGCCGCTGCCACGTCGCCACCGCCAAGCGAGCGGCCCGAACCCGGTGCTGACCGGGCCCGGCACGCCCCCGCGAGATCTCCCCCGGTCACCAGGTGACTGAGCCTCGCGGGGAACTGGCGACAGCTGAATACGCGAGTCCCACCAGTCTCCACACCCGATGCCGACGGCCGAAGCCTCATCCGCGTTCGCGGAGGTAAGCCTCCAGTTCGGCAGCGCCGGTCAGCATTGCTCGTCCGCGGGCGGACAGCCGGCCGCGCCAGTCGTACAGCGCGCTCTCCAGCGGCTCCAGCCCACCGGCCGCCCGCACCTGGGCGATCAGCGGGGCGATCTGCTCCAGCAGGTAGCCGCCCCGCCTGAGTTGGTGGGTCAGCCGGGCGTCCCGTACGTCGGCCTCGTCGTAGACGCGGTATCCGGTCCGCGGGTCGCGGCGTGGGCGCACCAGCCCGGCCTGCTCCCATTTGCGCAGTGTCGCGGGCCGGATTCCGAGCACCCCCGCCAGCGGACCGATGAACATGCCGTCGAGCCCGGACCCGGACCCGGCACCAGACCCGAACCCTGCACCAGCCCCGGACCCTGCACCGGACCTGGACCCTGCACCGGATCCGAATCCCGCACCGGATCTGGACTCCGCACCGGGCTCGGGTGTCGCGGCTGACTCCAGGTCGCGAAGGGCGCTCTCCACGGCCTGGAGGGTCCGCCGGTCGTCGAGCAGTTGGGCGTGGCTCTCGTCGATGAGGCGGAACGCCTCGTCGACCGCGCCCTGGTTCACGGCCCGCATGATCGCTGTCGCCGTCCGGTGACTGTGGCCGGGCACCAGGGCGAGAAACGCGCTCAGGGCCCCCGCGTGCAGTGGGGTGTAGGTGCGGTAGCCGTGCGGCGTGCGAGCGGCGGCAGGCAGGATGCCGGCCTCCTCGTAGTTCCTGATCGCCTGCGTCGACAGACCGTGCCCACGCGCCAGGTCGACCGGCCTGAGTCGCTCACCGCTTTGAAGGTTTTTCCCCATAACCGCGACGATATCGCGGTGACATCGTGCAGAAGTTTCCATCAAAGGTTCAACGATACCGTTTAAGGCATGGCTACTGACATCAAGGGCTTCACCCATGCCGTCGAGGCGGCCGCCGTCATGGAGTTGTTCCCGGACCGGCCACGCCTGCTCGCCATGGGCGAGCCCGCCCACGGCGAGGACACTCTGCTCGACCTGCGCAACGAGCTGTTCCGGCAACTCGTCGAGCAAGCCGGCTACCACACGATCGCGATCGAGAGCGACTGCATGATGGGCCTGGTCGTGGACGACTACGTCACCTCGGGCACGGGCACCCTCGACGACGTCATGGAGCACGGATTCAGCCACGGCTGGGGCACCTCCGCGGCCAACCGCGAACTCGTGCGCTGGATGCGCGCCCACAACGCGGGCCGGCCCGCGTCCGAGCAACTCCGGTTCGCCGGTTTCGATGGTCCGCTGGAGATCACCGGCGCCGCGAGCCCCCGGCAGTCCCTCACCGCACTCCACGGCTACCTCTCGGCCCAGGTGGACGCGGACCTGCTCCCCTGCACCGCGGAGACACTCGACCGCCTGCTCGACACCGACGACCGGTGGACCGATCCCGCCGCGATGATGGACCCGGCCCAGTCCGTGGGGCGGTCGGCCGAGGCCAGGGAACTGCGGCTGCTCGCCGACGATCTGGTGACGCTGCTCGACGGGCAGATGCCCCACCTGCTCGCGGCGACCTCACGGGACGACGTGGACCGGGCGCACCTGTACGGGCGTACCGCCACCGGGCTGCTGCGCTACCACCACGGGATGGCCGACCCCTCGCCGGCCCGCATGACGCGGCTGTGCATGCTGCGGGACCAGATGATGGCCCACAACCTCCTCGCCGTCGCCGCCCGCGGTCCGGCGGTCGTCCACGCCCACAACGCCCATCTCCAGCGGGAGCGGAGCACGATGCAGACGTGGGAGGGGCCGGTGGCGTGGTGGAGCGCCGGTGCGCTGGTGAGCACCCGACTCGGCGCGGAGTACGCCTTCGTGGCCACGGCTCTCGGCACCCTCCGGCACCAGGGCGTGGACACCCCGCCCCCGGACACACTCGAAGGACTCCTGTACGCACTCCCGGAGGACCGCTGCGTCATCGACGCCCAACGGCTGACCACCGCCCTCGGCGACACCCGGCCCGCACCCCGTGTATCCCCCTGGTTCGGCTACGCCCCGCTCGACCCGGCCCACCTGGCGGACAGCGACGGCATCGTGTTCGTGAAGGACGTTGCGAAGGGCTGGCGCGCGACATCCCGCGAGTTCCCTGAGCCCCGGTGAGTGCCCGAGCCCTTGCCCGCGGGCCCGCTGCTGGCCCGCGCGGACACCGTCGCTGCCTGGATCAGGGAGATGCTGGACCGGTCATCGAGCGTCGGCCGTCAAAGGCTCCGTGTCTGTCCCGATCAGCCGTTGGCTTTCAAGGGGTGGTCGGGGTTTTCGCGGCGGCCGGTGGCGCCGACGCTCAGCAGGGGGCCACCCATTGCTGCTGTTACGGCTGTTACGGCTGTTACGGCTATTTCGGGGCGCGGGTGAACAGCGACGTGGACCAGGTGTAGCCGAGGGCGGTCAGGCCGATGCACCAGGCGATGGCAATCCAGCCGTTGTTGCCGATGTGGGTGCCGAGGAGCAGTCCGCGGAGGGTTTCGATGGCGGGGGTGAACGGCTGGTACTCGGCGATCGGCTCGAACCAGCCCGGCATCGCGTCGACCGGCACGAACGCACTGGACAGGAGGGGCAGGATCATCAGGGGCAGGGCATTGTTGCTGGCTGCCTCGGGGTTGGGGCTGGACAGGCCCATTCCGACCGCGATCCAGGTGAGTGCGAGGTCATGTCCATCGCGACGGACACGGCGCTGCCGATCCCGGCGAAGGCGATGGTGAGCATGAGGATGCCGGGGACGATGTAGGCGAGGTACCGGGAGCGGCCCCGACCCCGTCGTCCGGGCGGGCGTCCGGGGTCGGGGCGATGTCATTCGCAGAAGACCCGCACCTTGGCGTCGGGGTCGTCCACGTCGATGTTGACTTCGTCGAGCTGGTCGATCAGATCTTCCAGGTGCTCCGGCTTGAGCTGGGTGAGGTCGATCGGCACCCCTGACTTGTCCAGCTCCGCGTTGACCTTGGTGAGCGCCTGCGGAGGGATCAGGCTCGTGAGCCGGACCCCGGCGCGCAGCAGTTGCAGCGGGACCCGGATGTTGATCCGGCTCGTCCCGTCGCCGCCGGAGTCGTCCGTGGCGTTCACCACCACACGCAGGTACTTGGGGCGGGATTTCGAGCGGGGCGCGGCTCCGGGTGGTGGCTCGGGCTGTTGCTGTTCGAGGGCGTTGATCAGCCGCTCGGCCTCGTCCGCGGTGATCTTGCCCTCGGCCAGCAGCTGAAGGATCTGGCGGCGTTGCTCGTTCACTGTTGCTCCTCGCTCCTCTTACTCGTCATTGCTCATCTGACGCATACCAGTACGGCCGTTCGGCCTTGCTCGATCTCGAACCGGGTGCCGGGCAGCGCCCACAGCAACTGCCCGGTTCCGCGCAGCGCACCCACCGGGCTCACTCGGGTGATGAAACATGCGACCAGCCCGGCCAGTACGGCGAGCAGCAGCAGTGGTGACAGCACCAGCAGGACCAGCAGGACAGGGACGTACAGCCGAAGCCGGCGGCCGTTGGAACGGCGCACGCGTACCGTCACCAGCTGCGGGATCACCGGGACCTCTCCAGCTCGGCCAGCGCCTCCTGGGCGCTGATCTCTCCCCGCCGCAGGCGGTCGACGACGTCGGCGCCGGTGGGTGCCGGGTCGGTGTCGACGAAGTCGAGCTGCTCGGCGATGCGGTTCAGCCGGGATTTGATCGTCGGGTAACTCACCCCGAAGGTCCGCTCCATCTCCTTGATCGAACCGTGCGACCGTACGAAGGCGGCGACGAAGACCTGGTCGTCGATGCCGAGCCGGGCCAGCGGCGGCGGCTCGAACTGCCCCTCGATCGCGACGCCGTTGCCGACGAGGCGGACCCGTTCGACCACGAACGGCTGTCCGTGCGTCAGGTCCGTCAGTTCCTGCCAGTCCACCTTCGGCTCCCTTGCTGTCGACCACCCGCCTGCCATTCATTTGTACCTTGAGTTTTTTAAGATGGCAACGCGAGGAGCTTAATTTTCTCAATCTCGCCTTGGTGGTCTGGGTCGCCGGGCCTGGGCTGCCGGGCCTGGAGTGGCGGGCCTGGGCTGACGGCCTTCGTCGCCCTCCGTCGTCCGTGGTCTGCCCGTGTCATGAGGTACGCGACCGGCGTGGCAGCGTCGGTACGGCGGCTGACCGGTGGTGGGGGGTCTCGCCGAGGTGGCCTTTGCCGAGCAGTTGGGTCCGGGAGCCGGCCGTGCCCGTGTGCGAGTCGGCGGGGAGTGCGACGGTCACGTCACGGCCATGTGGCGCCGGGGAAGCGGCCGAGTCGTCGGGAGGGTCAGTCCGTCGCGTCGGCCAGCCTGTTGAGCCATTCCAGGAGGAGGGCGCGTTCGGCGGGGCTGAGGGGCGCGGTGTCGTCCTGGCCGAGGGCGACCAGCAGTGCCATCGCGCTGCTCGCCAAGGTGCCGCCGGGGGGCTCGTCGCCGTCGGCCGCGGGCGGGAGGGTGAGGGCGTTGATCACCATCTCGCGAGCCGCGTCGGAGGTCCGCGGGTCGCGTTCGGCCTCGGGGTGGCTGACCAGGGTGAGGATCGTGCCCACACCGGCGGAGTGCATGACCTCGGTCGCGCGCTCGACGCTCATCCGAAGCCGCCCGGCGGCGGCGACCTGGGTGATCATGTGGTGCAGGTCCGCCGCGGCCCGCCGTCCGGCCTGCGGAAGGTGGCCGGGGCGGACCTGGCCGTAGACGAGCGCGTAGTACGCCGGGTGTTCGAGCCCGAAGCGGATGTGCAGGTCCCAGGCGTCCCGCAGCACCTGGACCGAGTCGTCGCCGCTGAGCAGTTCGGCCTTCACCGCGAGGTAGCGGCGGAAGCCGTGCTCCGCCACCTCTTCCAGCAGTCCGTCCTTGTCCCCGAAGATCCGGAAGATCGACGGCGTCGGGACGCCCGCGCGAGCCGCGACGGCGCGCGTCGACACCGCCTCCAGGCCCCCGTCCTCCAGCAGTTCGGCGGCGGCCAGGACGATCTTCTGCCGCAGTGTCGGCTCTGCCTGTGCTGCCCGCTCCACCTGTTCTGCCTGCTCTGCCTGTGGTGTCCGCTCCGGCGTGGTCTCCCTTGTCATGAATCGACGATATCAGATTTACGAATCACTGATACGATCAGTGATATCTTCATTCTCGGATCGCTGATCCAAGGTGATCCATGGTGATTCAAAGTGATTCAAGGCGATCTTGAGTTGATTCAAGGCAAGGAGTTCCAGCCATGAACCGTCAGTACTCGGCGAGTGCAAAGCCCGCCGCGGATCCGGCGGGCGCCGGGCAGCAGGTCTACGACGTCATCGTCGTCGGGGGTGGCTCTGCCGGCTGCGTCCTCGCCGCTCGGCTCAGTGAGAATGCCGACGTCCGCGTACTGCTCCTGGAGGCGGGCACTGCCACGGCGGACCTGCCGGAGGCCGTGCCCAACCCGCCGGCCTGGCCCACCTTGAGCGAGACCCCGGCCAACTGGGGTGACACGACCGTCGCCCAGGGCGCCGGCTCTACCCCCGCCGGACCGGGTCCCCACGTCCTGCTGCCGCGCGGCCGGGGGCTGGGCGGCTCGTCCGCCATCAACGCCATGGTCTTCGCCCGCGGCCATCGCACCAGCTACGACAGGTGGAGCGAACGCGGCGCCAAGGGCTGGACCTTCGACGACCTGCTGCCCTACTTCCAGCGCACCGAGACCGCCGCGAGCGGCGCCACCGGCCGCGGTACCGCCGGCCCGCTCACCGTCGCTCCGACGGCCGAGCCCAACGAGGTCCTGCTCGCCTGCCTCGACGGCGCGGTCGAGACCGGACTCCCGCGGGCCTTCGACATCAGCGGCGGCCTGGAGGAGGGTTTCGCCCCGGTCGACCTCAACATCGTCGCCGGACACCGGCAGAGCGCCGCCGACGCCTATCTCACCCCGGTGCTGGACCGCCCCAACCTCGATGTGGTCACGGGGGCGACCGTGCACCGGCTGCTGTTCACGGGGCGGCGCTGCACGGGAGTCGAGTACGGCATCGACGGCCGCGTGCACACCGTACGGGCCGCGCGCGAGGTCGTCCTGACGGCCGGCGCGATCGGCTCCGCGCAGATCCTGCTGCGCTCCGGGATCGGACCGGAACGGGAATTGCGCGCGGTCGGCGTGGAGGTCTTCCACCCGCTGGCCGGGGTGGGCCGCAACCTGCACGACCACCCGCTCGTGACCCTCGTCCACCGCACCCGCCGCACGGTGCCCCCGGCCCGCGGCAACCACGGCGAGATCATCGGGCTGCTGCGCAGCGAGCCCGGACTCGTCGGCCCCGACCTGCAGATCATCTTCGTCGACATCCCGTTCCCGAACCCGGTCGCGCCGGTGGAGAACGGCTTCACCATCGGTGTCTCGCCCATGCAGCCGTACAGCCGCGGCACCCTGCGGATCACCTCCTCCGATCCGTATGCGTCGCCGGTGCTCGATCCGGCCTACTTCTCGGACGAGCGGGACGTCCGCGCGGTCCTGTCCGGTATCGACTCGGCACGCGCGATCGCCTTCTCCTCGCCGCTTGCCTCCTGGGGAGTCGAGGAGGTCGCCCCCGGACCGGATGTCACGGACGCGGAGTCGCTCGGCCGGTACGCGCGTACGGCACTCACGTCCTACTGCCACCCCGTCGGCACCTGTGCGCTGGGCGAGGACAAGAACTGCGTGGTGGACTCCGCGCTGCGGGTGCACGGGCTGGAGGGGCTGCGGGTCGCCGACGGCTCCGTCATCCCCTCGATCCCGTCCAACAACACCAACGCGACCGTCTACGCGATCGCGGAACGCGCCGCGGAGCTCGTACGCGAAGCCGCCTGAGCGGGCTGCCCATCCGCAGCGAAGCTGTCTGGGCGGGTTGCCCTTCCGCCGCGAAGCGGCCGGAGTGGGCCGCCCGACCGCGGTGCCGCGGTCGGATCCCGGGTGTGCGGCCTGCCCGTCCGGGCCGCTCGGAACCGTCCACTCGGAACCGTCCACTCGGAACCGTCCGCTCGGAACCGTCCACTCGGAACCGTCCACCCGGAACCGTCCGTGCCCGCCGGGCGGTGCTCGGGGGCCGCGCCGGCCGCGTGGCGGTGCTCGGGGGCCGCGTGATGGCTGCGGGCCGGCCGCGTGGGGCGCGTCCGCACTCCCTGTTATTCTCCGAACTGCATGTTTACGCATGTATTTCGGGCCCGATGTGCTCGGTCCCGGTCCCGCCCGGACAGAGTCCGAAAGCGGCTGCGACAGTCCGAGAGCCGGACGCACAGCTCGGAGAGAAGGAAGAACGATGACCCGCACCATCCCCGCCGTCGACGCGTCGGGCACCGATGTAGGTGTGCTGTTGCCCGTGGCCGTTCACTTCGACGACATGGATCCGATGGGTCTGCTGCACAACAGCCGGTACGCGCTACTGGTCGAGCGGGCCTGGAGCACCTTCTGGCGGGACCGGGGCCAGGGCGGCAGGACCGGCCTCGACGGCGATGGCTTCAGCGTCCTCAAGGCGTTCGACATCACCTACGACCTGCCGGTGTCGGAACTCGGCGACTACGCCGTCCACTTCTGGACCGACCACCTGGGCAACACCTCACATACCGCGGGCTACCGGGTGTGCTCGGCCGACGGGACGACGACGTACGCACACGGCCGCCGCACCACCGTCCGCCTCGACCGGACCACCCTGAAGCCCACACCCTGGTCCGAGCGGGTCCGGGAGATCGCCCGGACCATCGGGCTCCCGCAGGACCGGTTCTGAAGCGGCCGTAGCGCGCCGATGGTGACAACGGCATGGCCCGTACGGACGTCCATGCCGACGGCGGAACGGGCCCTGACACCCATATCGACGGCGGAACGGCACTGATACCCGTGCCGACGCTAAGGACACCCGGGCGCCCATACGGACGGCGGGACACCCCCCCCAGACACCTATGCCGGCGCCTGGACACCCCCGCTCTCCGGACGACCGCGGTCGGCCGCCTGCCCTGCCCGTCAGCCCAGGCTCAGCAGTCCGGTGACGGCAATGTGCAGGGAGCGGCCGAGCCGTTCGGCGAAGTCCACCTTGGTGTCCGCGAGTTCCGGGTCCCGCTGGGCTTCGGCGACGGCCGCCGAGGGGCGGGCGAACGGCCAGAGCCCGGCCGTGCACACGACGGTCAGGGAGACCAGTTCGCGGGCCGTGGACGGGGTCAGTGCGGTGATGTGGCGCCGTAGCAGATCGGCCAGCATGCCCAGCAGCCGGCCGTGGGTGAGTTTGAACTCACGCGCCGATTCCGCGGAGATGTTCCGTTCGAGTTCGGACCCGAGCGCGCTGAGCAGGTCGCACAGCAGGGACCGGCCGGCGAGGGAGCGGGCCAGAGTGCTCACCACGGCCTCGGCCGACGCCGGCCCGGCCGCGTCGGCGGCCGCCAGGTCGGCGGACAACTCCTCGATCCACTGCGCGAGGGACCGGTTGAGCAGTTCGAAGAAGACCGCTTCCCTGGTCTCGAAGTAGCGCACGACGTTGGTCTTCGACAACCCGACCCGCCGGCTGAGTTCCCGCAGGCTGATCTCGCTGACCGGCATCTCGCCCAGGAGCTGCGTCGCGGCATCGAGGATGGCCTGCTTGCGGATCTCACGCTGCTCGGCGCTGCGCGCGCGCTGAAATCCGCTCGACCGGTCGTCTGTCATCGTGGCTTCCTCGGGAACCTTCCTCGCGGCCCGCGTCCGGCGCCGCCTGCGGTAACCCTAAGCCCCGCCGGTGCCGCCCCGGGGGGCGGCACCGGCGGAGTCAGAACCCGGACCCGTGCACCGGGTCCGGAGACGCGGGTCACACGGACTCGCTGACGTGGCGCCACTTGGCGTCCCCGGCGGCGAGCGTCTCGGCCACGAACTGGCCGACCCGGACGGCGTCCTTGCCGAGCAGCAGGCGCAGCGGCGGCTCCTCCGCCTCGGTGATGTCCAGGAGGATCTGTGCGACGCGCGCGGGGTCGCCCGGCTGGTTGCCGTCCGCCGCCCGCTGACGGGCGATGGCGGGTTCGATGACCTGCTGGTAGGGCTCGCTGACCGGCGGGGTGGCCATGGAGGAGCCGGCCCAGTTGGTGCGCATGGCGCCCGGTTCGGCGACGGTGATCTTGATGCCGAGGTGGGCCACTTCCTTGGCCAGGACCTCGGAGAAGCCGCCGACGGCCCACTTGGCCGCCTGGTAGGCGCCGAGGCCGGGGCCGCCCACGCGTCCGCCGACGGAGGAGATCTGGATGATGTGGCCGAAGCCCTGCTCGCGCAGGACGGGAAGGGCTGCGCGGGTGACGTTGACGACGCCGTAGAGGTTGGCGTCGATCTGGTCGCGGAAAGCCTGGTCGGCCATGTCCTCGATGGCGGCCATGTCGGCGTAGCCGGCGTTGTTGACGACCACGTCCAGGCGGCCGAACGCCTCGACGGCGGTTTGTACGGCCCGCCGTGCGGCCTCGGCGTCGGTCACGTCCAGGGTGACCAGCCGGATCCGGTCGCCGTACTTGTCGGCGAGGTCGCTCAGGGGTTCGGTGCGCCGGGCGGTGGCGACCAGGTTGTGGCCGGCCGCCAGGACGGCCTCGGCGACGGTGCGGCCCAGCCCGCGGGAGCTTCCGGTGATCAGCCAGGTCTTGCTCATGATGCTGCCTCTGTTTCTCTACAGGTTTGTTCGGATGTCCGTGGTCGGGACATCAGTGGGTTTCAGATGAGGAATCCGCCGTCGACGGCGAGGTGGGCGCCGCTGACGTAAGAGGCTTCGTCGGAGAGCAGGAAGGCGACGGCCTTCGCCACCTCCGTGCCGGTGCCGAGTCGACGGGCCGGGATGCGCTCGGCGATCTTCGCGACCTCCTCGGGGTTGCCCTGCTGGCGGGGCACCGGGATGACGCCGGGCTGGAGTTCGTTGATCCGGACGCCGTGCCGGGCCCACTCGGCGGCGGCGGTGCGGGTCAGTCCGCGCAGGCCGTGCTTGCTCGCGCTGTAGGCGGCGCGGGCGGCCAGTCCGCGGTCGGCGAAGACGCTGGAGATGTTGACGACGGCGCCGCCGCCGGCCTCCCGGATCGCCGGGATCTGGTACTTCATCCCGTAGAAGACACCGGAGAGGTTGATCCCGATGGTCTTGTTCCACTCCTCCTCGGGGAGGTCGGGCACCTCGTGGAAGGCGCCGGAGGTGCCCGCGTTGTTCACCGCCAGGTGCAGGGCGCCGAAGTGGCGGACGGTCTCGGCGACGGCGTGCTCCACGGCGCGCGGGTCGCTGACGTCGGCGGGCAGGACGAGGGCCTTGCCGCCCGCCTCGGTGATCTCGTCGGCGAGTTGGCGCAGCGCCGGCTCCTGACGGCTCACCAGGGCGACACCCGCCCCGCGTGCGGCGAGCAGCCGGGCGATGTCGGATCCGATGCCGCTGCCTGCGCCCGTGACGAAGGCGGTCCGGCCGGCGAACTGGTCGTCGTAATTCATCAGACGTGTTCCTCTTTCTGGATAGTCCAAAGGCGCCGGTGCTCAGGCATCGGAGCCGTCCGGGAGTTTGTTGAGAGCTCCGTACCGGCCGCCCTTGACCCCCGCGGGGTCGAACAGGGCGCTGAGGTGTGCCACGTCGTCGGCGCGGAGCCGGACCGAGGCGGCGGCGAAGTTCTCACGGACGTAGGTCATGCGCTTGGCGCCGGGGATGGGCACGATGTGGTGCGGCTGGGCCAGCAGCCAGGCGAGGGCGAGCTGGCCGGGGGTGTGGCCCCTGCTCGCGGCGAACTCCTCCAGCGCGTCGACGAGTTGCCGGTTGTGTGCGAAGTTGTCGCCCTGGAACTTGGGCAGCGTGGACCGGAAGTCGTCGAGGCCGAAGGAGGCACCCCGGCGGAAGGCACCGGTGAGCATGCCGCGTCCCAGCGGGCTGTAGGGCACCAGGGTGATGCCCAGACGCCGGCACTCCGGGAGCACTTCTGCCTCGACGCCGCGCTCCCACAGCGAGTACTCGCTCTGGAGGGCGGAGACCGGGTGGACCGCGTGGGCCCGCCGCAGGATCTCCGGGGTGACCTCACTCAGACCGATCGCCCGGACCTTGCCCTCGGCGACCAGCTCGGCCATGGCACCCACGGTGTCCTCGACCGGGACGGCCGGATCCAGCCGGTGGTAGTAGTACAGGTCGATCCGGTCCGTGCCGAGCCGCCGCAGGCTGGCCTCGCAGGCGGCCCTGACGTACTCGGGGCGGCCGTCGAAGTAGCTGCTGCCCTCGGGGGTGGCGCGCGCGGAGAACTTGGTCGCCACGACCGCCCGGTCCCGGCGTCCCCGCAGGGCGCGTCCGAGCAGTTCCTCGTTGTGGCCGAAGCCGGCCACCGGCCGGCCCGGAGTGGCGCTGCTCGCCCCGTAGTAGTCCGAGGTGTCGAACAACTCCACGCCCAGCTCGATCGCGTCCCGGACGGTGGCGACCGAGGCGTCCGGGTCCGCCGCGCCGTAGAACTGCGACATCCCCATGAGCCCCAGGCCGACGGGCCGCACCGAGATGCCGGAGCCGCCCAGCGGAGTCCGGGCCGCGTGTGTCGCGCCCGCACCCTGGAGCGCGGCCGAAGTGTCGTCGTACGACGCCATCACCTGCACCACTTCTCTCTTGTCTCGCGTGTCCCGCAGAACCCGATCAGCGGTTCTCTCTAAGAGGCCGCTGGAACCTTATGCACTTCACCATAAAGGTCCACTGGCCTCTTGTCGAAGGGGCGAGGCTTGGAGAGAGGGACGTCACACGTGGCCGCTGCCTGCGGTACCGTCCGGTCGGCGGGGGTCGGCACGTCCGGCGCTCGGGGCCGAGCCCTTCCGGGGCGGCGGGTCGATGCCGCCGTACCGCGGCCCGGGCGGCCCGCGGGCCCGGCAGGACGGTGGGCCGTCCTACGAGCGATGAGTGGCGGGCCGGCTGCTGACGGGACCGTTGCGTTGCTGCTGGAAACGCGCAGCTCAACTGCCACGCGCGGCTCCGGACAGCGACCCAAGCGACCGAGAGGCGGACACGGAGCGGCAGGCGGGGCAGAGGAAAAGCCCCCGACACATGACCGAAGGCACATGACCGAAGGCACGTGACCGAAGGCACGTGACCGAAGGGACGTGACCGAAGGGACGTGACCGAAGGCTCATGTCTGAGGGCACACGCCTGAGGGCACACGCCTGAAGGCGTACGTCTGGGAGCCCACATTTGGGGCTTACGCCTGCGGGCTCACATCTGCAGGCTCGCATCTGGGGCGCACGCCGGAAGGTTCATGCGTGAGAGTTGACGCCTGAGGGCTCGCTTCTGTCGTGGCCGGTGCACACGGTGCGTTGCTCATGTCCGGGACTTGAGTCGCTTCAGTCGCTGTTCTCCGCGAAAGGCGGTCATGAGCTGCGGAGACGTCAACGTGCGATGGTCGGGACCGCGTGCGGTTCAGTAGCCGATCGGCTCGTCCGGTCCGGGACGAGCCGCACGGCCAGGTTCCGGTGCGCCCGCCCGAAGGAGGGGGTGAGGTGTGCGCACCGGCCGTGGGCGGAGGGCCGGGCAGCCTCTTCACCGGCCGCGCGGCCGGCCGGGAGATTCTGCGCCGCGGAGGTGGCGACAGGTCCTCGGCGGCGTGGCCCTCGGCGGTCACACGTCCGCGGCGGACTCGTGCAGCACCGGCCACAGCTCGACCGGCTCCACATCGGCGAACGGCATGTCCGCGGCGATCGCTTGCGCCCGCTCCAGGCCGTCGCACTCCAGCAGGTAGAAGCTGGCCATGTACTCCTTGGTTTCCAGGTACGGGCCGTCGGTGACCGCCGGGACGCCGTCCTTGCGGCGCACGAGCTGGGCGTCGGCCGCGTCCGCCAGGCCGTAGGCGCCGAGGAGTTCACCGCTCTCGCGGTACTTCTTGTTGAACGCCTCCTGCTTGGCGATCGCCTCCGGCCATGCCTCGGCAGGGAAGGAGTCCCACTTGGCCTTGTTGCCGTAGATCATCGCGATGTACTTCATCTCGGGTGTCCCCTTGGTCCCGCGCACCCTGTTGGTGCGCTGTCACCCCTCAGTCGGAGCGGGAAACGGGTTCTCGACATTCGACGACGACTTTCTTCGAAACCTTATTCCGCGCCGCCGTCGACTGGCCCGAACGCGGGAGCGGGCATACAGCAGGGGCATGTCGGGCGAGGGTCCGTCCCATTCGGATGAAACAAACTATCTAGTTGAATTTACAACTACATTGCTGATTCGACGGCACACGTTGCCTGATCGGTCTCACGGGCGGCCCGGTGGCTGGTGGATTTCGCGCAGTTCTATCACTGCGGGAGGCGGGAGGGAGCCGGGGCGCTGGACCTGGAAAGCCTGGAAGAGATAGGCCAGCAGGCGCCGGGAGGCCGCGAGGGCAGCTTCTCTCGGTTGTCCGGCGAGGCCGCTGTTGGCGAGGAGCAGAAGGGTGATATCGGCGGGGTCGAAGTCGTCGCGCAGTTGTCCGGCCTCGCGGGCACGCTGGACCAGCCGCGCCAGACCCTCTTCGGCACAGTCGCGTTCCTGATCGTGATCAAGGGCGTCGGGGAACTGATCCCGGAATACGGAGGCGAAGCCGCGGTCGGTCACCTGCGTGGCGCACACCTTCTCCAGGAGTGCGTACAGGCCGTGTCCGGGGTCAGGGTCGGCCAGGGCCTCGTCGAAGGCGGCCGCGCACAGGGCGAGTTGCTCGGCGAAGGCCGCGGTGGCAAGCGCGGTGCGAGTGGGGAAGCGGCGGTAGAGGGTGGCCACGCCGACGCCGGCGCGGCGGGCGACGGTGCTCATGGGGGCGTCAATGCCCTGGGCCGCGAACACCTCGCGTGCGGCTTCGAGGATGCGTTCCCGGTTGCGCCGGGCATCGGCGCGCAGGCCCTCAGGGTCTGCGTCGCCGGGCACACCGCCGACGTGCCCGGACGGCTTGTGAGATGGCTGAGCAGGCAATGTTTCTCACTTCAAGCTAAATGGACGATGTCATCCACTTACGGGTCTAGCGTTGAGAGTACCAGCGGGCGCGCACAGCGCCTCCGCAGCTCCGACATGCGACACGGGACAAAAACATGAACGACATGCGCGCAGCCCTCTTCGACCGATTCGGCCCCCCGGGGGTCCTCTACGTGGGCAAGCGTCCGACGCCGGCCCCCGCGCCCGAGGAGGTGCTGGTGCGGGTGCATGTCGCCAGCGTCAATGGCGGCGAGCTGCTCGACCGGGCCGGGAAAACGCGCCTGGTGACTGGCCGCACCTTCCCCAAGACGAGCGGGATCGACTTCGCCGGCGAGGTCGCCGAAGTCGGTTCGTCGGTCACCGGAGTACGTGAAGGGGATCGGGTGTGGGGGCTGCTGGGGCGCAGGACGGGCAGCATGGCCGAGTACGTCGCCGTGCGCCCCCGGCAGATCGCCCCCGCTCCGGAGAATCTCACCCTGGTGCAGGCCATCTCACTGCTCGCCGGCGGGGCCACGGCGGTGACCGCCCTGCGTGAGAAGGCCGCCATCAAACCCGGTGAGCGACTCCTGGTGCGCGGGGGCAGCGGAGGCGTGGGCAGTGTCGTGGTGCAGATCGGCAAGCTTTTCGGTGCCCACGTCGTCGCTCTCGCGGGCGCGAAGAACCTCGACTTCGTCCGCGGCCTGGGCGCCGACGAAGCACTCGACTACCGCACGACCCGCCTGTCTGAGCTGGGTCGTTTCGACGTCGTCATCGACACCGCCGGCACCCAGCAGTCCCGCTTCCGCCGCCTGCTGGCACCCGGCGGGCGCATGGTCGCCGTCACCCTGGACTTCAACAGACCTCTCGCGAGCCTCGCTTCCGTCCTCGCCTCGACCGTCCACGGGAGCCGCCGCATCCGCGTCTTCAGCGGCAACCCCGACACCGAGCTGCTGGCCCAGATCACCCGTTACGCGGAGCGCGGCGACATCGTCCCCGTCGTGGACACCGTTCACCCTCTCGACCGGCTCGCCGATGCCCACCGGGCCCTGGAAGCCGGTGGCGTCCGCGGCAAGCACATCATCCAGATCGGGTGAGGGGGCGAACACCGCCACGGCCCCCGACTCCGCTACGTCGGCGACGGGCCGCAGCCGACTGGGTCCCGCCCGTCTCTGACACGGAGCGAGGCTCGGGGCTGAAATCGCCGATCACCTCACGCCCGGGCCGGTCAAGATGTGTGCCCGCAGGGACCACCGCCAGGTTCTGTACAACTGTCCATAATTTCTTGTACAGTTGTACAGGAAGTTGCGGCAAGTGGCCGCGGGCGAAGCTTGATTCGAGAGCAGGTGGGTTGCGATGCAGGTCGTTGCAGAGGTTCTGGTCGGTGCGCTTGCGGCGCTGCATGTGTACATCCTGGTGTTGGAGATGTTCCTCTGGCAGCGGCCCCGCGGCCGTGCGGCTTTCGGCATGGACGAGGAGACGGCCCGCAACACTGCGTCGATGGCCGCGAACCAGGGCCTGTACAACGGGTTCCTTGCGGCTGGTCTGATATGGGGTCTGCTTGCAGCCGACCCGGTGGACTTCCAGGCGCAGGTCTTCTTCGCGAGCTGTGTCGTGGTGGCCGGTGCCTATGGGGCGGCCAGCACGTCGAGCCGGAAGATTCTGCTTTCGCAGTTCGCTCCTGGAGTGCTGACCCTGGCCGCTGTGCTCCTCGCCGGATGAGCAGTGATCCGACGGCGGGGAAGGACCCGCGTACCGTACGGACCCGGGGACGGCTGCGTGATGCCTTGCTCGCCGAGTGCGCCGGCCGTCCGCTGGAAGAAGTGAGCGTCTCCTCGGTGGTCCGCCGTGCGGGAGTCGGCCGGGCCACCTTCTACCTGCACTACGAGGATCTCCAGGCGCTGGCCGTCGATGCCTGCGCGGAGGTGGTGCGAGACGCGGTGGAAGCGGTCCACGCTTTCGAGGGCCTTCCCGATCCGGCACTGCCCCCGTCCGCGCTTGCCGCGTTCTTCACCTCGGTGGCGGCCCACACCGACCTGTACAGGGGGCTGCTCCACACGGGCGGCAGCGGGCCCCTCGGCGAACTACTGCATCGCGAGCTCAGGACCCGCTCTCGGCTTGAGCGGGAGCGCGCCGGGGCGCCGCACTCCGACATGGCTGACTCAGCGGTCGCCGCCGTGTTCACCGGCGTGTTCGCCGACTGGATCCACGGGCTGATCAGCGCGGAGCCCGACGCCCTCTCCCGCCAGGTCTGGCGGCTGGTGATATCGATTCATCGGATCTTCGGTCCGCCGTCCCGGTAACCTCGGCGGAACCCGGTTGGCGAGCTGCCGTGAGCCAAGCGGGCGATCGAGGAGTGACTGGTGCCCACCGGCCTTCTGGCCGAGGGCCGGCGCAGGCGCCACGGCCGGCGAACGGTGTCTTGATCTCCGGCTCGGTCGGCTCGGCTTTCTCGGTGTGTCAGTGGGGTGTCAGCGACCGACGGGTCGGTTCAGTGACCGAGTCGCTGTGCCCAAGGGGCTTCCGTCTTCGCAGGTCAGTGCGTTGTCCCGCGGGAATCAGCGACTGAAGCGACCGAATTTCCGAATTGCCTGCGACGCGGGGTGTGTCGACGTCCGGCACATCCGCGCTCCGTGAAGGGGGCGCGGGGCTTGCGCATGCACATGAATGAGCGTCGTTGTGAACCCGTGCGTCGGGACGGTCCGTTCGCAACCGGATGCCGGGGAGAGGGGAGAGGCGCGATTCCCGACAGCGCGGCAATCCTCGCGCCACGCTGTCCGGTTCATCAACGTATGGCTTGGTACTGTCCGGTCTGTTGCCGCCTGGGTTGGTCTCCGGGAAACCGCTTCCCCGGGAGGGCCGCGAGAGGCCGCCTACAGCGGCAGCGTTATGCCGAGTTCCTGCATGGCGGAGGACGGCGGGCCACCCTCCGACCGTTCGGTCTTGTAGCCCTTCGTGCGGGCGGCGATGGTCCGCGGATCGACTGCCTCCGCAGGGGCGCCCTTCGCGTAGAGGCCCGTCGGCTCGGTGTCCCGGTCGTGCGGGAGCAGCCAGAAGACCCGTCGGCGGAACGTGCCGGAAGAACGCGACGGTCTGGCATCAGGACCGAGGAGGGCGTATCCCACCATCCGGCCGTCACGGTGGTACGCAGGCTTTCCGCGCCTGGTGGGAAGCCTGTCCAGACTCTGGCGTACGTAGTCGAGCGGTGCGATGTCCTCAAGCCACACGATGTCGATCTCGTGCGCGATCTCTTCCTCGACGATCAGGGAGCTCATGCCGTCGCCTCCGTCTCCTCGTCGGCGAGCAGTCCGATGCCTGGGTAATACTTGCGCTGATTGGACAGGATCATCTCCTTGGGCGAGGCCAGCCCCGCCAGCTCACGGGCGCGGGACGCGAAGGTGCGCGAAGACATGGCAGGTGCTCCTTCATTTTGACACCACGTCTTGTACGCCTTGTAGAGCCCCGTCTGCTCGGCCCGCAGATCCGGCCCCAACGCGCAGCACTCCTCGAAGAACCGGCCGGTGTGGTCCTCGGTCTCGGCGTAGGCCGTGGTGGCGATGCGGACCCGCTCCGGGCCGGTCAGGTCCCGGTCCCCGGCCAGGTAGCGGCGGGCCCCGTCGATGAGCCAGCCGAGGATGCCGGGGCCTTCCTCCGTGACGAGGATGTCGGCCAGGTTGTCGATCTTGCGATCGTCGGAGACGACCCGTTCGAAAGGGATCAGCCGCATGCGCCGCCAGAAGGCGAAGCCGCCCGTCCCGACCTCGGGCCGGTGGTTGCCGAGCAGCCACAGATGGTGGGTGGGCTGAAAGCTGAAGAAGTCCTGGCGCATCCGCCGGGCCTTGATGCGGTCGCCGCCCGTCAGCAGCTTGACCCTGGCCTCGTCGAACTTGTCACCGTGCTTCACCTCCGAGCACACGATCACGCGCCGCCCGTGCAGTTCGGCGAGATCGGTGGGATGTCCCTCGTAGGGCCGGGACATCAGGAAGCCGGGCGGCGCGGCGTCGGCGTAGTCGCCGAGCAGCTTCATGAGGACGTCCAGCAGGACGGACTTGCCGTTCTTTCCCGCGCCGAAGAGGAACGGCAGGACCTGCCCGCCCACGTCGCCGGTGATGGAGTAGCCGAGCAGCAGTTGGAGGAACGCGACCATCTCGGCGCCCTCGGCGTCGTCGCCGAAGGTGTCCGTCAGGAAGCGGTCCCACCTGGGTGTGGCCACGTGCTGCGGACCCACGGTCGTGGACCGCGAATGGAAGTCCTTGTTCGGATCCGGCACCTTGATCAGCCCGGTGCGCAGGTCGACGATGCCGTCGGGGGTGCACAGGGCGTAGGGATCGGCGTCCAGGCGGTTCGCGTTCAGCACCATGCCCGGGGCCGACTTGGCCTGGGTGAGCATGGCGTTTATACCGGTCGTGGACAGTGCCCGGCGCCGGTGCTGCTGGAGGGCCTGCGAGGTGAACAGGCCCCTCGCGTCATGACCGGCGATGTTCTCCGCCAGATCACCCGCCGCCCACAGGACCGTGTCGTCCTCGTCGATCTGCCACCTGGTGGTGTCCCAGCGGTACCAGCCGATACCCGGGACGTGCCGGTAGTCGTTCGCGTACAGCTTCACGAACAGCTTGGCGTTGCCGCGGTCGGTCAGAGTGTCGGGGAGCAGCCCCACCGCGGTCGCCTCGCCGACGGCGGCTCGCGTGGGGTCGGTCTGCGCCGGCAGCGGCAGGGGGCCGCCCTGGCTGCGGATCTGGGACGCGACGGCTGCGGGATCGAACTCGAAGAGAGTTTCATGGCGGGGCGAAGTCACAGTCGCCCTCCCGTGGCGTACAAAGGACGTTTCAGCCCGGCGGCGAGTCCGCTGCGGATGATCTGCTCGGCACGGCGCTCCTGTCCCGGCCGGACGGCGAAGGCGGTGCTTTTCAGGGCTTCTTCGGCTTCCTGTCGGGTGAGCCGTCCCGCGGCGATGAGCCCGCCGGCCGTGTAGGCGGCCCGGTTGAGGGCGTCCGAGAAACCGGCTCCTTCCAAGGACTCGCCGCACGCCTCGACCGGGGCCAGCAGCGCCGCCAGGAGAGAGCCCTCGCGGCTCTTGCCGCCCCCGGCCGCGAGCACCGCCTGCTGGGCCCGGGGCGGGACCGGGCGCGGAGCGGGAATGTTGGGCGCGGGCAGGTGGCCCGTGCGTTCCAGCTCCTGGCCGAGCCACATCGGCAGCGCGGCCGGCTCGCGGACCTCTCCTACGGGGGTGTAGGCGCCGTCCTGCGTCGTGGTGCCCGGGGCGATGATGTAGCCGCCGTGCGCACGGACGTCCACCTGCCAGGCGAGCGCCCGCCCGGCGCTGGAGCCGGCCGACGACTGCCAGCGGCGGTTGTCGATGGCCCGGTACCAGACGTGCAGCCCGCCGGACGGCGTTCGCACGCGCAGTGTCGAGGCGTCGTCCGCGGGGCTGGGCCGGCCGCGGAGGGCGGCCAGCACGGCCAGGGTGTGGAAGCCCGTCGCCAGACCCCTCAGGTCCACGTGTTCGGCAATGCGGATCCCCGGCAGGAGGCGGTCCCTTGAGGGGGGCTGGGTGAGGTGGGCGTCGATGTCGATGACGACCAGGTTGGCGGCTCCGCAGGCGACGCCCACGCCGAAGTCGGGATGTGCCCCCCACCACCGTTCGATCCTGCTCTGGTCGAGGGTGGCGGCGTGGAAGCCGTGGCACCACTTCCCGGCGGGCAGGCAGGGGCAGTCGGCCGGGGCGTGGGGGGAGGTCCGGCACTCGGCGCAGTTGGCCGCCGGGGTCTTCCTGCCGGGGGCGAGTGGATGCACCGGCCAGCCTCGGCGGGCGCACCAGCGGGCGGTTGCGATCGGAACAGCGACTGAACGCCCGGCGGCGGCAGGTTCGGGGCTGGGGTGGGGAAGATGCAGCTCAGCGGGCACCTTGTGTTCCCCTCTCAGCGACCGAAGCGACCGAACGACGGACACAGACTAGCGAACACGGCTTGCGGGGCCACGGAGCCCATGCCAAAAAATCCACACCCGTGTCGATCGCTGTCCGCGGGGGCGGGCCGCAGCGACCGAAGCAGGTCGGCAGCGACCAAAGCCCTTTCGGTCACTGGTCCGCCGGCAAGGGAAAAGTCCCAGGTCAGATAATGTCCGGGAGTCAAAACAGCGACTGAAGCGACTGAAGCTCCCTATATATGACGCACACGCGCACACATGAATGCCTTCATATATTCGAAACTTGAGTCGCTTCAGTCGCTGATGCCCTCTCATCATCCCTTTGACCTGCATCTTTACGGCCTTGGCACAAGCGACTGAACCGAACCACAGTCGCTGTTCCTCAGTCGCTGCTCAGCAGTCACTGTTCTTCGGTCGCTGTTCTCCGGCCGCCGGGACGGGGAGGCGCAGCGACCGAAGCGACGGACACCCCGCCTCGCAGGCCGCTCACCAGCGACGGCGCGAGCAAGGAGCCCGCTGAGTCGCTTCAGTCGCTTCGGTCGCTCAGCCGCTGTGTCCGCCGAGACGCCGAGTGCCGAGATGCTGTGGGCGGGCGTCGGCGGCGGCTCCGCCCAGGCGTGCGACATGCCGTGCGTTGCCATGGGCTTCCACTGTTGAAGGCGCTGCATCGGATGCTGTCAGGCCGGTGGCGTCCCGGCAGGCTCGACTCCGGCTCGCCAACGGTTGACATGGAGCGCGCTCCAACTGATGGGATCCTCGCCACGACCAAGGACTGAGGGGGCTGGCCATGCGTTACCGGGTGCTCGGCGGGACCGGCATCGAAGTGAGTGCGTACTGCCTCGGGACCATGATGTTCGGCGCTGTCGGCAATCCTGATCACGACGACTGCGTCCGCATCGTCCACGCGGCCCTCGACCGAGGGATCAACTTCGTCGACACGGCCGACATGTACTCGGCGGGCGAATCCGAGGAAATCGTCGGCAAGGCGCTCCAAGGCCGCCGCGACGGGGTGGTGCTGGCCACCAAGGTTCACTTCCGCATGGGCGATGGCCCCAACCGCAGCGGCAACTCACGCCGCTGGATCATCAAGGAGGTCGAAGAGAGCCTCAGGCGCCTGCGGACGGACTGGATCGATATCTACCAGGTCCACCGCCCCGACCATACGACGGACATCGAGGAGACGCTCTCCGCCCTGAGCGACCTCGTCCACCAGGGCAAGATCCGTGCCTTCGGCTGTTCCACCTTCCCGGCCGAGGAGATCGTCGAGGCGCACCATGTCTCCGAGCGGCGGGCCCTGCTGCGGTTCAGGACGGAGCAGCCGCCGTACTCGCTGCTTGCCCGGGGGGTGGAGACGTCCGTGCTCCCGGTCTGCCGACGTTACGGGATGGGGGTGCTGACGTGGAGTCCGCTCGCCTCGGGCTTCCTGTCCGGGGCATACCGCAAGGGCCGGCCCGTCGACCTGTCCACGGGCCGTGCGGCGCTCACCCCGGCGCGCTTCGATCCGTCGATCCCCGAGAACGTCGCCAAGCTGGAAACGGTGGAAAAGCTCGCGCTGCTCGCGGACAGCATGGGCTGCTCGCTTCCCCAACTCGCCGTGGCTTTCCCCCTCGCACACCCCGCAGTCACCTCGGTCATCATCGGCCCGCGGACCACGGAGCAGCTGGAGGGCACGTTGAAGGGCGGCGCACTCACCCTGGACGACGACACGCTCGACCAGATCGACGGCATCGTGCCGCCAGGATCCAACCAGTACCACCCCGACGGGGCCTGGCGCGCCCCCGCGCTCGTCGACGTCGCCCGGCGGCGCCGGCCGCTCGCGGAGCGTGCAGCGGGCTGACCCCCGGCCCAGCTGGGAACAGGCGGGCTCCGGCCGCTCGGTACAGCCGGCCTGACGCCCTGTCCCCGGCCGGACGGAACGCGCAG
Source organism: Streptomyces sp. NPDC006012 (assembly GCF_042871185.1). Taxonomy (NCBI): domain Bacteria; kingdom Bacillati; phylum Actinomycetota; class Actinomycetes; order Kitasatosporales; family Streptomycetaceae; genus Streptomyces; species Streptomyces sp. NPDC006012. The sequence continues at coordinate 131,526 of NZ_JBIAIE010000016.1, forward strand.
CTTCGCGGCCCAGGGTGTGTTTCGGAAGTCCCGTCGGGCCGCGACGCTCCCCCGGCCTGGCGGCTGGGAGGTGTCCCCAGGCGCGGCACCTCGCCGCGTTGTCGGGGTCCTCCACGTACGCCCAGTACGAGGACGATCCTCCGCCTTGCGATGCGCGGCACCAGACGCCGCGACCTGATCCGACGCTACTTTCGAAACACGTCCTACGCCGCTGACTGTGCGCTGTAGTACCGCACTTCGCCGGCCCCTAAGCCTCTGGCGCAGGACCTGGCAGCGCCGGCGTGTCAGCTTGCATGCCGTCGAAGACGAGACGTAGGTAGCGTCGCCAAAGGTGCGGTTGGGTCGACAGCAGGGGCGATGCGGTCTGGAAGATCCCGCTCATGAGCAGCATGACGTCCTGCCCGGTGACGTCCTGCCGAATGGCGCCGTGCGCGCGGGCGCGGTCGGTCAGTGCGGCAGTGATCGCGTCGAGTGCCGCACGGCCGCTGCGTACGTCCGGGTGATCACTGGCTTCCCCGTGGGCGACCTGGCAGAAGGCGCGGTCCCTGATCTGGAGCTCGATGGCGGCGCTCATGAACTTCAGCAGCGCGTTGGCCGGAGCCTCGGTTTGCGCCAGCCGCTCGCCGATCGCCACGAGTGAGGACTGGTTCGCGGAGACGATGGCGGCCAGGAGATCTTCTTTCGTGCTGAAGTGTCGGAACACGGTCCCTTTGCCGATGCCCGCTCGCTCCGCGATCTCCGAGATGGACGCCTCGACGCCTTGCTCGGCGAAGGTTGCAGCGGCTGCTTCAACCAGGAGCTTCCTCGTCCGTACCGCATCGCTGCGCATCGGCTTCGCCACTGCCGGGTCCATCGAATGGCGTCCTCTCTTCGAACGACTAATTTTCCTCTAAACGGACTAATGGGTCACGCTTTCGGTTGCGGGCGTAACTGTCGGTGACGCCGGCCCGTCCCGGCGGCCCCGACCCGATCCGATTCTACGGCCAATCTGACCGGCTGGTCCGCTTGTGGTCCAGCTAACATGACCGGCCGGTCCGGATGTGCGTATAGTCGAATATGACCGGGCGGTCCGCTTGCGGCCGTCGGACGTCACCGCCTCTCAGTACCTTCGCGAGAAAGCAACAGGATCATGACTGACAACAGCGTCGGCCGCTCGGCGGCACCGTTCACGATCGACGTGGCACAGGACGTACTGGACGACCTCAAGGCACGCCTGAAGGCCACCCGCTTCGCTGAGGACCTCGACAACGAGGACGAGTACTACGGCCTGAGCACGGCCTACCTCAAGCCGCTGGTCGAGTACTGGGCCGACGGTTTCGACTGGCGTGCGGCAGAAAAGCGCCTGAACTCCTACCCCCAGTTCAAGGTGGAGATCAACGGCATACCCGTCCACTTCATCCGCAAGGCCGGCAAGGGCCCCAACCCCACCCCGCTGCTGGTCCTGCACGGCTGGCCCTGGCCGGGGGAGTTCAGCTACCCCGTCATCGACCCGCTGACCGATCCCGCTGCCTTCGGCGGCGACCCGGCCGACTCCTTCGACGTCATCGTGCCGACCCTTCCCGGCTTCACCTGGTCCACCCCAGCCGGCGGAGACCTGAACTACTGGAAGATCGCCGACATCCTCAACACCCTGATGACCGAGGTGCTGGGCTACGGCAAATACGGGTCCGTGGGCAGCGACTACGGCGCCCTGGTCAACAGCGCCCTGGGCCACAAGTACGCCGAGAACATCATCGGCCTGCACTACGGCCACGACCTTCCTCCCGGCATGTTCCAGCACGACCGCTTCTGGGACCTCACCGGCGGGGCGCCGATCCCCGGGGACGCCTCGCCCGAGCTGCGCGAAGACATCCTGAAGATGCACTCCACGTACGCCTCCCACGTCGCTGTCCACATGCTCGACGGGCAGACCCTCACGCACGGGCTGAACGACTCCCCGGCCGCCCTGCTCGCCTGGCTGGTGCAGCGGTGGAAGAAGTGGAGCGACAAGAACGGCGACTTCGAGCGGGCCTTCTCCCGCGACTTCATCCTCACCCAGGCCACCGCGTTCTGGGTCACGCAGTCGATCGGTTCCTCGATCCGCATGTACCGCAATGCGGTGCGCTACCCGTGGGTGCCGGTGCACGACCGGCAGCCGATGGTCGAGCCCCCGGCCGGCTTCACCTTCCTGCTCGGCGACGTCTACCCGCCCGGGGTGCGCACTCCCGAGGAGCGCATCACCGCCTTCGAACACGGTCCCACTCGCGGCTTCTTCAACCCCGTCTACGTCAACGCCCACCACAAGGGCGGCCACTTCGTGCACTACGAGAACCCCGCAGCTCTCGTCGGCGATGTCCGGGAGACCTTCCGTCGACTGCGCTGAGCACAGGCGTGGTCGGGGCCGTCCGCGATCGAAGCCGGCAGGGATCCTGTCGAAGGCGTCCGCGGCAGTCAGGTTCGCCACCGGACCGGGCCCCGGAAGCCGGCCGGCGCGCTCCCCTTGCGAGCGAAGTGCCAGGCATCACCCGCTCGGGTCGTGCGGCAGGCCGAGTTCAGCAGGGCTACTGCGCTGACGGGGGGTGGTGATTCGAGCACCTCCGCCAAACGGCACGGAGCCTTGCACCTTGCACACTGCCGATCCCCCGCGCGGCAGCCGTCGCACCGCAGAGATCTCATCGACTGACGTATCAAAAAGGGAGCGATTCGTGTCAGACACCAACGTGGAAGGCCGCAAGACCGGACTGGTCTTCGGCGGCTCCAGGGGTATCGGCGCCGCGGCGACGGGCGCGAGCATCACCATCGACGGCGGCACCACGCTCTGAGTCTGTCGGGATGCCCCATTGCACCTGACGGCCGGCCACAGCGCCTGGACGACGCTGGTCCACACATACAAGGAGGAGACATGTCGAAGCTGCGCTTCGATGGGAAGACGGTTGTTGTCACCGGCGCCGGGCGTGGCCTCGGTCACGCCCACACCGTCATGTTCGCGGCTCGCGGCGCCAACGTCGTCGTGAACGACCTGGCGGGTGCGGATCAAGCCGCCGAGGGGATCAGTGCAACCGGCGCGCAGGCGGTAGCGGACGGCCACGACATTTCGACGCCGGAAGGTGCAGCGGGTCTTGCCCGCACTGCCTTCGATGCGTTCGGTTCCGTTGATGTCCTGGTGAACAACGCCGGGGTAGGCCGCTTCGCCCCCTTCGCCGAGGAGAAGCAAGCGGACTTCGACCTCATCATGAAGGTCAATGTAGCGGGCATCTACCACGTCACGCGCGCCTTCTGGCCGCACTTCGTCGCCCGCGGACAGGGACGGGTGGTCAACACCACTTCGCCCGCCGGAATGCTCGGAAACGCCGGCCAGGCCGCGTATTCGATGAGCAAGGGCGCGATCTACGCATTGACCCGTTCGCTCGCGGTCGAAGGCGCCGAGCACAACATCTCCGTCAGCGCCATCGCGCCCGGTGCCTTCACCGACATGGCCGCTCAATCCCTCACCGGCCACGACGCAACCCTCGCACGCCTGAGAGAGGAGATGCCCTCGGAACTGGTTTCTCCCGTCGTCCTGTACCTCGCGCACGAGACCAGCCCCGCAAGCGGGATCACGCTCGACGCGGGCGGCGGCCGAGTAGGTGCCTTCTTCACGGGCTCCACCCTCGGCATCGTCGACCGGGCCCTGACCCCCGAAGTGGTCGCCGCGCGCTGGGACGAGATCATCGACCGCACCGGCTACGAGGTACTCCCCGACGGCAACAGCCTCATCGCCCTGCGGCGACCGGCAAAGGACTGACCCCGCACGGACGGCAGCTGGTTGTATTGACCTGACGCGTTGTTCACACGGCTGATCGGTGGGTGGCCGCCGAGTGCGGCGCGGCGGAGGAAGCCTGCGCAGGTGTCGGCCTTCTCATCCGGGTGGATCTCGCTGTGGGCGAGGCGGCTGTGATCGTCGACGGCGGAATGGACGTAGTCGAAGCCCATGCTGTTGCGCCGGGCACGGCCGGCCTGGCGGCCCAGGACCTTGTGACCGCCGCCGTCCGGGGATTAGGCCGAGATTCCTGACGTCGACGTGGACCAGCTCGCCTGGGCGGTCGCGTTCGTAACGGCGGATGGTCTCACCAGTGGGCCGGTCAAGGTGAGCCAGGCGATTGAGACCATGCCGGACCAGGATGCGGTGCACAGTCGAGACGGGCAGGCTCAGGACGGGGCCGATGCGGGCCGGGCCGAGCTTGCGGGCCTGGCGCAGTTGGCACACACGCGGCCCTCCACCATCGCGGGCGTGCGGTGGGGTGTTGTCCTCGGCCGGCTGGAGCGGTCGCCGAGACCCGGCTCGCCCGCTGTCCGCCAGCGGCGGACCCACTTGTGAGCCGTGCCCCGCGAGACGCCCATCTCCGCCGCGACCTGCGCGACCGGGCGACCTGCGCAGACACGTTCAGCCAGAAGCCGCCCGCCGCGCAGAAGATCAGCGCCACCACCATCACGGCACTGAACAGGGCCAACCAGGGTGCGAACAAGAGCCGTTGAAGCAACTGCGCCTGAGCCTTCCATACGTCCTGCCAGCCACCGAACACGGCCAGCAGCAGCCCCGACATGACGAGGGCCACCCAGGCCCGCACCCGCTGCACCCGGACCACCTCGGGATCCTCGACCTGCCCTTCCGGGTGTACGGGGAAGACTCGGCGTGCCATACGGCGTGCCGTACGGGCCAGTTGGTAACCGACCAGCAGCGGCACGGTCAGCCACCACAGGCACGGGAGGAGCAGCACCAGCAACACCCCGGGGGTCACCTGCTCCCGCCGCCCCCGTAACACTTCACCCAAGCGCAGGGCAGCCGCGGCCTGAGAAGCGAACTGGGCTCGAACCTCACGGCAGAAGTGGAATGTCATACACGCGCACACACAACACGCCCACACCCATACGCGCGCGTGTATTGCGCGGGCGTGCGCAGGTTGCTCCGTCCGGCCATGGACGGAACGTACGACGATGTCGGCGCGGGCGAGGGCAACAGCGGGGTCCCGGCCGGACGGTCATGGCTGACGGCGGGCTTGCCCCTCGCCGGCACGGTGTGCGACGGCCGGACACGGTCTCCCGTTCCGCCCGGCGCCGGACCGAACCGCGGCGCAACGCCGGAACGCACCCCGTCCGATGAGGCTCTTTCACGGTGGGCGAGAGCCATCTTCGACATGCTCACCGACGCTCGATTACGATCGACGGCATGCCAGGGAAGACTTCGGGGAAGAGCACCGCCGCGCAGCGGAACGAGTCGGCCATGGCGGCGAGCGTGCCACGTCGCAGCACCGCCCGGCGGACCCTCGTCACCCGAGACCTGCTGGAGAAGGCCACGTGTCTGTTCGCGGAGCAGGGGTACGAGAACACCACGCTCCAGGATGTGGCGCAGGCGGTCGGGGTGTCCCGTACCGCGCTCTACCACTACGTGACCAGCAAGGAAGATCTGCTGGCCATGCTGGTCGAACAGATGAGCCTGGGGCTTGCCGACACCGTGGGCAAGCTCCGCGACCGTACGGACCTCACGGCCGAGGGCAAGCTCCGGGAGCTGACCGACATGCTGGTCCGGCAGCGGGCCGAATCGCCGCACCAGTTCCGGGTGCATGACCAGACCGAGTCAGCCCTGTCCGAGCCGCTGCGGACTCAGCATCGGCAGGCTCGCCAGGAAGTCCTGGCCGCGCTCACCGCGGTGCTTGAGGAAGGCATCGAACAGGGCGAGTTCAAGCCGCTCGACGCGCGCGTGGCGGCGTTCAGCGTTCTCGGCATGTGCAACTGGGTGGCCTGGTGGTACCACCCGGGTCCCGACTACGACATCGACGCGGTGGCACGGCAGATCAGTCAGGCAGCCGTCGACATGGTGGCCGCCGGCGACGGGGCCCGCGGGCCGGTCGACTCGGCCAGGTCGGCGCTGGCCATGGCACGTTCCAGTCTCGACGTACTCGAACGCCTCCTGCCAGGCGATCACTTCGCGGCCTCCTGAGTCCCGTCAAGCCTGCGTCCCGTCTACCGCGATCTCTGTCTGCTGCTTCCCGTCAACGGGAGTTCTCCCTGCCAAAGCGGGTCTTCAAAGTCGAGCGGTGCGAAGGTGCCCTCGGGCTCGGTGGGTGGTGACGTAGCGTGTGCGTAGGCGTTGGTTGTCGGCGTTGCGGAGATCTGCCCACTCCAACTTCCTTTTCCCGTAGGGCAGGTCACGCGGCCGGGTCACCGCCGGTCCCTTCACCCGGGAGGCGAAGACCCCGCAGGACGGGCAGGCCCGCAACCGCCTCGTCCGCCGTGATCAGGTGCGCCCGACGTGTTCCGTCGGCCAGTGACTCGACCCGCACGACGGACACCCCGTCGAGGCCGAGCAGCAACGTCGTGTCGTTGACCAAGCTCGTGGCTCCCCAGTGATCCTTCTGCGTGGAGAACAGAAATGATCACCCAGGACCAGGGGCGTCCTGCGTCCAGGGGTAATCCCGACTCGATCGTCGTGATGCGCGAGCATGGGCGGGCGCAGACCGGGCTGACACCGTAGGGAGCCGTCCGAACGGCGGCGACATACTCCTGAAGAAGCGAGACCCTAGGCGGGCCGGCCTCCGGCGCGTTCCCACTGCGCCTCGTCCCACTCGACATATTCGAGCTGGACGCCACCAGGCAGCTTGGCGGTCAGGTTTCTCCCCGTGGGAACGTTCTGCGGGCCCCGCACGATCTGTGCTCCCGTCCGGTGGAGACGCACCTGGCACTCATCGAGGTCGTCCACGATCAGCGTCGCCGCTGTCTCCGTGTACGGCTCCAGTGTCTGCTCGTCCCCCGCCACTACCAGAACCTGGCCGACGGCGGCCAGCTCCAGGCCGTTCGGCATCGTGAAACGGCTGGTGATCGGCTCATCGGTAACGGTGCTGAGTGCTGCCAGTACCGCATCCAGGTCGGTGGCATAGACGCGCGCATAGGTACGAAAGATCCGCATGCCTACCAGCAAGGCATGATGAGCCGTGGCTATTCCGCTCGTGGTGCCCGCAGGGGCGGTGCGCCCCCGCCGGCGGTGCCTCCCGTCTCCGCCGGGCGGGCCGGAGCCGGGAGGACCAGGGAGCCGGGAGGGCCAAGACGCCCCGGGGGAGCCGGGAGGGCCGGGGGAATCGGAAGGGCCGTGGCCCGATCCGCCCTATCGGGCCGTCAGGAACTCGTCCAGGGACAGGGCGCGGTTCACGATGCGGGTGTCGCCGACGTTGCCGTGGAAGACGATGTCGACGGCGCCCTCGCGCTCGTGGCCGCCCAGCAGCCAGGGCAGCCCGAGCGAGGTGAGGCCGATCGAGATCCGCTTCGGGTTGTCGACGACCGGAGCGCCCTCGACGTACAGCCTCGTGTACCGGCCGTCGTTGACCACCGCCAGGTGCCACCACTTGAGTTCCACCAGGCCGTGACCCCAGTTGGTCGTCGGATAGGTGGTGTTCAGCGGGTAGTGGTTGAACTGCGGCTCGCGGCCGTTGTTCGAGATGGCGAACTGGACCAGGGGGTCGTTCGGGTCGGTGTTCTTGCCGTGCTTTCCGGCGGCCGCGGCGGAGCCCCGACGGCTGAGTATCGCCGCCCAGCCGTTGTTGCCCGAGTCCCAGTCCAGCGGCATCATCACGAACGTCTCGAAGGTGTACCCGGACCTGAACGTCTCGGAGTTCAGCGGCGCCTTCGGCCCCGTGGTCAGGTACGTGCCGTGCAGCGGGTTGCGGCCGCCGGCGAACTTCAGGCTGGCGTGCCCGGGCTGGTCGGGGTGGTGGTCGGCGGACCAGGTCAGCGCGTCGGCGGCCGTGCCCGGCAGGGTCACCGCCGTCAGGTCGTTGCCCTTGCCGGTCAGGTCGCGGACCGTCTGGCCCGCGCTGAGCGGGGTGCCGGGCGCCCCCTGCCCGTCGAAGCGCCAGTACGCCAGCGTGCCCTTCACCAGCTCCTTGTCGGCCGGGCGGGCGGGCCGGACCGGGACCGGGATGAAGCCGGCGAACCGCTTCTCGAAGTCGATCGCGATCGAGAAGTCGTCGACCGGCCCGGTGATCCGGGCGTGCTCGGCGGCCAGTTCGTTGCGGGACTCCGGGTCCTGGGCCAGGATCCACGGGTTGATCGTCTCGACGTCGATCGTGTTGCGGGCCAGGTCGAAGTGGTACAGCCGGATCATGCCGCCGCCGCCGAAATAGCGGTTCTGGTAGTTCGTGATGTGCATGTGCACGTCGTTGCCGGCGGCGTTCTTCTTGGTGGTGCGCCCGGACGGCCAGTAGTGGCCGTTGAGGGTCAGGAAGATCTGGTCGTTGTCCTTGATCAGTTTGTCCCAGATCGTCTCGCCGTACCCGGAGAGGGCGGCATTGTTCTCCGGGTCGCCGGACTCGTACGGGAAAACGTTGTCATCGTAGTCCGAGTAGACGATGTCGTGCGCCGTGAGGATCACCGGCATCTTCGGGTGGGCCTTGATGACGTCGTTGGCCCAGGCGAAGCCCTGGTCGGTGGTCCGCCAGTCCAGGGCCAGCACCAGCCACGAACGGCCGGCGGCCTGGAAGATGTGCGCGGTGTTGTAGCCGGTCGCGTCCGACCCGGCGAACGTCTTCGCGTGCTTGAACCGCTTCGGGCCCAGGGTCTGCAGGTACGACGTGTCGCCGCGGCTGTCGTCACCGGACACGTCGTGGTTGCCGGCCACCACGCTGTACGCGGCACCGTGCGCGTCCAGCAGTGCGAACGCCTTGTCGACCTGCTGGAACGACGACGCGTCGGCGTCCTGCGTCAGGTCACCGAGGTGCGTCATGAAGACGATGTTGTCGCCGTTGTCGCCGTTGTCGCCGTTGTCGCCGTTGTCACCGCCGTTTCCGCTGTTGTCGATGATGTAGCGGAACGACTCCTCCTGCGGCGTCCGGTTGACGCTGTCCTGGCTGCCCCAGTACAGGAACTGGGTGTCCGGCATGACCGCGAGGGTGAACTGGAGGGCGGTCGCATCCGGTTTCCAGGTGCCGATCCGGCCGCTTTTCGCGGTGTCCGCGGCGAACGCGGGCGTCGCGCCGAGCGTGGACGCACCGACGCCCGCGGCCGCCGCTCCCGCACCGGCCAGCGCCGCGTTGCGCAGGAAACCTCGGCGGTTCTGCCCGGCCGCATCGTGTGACGAGTGGTCACCATGGGTGCACATAGGGGTCCTTCCGGGGTGGAAACTGCAAACGAATTGAAGCTAATCGGAACTGGCCCAAGCCGGGCAGACGTGAGATGACCAGCGGAGATCAAATGTCTGTCCAGGTCTGAAGCGCAAGCCGAACTGTGACCGGGAGCTGACCTCATGTGTGCAGACAGCAACTAAATGGGCGGGGCCCGGCCGGGGAGACCGGATACCAGACGCGTGGGCGTCGGACATCGGCCGGATCGCATCGCAGTCGGCGATACCACCCCTGTACGCCCGGGGATTTCGCTATCTTCGTGCCGTGTCACAGCCTGCTCCGCCGTCGCCCGCCCCGCCGCCCCGCGACACCTGGCGGGAACGCTGCCGGGACTGGCGGAGATCCGTCTCCAGGCTCAACCGGCCCCTGCACTGGCTGCTGACCCGCTTCCTGAAGTGGGGTACGTGCATCGTCGCCCTGTACGCCGTCGGCGGCCTCTTTTTGGGCTGGACGGTCGCCTACGACGTCCTCGTGGGGATCACCTCCCCCGCCGACACCCCGTTCCCCGTCTACGCCTGGCTCCTGTCCCTGACCGGCTGGCTCGTCGTCCCCGCCGTCGTCGGCGGCGCCACCGGTTACCTGGTCAACCGGGAGATCGACAAGCGGCGACGCGTGCCCGAGGACGACTTGCTGGAGCAGATGACCGCGCAGGGCTCGGTACGGCCGTCTCCCCATGCCGGAGACAGCGGATGAGGACGCTTGGTGCCTTATACGACGAAGGCGGCGACGCCCGGCGGTTCGCGCAGGACTTCACCGGGCAGTTGCACGACGGAGACTGGGGACTGGCCAAGGACCACTGGACCCGCACCGTTCAGCACATCGCCGATCGGGCCAAGGAGTTGGACGACATGACCGCCGCGGAGGCAGGCCGTCGCGCCGAGGACCTGGCCCGTACCCTGTGCCTGGGGCTGCTCCGGCGAGGGTGCTGCTGGGCCTGCACGCAGGACGGACGCGACACCGGGCGAGGCGGGGTGGACCGATGACGGAGAAGATCCCCGCCGAACAGATCATCCGCGAGATGATCGGCTCGGCCGTACCCGGCGCCGATCCGGACGCCGTGGGAGAAGCGGCACGCGCGGTGAGCGACATCGGTCTCGTCCGCAGCCCCGGGGAGCAGGACGCCGAACGGCTGCGACGCTCCTTCGACGGACTGACACCGGCACCGGACAGCCCCACGGAGGACCCTGCACCCGGGGCTTCGGCCGTCCGCGGCACCGTCCGAAGAAAACCAGGACGGCGCGGTTTCTCCTATCGGCTTGCGGCATGGCTGGTGAAGCCGGTCCTCTTGATTTTCCTCAAGCGGGACTGGCGGGGCATGGAGAACATCCCGGCGGCAGGCGGATTCATCGCCGCGGTGAACCACAATTCACACCTCGACCCGTTCGCTTACGCGCATTATCAGTACAACACCGGACGGGTGCCGCGATTCCTGGCGAAGAGCGGTCTGTTCAAGCAGGGATTCGTCGGGGCGGTGATGCGTGGTACCGGACAGATCCCCGTCTACCGCGAGACCACGGACGGCCTCAGCGCCTTCCGGGCAGCGGTCGACGCCGTGGAGCGCGGCGAATGCGTCGCGTTCTACCCGGAAGGCACCCTCACCCGCGACCCCGACCAGTGGCCCATGGTCGGCAAGACGGGTGTCGCGCGCGTCGCCCTGCAGACCAGGTGCCCGGTCGTCCCCATCGCCCAGTGGGGCTGCAACGAACTGCTGCCGCCGTACGCCAAGAGACTCAACCTCCTGCCGCGCAAGACGCACCACGTGCTCGCGGGCCCGCCCGTGGACCTGTCACGGTTCTACGGCATGGAAATGACCCCGGACGTCCTCAGGGAGGTCACCGAGGTCATCATGGCCGCCATCACCCGCCGACTGGAGGAGATCCGGGGCGAGAAGGCCCCGGTCAGGCCCTACAACCCGGTCCGGGAACGGCATGGGCGGCGGCCTGCCACAGCCCCGGCGCGGCAGAAGAAGGGCCAGGGGAAGAGAGAGGGCCGGGGCGACTGAGGGCAGGGGCCGGGGCGACGCCGTGGCATCCACGGCGTTCGAGACGGCGCGCAGCGGTAGCGGGGCGCCGGGGCCTCCTGGCCGTGCTGAACCGGACCGTGCCACCCGGCCACGAGGCCCCTTTGCCTGTCGGCCGCTTCGGATCGTCGACCCCGGCGGCCGGGGTGGGCAAGTGCGCAGGTACGCAAATACGCACACCTCGGCGTGGCTCCGTCCCGCCCCTGGTCCAGCGCATTCCGGCCGCAACTCGGCCTCATTGCAGGCGTGTTGCCAGCCGCTCTCAGCGTCGCCAGGGTCTTCACCGGATCCATGGAGGAGGCATAGATTCCGGTCGGCCTGAACATCCAGTCGAGTCGAGGGAACCCTTTGAGACTCCATACGTCCGGAAGAAGGCGCCGCCTGTTCGTACTGGCGGCAGCCCTCCTGGTCACCGCGGCGACCCCGCACCTGACCGCCTCCGCAGACACCTCTTCGACCAGTGACACGAGAGGTGCGACCCGAGCTTTTGACAACGTTGCCACCTCCGTCGTCACCCTGATCACGGGTGACAAGGTCACCGTCACCCCCGATGCGGGCGGCGGTCCCGGCACCCTCACCGTGCAAGGACCCGACGGCGAGCCCGGCGCGGCCCGTGTACTGACCGTCGGCGGCGACACCTATGTCTATCCCGACTCCGCCCGCCCCTACCTGGCGTCCGGGGCCCTGGACGACCAACTCTTCGACATCACCCGGCTCGTGGCCGACGGGTACGACGATGCCTCGCAGAAGCATTTGCCCCTCATCGTCACCTACGGCGGCAAGGACACCTCGGCACCCACGCTGCGCCGGCGAGCCGTCGCGATGCCCGGGGACGTCACCGGCGTCCGCCCCCTCACCAGCGTCAACGGGGTAGCCCTCGGCGCGGCCCGCGACGACTGCGGCGCCCTGTGGAAGACGCTCACCGCAAACCGGGCCGCCGCCGGCAGGTCGGCCGCCGAGCCCGCCGGCCACGCGGGCTTCGCGGGCGGTGTCGCCAAGGTCTGGCTCGACGGCCGGGCCGAGGCCACGCTCGCCGACTCGGTCGCCCAGATCGGCGCGCCCGAGGTCTGGCGGGGCGGCAACACCGGCGAGGGCGTGGACGTGGCCGTCCTCGACACCGGCTACGACCAGGACCACCCCGACCTGAAGGACGTCGTCGAGGACAGCGCCAGCTTCGTCCCCGGTGAGGACGTCACCGACCGCAACGGGCACGGCACGCACGTCGCCTCCACCATCGCGGGCAGCGGCGCGGCCTCCGGCGGTACGGAGAAGGGCGTGGCCCCGGGCGTCGACCTGCACGTCGGCAAGGTCCTGTCCGACGCGGGGTCCGGCTACGACTCCGGGATCATCGCGGGCATGGAGTGGGCCGCCCGCGACGTCCACGCCCGCGTCATCAGCATGAGCCTCGGCAGCAGTGTGAACGCCGACGGCCAGACCGTCCTCGCCCGGGCCGTGGACGAACTCAGCGCGGAGACCGGCGCCCTGTTCACCATCGCGGCCGGCAACGACGGCCCCGACGCGCAGACGGTCAGGTCGCCCGGCACCGCGGACGCGGCCCTGACCGTCGCAGCGGTCGACTCCTCCGATGCCGTCGCCGAGTTCTCCAGCCGCGGCCCCCGCTACGGCGACGACGCCCTCAAGCCGGAGATCACCGCGCCCGGCGTCGGTATCCTCGCCGCCCGTTCGCAGTACATGAGCCAGGGCTCCGGCTCCTACGTCAGCCTCAGCGGCACCTCCATGGCCACCCCGCACGTGGCCGGCGTGGCCGCCCTGGTGGCCGCCGCCCACCCGGAGTGGACCGGCAGCCGCATCAAGGACGCGCTGATCAGCACCGTCAAGGCGACGCCGGACAACACCGTCGACGACGGCGGCAACGGCCGTGTGGACGCCGCGGCGGCCGCGACCGCGAGCCTCAGCGCCACCGGTGCGGTCAACGCCGGCATCCACGCGCCCGGCGACGACAACGGCACCGTGCAGAAGACCGCGACCTGGACCAACACCGGTGACCGCGCCGTCACCGTCGACCTCGCCGTGGACGCGCCCGGAGTACCCACCGGCGTGTTCACCCTCTCCGCCGACCACCTGGAGGTCCCCGCGCACGGCACGGCGGACGTCACCGTCACCACCGACCTGGACAAGGCGGGCGAACTCCAGCACTGGACAGGCCGGCTGACCGCGTCCGCCGACGGCAGCGTGCTCACCCGGACCCTGCTCGGCGTCAGCACCCGGCAGCAACTCTTCCACGTCCGCAGCAAGATCACCGGACGCTCCGGCGAACCCGCCTACGGCGCTCTCACCTTCTTCCGCAAGGGCGACGAGTACGCGGGTTACTCCCTCTTCGACGGCGGCCAGTCGGACGAACTGCTGCCGCCCGGCCGCTACACCGTCTACGCGGACTTCCGGGTGGAGGGCACGCACGGCGCGGCCTCGGCCGGATACGCCCGCATGGTTCTCCCGCAGGTGGACATCACCGGCTCCACCGACCTGGTCTTCGACGGCACCGAACTGCGGGAGATCTCCGCGGTCACCCCGCAGAAGACCGAGAACTTCACCCGGCACCTGGACTACTACCGCGCGTTCGACGACGGCACCTCGGTCTTCGACAGCTCCCTGATCGGAGACGGCTACGACAGTCTGTGGACCGCCCCGACCGAGCGGGCCGCGGACGGCGAGCAGTACCTCACCGCCCGCTGGCGCAACCAGGAGCCCCTGCTGACGGTCACGTCCGGCCGGCAGGAATTCGACGACCTGTGGATCCTGCCCGGTTCCGCGAAGCTCCCCGAGGGCGATCACGACCTCGACGCCATCCACCCCGGTGACGGTCTCGGCGCGGACTACGAGGGCGTCGACGCCGCGGGCAAGGCAGCCGTCGTCCGCTGGGACTCCGACGACGAGGACACCGCCGACGAACAGATCAGAGCCGCGCAGAAGGCCGGCGTGAAACTGCTGCTGTTCGTCAACGACCTCGACGGACGCCTGCGCCAGCCCATCATCAAGACCTCCCTCGAAGTGGCCGGCCTGTCCCGTACCGAGGGCGAGAAGCTCATCGCCGCCCTGGACGCGAGCCCCACCGGGAGCGCGCCCCTGCGGGCCGTCTCGCACCCCGACACCGACTATCTCTACGACCTGGTCCGCACCTGGAAGGGCCGCATACCCGCGAACCCCGTCTACGCGCCGAAGGCCCGTGAACTGGCCCGTGTGGAAACCACGTTCCACAACCCCACCGGACGCGAGGTGTACGAGAACCGCTACGACGTCCACCCCTGGACCGCCTACCTGGTCGGCAGCAACCGGCTCAGCACCGCAGGCGCCCACCGCACCGACTACGTCACCACCGACGACTCCTTCTCCTGGGCCGAGGAGGGCGAACTCCAGGCGCTGTCCTACAGCGCCTCCGGTGCCGTCCGGTACCCGGCGGGCCGGACGACACACGCGGAGTGGTTCGGCCCCGTCGTGCGGCCCCGCATCAACGACGCCGTGGCGCCCCCGGTCCGCACGGGCGACGAGATCGACGTGACCCTGCCGTCCTGGGGCGACTCCGGCGGCAACCACGTCAACTGGACGCCCTTCGGCAGCAGCGGCACCACCCAGGAGACCCGTCTCTACCGTGACAGGACCCTGGTCGCCGAGGGCGGCAGCGCGCTGACCGCGACCGTGCCGTCACCGAAGAGCACCTACCGTCTGGTCCACGAGGCGACCCGCACCGCCACGGCCGCCTTCCCCTACTCGACGGCCACCCGTACGGAGTGGACCTTCACCTCGGCCCGGCCCCGTACTCAGCAGGAGAGCGGGCAGCTTCCCCTCGTCCAGCTCGACTACACCCTGCCCACGTCCGACGACGGCACGGCGGACGGCGACGCGTCGCTGCTCGTCACGCCGGTGCACCTGACCGGCGGACCGGACTCGGCACCGC
This sequence comes from Streptomyces sp. NPDC006012, assembly GCF_042871185.1. NCBI lineage: Bacteria > Bacillati > Actinomycetota > Actinomycetes > Kitasatosporales > Streptomycetaceae > Streptomyces > Streptomyces sp. NPDC006012. The sequence goes on from NZ_JBIAIE010000016.1 coordinate 146,587, forward strand.
ACGTCGCCAAGGTCGAACTGTCCTACGACGACGGCGCCACCTGGACCACCGCACGGCTGCAGGACCGGGGCCACGGCACAGCGGGCGTCGCACTGCACGCGCCCGCCTCGGCCCAGTACCTCACGCTGCGCGTGCAGGCCGGCGACAGCCGCGGCAACACGGTCACGCAGACCGTCGTACGCGCCGCGGGAATCACCGGATGACCCGGCCCTGACGGCAACCGGCCGCCCGGCGATCCCCCATGGTCGCCGGGCGGTTCACCCGTGTGGATCCCCGTGTGGACCGGTGGCACACGGCACGCGGTGTGCCGCCCGGCGTGCGCACCGCCCCCGTCGCCACGCCCGCCCGCGCGGGAAACCGGCCGCCGGCCTAGCTGGTAACACCTGCTACCATCACGCTATGCCGAAGACTCAATGGGGCGCCCGCGTCGACGACTCGGTCAAGGAACTCGCCGCGATCCGGGCCAAGGAGCGCGGTCTGAGCATCGGTGACTACATCGCCGAGCTGGTCCGGGAGGACGTCGCCGGACTGCGCAGGCGGGGCCTGGACGCGGCCCGGACCTTCCTCGACGAGTACCAGAGCGTCTTCGACGAGGCCGAGGAATCCGACCGGCAGGCCAAGCCCAGGGGGGCGCACGCCGCGTAATGGACCTGCACATCGACGTCCCCTGGATCCTGCAGGTCGCGGAGATCGCCGGCGCCGCGGACCCGGCGCCCGAGGACTACGGCATTCCGGTCGCCGCGGTGGCCTGCCACCGGGCAGAACTGCTCGAACAGCGTGTCTACGAAGGCCCCTGCGAGCGGGCCGCCGCCCTGGTCCACGTACTCGGCCGGTGCCACTGGCTGGAGCGGTCCAACCTGGCCGTCGCCGCGGCGACGGGCGTGATGTACCTGGAGGCGTCCGGCATCCCGGTCAAGCCCGGCTACCAGGACGCCGTCGCGCTGCGCGACCTGCTGCGTGACCCCTCCTGCACCGCCGCGGGCATCGCGGCACTGCTGCGCGGCTGGCCGCGCTCCGCCTGAACGAGGTGGTACCGGGTCCACGGGCTCGGTGGCGTCGTGGTCCCCGCCGGACAACCGGGCAACGGAACAACAATGCGTTGTCCCGTTGCCCGGCGGGGATAGAGTGACGGCATGGCTCTCGACGCGCAGGACGACGCCCGCAGGCGGCTGTCCGCACTGGAGGAGGGGCCCGCCGCCGGGCGGGGCGCGGCCCGCCGGCTGGAGGAGGACGTGGCGCTGCTGGGGCGGTTGCTGACGCCCGCCGCAGGCCACCGCCGGCAAGACGGTCGGCACGCCGGCCGGCACGCCGACGCCACGGTCGACGACATCGGTGCCGGGCTGAGCCTGTTCGAGGAGATGCGCGTGGCCCTGGACCGGCTGGAGACGCAGGTGGTCATCGAGGCCCGGCGGCGCGGCATGGACTGGCGGCAGATCGCCCGGCACCAGGGGCTGAACTCCTCCCAGGCCGCGTCCCAGCGCTACCAGCGGCTGATGACCCGCCTGGAAGAGATCCGCCAGGGCATCCGGTAGGGAAGGAGAACACCGGTGACGGACCAGCCGCAGGAGTTGTTCGCCGCGGTCGACTCGCTGCTCGCCGCGGTCGACGGCGGCACCGTGCTGCCCGCCCCGGCCGAGCGGGTCAGGCTGCGCGAGGCGGCCGGGCTGACCGAGGCGGCCGTCGCCCAGGCCCTCGGGGTGCGCGTACCGAGCATCCAGGCCTGGGAGGCGGGCCGCGCCGAGCCCAAGGGCGAGCGCCGCGAAGCGTATCGAAGGCTCCTCGAAGGGCTTGCCCGGCGCTGTCCCGCGCCTGCGGCCACTCCTCCCGGGACAACCCGTCCCACGGAGCAACGGGACGCGTATGCGCCGGTGTCCGCCGGGACCGGGCCGCAGACGGCGGCTGCCCCCGGCTCGCGCCCCGCCCGGACGAGCCCCTCCCCGCGTCCCGGTACGAAGAAGTCCGCCGCGACAGCCACGGCGAAGTCCGCGGCGACATCCACGACGGCGAAGCCCGCCGCCCCGGGCCCGGCCGGCACCGACCCGCGTTTCGAGAACGGGCCGCTCGCGGTCGTCGACGCCGACGTGGACGGACAGGTCGTGGCGTACTGCGTCGGCGGACTGATCCTGGACGTACCCGCGAAATCCCTCCCGGCCCTGATCGACTGGACGCTGCAGGAGGCCCGGCTGGGGCAGCCGAAGCTGTCCGGCCCGGGCAAGGACGCCGACCCCCTGGTCGTGCTCACCGACACCGCGCTCAAGCGCTACGGCCTGCCGGTGACCCTCACCGACGAGGAGCGCCTCGCCGGCCGGCTGCCCGAGAACCACAAGGCCGTCAGGCAACTGGCGCGCGCGGAGTGGAAGCTGACGAAGCGCGGGTTCGGGCCGTGGGCGCGGATCTACCGCCCGGCGCGTGGTGCGGAGCGTTCGTGCGTGCAGCTGTGCATCCCGTCCTGGCACGCGCTGGACGCCCGGCACTGGGACGGCGCCGCCGGGCTGGCACCGGCCGACCTCGCCCGGCTCCTCGGTGTGTACGCGACGCGGGTCATGACGCCGCGCGGGTCGACCGCGGTGACCGGCCTGGAGCTGATGACGGCCCTGCACCCGCCGACCCGTGCGTCCGAGCCGGACGCCGACGGCAAGCGGCACAGCGAGCACAACCCCGGCTCACTGGGCACGGACCCGGTCGACCCGGCGCCCTGCGAGGTACCCGACGGCCACCCCCTGCTGGCCGGCCTGCCCCGCTTCCACCGCCGTACCCCGGCGGAGGTCCTGGCGGAGGAGGCGTACGACTGGGCACGCCCGCTCACCGACGCCGAATGCATGAAGCGGTTCCTGGTCGGCATCGACGTCAACATGGCCTTCGCCGCGGGCGCCAACGGCGTGATCGTCGGTCTCGGTGTGCCGACACACGTCCGGCGTCCGGCCTTCGACCCGAAGCTGCCCGGTTCGTGGCTGGTCGACCTGTCCCACGTCGACCTGTCCAGGGTGAAGGTCGGCAAGGAGTGGGCGGACCTGGACGCGGGCCTGCTGCCCGGCCCCTTCACCCCTTCCGGCGAGCGGCCGGCGGGACCCGCCTGGTACGCGACGCCGACGGTGGCGTACGCGGTGGAACTGGGATACGACGTCGATCCCGTCGAGGCGTACGTCCGTGAGGAGAGCGGCCGTTACCTGGACGCCTGGTACAACCGGCTGCGTGACGCGTACGTGGCGACGATGGCCGACCTCGGCGTGCCGGCCGACGTGCCGCCGGACGAGTTCCTGAAGGCGATGGACGGCCACAAGCTGCGCGACCCGCAGCTGGCGATCGTGGTGGCCGCGGTCAAGGCGACGGTGAAGGGCGGCATCGGCAAGCTGCGCGAGCGTCCGCGCGGCGAGGGCTGGAAGCCGGGGCAGCCGTGGCGGGCCCTGGCCCGCCCGACCTGGCGTCCGGACATCCGGGCCGCGGTCATCTCCCGCACCCGGGTCAACATGCACCGCAAGATCGTCAAGCACGCCGCGTTCACCGGCCAGTACCCGGTGGCGGTCCTGTCCGACTGCGCGGTGTACGCCGCCGACGGGCCGGGTCCGCTGGACTTCCTGCCGTACCGGGCGGGCAAACCGCTGCCGGGCGGCTGGCGGCTCGGTGTCTCGCCCGGCATGGTCAAGCACGAGGGCACCCAGACCGTGCTGTGGGGCGAGGGGGTCCGGGAGCAGTTCGACTCCCCGGAACTCAACCTCGCCCGGTACATCAAGACCGGCGAGGTCACCACCAAGGACACCGGGGAGTAGACCGCGATGACCATGTTCGGGGACGGCCTGGAGCAGGCGGTGCAGCGCTCGTTCACCCGTCCCGTCCCCAAGTCGGCCGGTGCGCAGATGCGTTACCTGGTGAGACAGCTCAAGGGCACCAGGGCGGTCGCCCAACTGCTGGGGATCTCCCAGCGCACCGTCGAACGGTACGTGAAGAACCAGATCAAGAAGCCGCGCCCGGACCTCGCCGCACGCCTGGTGAACGAGGTGCGCAAGCGGTGGCAGCCGCAGGTCCGGGCGCGGGTGCGGCAGCGGGCGGTGACGACCGACGGCATCGTCATCGACACACGGGCCCGGATCGGCTACACCGCGCCGATCGGCTCCACCGACGACGCCCGCATGCGGCACCTGACCGTCGCGCTGCCGCCGCGGTATGCGGCCCGCCTCTTCGACGCCCAGCAGACCGGCGCCGGCGACCAGCAGTTGCAGCAGATCGCCGCCGAAGGGCTCAAGGAGGTCTACTTCCAGGACGACGGCCGCCGTGCCGGCAGCCTGGAGGAGGTCCGCTTCACGGATGTGGAGCACGTGGAGTTCGACTTGTAGGTGTCCGGTTCCCCTGAGGTGCGGTCGGGTAGCGGGGACGCATTGCTGCGTCCCCGCCCCCTAAGAACCGGACGTGCCAGTCGTCCCGGCATCCGGCTCAAGCAAGCCCCAAGGGCTTCGCAGTCAGCAGGTTGACGTGGCCCGTATGCTGTCGCCTGCGTGATGCTGACGATGGCATTCGGAGTGCACGAGGCGAAGGTTGTTCCGCTCGTCCGTGCCGCCGTCTCGCCGGTAGGTGAAGTGATGCTTATGGAGCATCTTCTTCGATGCCGCGAACCAGTTGATCCACTCGCGTGGACTGTCCGGCTCGTACTCGGCTCCGGCGATCAGCGCCTGTTTGCAGAGCGGGCAAAGCCCTCTCTGCCTCGCTGCCAGGACAAGACTCGTCTTGTCCATCGGCGGAGGCGCTTTCTTCTTGCGGCGGTCTTGCCAGTATCTCGTCAGGGAGGGGTCGTCCGGAGACGCTCCAGCGGACGATGCCCGTCCAGGAGAACTTGGGAAGGTAGGCACCACTGCTGCGGTCGCCGAAGACCCATTGGTCCCGCCTGGTCGGGTGGAATCTACCGAAGTACCGGGTTGTCACCCAGTATCTCGGCTTGTTGCGGTGGCTGCGCTTGGCCCACTTATAGGCCAGTTGCCACATATAGCGATCCAGCGACGCGAATGTCGTCGTGGAAGCCACCGTCCGGTAGTAGGCTGCCCAACCGCGAACGATAGGGACCAGCCTGCGCAGTACGGCCTCGATATTGGAACCTTGCAGGTTCCTCATCTCGGTCCGTAAGCGTTCCCGGAGCCTCTTACAGGCCGTGGAGCTGGGGCGGGTGATCAGTTTTCCCTTGGTCCGACGGACGTTGAAGCCGAGGAAGTCAAATCCTTCTGCGAGGTGAACGATCTTGGTCTTTTCCTCGTTGAAGCAAAGCCCCCTGGGATTCAGCCAGTCGACTAGTCGGGCTCTGACTTGGTGTGCTTCCTCCTCGCTGTGGCAAAGCACAACGAAGTCGTCGGCATACCGCACCAACACTGGAGTGCCGGGTTCTGCGCCAGGCTCATAGCTTGCGTAGCTCCGACGCGTCGCCGATTTTCGGCATCCAGCGGCCTGTTCCATTCCATGCAGGGCAACGTTCAACAGCAGGGGGCTGATTACACCGCCTTGAGGTGTCCCCTCGTCAGTCGGTGCAAACCGACCGCGATCGATCACTCCGGCCTGCAGCCAGCTTCGGATCAGTCTCCTTCCGGGAAACTGTCCGATGGAAGCCAACAGGTGGTTGTGGTCGATCCGGTCGAATGCCGCCGACAGGTCCGCGTCCAGGACCCACAGACGTTTGGCGGCTGAGCCGCATACCGTCCAGTAGATTGCGGATATCGCGTCCTGACAGCTGCGACCGGGCCGAAAGCCGTAAGACTTCGACTCGAACCGCGCTTCCCACTCAGGCTCCAGTGCGTTCTTCACGCGGGCCTGGAGGACCCGGTCACGGATGACCGGGATGCCGAGTGGTCGCTGTTTCCCGTTGCTCTTGGGGATGAACACTCGCTTGACCGGCCTGGCTTTCCAGGGCTCCGGCGACCGATGGAGTTCGGCCGCCAGCGCGCCTCTCGCCTTGGGGGTGAGGGCTCTTTCCCTGTCGATGCCAGCGGTCTTGCGACCATGGCTCTGCTGCGTCACCCGCTTCACGCTGACCAGCGTGTTACTGCGGCTCCGCAGCATGACCTTCTGCAAGTTGCGGACCTTCTTCCAGTCCTCTTCCTGCGTCGCCTTGAAGATTCTCTGCCTCAGTCGCCGTACGTTCTCCTCGCACGTGGCCCAATCGATGTCGTGCCAGTCGAGTAAGTCGTCTTCGGGTCCGTTCGCCGCAGGCGAGGTCATCACGACAGGTGCCGTGACTTCCATGTTCACCTCCAGTGTCTAACTTGTCCCTCGGTTCGAGCGTCCTTGCAGTGGTGACTTCAAAGGCTCACCTGATCCACGTGGGCGCCCTTTCGGGCCGAGCCACCAGGCTCGTATCCGACGAGTTATGCGGGGGCGGGTGAAGATCCCGTTGTCCCGTTTTCCTCCGACCTTTCGGCCCGCCGGCCTTCGCTTTTTGGATCATCCTTCTCCCGCCGGGGAGTTGAGCCTTCCTTGCAGTTGGCCTACCGGGTGTTTCCCGGACCCTGACGGGGTTTCCACGTTCCGCACTGAAAAGAAACGACCGGGGCAGGACGCCCCCTCGACCCCGGGACCAGCGGTATCCGCCCCTCTGATTCACCCTGAACAGAGGGCACTTGGTGCCTTGCAACACCGGGTCCTGTGACTGCCGTCTGCATGCCATCGCACAGCCTTCGTGTCACGGGGCATTAATAGGGGTTCACTCTCGTTCGTCCGTCCGGTCTTCCCCTGGCCTGTTGCACCCCGATGGCCGGGGTGCCCTTGGGCTTGAACGCTCAGCTTCACACCCCGCCGTTACCAGCGACGCATGTGAGCGCGGGGACGAACCTGGATACTGGTTCGAGGGAGAGCCGTTCTATCTCTTCTTCATCAACTGTCCCTACTTTCTCAGTGCGACCTCGTGTCGCACGGGTGTTCACGAGTGCAGGTGACCTGCGACAACAAGAGGCTCTGAAGATCGTTCCCTGTGTCGTCGAAGATCATTCCCCAGTGGTGAGGGGGACCCAGGCCGACTGACTGCGACCGACCGTTCGCGAGATGTATGACCGGTCCACCGCTCCGTGCCCCTCTTCTGGGTGATAGCACCAGGGTGAGTTTCGAAGTATTTTCAAAGTCATGGGTACTGAGAACGCGGCCGTGAACTTCTCCGAGCTGGTGAACAAGAACAAGCAGACGCTGGCCCGGCTCCAGGAATCGCCGAGACTGCTCCTGCACCGCAGAGACGGCGAGGATCTGGTCCTGACCACCGCGGCGCGGGCCGAGCAGGACCAGACCGTGGTGTCGGCAGCCACCCGGATGCTGGCCGCGATGGCACGCCGGGAGCCCGGCAGCATGGAACTGCTCCTCGACATACTGCCGGAGGCCTTCCCTTGGGTCCGATTCCTGCCCGAGCCCGATCTCCACGCCTTCGCCGTCGAGCTGGTCGACACCATGCGCGCCGCCGACTCCCTCGGCAACAGCGCGTCCGTCGCCCAACTGCTCATCGCCTGGCAGCACACCGCCGAGGTCCACTCCGACCCCGAACTGCTCGCCGCACTGACCAGAGACCACGGCGAGGACTACGGCCCGGCACCAGACCCTCGGGACGTCGCATGACCCCGGCCCGCGGCGACCGCGCCGCGCCCCCGGCACCGGACGGCCACTGGGAAGTCCGCTTCGCTGATGCCGCCTCTGCCAAGGGCTGGGAGAGCCTCGCCCAACAGGCCCGGGAGAACACCTACCGCGCCTGGATCACCATGCGCACCGCCCCCAGACCGGCCACCGAGACACCCCGGCACCACCGCCTCAAGGGCGTTCTGGCGCACGGCACCCACCGCGGGCAGACCTGCGAGCAGTGGCAGATCGAGGTCACCGGCGGCGGCCGCATCTGGTACCTCCTGGACACCGCCAGGCAGACTTGCTGGATCACCTTCGCGGGGACCGGGCACCCGCGAGCCACAGACCGACACTGAGCCAACGCGGCTCGATCGGCGGCGGAACGGGACTGGGCGGCGAGAATCGACCGCCCTGTCCCCATCCACCACCCCAGGCCCGAACAGGTTGAGGCTGGTGTCAGCGTCCGGGGACTCCGAGTTGCCTCGCGGCAGCGTCGACAGTCTGTGCCAGCAGGACGGCGATGGTCATCGGGCCGACCCCGCCGGGAACAGGGGTGATCAAGCGGGCGCGGGTGTGGGCGGTGTCGAAGTCCACGTCGCCGATGTTGCCGGGGTTGTAGCCGGCGTCGATCACTACCGCGCCGGGTTTGATGTCTTCTGCGCAAATCAGCCGGGGCCTGCCCACGGCCGCGATCACGATGTCCGCTTCCCGGACGACCGAGGACAGGTCCGCGGTGCGGGAGTGGCAGTACGTCACCGTGGCGTCCTTGGCGAGCATGAGCATCCCGACCGGTTTGCCGAGGATCGCGCTGCGGCCGACTACGACGGCGTGCTGGCCCGCGGGATCGACGTTGTACTCGTCCAGCAGCCGCATGATGCCGCCGGGCGTGCACGATACGAAGCCGGGTAGCCCGAAGCTCATCGCGCCGAAGGAGTGCATCGTGACGCCGTCGACGTCCTTTTCCGGGGCGATGGCCTCGAAGGCCACGCGCTCGTCGATGTGCTCACCAACAGGGTGCTGCAGCAGGATGCCGTGCACGCCGGGGTCCTGAGACAGGGCGGCGAGCGTGTCGACCAGTTCGGCGGTCGTGGTGGTGGCGGGCAGAGGGACATGGCGGGAGGTGATGCCGGCCTTCGCGCAGCGGGCCCGCTTCATGCGGACGTACGTCACGGACGCCGGGTCCTCACCCACCAGTACAGTCGCCAGGCAGGGCGGCACGCTGGTGCGCCGTGAGATCTGCGCCGCACGGGCGGTGGTCTCCTCGATGATGCGCCGGGCGAGTCCGGTACCGTTCATGAGCTGGGCCGTCTGTGTCGGGGACATGGTCGCCTCCCAGGCGTCGTTGACCACTCGCCCAGGCGCACGGCATCGACCGATTCGTCAGACCGCTCCCCGGTGGTGCTCCACCTCAGCGCCAGTCACGGCCCACCCCGCACTGTAGTGGACGCGAAGGGATTCGGCGGGCCGACAGCCGCTGGGCGCAATCGTCGGGGGGCCTGCCTGTTGTGAGACGCGAAGCGTTGAGTTATCCACGGGCGCCTCAACAGCGACGAGATCGACATCGGCAACCCGAAGCACCGCCCGGCACCGGGCCAGGCCGCCCAGACGTTCCTCGTCGCCCTCATGGTCACCGCCGGAAACCTCGACATCCTCGAAACCTGGCTCTACCAGCGCACCGGCACCCACCTCACCGACAGCGTCTTCGACAACACCCATCCCCAGCCGTCGACATGGCCCACGACTAAACCACCCGCACAGGCCGGACGGCCGCCGCCACCCGCCACAGGCCGCTGAACCACAAGAACCGAACACGACCGCAGCCAGCCCCGGTGTGCCGGGGCTGGCTGCGGTGCCCGCGACACGGAAAAGCGGGACAGCGACACAGCCACGCTCGACGCCCGCCGCCATCCATCACCCCGAACAGGCTCGAACAGACCCCGGAAACGACAAAGATCCCGACCGATCATGAAGATCGGCGGGATCTTGTCAACCTCTCCCGAGCGAACTCAAGAACAGTCGAGGTGCGGAGGCGGGCTGCGACTGAGCGCTTCATGTGGTGAGTGAGGGCGCAAGTCGGCTGCCGGAGCGTCTGCATCCTCGACGTCACACGCTGGGTGATCTCACCCTGCAGCGACTCGTACCCCCGCATGAGAAGAACCACGTCCGCTGTCGTCGAGTCACGTTCGAGTGGGAACATGCTCGGCGATCTGAGCAGCGACGTCGGAGAAATCAATGGCGTTCCAGCGTTCTGGGCGCATGCTGATGGCCACGTTTGTGGCGTGTGTCTCGTAGGTGGCTTCAAGGAATGCCGCCACGCGCTCCGGTTCCACATAGCGCCTGGCGATCTCGTTGCGCTCGTCTTCGGTGCTGGGCACGGTCTCGACCACGGGCCCTTCCACCGACACATAGCGCAAGCCTTCGGCCTCCTGGACACAGAGCGAGAACCGTCCGGCTTCGGCGATGAGCCGGGCCTTGCGCGATCGGGGTGGAGTGAACACCTTCACGTCGCCGCCGGGTCGGTAGTCATACCAGATCGGTGTGGCCATGGGGGCCCTGCCTGTCTCCGCGGCGATGCAGAGCACGCCGAGATGCGGCTGGGCAAGGAATTTTTCTCGCTGTTCCGAGGACATCTTGCGTGCCACCGTCACTCCCTGATCCAGATGAGTTTGCGCCCAATTCCCGGGATCTTGTCCGGCGCGGCGATTGCCGCGTGTGCAGAGGTTCACGGCGGCCGGCGGGCCAAGGGCACTGAGCTGCACCGATCGCCGTCTTCACTTCTTGTTCATTCCACCGTCGGCTCTCGGCACGCGGGGCCGGACAGGGGACCCACTTCTGTGAATGAACAACTCATATGACCGGCCCAGACCCAGAGCACCGCCTACCCGACGCCGCGACCGAGCTTGCCCGGAAGCCGCGCCGCGACCATCACGGCCACAACTCCCATGCTCCGACGCATATGTTCTCCTTCGAGTCGCATTGCCTGTTCCGATCATCACCACAGGGAACCGATGACATGGGCGTGGCATGGGCGAAACCGCCCTGACGGGTGGCCGTGGGTGCGCCGGGGGCGCGGGCGGCGCTTGATCCACGGCGTGGTACATGGCCGAGCCGAGCGGATCGATCAGTTCGAGCGAGGCCGAGGACGCCTGCCGCGAGCATCAGATCGTTGCACCGCAAGTCAGGGACAGGAGACCAGGGCCGAGAGCGACGGCCCGACTCAAGCGTCCGGCCGTTGCGAATCGCCCATCATGCGGCTCAACTCGCCAACTGAGACGCTCAGTCGTACGGGTCCGGATACGCTCGGTGCTCGTCATCTTCACGCGTCGGCCGACGCGGACAGGCGGTCGGCAGGCGAGAGTCCAGGGGCGGGTGCGATGGATGTACTGACGTTGGTGTCCGCGTTCGTGGCGCTGGTAGGCGCAGCGGCGACGGCGGTGCTCGGCTACTGGACCCAGCGCCGCCTGCGCCTGATGGACCAGCGGAACCTGATGGACACCTACGGGGCCTCGCTGGCCTGGGCCGCGTACGACCTGCAGTCCAGGCTGTACAACATCCTGCGCGGCCACGAGATCGACCTCTCACCGGGGACCTACAGCGGTTTCATGACCTCCTTCCACCTCCAGGGCACACCGCAGCAGCGGGAGTACGTCCGCCGCAGCACGGTGTTCGTGCTCGCCGAGTACCTGGGATGGGTGGAGATCCTGCGGCGGGACATCCAGTTCCTCGACCTCGGTCAGTCACGGGCCAATCAGAGGGTCGTGAAGGTCGTCTCGTCCATCGGCGCGGTTTTGAACCGTACGTCGTCGGCCGACGACGTGCTGCGCCTGTGGCGGGCAGAGCAACGGGCCATCGGAGAACTGATGGTGCATCCGGAAGGAGAATCGGGCCGGCGCAGGTGCCTCGGTTACGCCGAATTCTGCGCGAAGCTCGATGACGACGACGTGTTCCACCGTTGGTTCGCTTCGCTCCTTGAGGACGTCGACCGGCTCGCTGAGGACACCGCGCAGGCCGTACCCCGGCTTGCCGAACTCCAGCAGAACCTCATCACCCTGATCGACGTGTTGGACCCGAAGGCCGAGCGGTTCCCCCAGTTCCGTCAGCCGACCGGCGCGGCGCTGAGCGTCAGAGTGGCCAACTGAGCGGGTGTGACCGCGCTTCCGCGACGGCCGCGGCTCCCTCGTCGCCCGCAGCACGAAGATCCGCGTCCCGGACGGCGTGCCGGTCCGCTTCGGGACCGGATCACGGGATACCCGCGGTTCGCCGTACGGCGGTGTTCTCCGGACGGACGTATGCCCCCTGCGCCGTCCCGGTTCGGACGACGTAGGGGGCGCGCGCCGAGGAGTTCAACGAGGCAGCCGGCTCGGTGCCGCGGTGGCAGGTGGTGGTGATGTCATCCCGGTACCTGGATGCAGCCCGCTTCGGTGAGGGCGTGGATCCGTGGTCAGCCGCAAGCAGCCGCTTACTGATCATGCTCATCAATCGGTCGGTTCCTGGCCGGAAGCCTCTTCGCGGTGTTCGGCCTGGAGCTGGGCCAGGTAGGCGGCGGCGGTGGGTGCCTCGGCAGCGCCGATGCGCTGGTAGATGGTCACTGCTTCGCGAAGGCCGGCGAGAGCGGCCTGCCACTGACCGGTGCGTACCTGGCAGCGAGCGATTCCTTCGAGGGCGTGGGCCTCGTCCTGCGGGCTCTGTGCCTGACGTGCGAGGTGCAGGGCCTGCCGGTATACGTCCAGGGCCTGCTGAGGCCCTGAAGTTTCGGCCAGGAGCGTGCCGGTGCCGTTGAGCACCTCGGCCTCGCCCTGGATGTCGCCGAGTTTCCTGAACAGGTTCCGAGACCGCGTCAGCAGGTCGGCCGCCGCCGGATGGTCCCTGGTCGCTAGCTTTGCCATGCCCAGCACGCCCAGGGCAGTGGCTTCGCCGTGGCGGTTGCCGAGGGAGCGGTAGAGGTCCAGTGCCTGTTGTGCCAGGCCGGCCGCCGCTTCGAAGTCCCCGGTCGCGTGCCGTACCCAGCCCAGATCCCCCAGGGTGCTGGCCCGGCCGAGGCGGTTGCCGAGGGAGCGGTGGAGGTCCAGTGCCTGCTGTGTCAGGTCGGCCGCCGCTTCGAAGTCCCCGGTCGCGTGCCGTACCCAGCCCAGGTGCTGCAGGGACTGGGCTTGGCCCTGACGGTTGCCGAGGGAGCGGTGGAGGTCCAGTGCCTGCTGCGTCAGGTCGTCCGCCGCCGGATAGTCCCCGGTCGCGAGCCTTGCCATGCCCAACTCCTGCAAGGCGGTGGCTTGGCCGTGGCGGTTGCCGAGGGAGCGGTAGAGGTCCAGTGCCTGCTGTGCCAGGTCGTCCGCCGCCGGATAGTCCCCGGTCATGTACCTCACCCGGCTCAGCTCCCGTAGGGCGGTGGCTTCGCCGAGGCGGTTGCCGAGGGAGCGGTGGAGGTCCAGTGCCTGCTGTGTCAGGTCGGCCGCCGCCCGGTTGTCACCCGTCAGGTGTCGTACCCGGCTCAGCTCCTGCAGGGCGTTGGCTTCGCTGTCGCGGTTGCCGGTGCGGTGTGCGGTGGCCACTGCGGCCTGGTGGAGGATTACGGCTTCGTGCCAGGGGCCTTGCTGGCGGAGGTAGGCGGCCAGAGCAGCGGTGAGTCGGATGGCATGGGTGTGCCGTGCTTCTGCGGCGGCGTGGTGGATGCAGGCGGTGAGGTTCGCGTGTTCGGCGCGCATCCAGACCAGGGCCTGCCGGCGGGTGGCCGGACCGGGTGTGGGGACGGTGGCGATGCCGGGAGCCTGCGGGGCAGCGCGGAGGGCGGTGTCGGCCAGGTGCTGGTCGGCCGCCTCGGCGGTGTGCTGGTAGTGGTCCAGCAACCGCCCGGTGGCGGCCTCTCGGTCGTCGGCCGGGTCGTGTTCGCCGGTGAGCCTCTGGGCGTAGACGCGGAGGAGGTCGTGGAGACGGTAGCGGCCGGTGACGGGGGAGTCGATGAGATGGTCGGTGTAGAGGGCTTCCAGCTCACGACGGGCCTGGGCCGGGGTGACATCGTCGAGGGCAGCAGTGGCGTGGGCGTCGGTGTCGGGGCCGGGATGCAGGCCCAGGCGGCGGAAGAGGCGCTGCCGCTGTGCCGGCAGAGCCCGGTAGGACATGTCGAAGGCAGCGGTCACCGCGCGGTCGCCCGCGGCGAGTTCGTCCAGCCGGTCCTGGGTGGCGGCGAACTCTTCGGCGTACTCTGCGAGGTTCCAGCGGGGGTGATGGGCGAAGCGGCCGGCGAGCAGCGCGATGGCCAGCGGCAGATAGCCGGACAGCTCCACTATCTGGGCGACGGCGTCGGTGTCTGCTGCTGTGGCCGGGGTGCGATGGGCCAGACGGGTGAACAGCAGGGCCGCGTCCGCCGCCGAGAGGATGTCCAGGGGCAGCGGGGCGGCGCCGTCCAGCGCGGCCAGGCGGTGGCGGCTGGTGACCAGCACCAGGCAGCCCTCCGCGCCGGGCAGCAGCGGCTCGACCTGGGCGTGGTCGGCGGCGTCGTCCAGGACGAGGAGCATGCGCCGCCCGGTGAGCCGGTCACGCCAGAGTCCGGCCCGGGCCTCCAGGCCGTCGGGGATGCTGCGGGGGTCGATGCCGAGGCTGAGCAGCAGGGCGGCGAGGGCGTCGGCAGGGTCGGCGGGGTTCTGGCCGGGGGTGTGGGCGTTGAGGCGGAGGAACATCTGCCCGTCGGGATACCGGTCGGTGAGTTGGCGGGCGGCGTGGGCGGCCAGGGCGGTCTTACCGATTCCGGGCATGCCGCCGATGGTGTGGATGGACACCACCCGGGACGGCTGGGCCGCGGCCAGGATCTTCTCCACCTCGGCCTGGCGGCCGGTGAAGGCCGCCACATCCCGCGGCAGTGTCCGCACCGCGGTCACCGACGCGGGCGCCTGTTGAGTGATGTACTGATCCCGCCCGGCCACGTAGCCCTGCGCACTGCCCTCGACGCGCATCTCGATACGCGTCGCCGCCGCATCGTCGTCCCCGTCCGTGCGGGTCGTCATGAGTCGGTGATGTGCTGGTCGCGGCCGGCCATGTACACCCGCCCATGGTCCCGGGCCTCCGCCTTCATGACGATCGACTGGACGCCGCGCCGTTCGTCCGGGGGCAGGGCCGGCGCGAGGTGCTCCTCCAGCAGGCGCCGCAGTTCGCCGACCGCCGAAGGTTCGTTCACGAGAAGTTGCTGGAGCCGCAGACGCCACACCCAGGTGAGCGCCTCCTCGGTGTCGTGGTCCTGCTGTTCACGGGCGTCGAGAACGCCGGCGCGCAGCGTTTCCAGCTCGGCCGTGATCTCATCCGCCTGCTCCGGACGAAGCCGCTGCCACAGGGCTGTCGTAGCTGTTTTGACCTGCTGCCAGGAGTCCACGGCCATCGCACTCACCAGCGCCGTCCCGGCGGCCAACACGATCGGGTCCATGCAACCCTCTCCCGCAGAAGAAACCCGGACAGTAACCGTACGAGTTCGGAAGGGTAAAAGGAGTCTCTTCCTCCGGCCAGATCGAGCCTTTCTGGAGCCTTTCTCGGACAGTGGCCACTGGGTGGCTGCCGTCCGCGAGACCCTCGTCTGAAGGTCCGCTCCCGCCTGTTGGCGCGCACGTGGGCGGAGCCGGATGCGACCGCGGCCGGCTCCCCGGCGACGCTTCGGCCGGCGTGCAGTGGAGATTCTCCTTGCCGACACCTTCTTGAACGCGATTGCTTCCGGGCAAACCTGAATACCTGCTGTTGCCGAGTCGCATGTGGGTCGACTGGACCGTATTTGCGCCTGTCCACTTGGTGACATGACACCTGAGTGTCAAAGATCTTTCTTTACAGCGCGGCGAACGGCTGGCTGACTGCGGGGAACTCCTGCCCCACTAGCCCACGAGGTTCCCTTGCGCATGCCTCCGTCCCGCAGACGCGGGCTGACAGCGGCTGTCGCCGTGCTGGCGGCATTGACAGTCACCGGGCCGACCGCCGCGGCCGACAGGCCGACGGCCGACAGGCCGTCGGCCGCCGCGACGGTCTCCACTGCCCTGAGTGCCGGCTCCCCACGTGTCGTCACCCTGATCACCGGCGACAAGGTGACGGTGACCACGACCGCCGACGGGCACGCGTCGACGTCCGTGGTCGATCCGCACGGCCGGCCGGGCGGCGCCCACGTCATGTCCGTGGGCGACGACACCTACGTGTACCCGGACGTGGCGCTGCCGTACATCGCCTCGGGCGCGCTGGACGAGCGGCTTTTCAACGTCACCGAGTTGCTGAAGGACGGGTACGACGACGTCCGCAGCGACCGGTTGCCGCTGATCGTCACCTACACCGACGGCGCCGCCCGTGCCCGCAGCACGAAGACCCCGGACGGCGCCCGCCGGACCCTGACGCTCAGCAGCATCCAGGGCGCCGCCCTCTCCGCAGAGCACGCACGAGCCGCCGACTTCTGGTCCTCGCTCACCGGTACGGCGGCAGCACCGGACAGCACGCGGACGGACGGCGCGCGGACCGACGGCAGTGCCGCACGGGCCGGAAAACTGGCCGGCGGCATCGCCAAGGTATGGCTGGACGGCAAGGCCGAGGCCACGCTCGCCGACACCACCGCGCAGATCGGCGCCCCCGAGGTCTGGCAGGGCGGAGACACCGGGCAGGGTGTCGACGTCGCCGTACTGGACACCGGGATCGACGCCGAACACCCGGACTTCGCGGGGCGGATCGCGGCGGCGCAGAGCTTCGTACCCGGCGAGGAGGTCACCGACCGGCACGGCCACGGTACGCACGTCGCCTCGACGGTCGCCGGTACCGGGGCCGCTTCCGACGGCAAGGAGAAGGGCGTCGCCCCCGGCGCCTTGCTGCACATCGGCAAGGTGTTGGGCGACGACGGCAACGGCCAGGACTCCTGGATCCTCGCCGGCATGGAGTGGGCCGCCCGCGACCAGCACGCCAAGGTCATCAGCATGAGCCTGGGCGGCGACCCCGGCAACGGCACCGACCCGCTGAGCCAGGCCGTGAACCGGCTCAGTGCGGAGACCGGGGCCCTGTTCGTGATCGCCGCCGGCAACTCCGGCCCCGACCCGTACACCGTCAGCGCACCGGGTGCCGCGGATGCCGCGCTCACCGTCGGCGCGGTGAACGGCCCCGGCAAGGGCGTGGACCAGCTCGCGGCGTTCTCCAGCCGCGGTCCGCGCGTCGGCGACAACGCCATCAAGCCCGATCTGACCGCGCCCGGCGTCGGCATACTCGCGGCGCGCTCGCAGTACTCGCCGGAGGGCGAGGGCGCCTACACGACGATGAGCGGCACCTCGATGGCCACCCCGCATGTCGCGGGAGCCGCGGCCCTGTTGGCGGCCGAGCACCCGGACTGGACCGGCACACAGCTCAAGGACGCGCTGGTCAGCACCACGTCGAGCACCCGCCAGTACAGTCCCTACCAGGGCGGCAGCGGCCGGCTCGACATCGCGGCCGCCGTCAGGGCCACGCTGGTCGGGCCGTCGGCGGTGTTCACCCAGGCCCACTACCCGTACTCACCGGGACAGACCGCCCGCAAGGACGTCACCTACACCAACACCGGGTCGGCGCCCGTCACCGTGGACCTGGGCCTGACCGGAGGCGTCCCCGGGGGCCTGTTCGCCCTTACCGACGACCACCTGACGGTGCCCGCGCACGGCACGGCGTCGGCCGGCGTCCTCACGCATCTCGACGCGGCCGACGACAACACCGCCTACACCGGCATGCTCACCGCCACCGGTCCCGACGGCACGGTTCTCACCCGCACGCCCATCGGCGTGAACAAGGTGGGACGGCGTGCGACGCTCTCCGTGACGGCCAAGGGCACCAGCGGAGGACTCGCCGGCACCCTCGTCCTGAAGGACGTCAAGAGGAACACCGCGCCCAAGGTGTACGCCGTCGACGACTCGGGGTCGCTGACACTGAGTCTGGTCCCGAGCACCTACGCGGCCTGGATGTACGCCGCCGTGCCCGGCATCGACGGGACGCACAGCCTGGGCCTCGGGGTGTTCGCCGCGCCGCAGGTCGACCTCGACGCCGACCGTACGCTCGGCTTCGACGCCTCGGACCTGCGCAAGGCGGCGGCCCTCACCCCGGAGCCGACCGCCAACAGCTTCGTACGGGCGGACCAGTACCGGTCGTACGGCGACCTGCGCCCCTACCTGGAAAGCTACCTGCCCGAATACTGGTTGTACGACAGCCTGTGGGCGACCCCGACGCCCGAGGTGACGGAGGGCTCCTACACCTTCGCGACCCGATGGCGGCAGATCCAGCCGCCCCTGACGTTCTCCTCGGGTGCGCAGGGTTATGACGACGTCGTCGTCCAGAGCCAGTCCCCCGCACTGCCCGAGGGCACCGGCACCTACCGGGCGGTCTGGGCCGGCGACGGATCGGCGGCGGACTTCCGCGGGCTGGAGGTACGCGGCCAGGTGGCGGTCGTCCGGCGCAGCGACACCGTGCCCGCCCCCGACCAGGCCGCCGCCGCGGCGCGGGCAGGCGCCCGGCAACTGCTCATCCTCAACGACGGCTTCGGAAAACTGGACGCCTGGGCCGACCTGCCCGACGCCGCCCCGCTGCCGGTCGCCTCGCTCGGCACCGACGACAGCACGCGACTGCTCAGCCGGATCAGCAAGCCCGGCCGGGCGACGCTGAAGGTGGTGTCGCACCCGAACCCGCGCTACCTGTACGACCTTCTCCAGCACCACGCCGGCGCCGTCCCGCGTGATCCGTCCTACCGTCCCGGCGCCGGTGAACTGGCCCGGATCGACGAGACGTTCCGCGACACCCGGCAGTCGCAGGCCCGTGAAGTCCGCTCGGACCTGGCCGTCGGCGCCGACGTGGCGCTGGCCGCGCTGCCGACGCCGGTCCCGGCCCAGGGCAGCCTCACCTCGTGGGTGACGGCGGATCCCGGCGCCCGGTGGGCCGCGCAGACGGCCGTCGCCGACCTCGGCGAGCGTGGCGCCGTACGCTCGTACGCGCCGCGCAGCGTCACGGCGGAGACCTGGCTCTCGCCCGTCCACCACCCGCGGCTGCTCAACGACGCCGCCCACCAGGCACCCTTCAGGGCCGGCGACATCATCAGCACGTCCTCGATGACCGCCTGGGGCGACTCCGGCGGCCACGCGGGCGTCGTGTGGGCCGACGGCGAAACCTCGAAGATCTCCCTCTACCAGGGTGACGAACTCCTCGGCGAGGACGCCGACGAACGGATCATCACCGTCGACGGGCTGTCCCCGGACCCGCAGCCGTACCGGCTCGTCGTGGAGGGCAGGCGCGACCTGCCGGGCAGGCCGTACTCGACGCGGACCCGCACCGAATGGGGATTCACCTCCGGCACCACCGACTACACGGCCCTCACGCCGCTGCCGCTCATCCAGCTCGACTACGCGGTGGCGACCGATCTGTCCGGCCGGGCGCACCGGCGGACCGCGCTGACCGTCACCGCGTCGCACCTGAAGGGCGCCACCGGCGCCGCCCCGGTCCGCACCGTCACCGTGGATGTCTCCTACGACGACGGGACCACCTGGCACCCGGCGACGTCGCGCGGCACGGACGGCGTCCGGCGGGCGCTGCTCGACGCACCGTCCGGCTCCCGGTACGCCAGCCTGCGTACGACCGCGCGGGACACCGCCGGAAACACCGTGAGCCAGACCCTGATCCGGGCCTTCGCCCTCAAGTAGAACGGAGTACGTCTCTCCTGCTGGACGGCACATCTCACCCGTCCGTCCGGCAGGACGGCTCATACACAGGGGCCCTGTTCGCCTGACCGCGAACAGGGCCCCTGCTCGTTCTCCTACGGCGTCGCCGCGCTGACGATTCCTTTTTGCGGAGCGGATGTTCACCCCTCGGCAACGGCTTTGCCGTCTGCGGATCCACTGGGCGATGTCCGACCGGAGGCTTCCGCAGCCCTTCGTCTGACCTGTGGTTAGACCGCCGCGGAGCACCTGTGTTACAACTTCTAACACACGCAAGGATCGCTAGCGAATGGAGCGTGGCGGTGAGCAGTCATCCCCTCGTCCAGACCGTTCTGCCGGGCGTCTTGGCCCCGGAAGCCCCGGAGACACGGCACCCGACCGCACCGGACCCCGTCCCGGGGCAGATCATGATCGCCAGGGAGGCGACCGCCGCCTCCGCCCGCGGCGACGCCGACGGCTTCACGCGGCGGCCCGTACGGAAGATCCTCGCCCGCGCCTGGACCTGGAACAACACCCTCCCCAGGGGCCGCCGCGCCCACTCCGCCGACAACCGGGCGGGCCGCGACCTTCGCGAGGACAGCTTTCGCGCCCGGCTGCACACCGGCATCGTCACGGGGCAGGTCGTCCTGACTCCTTGAGTCACTGGCCCTTCGGCTCCTTGACTACCTGACCCTCTGGCTACCTGACCCTCCGACCTTCTGACCTTGTGGCCTTCTGACCGTCCGGCCCTCGGACCCCGCGGGCCCGGGACCGGTCCCGCCCGGCCGTATCGCTGTGGCGAGCCCCGGTCCTGGGATTCCCGGCGACGGTCGAGCCCTGCGGCACTCCGAGGGGCGACGGCGGCCGAGGCGGGGGCGCCGTGCAGGACCCGTCCGTCGGCGACGAGGAGGCGCTGACGATCGCCGAGCGTCTGGCCGGCCGCGCGTGCAGGGGGAACCCTGCTGTGGGGGAACGGCGTCGACGGACACACGGCGGCGCGGCAGGAGCGATCCCCGGGCCGCGTCCCGGATGGGGACCCTGCCAGTACCCCTCACGGCGCGGACTCCCCGGGCCCGGCCGTATCCCGTTGCATAGTGCCTGCCCCGGTCCTCCGGGGCCCGGCCGGAACGCAAACCGCACCCGGTCGGCCGACTGTCCAGTACCGAGTCCCGTCCGCGGACTTGGATACGGACAAGCCCGAAGGGGACGGCACAAGATGAGCAACCGGACCGAGACCGCGACGCAGCGCCCCGTGGATGTCGTACGAGGGCTGTATGCCGCGCTGAGCACGGGTGACGTACCGGGTGTCCTCGCCAGGCTCGCCCCCGAGGTCATCGTCGACGAGCCGAACCGGCTTCCCTACGGCGGTGTGCACCAGGGCCGCGAGGTGTTCGTGCAGTCGGTCCTCGGCGCGATGATGGGGTACGCCGAGGTCGCCATCACCGCCGCCGAGGTGTACGAGGGCCCGGCCGGCGTCGTGGGAACCCTCACCGGAACGCTCACCGCGCACACCACCGGCGAGGAGTTCCCGCTGACCATGGTGGAGCTCCACCAGGTCGAGGACGGGCTGGTGGTCAAGATCGACGTCTACACCAAGAACCCCGACGAACTCGCCGCGTTCTACGCACGCGCCGAGGCGGGCACCCGCTGACGGCGACCGGACGGCGATCCCCTCCGGCGGATCGACGAAGGCAGCACGCCATCAGCCACACCCGGTCCACCCGATCCAACCGGCCTGCCCGGACTGCCCGGTTCACCCGGACCGCCCGGTTCACCCGGACTCCCCGGTCAACCCGGACCTCCTCACCTCTCAGGGAAGACGCATGACCACCACCTGGTTCATCACCGGCACCTCCTCCGGCTTCGGCCGGCTGCTCACCGCACACCTGCTGGCCCGGGGCGACCGCGTCGCCGCCACGCTCCGCCGGCCCGAAGCCCTCGACGACCTGCGCGCCGAGTACGGCGACCGGCTGTGGACCGCCCGGCTCGACGTCACCGACACCGAGCGCGTGCGGCACGTCGTGGACGAGGCGTTCGCGGCCCTGGGCACGATCGACGTCGTCGTGAACAATGCCGGCTACGGCGTCCTCGCATCCGTCGAGGAGGCGTCCGACGAACAGATCCGGCGCGTCATCGACACCGACCTGCTCGGCTCGATCCAGGTCATCCGCGCCGCCCTCCCGCACCTGCGCGCCCAGGGCCGGGGCCGCATCCTGCAGGTGTCCACCGCGGGCGGCCAGACGACCTACCCGAGCCTCGGCTACTACCACGCCGCCAAGTGGGGCATCGAGGGGTTCTGCGAGACCGTCGCCCGGGAGATCGAGCCGTTCGGCCTGGCCCTGACCATCGTCGAACCGGGCGCGACCCCCACCGGTTTCGGCAGTTCCCTCGACACCGCGCCGCCCCTGCCCGCGTACGAGAAGACCCCCGCGGGCGAGATGCGGCGGACGTTCCTTCAGGGGCGCTTCCCGGTGCCCAACAGCGCGGAGAAGATCACCGACGCGATGATCGGCCTCGTCGACTCCGGCGCGACCCCGCTGCGCCTCCCGCTCGGCCCCGACACCTACGACGACGTCCACGCCGCCCTCACCCGCCGGCTCGCCGAGCACGAGGCCCAGCGCGACGTGGCCCACTCGGTCGCGGCCACCACCGCCGGGTGACCTCGACGGGCCCGCCGTCGAACAGTGCGCTGCTGGTCGGTCAGCGAGCGGATCGACCAGCACGCCGGTGTCACCCCGAGGAATGACGGACCGGCTTCCGGAACGGTGGCGGCCGGCCAGTACGCAGGTGTCCTCCCGGCAGGGAAAGACCGACCGGCAGGAACCCACGCACCCCGGGGGAGGCAGGCGACAATCTCCGGGGCGTGCCAGGCGCTTCGTCACGGTGAAGAAGAGGTGGGAGTCGACAGTGGCCGATTTCGGCGGGTACCAGGATGAGATCTATCTCGACGGGCTGCGCGGAGTGGTGCCGCGCTTCCCGATGACGTACGAGGGGTGGGAGGAAGGGGCGCGTGCGGCGATGTCCCCTTCGGTGTGGTCGTACGTGGCGGGCGGGGCCGGTGACGAGCACACGCAGCGGGCGAACGCCGCCGCGTTCACCCGGTACGGAGTGATCCCGCGGATGTTCGTGGGAGCGAAGCAACGGGACCTGTCGGTCTCGATGTTCGGGATGTCCTTTCCCTCGCCGCTGATGATGGCGCCGATCGGGGTGCTGGGGCTGTGCGCGCAGGACGGGCACGGCGATCTGGCCGCGGCGCGGGCCGCCGCCGCCACCGGTGTGCCGATGATCGCCTCGACGCTGTCGGTGGATCCGCTCGAACAGGTCGCCGCCGAGTTCGGTGCGACACCGGGGTTCTTCCAGCTCTACACGCCCACCGATCGGGACCTGGCCGCCAGCCTGGTGCGGCGCGCGGAGGCCGCCGGGTTCCGCGGGATCGTGGTCACCCTCGACACATGGGTGACCGGATGGCGTCCCCGGGATCTGTCGACGGGCAACTTCCCCCAGTTGCGGGGGCACTGCCTGGCGAACTACACCACCGACCCGGTGTTCCGCGCCGCGCTCGCCCGGCCGGTGGAGGAGGACCTGCCGGGTGCGGTGCTGCACTGGGCGGGTGTCTTCGGCAACCCGCTGACGTGGGAGGACCTGCCGTGGCTGAGGTCGCTGACCGCACTGCCGCTGATCGTGAAGGGCCTGTGCCATCCGGAGGACGTGCGCCGTGCCAGGGACGGGGGCGTGGACGGGATCTACTGCTCGAACCACGGCGGCCGGCAGGCCAACGGCGGCCTGGCCGCGCTGGACGCGCTGCCCGGGGTGGTGGATGCGGCGCAGGACCTGCCCGTCATCTTCGACTCGGGGGTGCGCGGCGGCGCGGACGTCGTCAAGGCTCTCGCCCTCGGTGCGCGTGCGGTGGCCGTGGGCCGCCCCTACGCCTACGGGCTCGCACTCGGCGGCGTCGACGGGCTGGTGCACGTCCTGCGTTCCCTGCTCGCCGAGGCGGATCTGCTGATGGCGGTCGACGGGTACCCGACCCTCGCGGACCTCACGCCGGACGCTCTGCGCCGCGTCGGCTGACGGACCCGCGCGGGCCGGTGCGCCGGTCGCTCGATTCGCTGCCGGAGCCGGAGCCGACACAGGAGCCGTGGTTCTGCCGCGGCACCGGCTCCGCGGCGGGGCCGGTGCCGCCCGGCGGTGATCTCACCGGACTGCCCGACCTGAGACGAAGTCACCCGATGTTTCTCGGCCACGCCGTGGCCGCCTACCTCACCGAACACGTGAACCCGATCCTGATCGGCCGTGACGCGGGCCCGATCGAAGACACCTGGCAGTACCTCTACCGCGGCGCCTACTGGCGCCGGGGGCCCGTCACGATGGCCGCCATCGCCGCCGTGGACGTGGCGCTGTGGGACATCAAGGCGAAGTACGCCCGGATGCCGCTCTACGAACTCCTCGGCGGCCGGAGCCGGCGGGGTCTCCTCGCGTACGGACACGCCAGCGGAGTCGACCTGCCGCACCTCTTCGACTCGATCGACCAGCACCTCGACGCCGGGTACAAGGCCATCCGTATCCAGGCGGGCGTCCCGGAGCTGGGTCAGATATACGGGGTGGCGAGCGGCGGGAACGAGCAGCGCTACGACCACGAGCCGGCGCGGGCCGGCGCCCGCCCGTCCGAAGAACAGTGGGACACCGGCGCCTACCTCCGCCATGTGCCGACCGTCTTCGAGGCCGTCCGGGCCAAGTACGGACCGCAACTGCCGCTGCTGCACGACGGCCATCACCGCATGACACCGCTCCAGGCCGCGCAACTGGGCAAGCGCCTGGAACCGTACGACCTGTTCTGGCTGGAGGACTGCACCCCGGCCGAGAACCAGGAGGGCCTGCGCCTGGTGCGCGGGCACACCACGACGCCGCTCGCGCTCGGCGAGACGTTCAACACCGTCTGGGACTACCGCACACTGATCAGCGAGCAGCTCATCGACTACGTCCGCTCGTCGGTGACCCACACCGGCGGCATCACGGCCCTGCGCAAGCTCCTCGACTTCGCCGCGATGCACCAGATCAAGGCCGGCATGCACGGCCCCACCGACGTGTCGCCCATCGGCATGGCCGCGGCGCTCCATCTCGGCCTGGCGATCCACAACTTCGGAATCCAGGAACACATGCAGCACAGCGAGGAGACGCTGACGGTGTTCCGGACGAGCTACCGGTTCGAGGACGGTCTCCTGCATCCCGGGGACGGCCCGGGCCTGGGGGTCGAGATGGATCTCGCAGCCGCCGCGGCCTTCCCCTACCGGGCCGCGTACCTGCCGGTCAGCCGGCTGACCGTCGACGGAACGCTGCACGACTGGTAGCCCGCCCCGGGGCGGGCGCGACGAACACGGTGCGCACGCACGGCGTGCCGCTCACTCGTCGGGCCGGGTGTGTGACGGGTGGCGGGAAGCCCCATGAGGCCGCACCAGCAGGTGCCGGCGGTCGGGGGCGGCGCGGTCGAGGGCTCGGCTGTTGAGACGGTCGGGGCGTTCTCAGGCCGCGGCTCGCTCGTGGGGCGGGCGTCGGCGCAGGTCCGTGCGGGTGAGGGAGGGAGGCACGTAGGAGACGTCCAGAGGGCTGATGTCGGTGCCGGGCGGGACGATTGCGTCGATCTTGTCGAGGATGTCGTCGCCGAGGGTGAGGGCGGCGCCGACGAGCAAGTCGTCCAGCTGGTCCATGGTGCGCGGGCCGATGATGGCTGCGGTGACGTCGGGGTGGCTGGTGGCGAAGGCCATGGCCAGGTGCGTGAGGGAGTGGCCGGCTTCTTCGGCGAGGGTGAGCAACTGCTCGACGGCTTCCAGCTTGTGTTCGTCGGTGAGGTGCCGGGGGACCCACTGCATGCGGGCGCCTGCGGGCCGCGGGGTGTTCTTGCGGTAGCGGCCGGTGAGCAGGCCCATGGCCAGCGGGCTCCACACCAGGACGCCCATGCCGTGGCGGCGGCAGGCGGGCAGGACCTCGCGCTCGATGCCGCGGTTGAGGATGGAGTAGGTGGGCTGCTCGGTGCGCAGCGGGTGCAGGCAGCGCTGTCGGGACACCCACTGGGCTTCGACGATTTCCGAGGCCGGCAGGTTGGAGGAGCCGATCGCGCGGACCTTCCCGGTACGCACGAGGTCGGTGAGCGCGGAGAGGGTCTCCTCGATGTCGGTGTGCGGGTCGGGGTGGTGGATCTGGTAGAGGTCGATGTAGTCGGTCTGCAGCCGTTTCAGCGAGCCCTCGACCGCCTGGACGATCCAGCGCCGGGAGCTGCCGCCGCGGTTGGGGCCCTCGCCCATCGGCCCGTTGAACTTGGTTGCCAGCACGACCTCGTCGCGGCGTCGCTTGAGGGCCTTACCGACGATCTCCTCGGTCTCGCTGTAGCCGTAGACGTCGGCGGTGTCGACGAAGTTGATGCCCGCGTCGAGCGCCCGGTGGATCATGTCCACGCAGTCGTCGTGTTCCGGATTGCCCATCTTGCCGAACATCATGGTGCCCAGGCAGTAGGCGCTGACTTCGATGCCGGTCCGTCCCAGCGTCCGCATCCGCACGGTGACCTGTTTCCTTCCGCTGCTGTACGTGTTCGGTGCCTGCGCCGCCCGGGCCGCCCGGGTGGCTGCGGCGGCCCGGACGGCGCAGGCACGTCAATTGACGGGTCGGCCGGTTCAGCCGTTGTACGGAGCCGTGACGTCCAGGACCCAGGTGACGCCGAAGCGGTCGGTGAGCATGCCGTACAGCGGTGCCCACTGCGCGGGCTCCAGCGGACGCACGATGGCCGAGCCCTCGGCGAGCTTGCCCCACAGGGCGCTGATCTCCTCGGCGTCGTCACCGCGTACGGAGACGAAGAACGGGTTCTCGCCCTGGTTCCAGGGCAGTTGCGAGGGCACGTCGTAGGCCATGACGTGGAAGCCGTTGTCGCCGGCCACCTCACCCCACATCACCCAGTCCGCCTCGCTTTCATCCTGCACGGCGCCCGCGTCCTTGTAGGTGACCGCGACAGTACGTCCGCCGAAGACGGACTGGTAGAAGTCCAGCGCCTCCCGCGCGGTGCCCCGGAAGTTCAGGTGAGTGGTGGTCGTGACGGACATGATCTGCTCCTTGCCTCGATGTGGCGCATTTGCCGCCGACTGACCGAGCCCCAGCGGCGGCTGCCGTGACCAGGAGCGATGCCTCCTGAACGGCTCGTATGCCACCATGACGGAGGTAGAGGACAGGTCGTGTCCTGTACTGCAGCGACAATGGATCTCGTGCATAAGACGTCCTCACGGCTGCTCGTACTGCTCTCGCTGCTTCAAACGCACCGTGACTGGTCCGGCGAGGATCTCGCCGAGCGTCTCGACATCACCTCGCGGCGACCGGGTCAGAAGGCCGCGGCCCGCTCACATGGCGCGCAGGCCCCGGTCGGCGAAGGCGATCAGCCACTCGAAGCTCTCGTCGATGTCGGCGCTCCACTGGAAGCCGCCCGCCGCCTGCAGGGTGGCGAAGCCGTGGCAGAGGCTGCGGAGCATGCGCAGGGCGTGGTCCACGTCGGGTTCCGCGATCTCGTAGCCGCGCAGGACCGCCCTGAACGCGCCGAGCGAGCGCTGACTCGCGACGGCCAGCGGATCGTCCGGGCCGGTCGGCTCCATACCGATCGTCACGGCGTACCGGCCGGGGTGCTGGAGGACGAAGGTGCGGAAGGCGCGTGCTGCGGCCGCCAGGGCGTCGCGGCCGGCGTATCCCTGGACGGCACCGCCGATGGCTTCAGCGGCCTCGTTCAACGCCAGGACCGCGATGCGCCGGTTGAGGTCCTCCTGCCCGGCCACGTGTTTGTACAGGGACGGGGTGCGCACGCCGAGCCGTTCGGCCAGCAGGCCCATCGTCAGGTTGGTGAGGCCGACCTCGTCGGCGAGGGCGGCGCCGGCCGTGACCACGGCCGCCTGGTCCAGGCCGACCCTAGGCACGGGCGGCCTCCGTGCGCAGGAAACTGAGGGTGCGGGAGACCACCTGGTCGGGGAACTGGTCGTGCGGGTAGTGCCCGGCCCCCTCGATCATCTCCAGGTGTCCGAGGCCGGAGGGCAGGGCGTCGACGATCGCGGAGCCCTCGGCGTGCGGGTCGGCCCAGTCGGGGTCGTGGGTGCCCATCACGACCAGGACCGGGCAGCGGACGTTGCCGAGTTGCGCACCGGCGTCGGTCGGGGCGACGCGGCCCATGCCCTTCAGGGCCTTCATCCGGCCCGGCTCGCGCAGCAGGGAGTCGATGCGGCCGAGGCGTTCGGCCCAGTCGGCCGGCTTCACGCCGGGGTAGGCGACGTCGAGGTAGGAGCGCCACAGCCGCACGCTGCCGAACGCGCCCGCGCCGAGCAGGCGCAGCATGCCCTGCCGGAAGCGCTTGACCCGCAGGTCACCGAGGCGGATCGACTGCTTGCGGGTGAACGGCGCCAGCTCGACGACCGTGGTGACGAGCGAGGGCTCCTGCGCCGCCGCGATGGTGGCGGCGCCGCCGGAGATCGAGTGGCCGACGAGCACCGCCGGGCCGCCCAGGTGACGGATCACGGCGAGCAGGTCACCGGCGATGGCGGTACGGCTCCAGGCCGGCCAGTCGGTACTTGACTCGCCGCAGCCGCGCAGATCGACGGCGGCGACCCGGTAACCCGCCGCCACCAGGGGCGGTATCACGGCACGGTAGGCGGCGCGGCTGTCGCCCATGCCGTGCGCGAGAACGATCAGCGGGCCCGTTCCCGTCACCTCGTAGGCGATCGTGCCGCCGTCCACAGCAAGGTGCTCGGTCATGACATCCCCTCCATTGGCTAATCTTGTTAGCTAAAAGCTAATATCGTTATCCGGCCGTGTCAACGGCGGTCGGAGTCCGGGCGGCGGCGTGGCGCACGTGGTCCGGGCAGGTGTGCCGGGCAGGTGGTCCGGGCAGGTGTGTCCGGTACGTGGCCTGGACAGTCGTGTTGGGCACGCGTCCCGGCGGGCCGTGTCGCCCACGCGGTGATGGGGATCGTGCATCCCGGGCGGGCGCCGGACTTCACTCCGATGCCACGCCGAATCACCCCGGTGGACGGTGTGGTCGGGCCCGTACGCGCCCTGGTGCTGATGCTTTTGGGTGACAGCCCCGGACGGAAGTGAGGGCGGCATGACCGTACCCGCGATACGCACCTCCCCGCAGCGCGCCAAGCGGCGCCGCCTCATGGCGTCGGGGGGTGCGGTTGCCGCCCTGTGTGCGGTGACCGTGGCTCCGGCCACGGCGGAGGACAGGACGCAGACCAGGATGGAGAGCGGGACGCAGACCAGGACCGGGAGCGGGGCGAGCGCCGCGACACCGACCATCGTTCTGGTGCACGGCGCCTTCGCGGACGGCTCCAGCTGGAACGGAGTGATCGAACGGCTGGAGCGCCGCGGGTACAAGGTCATGGCCCCGGCCAATCCGCTGCGCGGGCTGCACAGCGACTCCGCGTACATCGCCTCGGTGCTGAAGTCGGTCAAGGGACCCGTCGTCCTGGCCGGTCACTCCTACGGCGGTGCCGTCATCAGCACGGCCGCCGCGGGCAACGCACAGGTGAAGGCTCTGGTCTACGTGTCCGCGCAGATGCCCGACGTCGGTGAGAGCGGCATGTCACTGTCCGCCCGGTTCCCCAGTGCCCTCGGCGGCGCCACCGACTCCGTGCCCTACCGGACCGGCGGCGCGAGCGGCACCGACCTGTACATCAAACGGGACAAGGTGCACTCCGTGTTCGCGGCCTGCCTGCCCAAGAGCCAGGCGAACCTGCTGGCCGCCACCCAGCGCCCGGCCGCCACGACCGCGTTCTCCGAGAAGGCCGAGGCCGCGGCGTGGAAGGACATACCGTCCTGGGCGCTCGTGAGCCGGCAGGACATGGCCATCAACCCCGAGCAGGAACGCTTCGAGGCCAAGCGCGCCGGTTCGCACACCGTGGAGATCGACACCTGCCACGTGTCCCTCATCGCGCGGCCCGACGCCGTGGCCGACCTGATTCTCCAGGGCGCGGCCGCCGCCGGATCGGCTCCGCAACTGGCGAAGACCGGTACCGGCGGGCGCGGCGGGCAGGCCGTCGCGCTCGGTGCCGTCACCGCGTTCCTTCTCACGGGCGGCGGCATGCTCGCCCTGGGTCGGCGGCAGCGCCGCCGCCTGCGCTGACGGGCCTCGCCGGTACGCGGCTGAAGGCACCCTCCGGCCCCGGCCGGCCCGCGCAGGGCCGGTCAGGGTCGGTCAGGGTCGGTCGGGGCCGTGGCCGGTGTGGTGGCAGCGTCGGGGCCGGGATCGGGGCCGGTGTGGTGGCAGCGTCGGGACGTCAGGGCCGGGTCGCCCGCTCCAGCTCGATCAGGACCGAGTGGTATCGACGCCCCGTCGCCCGGTCCATGCCGATCTCGCACATGCGGTTGGCGGAGAGATAGGCCGCGTACTCGCGGGAGTTCACCTCCGCCGCCTCCTTCGCCGTCGCCGACTCCGTCAGCTCCTTGTGCAGCATCCCGCGGTCGCCGGCGAACGCGCAGCACCCGGCGTCGTCGGGCACGACGACCTCCTCCGCGCAGGCCGCGGCAACCGTGCGCAACTGCTCCACGTCACCGAGGTGTTGCATCGAACACGTCGGGTGGAGGACCGCCGAGGCGGTTCGCCGCAGGACGGTCAGTTCCGGCAGCAGTTCCTCGGCCGCCCAGACGACGGAGTCGACGACGGTCAGCCGCCGGTGCCGTTCCCGGTTGGCGTCGGTGAGATACGGGACCACCTCGTGGGCGATGCCCAGCGTGCACGACGAGGCGTCGACGACCAGCGGAAGCCGCCCGGACTCGGTCCACTCCCAGGCGGCTGCCACGATGCGGTTGGCCATCACCGTGTTGCCGTCGGCGTACCCCTTGGAGTGCCAGATCGTCGCGCAGCAGGTTCCCGCCACGTCCTCGGGGATCCACACCGGCTTGCCCGCGCGGGCCGAGACGTCGACGACGGCCTGTTGCAGCGAGGCGGTGCCGTCGCCGTCGGAGTCGCCGAAGATCCGGTTGACGCAGGCCGGGTAGTAGACGGCGCTCGCTCCCGTCCGCGAGGTACGAGGCGGCCGGCGGGCGGCGGCCGGGGGGATCTCCGGCAGCCACTGGGGCACCAGATCGGGGTTGACCGCCTTGCGGGCGAGCCCGGTGACGCTCTCCAGCAGCCGGTCACTGATCTTGTCGGCCGCCGCGACGGCCAGCCGCGCCGAGTTCTCCACGGCCGTGAACCGCTGGGCGGTGCGGGCCGCGATCCGCTCCTCGCGCGGGGAGTGCCGCAGATGGCGGAAGTCCTTCATCATGGCGCCGGTGTCGATGCCGACCGGACAGGCGAGTTTGCAGGTGGAGTCACCCGCGCAGGTGTCGACGGCGTCGTAGCCGTAGGAGTCGAGCAGTTCGGTCTCCACCGGCGAACCGCTCTGCTGCCGCATCATCTCCCGGCGCAGCACGATCCGCTGGCGGGGCGTGGTGGTCAGGTCCTGGCTGGGGCAGGTCGGTTCGCAGAAACCGCACTCGATGCACGGGTCGGCGACCAGCTCGACCTTGGGGATGGTCTTCAGTCCGCGCAGATGCGCCGCGGGGTCGCGGTCGAGGACGATCCGCGGGGCCAGCACCCCGTCCGGGTCGATGACCTGTTTCGTGCGCCACATCAACTCGGTGGCCCTGGGGCCCCATTCCAGTTCCAGGAACGGGGCGATGTTGCGGCCGGTGGCGTGCTCCGCCTTGAGCGATCCGTCGAAACGCTCCACGGTCATCCGGCAGAAGTCGTCCATGAACGCGGCGTACCGGTCGACGTCGGACGGCTTCGACGCGTCGAAGGCGAGCAGGAAGTGCAGATTGCCGTGGGCGGCGTGGCCCGCCACGGCGGCGTCGAAACCGTGCTCCGCCTGAAGCCGCAGGAGGTCCTGGCAGGCTTCGGCGAGACGGGACGGCGGAACCGCGAAGTCCTCCGTGATGAGCGTCGTACCCGGCGGGCGCGAGCCGCCGACGGCGGTGACGAATGCCTTGCGGGCCTTCCAGTAACCGGAGACGACCTTGGCGTCACGGGTGAACTCATTGGTCACCGAGGCGACCGGCGCGACCAGGTCCAGCCCTTCGACGACCGCGGCCGCCGCCCGCTCGTACGCTTCCCGCCCCGGCTCGTCCGGGGCCCGGAACTCCACCAGCAGCGCCGCGGTCTCCCGGGGCAGTTCGGACCAGTCCGCGGGCACGCCCTGGACGTGCACCGACGCGCGCAGCGTGTTGCCGTCCATCAGCTCGACGGCGATGGCTCCCGCCGCGTTGAACAGCGGCACGGCAGCCGCGGCTGCGGTCAGCGAGGGGAAGAACAGCAGCGCGGAGGAGACCATCCGGTCCAGTGGAAGGGTGTCGAAGACGACGTCGGAGATGAACCCGAAGGTGCCCTCGGAGCCGATCATCAGCCCGCGCAGGATCTGCACGGGCGTGGCGCCGTCGAGAAAGGCGTCGAGCCGGTACCCGTTGGTGTTCTTGATCTCGTACTTGGCGCGGATCCTGGCGGTGAGCGCCGGGTCCGCCTCGATCTCCGCCTTGAGGGCGAGCAGCCCCTCGCACAGCTCCGGTTCGGCCCGCGCCAGCAACTCGTCCGCCCGTGGATCGGCCGTGTCGACGACGGTGCCGCTCGGCAGGACGAAGGTCAGCGAGGCGACGGTGCGGTACGCATTGCGGGTGGTGCCGGCCGTCATCCCGGAGGCGTTGTTGGCGACGACCCCGCCGACCGTGCAGGCGATGGCGCTCGCCGGATCGGGGCCCAGCAGCCGGCCGTACCGGGCGAGGGTCGCGTTGGCGCGCATGATCGTGGTGCCGGGGCTGACACGTGCCCGCGCGCCGTCGTCCAGAACCTCGATGCCCGTCCAGTGGTGGCGGACGTCGACGAGGATGTCCTCGCCCTGGGCCTGGCCGTTCAGACTGGTGCCCGCCGCCCGGAAGACGACCTCACGTCCGTTGCGGCGCGCGTACGACATGACCGCCGAGACGTCGTCGATGCCCTCCGGGACCACGACGACCTGCGGGACGAACCGGTAGGGGCTCGCGTCGGAGGCGTACTTCACCAGGTCGGAGACCTTCCACCGGACCTTGTCCGGACCCAGCAGGGCGGTCAGTGCGTCGCGCAGCGGTCCGGGCGTACCGGCCGCCCGGCCGTCGGGGAGCCGGTCGGGGGCCGCGGAGCGGGCGGCTCGGGGACGGAGGGCTTCTGGGCTGGGCTCCAGCAGCGGCATGACGTGTGACTCCTCGGTGGACAGATGTGCCCTTGGTCAGGGCGGTCGGTGTGCGCCCGGCCGGATACCCGGTGCCGGGCGGGCGACGACCTGACAGGCACGCCGCGCCACCCGGCCCCGGTACGGCCGGGGCAGGTCAGTCGCTTCCGGCTCGATCATGCATGACGGCCACCACGTCGATCCCGACCAGGATGTCCATCAGGTCGGACCCGACCGTGGTCCGCACCGGGTAGGGCTCGGTGAAGAAGGCCCGGTATCGGCTACGACTACGCGGCCCATCTCGAAGAGACCCACATGGAGCGGCCCACTCGTCAGGCATGGTTCAACAATCACAGGCATGGTTCAACAAACAGCAGACCAGCATCATCGGGCCCGGTGATCCGGTCTGGATCCCGGCGGTCGCCCCGAACGAGGTCGACTACGAGGGCGAACTCGGTGTGGTGATCGGCAAGCGGTGCAGGAACGTCCCGAACGAGAAGCAGGCCGTGCTGGCCACCGGCACCCCGAAGCGGCATCGCCTGGCACCGGCCCGGCATGTATCTCAAGGCGGGCGACACCGTTCGCGTCGAGATCGACAAGATCGGATCCCTGGAGAACCCGGTCATCGACGAACCCCGCGCACCGGCCGGTCAGCGGGTCTCCGCCGCGGTGGTCCGGGCGCCCGAGCCGGCCACTCGGTGTCGGCCGTCGCGGCCCACTCGCACCGCGATTCCACTCGCACGGGGCTGACGAGGTCAGCCCCGTGCGGTTTCGCCCCGCCGCTCGCGGGCCGCGGGACCGGTCCCCGGCATCCCCCCGCCCCGGAACGCGGCCGGCTCCGCGCTCAATCTCCGGGCCGGTGTGCCTGGTTCGCCTCGCGGAAGGCAGCCCAGGCGTCCGCCACGAGACCGACGTGCCCGAGCTTGTCGGGGTTGTTCACCGTGCGGATCGTCTGGATCTGCCCGTCGAGCACGTCCAGTGCCCAGGTGCTGAGGACCTGGCCGTTGCGGTCGCGGAAGACCGAACCCGGCTGGCCGTTCACCTGCCGCGGCTCCACGACGCCACCGCTCCTGATCACCAGCGGGACAAAGGTCGCCAGCGCCCGGAGCACGTTCTCGGCACCGCGGATGACGGGCTTGAACTGCGGGGCCTTGCCGCCGCTGTCGCCGATCATCTGAACGTCGGCGGCCAGCAGCTCGGTCAGCCCGTCGACGTCTCCTTCGCGGAAGGCGTCGAAGAACCGTTCGGCGAGTTTCTCGCGTTCCTTCCGGTCGGCCTCGAACCGGACCCGCCCCGCGTCCATGTGACGGCGTGCCCGCACCGCGAGCTGGTGGCACGCCGCCTCCGACCGTCCCACGGCCGACGCGATCTCCGGGAAGCCGAAGGCGAACACCTCCCTCAGCACGAAGACCGCGCGTTCGAGCGGGGTGAGCCGCTCCAACAGGAGCAGGGCCGCCATGGACAGCGAGTCCGCCAGCTCCGCCGACCGCGCCGGATCCTCGTACGGGTCGGTCAGCAGCGGTTCGGGGAGCCACGGTCCGACATACTCCTCCCGCCGGACCCGGGCCGAGCGCAGCACGTCGATCGAGATCCGGGTGACCACGGTCGACAGGAACGCCTTGGCCGACCCGGGCCGGGTGGAGGTGGCCTGGTAGCGCAGCCAGGTCTCCTGGACCGCGTCCTCCGCCTCGCTCACACTGCCCAGGATCCGGTAGGCGATCGAGAACAGCAGCGGCCGCAGCTCCTGGAACTCCTCGGTCTTCGTCACGCCGGATCCTCCTTGCCACGAGGGGTCTTCTGCCGCCGGGCCGATACGACGCGGCTGCCCGGGGCCACCATCACCACGGCACCGGACCCTCCTCGCTGAAGAACCCCCCGGTCGGTCCGTCCGCGCCGAGCGTAGCCAGGCGCACCACGACCGCGGCGCCCTGCGCGACCGTGAGGAACCCGGTGTGGTTGTTGCTGTCCGTGTCGACGAAGCCGGGGGCGACCGCGTTGACCAGGATGCCGTCCTTCCGCAGCTCCTTGGCGTACTGCACGGTCAGCGCCGTCAGCGCGCTCTTGGACGGCGAGTACGCGGCCGACGGCAGCAGTGCCGCGAAGGGGCCGTCCAGGTCGCTGGTGAGAGTCAGCGACGCGGCATGACTGCTGACGTTGACGACGCGTGGCGCCGGTGACCGCCGCAACAGCGGCAGCATGGCGTTGGTCACGGAGATCACCCCGAAGACGTTGGTCTCGAACACCGCCCGGACCATGTCCAGGTCGACGGAGCCAGGGACCTGATCGTGGGCGTCCTGGGGCGACACCTGTCCGGAGCCGGAGATGCCGGCGTTGTTGACCAGTACGTCGAGCCGGCCGAAACGGTCCTCAAGCTGCTGCGCGGCCCCCCGGACGGTGGCCCGGTCGGTGACGTCCAAGGTGACCGCGTGCGCATCGCCGCCGGCCGCGCGCACCGCCGCAGCGGCGTCCTCGCCGCGCAGCGGGTCCCTGGCCCCGATCACCACCGTCATGCCCAGCGCGGCGAGTTGCTCGGCAACGCCACGCCCGATCCCCTTGTTCGCCCCGGTGATCAGCGCGACCTCCTGGCGCGTGTTCTCCTCGCTCATGATCTGCTCCTTGTCGTCGTGGCGGGTTCTTCGCGGAACCCGTCTTCACGGCCTGAGACGAGACAGCCCGGCCATCCCTGACATGCGGACGGCAGGAGTTCTTCACCCAGCGGGCGAGCAGGATGCTCAGTGACACCTGCGTCCCGCCGCGGCGGTGTGGCTCCTGGCCCAAAAATCGAACATATGATTGAATCTGGGCATGGTGCACAGGATGTTTCCGCTCGACTTGGTCCAGGCTCAGCGCGACTGGAATCGCACCTACGCGGCGTTGGAGCGTCGGCCGTTCCGGACGGTCGCGCTCCGGCGTCAGCTGCAGCGGCTGTCCGTCCGGCTCGCCTCCCATCCGTACTGGGAGACTGCGGCCGGCCGGTCGCCCGCGGCCAGGGTCGAGCTGCGTCGGCATGTCCGGGACTTGCAGGAGGCAGAGGGCCGCCTCACCGACCAGCAGGAACGCATCCTGGCGTGTATCAGGGAGTGGGTGGCCGACCGTGGCGAGGCACCCTCGATGCGGGAGATCGGCAGGAGGGTGGGGCTGTCGAGCACGGCATCGGTCGCCTACCAGTTGGACCGGATGGAACAACTCGGCGTGATCGACCGCGACCCCCCGGGCCAGGGCCGCGGCACGGGGAGAGGAATTGCCCTGCGCTGGTGAGTGCGTCGCGCGTCGGCCACGCCGTGTGCCGACCGGCACGCGCGCGGAACTTGGCCGGGCCGCGGAACGCCGGTCACGGGGCGGCTGCGCGGCGCCGGTTCGGTCACGGAGGGCGAGGTGAAGGCGACGTCCGGCGGCCCGAGATCGATACCGGCGCCGGTACTGGTCCGGTGCCGGGCGCCACGATGGTGTCGATCTCGTCCGGGACGGCATCGTCTGGGCCTGCGATCAGGCGAGTTGCTCCGTGGCGTCCGGTCCCGGAGCCTCCGCAAAAACCTGTTGGCGGACCGCGGCGGCCACTGCTACCTTTCCGGAGGCCGTGCAAGAGAACGAGGAGGTGGTACCCGTGAACGTATCGACATGGGTGCTCCCCTCCGGGGTCACGGTCGGGCGATAGGTCGTCCGGGAGCGCCGTTCAACAGCGCTTCCGAAAGGCACGACCATGCACTTCACTTCTGAACAACGCCTCGACGGCGGTGTCCTCGAACGCGAATTCACCCTCGGCGAGATCCCCGGCACCCTGTGGACGCCCGAATCCGCCGCACCGGCCCCGCTGATCCTGATGGCCCACAACAACGGCCTGCCCAAGGCGGAACCCCGGCTGGTGGCCCGGGCCCGGCTCTCCGCGGCGTACGGCTACGCGGTGGCCTCCATCGACGCCCCCGGGTGCGGCGACCGGCCCCGTTCCGCCGCCGACGAGCAGGCCCGCGCCGACCTCCGCCGGGCGATGCAGGCCGGCGAGCCGGTCGACGAGATCTTCGAGTCCTTCGTCGGCCCGCTGGTCGAAAAGGCGGTCCCGGACTGGCGGACCACCCTGGACGCCCTCCTCGCGCTGCCCGGGATCGGCGGCCCGGTCGGGTACTCGGGGTGGACCGCCCTCGGCATCCGCCTTGCGGCGGTCGAGCCGCGCATCGCGGCCGCCGGTTTCTTCGCCGGGGGTTACGTGCCCCGCGCCCAGCGTGCAGAGGCCCGGCAGGTCACCGTACCGCTGCTGTTCCTGCTGCAGTGGGACGACGAAGGGAACCCCCGGCAACGGGCCCTGGACCTGTTCGACGCCTTCGGCAGCAAGGAGAAGACGCTGCACGCCAATCTGGGCGGCCACCTCGGCACCCCGTGGTTCGAGAGGGAGGACGGGGACCGCTTCTTCGGGCGGCACCTGAAGTGACGCAGGGCCGTCGGACCAGCAGCAGCCGGTAGACGGCGTCGGCAGGCATGCCGCTCATCGAGGACGGGTCCCGGCCCTCCTCGGTGGCGGTGACCGGCAGAAGCACGAACGCCTCGATCGGGGCGGTGCCCGCCGTCGGAGGGTACCGGCCGGTCGGGGCGTCCGTGCTTCTGTGGACCGACGTCGGTGAAGGTCGCGCTGGTATCGGTGTCGTGATCCGTTGCGGCTCCGGGAACGTGGCGGACACCACGCCGCCGACCACCACTCTTTAATTGGAATCTGGAATGCATATTTGTTAGCGTGTCGAGGTGCGATTGACCAAGTTCACGGATCTGGCGCTGCGCGCGATGATGCGTCTGGCCGTCTCGCCGCAGGGTGACGCTCTGACGACGCGTGAGGTCGCGGAGGTGATGACGGTGCCGTACGCGCATATGGCGAAGGCGGTCGCCCGTCTCCAGCACCTCGGGGTGGTCGAGGCCCGGCGGGGGCGCGGGGGAGGGCTCGAACTGACCGAACACGGGCGGCAGGCGTCGGTCGGCCGGCTGGTCCGCGAGCTGGAGGGTGAGGGTGAGGTCGTGGCCTGCGAAGGTGATTCGCCCTGCCCGCTGCGCGCGGCCTGCCGCTTGCGCCGGGCGCTGAGCGCCGCACAGGAGGCGTTCTATGCCGCTCTCGATCCGCTGACCGTCTCCGACCTGGTGGCGTCGCCCACCGGACCGGTACTGGTCGGGCTGGTCGGCGTCCGCCCCGACTGACCAGGCGGGCCCCGGTCGTTCCGGGCGGCCGGGCTCATCCGGGCCGTCCCGAGCGGTCGGGTCAAGAGTCGTTCGAGTGTGGCCAGGCTTCGGGCCGCCCTGCGTGGCCGGGCTCCGGGCCGTGGACACGCGCGCCCAAAAATTGGAATCTGACATGCAAATTATTGGAGGTATCAGTGCTCTCCCAGCAGTCCACGCCCGTCGTCCGGGAAACCCTGCCCGTCGTCGGCGCCGCCATCGGTGAGATCGCCGAAGTCTTCTACGCCGGAATGTTCGACGCCCACCCCGAGTTGCTGAGGGACCTCTTCAACCGCGGCAACCAGGCCAACGGCGAGCAGCAGAAGGCGCTGGCGGGTTCGATCGCGGCCTTCGCCGGACTGCTGCTGGCGCACCCGGACGTCCGCCCCGACACGATGCTCGCCCGCATCGCGAACAGGCACGCGTCGCTCGGCGTCACCTCCGACCAGTACGAGATCGTCCACAAGTACCTGTTCGCCGCGATCGGCGAGGTGCTCGGCGACGCCGTCACGACGGAAGTCGCCGCCGCCTGGGACGAGGTCTACTGGCTGATGGCCAACGCCCTGATCGCCATCGAGACCCGGCTCTACGCGCAGGCCGGGCAGGCCGATGCGGCCGACGGCGGAACCTGGCAGCGGATGACGATCGTCGAGCGGCAGGAGGACTCTCCCGACGTGGTCTCCTTCACCCTGCGCCGTGCCGACGGCCGGCCGTGCGCTTCCTTCCGGCCGGGCCAGTACGTCAGCGTGCAGGCCGAACTGCCGGACGGCGCACGCCAGATACGCCAGTACAGCCTCTCCGGTGCCCCCGGACGCCCGGAGTGGCGGATCAGCGTCAAGCGCGTCGCCGGCGGTGCCGTACAGCCCGACGGCGAGGTCTCGTCCTGGCTGCACGAGAACGCCCGAGCCGGCGACACCCTCACCGTCTCCGCCCCGTTCGGAGACCTGACGCTGAGCCCCGGCGACGGACCGCTGCTGCTGGCCTCCGCCGGAATCGGCGCCACCCCCGTGCTGTCCATGCTGAACCACCTGGCGGCCGGCGGATCGTCCCGGCCGGTCACCGTCGTCCACGCCGATCGCACACCCGACGACCACGCCCACCGCGAGGAGTTGAAGCACCTGGTCCGGGCACTGCCCGACGCGAGGCTGCACCTGTGGTACGAGGAGCCCGACGGCCAGGAAGCGGAGGCGGCCACCGGCCTGGCCGATCTCGACGCCGTCGAACTGCCCGAATCCGTCACCGCCTACCTGTGCGGCCCGCTGCCGTTCATGCGGTCCCTGCGCGGTGACCTGCTCCGCCGCGGCGTCCCGGCCCAGGACATCCACTACGAGGTATTCGGACCGGACCTCTGGCTCGCCGCCTCGTCGGCGACCGAGTAGTCCCCCCGTGCCGACCCGCCGGCTGTCCTGGGCCGGCGAATGCGCACCGCCGCCGGCGGTGTGGTGTCGGCGGATCGGTTCCGGCCGGCCGTGCGCCGGCCGTGTCCCTAACCGGCTACTGGCGCGTCGTGGTCGTAGGTGAAGGCATACCCGGTGAAGTCGGCGACGCGGACGTATCCGATCCGCTGATAGAGGGCGTTGCTGGTGGGGTTCGCCGGGTTCGTGAACAGGACGACGTCCGTCGCGCCCGCGCTCAGCGCGGCTCTGCTCACCTCGACCGTCACGGCCCCCGCGTAGCCGCGGCCCCGGAGGTGGGCCGGGGTGTAGACGGGGTCGACCCGGATCATGCCGCCGATCAGCGAAGTCGAGCCTGCCATGGAGACGGGAGTGCCGTCCGGGGTCTCCCAGACCGTGAAGTGCTTGTCGGCGAAGCGCGATGCGGCCCAGGAGCCGGCGTCCAGGGAGAGGGCCTCTCCGACGTCGGCGAGGAACTCACCGCACCAGCGTACGAGTTGCTCGTGATCCTGCTCCCCGACGACCCGGCCACGGCCCTCGGGGAGCGGTCCCGGCGGGGTGAGCGTGCCGAGGCGGTGGAGACGGCCCCACCAATGCGCTACCGGTGCCGCGCCAGTGTGCCGCTGCCATGCCTCGGCGAAGGCGGTCGCGCTGTCGTGGTCCGCGGTGACGCCGGAAGGGGTGTGGCCGAGGCCGGACAGGCGGGCGGCGAGGGTGTCGGCCTGTCCGGGAGAGAGGGGCGTGAGGGTCAGACGCCGGGACGGAGGTCGGTGGAAGACGGCGCGGACCTCACCCCCCGACTCCAGTCGGCCGAAGAGGGTGGCTTCGGCGCCGGATGCGTCCGCCCCGCGTGTGCGCAGTTTCTCGGCCGTCGTCAGCGTGGTGGTGTGCAGGGCGGGGCGCGAGCGGAGGAAGTCTCCGGCTCGGGCGAGAAACTCGTCGATGTCTTCGGTGAGGTACCAGTCGTCCGGGCGCATTGCTTCATGGTCCCCGAACTACTCGACTCGGGGGAGTGCCCGCCCGGAGACGAGGCGCCGAGAGCAACCACCCGACGTCTGCCCGCCAGGTGCGGCAACTGAGCCTGATCATGGGGGTGTTGATCAGCTCCGTCGCTGAGTCCGGCCGACTTCCGACTCGTCGTCCCATCAGCGTCGGTGGCGAGCCGTCGCTCACTGATGCCGTGCGGTGTCGGGCTCGGGTCGGCCGTCGCGGTAGAACGTCTGCTCGAACCTGCGGAGGAAGGCCCGGTAGGCCCGGTTCTGGGCCGGGTTCAGGTGAATGCGCGCTGTCGCGTGTGATGCCGTCGCCGCCCGGAGGGCCGCCATCAGCTCCGGAGGGGGCTGGAGGCGGAGGGTGGCGATGATCCGCCGGAAGTCGTCGACGAGCCGTTCACCGGGTCGTTCGATGTCCTTGAGGGCCTCGGCGAGTTGGGTGGTGCGCTCGCCTCCGGACCGGGAGAGCAGCCCATGAAGCAGCTCCAACGTGGCCAGGTCGACGTGATTCGACTCGATGACGTGCAAGCACCGTCCCTTGACGGCCCCGAGGCAGGGACCCGGCGCCACGGGGGCGTTCTGGCCGTCGTGATCCGGTCGGCGGGTGCGGCAGGGACATGTCGTCCCGGCCGGTGGCAACTGCCGGGCGATCCTCCACCAGCCCTCGTACGCGGCCTCCGCCGTCCAGATCTCCTCCGGGGACAGGACCCCGAGGTAGAGGGAGGTCAGCTCGTGGAACAGCTCCTCCAACCGGTGGAAACCCTCCAGGAACACGGAGTCGTTGAGGATGAGGGCTTGCATGCAGAACCTTCCGTTCGATGCGGGGACGGCCGACCTCCCCGCGTGCCGTGCGAGCGGCAGTCAGCCGCAGGTGCACGAGTTCACTTCACCGCCAGGACTGTGCGGTGGTGCCGTCAGCCACGCTCTGCCGGAACGCCGCTCGTCATCCAGCGGTCAGAGGCACGGGGGTAAGAAGCATGAGGCGATGGCCGGACCGGATGCCGGACGCCGACCAGGTCCAGGCCCGGCGCATATTTCACCAGGGAGGACGGTGCGTGCACACGTGTGACGGTAGCAGTGCCGGCGTCCACTTCCGCACCGGTGGCGGCGGGAGCTGACCGCTGCGCCGGGCCGAGGAGAGAGCCACAGGTCACTCGGGGCCCGCCCCGGTACACCTGTGTCGTACGGCCGTTCCGCGCCTCGGCCACCGAGCAGCTCGTCGGCCGGCGTCGGCACGCCCGGCTGCACCTCCCCGATCGCCATCCCCCAACCAGTCGACGTGTGATCCGCCCCGGGAACGCGACCAGTCAGGTCTTCCCCGGCCGACGGTTCACCGGTTCACATCGGACCATGTACAGCCCATGGTTCGGGAAAAGGTCGCCTTCACGGCCAGCCCAGATCATTTCGTGAGGAACGTGATGAAGGAGATACGGCGAGCCGTGGAGGATGGAAAGGGCATTGTGGTGCGCGGTGTGCGGCGACGGCTGTCAGCTGTGCGCAGCTCTCGCGCCAAGGGCACCGCGGGCCGTCTCCGGTGACCCCCGCTGTATGCAGCTCTCGGGCCGGGTGCGCGGCGGCCCGTCTCCGGTGGCGCCCGGTGCGCCGGACGGGCACTCCGTCTGCGGGGTGTCGGGCCCGTACCGCGCCTCCTGTTTGGAACGTCAACCGGCCGTGCCGTCAGGCACACCGGTCTTCCGCTGGTCGTCGGCGTCGGAGATGTAGCTGCTCGCCCAGTCCGACTCGGCGATCAGCGTC
The DNA here is from genome assembly GCF_042871185.1 of Streptomyces sp. NPDC006012. Classification (NCBI taxonomy): domain Bacteria; kingdom Bacillati; phylum Actinomycetota; class Actinomycetes; order Kitasatosporales; family Streptomycetaceae; genus Streptomyces; species Streptomyces sp. NPDC006012. The sequence continues at coordinate 188,337 of NZ_JBIAIE010000016.1, forward strand.
AGGCCCCGCTGGACGTCGAAAATCAGCTGGTCGAAGATCTCCGGGGTCGCGACGCCCCGCACTGCCCAGACATTCATCTTCGCGATCCGCCGGGGCAACTCGTCAACGGTGCGGCGGCATCTCAGGTCGTAACCCGTGAAGGCCATGACCCAGTGCTCGGCCACCTCCGCCGGGTCGACGTCCGCCAGCAGCTCGCCCTCCTTCGCCGCCTCGGTCAGGATCCCCGTGACCATGGGAACGTAGCCGTCCCACAGGGCGCCGAAGGTCTCGGGGTTGTCCTGCTCCGTGACGATGCGTGCGGCAGCCCTGACGACCGGCGACATGACCGTCAGCCAGGCCAGGACGATCGAGGCATCCACGACCGCCTGCACGCGAGGTTTCCCCGGCAGCGCGGCATCCATGCTGAAGCCCTCCCGCACGATCGCGAGGGCAATCTCCTGTTTGGTCTTGAAGACGTGCTGTCCGGACCCCCTGGACACACCTGCCTTGTCGAAGATCTGCTGAAGGCTCACCCGGGCGACTCCGTGGTCGGCGATCAGGCGTGCGGCCGCATCCAGTACGAGCCGTCTCGTCCTCTTCGAACGTTCCTGGACTGGCTGTCGCACTTCTCCGCACCCTCCTGTTGTGTGTGTCCTTCTCCGCAGCCTCGTGGCCGGGGTCGCTCCGGCCCGCGAGGCAACGGCCGCTTCACCACGTCGAGTCCGTACGCGGCCGTCGTGAAAGTGAGGCTACGTCCGCGCATTTACCATCCGTTGGGTGATCCATCTCACAGCCAAGGATCGACCCCGTGCAAAACCATGCCTGTTGGATGATTCGTCGCCATCTGCCGACGCCAGTAGATCATCGCACCTCCACCCCGCCGACGCCCAAGCCGGCCTGGGGCGCGGTGCCGCACCCCGAAGAGCCGCCGCTCTGTCCGCATATGCCTGCTGCCTGGGAGGCTGAGCACATGCCTCCGGAATTTGATCACTGCTTGGAGGTCGCACTTCAAGGGCAAGAGGATGTGTTAATGATCATGGTGAAGCATGCGCGCTGCATGCTTTATCGTCCCCCGAGTGATCATTCAGACCAGCTCTCAGCAGGACGATTCGGTTGCAGCAGACCTTAGGCAGGCACTCTTCGATGGCCAGTTCGAACAGATCCACGCTCCCTGGCGCGACCTCTTTAGCAGCGCCACGTTCCATCACCGTGAGCTGCCGCCGGAGGAGCGGATGGCGCTCTCCTACGAGCGCCTGCGGCACGTCAACAAAACCCTGCTGGACGCTGCCGACAGCCCCGAAGTCCTCGCGCAGAACCCGACGCGGTTCACCGCCCTGCACGAGTGGGTCGGCCCGGTGGACCCAGGACTCTTCACGATCCTGAGCATCCACTACAACCTCTTCCTGGGAAGCCTGCTGAACGCCGGGGGCGAGCGCGACCTGCGTCCCTTCGTGGACTTGGACCGCACCGGCGTCTTCCTGTGCACCGAACTGGCCCACGGAAACAGCGCTGCGCAGATGGAGACCACCGCCGCCTACGACCCGGCCGCCCGCGAGTTCGTCCTGCACACGCCGCGGCCGGAAGCAGCGAAGTTCATGCCGAACACGAGCCCGCTCGGCGGTCCCAAGACGGCTCTGGTCGCCGCCCGCCTGATCACCGGCGACCGTGACGAGGGTGTGCACCTCTTCCTCGTACCCCTGCATGACGAGACCGGCGGGGAGTGCCTGCCGGGCATCACCGTCGAACGCCTGGCGCAGACCGCGGGCGCCCCCGTCGACCACTGCCTGACCACCTTCACCCACGTCCGCCTGCCCTACGAGGCCATGGTGCAGGCCGACCACGGCCGGCTGACGCCCGACGGCACCTACACCAGCAGCATCGGCAGCCCCCGCAAGCGATTCCTCAACTCGGTGACCCGGGTCACCGACGGCAAGCTGTGCATGCAGGCGTACCACCTCGGCACCACCCGCCACGCCCTGACGGTCGCCGTCCGTTACGCCCATGTCCGCCACACCTCCAGCGGGACCAGGGGCGGCAGCATTCCGCTGTGGCAGCACCGCAGTCACCACGCGCCCCTCATCGACGGCCTGGCCACCGCCTACGCCTCGACATTCCTCCACCGTGCGGCGGTCCGGAAGTGGGAAGGCGCCACCACGGCCGAGGAACGCGACGAGGCCGAACGGCTCGTGGCCGTCACCAAGGGCTGGATCACCTGGCGTGGTCGGCAGGTGATGACCGAATGCCGGGAACGCTGCGGAGCCCAGGGTTTGTTCCTGTCCAACGGCATCGCGGGCCAACTCCAGGCCGGCGAGGGAGCGATCACCGCCGAAGGTGACAACAAAGTCATATGGATCAAAGCGGGCATGGAGATGCTCCTCGGCCACTTCACCCCGAGGCCGTCCCGCTCCGGCCCGGCCGACCTCGACGACCCCGAGGCCCTGCAGGACCTGCTCGGTGACATCGAGCGCATATGGTTCGAGCGCGCCGGTGAGCGGCTCCGCCCCTCGAAGGCGGCGGACGAGCCGACGGACACCGGCGACGCCCTCTCGGCGGCCCGCGTGCGGCGGCGCAGCCCCCGTCCCGGCAACGCCCTGGACCGAACCGTCCTTCCCGCCCTCGAACTGGTCGATGCCCACGCCCACTTCCTCGCGGCCGAGGGCCTGCTGACTGCTGCCCGGCAGGCCACCCAACCAGTGGCAAGCCGCCTCCTGTACGCCCTCCACCGGCTGTTCGCCCTGCGGCGCGTCGCAGCCCATTCCGGCGATCTCCTCGGGGTACGGCGCCTGGAGAGCGACCAGGTCCTGTCGTTGCCGGACACGATCGAGGACGTACTCGACGAACTCGGCCCCCACGGCCTGCTCCTCGCCGACGCGCAAGGTGTCTCGGGGGAACTTCTGCGCAGCCACCCCATCATGGCCACGCAGCCGGAGAGCCGGCCGCAACCCGTCCTCGTGGGCGCCGCCCACGCCGGGACCGGCGGTTAGACGACCGAGTCCGACGGTGTTCGCGGACACAGTCGATCAGGTATCGATTGCCCAACCCTGCCCGATCCTGCCGGATCCGGGCGGCGCGGGGCCGCATGGTCGTCGATGAGGACGCGGCGCCGCCGGGCCGTCGATGAACACGTACGGCGCTGTGAGAAGGGCGTCCAGGCTGGTGGCCGCGCACGAGCCAACGGGCGTCCTTCGCGGGTGAGGGTTCCCGGGGCGTGGAAGCTTTCCTCTGACGCATCCTGTTGGAGGCATACAACTGGAACGGCGAGCACCGGTTCACTGCCGAGCAACTTGCCGCCGACCCGCACGCCGCGCGTCACCTCGTCGGTTGGCCGCGTGTGGCTGATTTCGGGGTCGTCGCAGAAACCGACGCAGGCGAACCGGTCGGCGCGGCCTGGGCACGGTGCCTGCCCGAGGACGAGCCCGGGTACGGCTTCGTCCCGCCGGACGTCCCCGAACCGAGTATGGGCGTACTGCCCGGACACCGCGGCCGCGGGCACGGCCGGGCCCTCATGGACGCGCTGATCCGGGCAGCCGTCGAGAGACCGGCTCCCGTCGCCCGGCTCAGCCTGAGCGTCCAGGACGGCAACCCCGCTGTACGCCTCTACACCTCCCTCGGCTTCACCCGGATCGGACGCAACGGAGGCTCGGACACGATGGTTCTGGACGTGTGGCCCCGCATGCCGTGAGGGCATGTGGCGAACTCGTACACGGTGAGATGTGTTGGGGCCCCTCGCCATGAGGCGTGTATCGAGGATGCCGGGTACCGAGGGGGTGATCCGGGTGCGGGACGGGTCGGGGTGGTGATCGGGGATCAGTCCGGGCGAACCCTGATGCTCGGGCACGTGCCCGCTGACAAGGTGAAGAGCATGACCTCAACGCGCATGTCACGGCGCGCTTTTGCGGGCACCGCCCTCGCGGGGACGGCCGCGCTGGCCGCCGGTGTGATGCTGCCCGCGCACAGCGCCGCCGCCTCGCCCGCGTCACTCCCGCCGCTGGAGCCCACCGCCCTCCAGGCGGCGATCGACGACCTTGAGCAACCGCCGTCGACGGCGGCCCAGCTGAGAGTCGGCGGTACGGCCGGCTCCTGGCGCGGCACCTCGGGCGTGGCCGACATCAGGACGCAGCGGCCGGTGACACCGCACGACAAGGTTCGGATCGGCAGCATCACGAAGGTTTTCGTCGCCACGGTGGTACTGCAACTGGTGGCGGAGGGCCGGATCGGCCTGGACGCGCCGGTGTGCCGTGTCCTGCCGGGGCTGCTGCCGGCCCGGTTCGCGGCTGTCACCGTTGCGCACCTGCTGAATCACACCAGCGGGCTGCCCGACCACGTCGGCATACCCGAGCCGGACAGCGCGGAAGAGGTGTTCCGTCATCGCTTCGACCACTGGACGCCGCAGGAATGGGTGGCGACGGCGACGCACGGACCGCTGAAGTTCGCCCCGGGCACCCGGCAGGAGTACCGCGGCATCAACTACGTACTGGCCGCACTGATCGTCGACAAGGTGACCGGCCGCCCGTACGGGCAGGCCGTCGCGAACCGCATCCTGCGTCCGCTGGGCCTGGCGCGCACCGTCGTGCCCGGCGACGACCCGCGCATCCATGGCCGGCACGTGCACGGCTATCTGACGACGGCCGACGGCGGTCTGCGGGACATCACCACGTACGACCAGTCGTCCAGCCGGGGCGAGGGCGACATGATCTCGGCCACGAGCGACCTCGACCGGATGCTCACCGCGCTGTTCTGGGGCGAGTTGCTCCCGCCGGAGCTGCTCCAGATGATGTTCACCCTGCCACCGAACGGCATACGGATGCTGGACGGCTCTCCGGCCCGCTACAGCACCGGGCTGCAGCAGGCCGTCGTGAACGGCACCGTCTTCTGGGGGAAGACCGGCGAGACATACGGCTACAAGAACGCCGTGTTTTCCACGCGCGACCAGCGGCGCCGCTTTGTGCTCGCCTACCATCCGACAGCCGCCCGCAACGGCGAGGAGAGCCAGTTGGTCGCTCGGGTCGCCGACCTGCTCACCCGCGTTCCGAGCAGTGACGGCTCGGTGGCCGCCGCACCGTCCCTCCGGGGCTGATCCTCGGTCCGGTCGGCGCACCGCCGTCACCAGGAGGCCCGGCACGGAAGCCCCTGGCCGGCCCTCGGATCAGGTCGAACCCGTACACCACTTCACCGGAGGCAACCGGCAAACTGCTCGCCGCGGCGATGCCCGTCCCTGCTGCTGTCTGACGAACGATCACGCCGGGGTCCGCGGAGCGAGCGGACGATGGCGACGAGGTGGAGTGCTGCATGAGCCGTCGCGAACGGTCGGGGTTCCTCACTGAACCGGTGACTCGGGCGGTGGCAGGCGGATGGTGCGGTCCCTTTAGCCCACGCCGGACCAGCGGGAAGTCGTCACCTGATCACCTCCCGGATTCTCCTTCGACCGGCACGGGAGCGTCGCACGGGTGCGGCGCCGTCCGGTGCCGCCACGCAGAGGCGTACCGGCCGACGACGCCCGGCGGCGACTCCCGCACACCCGGCCGCGCCCGCGCGGAAGGAACTCCCACGCCGCGTTCTTGCACCACCCGAGTACATCCGGTACGCGGGCGACGCCCCGCCGTGCGGTGCACCGCACCGGACGCCGCACATCTGCCGGGTACCTCTCCGGACGCAGCACCGGTGAGCCCCCGCCGGCGTCCCGCGGCGCGCACCTCGCGGTGCCGTCGCAGGATCATCCGGACCCCGCGGCGGCTCCGGGAGACCGGGCGCTGCGGGGCGAGGGCTCGACGAGCACCATCATCCGTGGTGATCCGGCAAAGCGTGTGGTGATCCGGCGGTTCACCGTCCGCGATGCCTCCGGACGGCCTACACGAGCGGGTTCCCTCCGCACTTCGGGGGGGGGGTGCCTCTATGTCCTTCGTCAAGGCACCCCTGTCGGGTTTGGGGTGATTCGGTCTTGCTGGGGTCATGCGGCGAGCTCGACGTCCGTG